>CAZYBU010000003.1:91208-150312 GCA_964645775.1 uncultured Leptospirales bacterium | reverse complement strand
CTTACCCAGTCGGGACTTTCACCCGACAAGAAGCACCAGACTTTGCCTGGCGCACCAACGTTTCAGCATAGCCGACGTTGGCCCGCCAGGGCCAATGTGCCGCAGGCCGAGCACCGCAGGCAACGCAGTTGCCGAGGAGCGCAGCGGCTTATGCTGTGTTATACGCTGTTTTGGCTTTCTGGCTGAACCTTTCATTTTAATCTATATCTGCAACTATTAGATATTCCTTTTATAATTATACCAAGAATAAATAATGATACAGATATAATAAATGAAAAAATTATTCCTGTTATAAACGAAAAGTTTCTCCCAACATCGTTTACCATTTTTTGAAAAGCTATTGCCTGTTCTCTATTTATTTCTTCTTTTTCAAAAATACCGTTTTGATTTATATCAAATCTGTATAATTCTACCTGGATGCTAATATCATTATAAATAGAAACTCCAATGAAGATGCTATAAATGAAAAAGAAAGTAAGCAGGCAAATCCAAAACAAATTAAATTTGCCTTTTTTTAATTTCTTCATCCAGTTGAATAAAAGTATTGAAAATATAGTAATACTGATCATGAAACATAATAACAAATGTAAGGGTATTGAATAATGAGTCATTTCCTTCCAGTTATTGACAACATTTCTTATTAAATAATTTAATCAGGCTTTTGATAATAATCAAAATGCTTATCTAGTCCCAGCTGTTGAATATTGATTTCGTTTTCTGCTTGATCAGGTCCTACCGGCATAATCTTTTTTAATCTGTAATTTTTAAAAACTACATAAAAACCTGAATAATCTCTATAGTCTTTTTTGGGTATTAATAATTCTGGCTTAATACCAATAGTAATAGTCCCATTCTTTGATTGTCTTATAATAGATTTATCTAACTTCATTGTTTTAAGAAAATGGTTGAGCTTAGTTTTTACAGGAAAAACTTTATATAAATTCGCCAGTAATTGATATTCATACATTCGAGAACGATGATACTCATTATGACCTTTATATCTTATGTATTGAACTCCAAAATAAAATGTAGATATAAAAAGGGTAAAGATAATAATGTTTAGTGCAATATATCTGTTCTTCATTTTTACCTATGTCCTGGTTTCACCGGCAAAATAGCGTATAACTATAATTATCCGAAAACTTATTCTTATATCATAATAACGACAAGTCAATAAAATTGCATAAAAAGCGAAAAAGTACTTCGCTATAACGAAAAATAATTGACAATATACGAAACACATGTATAGCTATATGAATAAAGAGTATGCGAACAAGCGATGGATAAAGACCGATACGAAAAATATGTACAACCCCTGTCTGATTATTACAATGGAAAAGATCCGCGTTATTTGACCGATCAGCAGGTGAAGTATTATATTGAAGAAAAGAGTTTAGAAAGGAACGAGTCCGTGCTGTCGGCGCTTATGATTTTTTATCATGAGCAGATGAGCGGCAGGTCATGCCTTTTCAGGTTTGCGAAGGGGATAAATCTATATGTAGACCTTAAGAGCGGGAAAAGGCAGAAGGTGAACATCCCCCAAAAACGGGAGGAGGAGCGCCGCGTTCTTCCGCGCAAATTTACTGAATATGAAAACAGTCTCAAGTTGCGAAAGTACAGTCGTCGTACCGTTAAGGCCTACACGTCGGCGTTGCTGTCGGCCCATAACTGGCTTATCGATAATTGCGAGACCGTGATAGATGACCTCACTGAAGATTGTGCCGTGAAATACTTTCTTTTCCTTGTCGATTCGCTGAAGGTCTCATATTCAACCGTGCGGATTCATCGCTTTGCCATAGAATACTACTTCCATCATATCCTGGGTAAGCACATAGACCTGTCATTCATGAACAGAATGCGAAAGGAGAGGCATCTCCCCACGGTGCTCACCCGGAATGAGATCCTTCTCATAATAAAGAAAATTGATAACATCAAGCACCGGCTGATGATTTCACTTCTCTATTCCTCGGGTCTCCGTGTCTCCGAAGTGGTTAATCTGAAAGTTTCAAGTGTGTCACTCGAGAGTTTAACCTTGCTCGTAAAACAGGGGAAGGGGAAGAAAGACCGGGTGACCGTGTTTTCCGAATCGTTGAAAGATATGCTTGAGGAATACATTGATGGGCGCGGGCCCAATGAGTACCTTTTCACTTCGAGCAATCAAAAGGGTAAAAAGCTGACCGTCCGCACCGTGCAAAAGGTCTTTAAACGAGCCCTTGAAAAGAGCGGTGTTAACAAAAACGCCTCCTGCCATGACCTGCGTCACAGTTTTGCTTCGCATCTCCTGGAGAACGGGACCGATCTCCGGTACATACAGCAGCTTCTCGGCCATAAGAACATTTCCACAACCACTATATATACTAAAGTAACAACACCGGCGCTCAAAGGCGTTAGAAGTCCCCTGTAGGATTTATACGCCCCTGCGCGCTCCCTTAATCGCGTGAGTGGCTTTTAATTTTTTACTGGCGCTTCTATCTTTTGCTTTTATTGTTTTTGATGATATTGCTCCGCATTTTCAGTTTTCCAACATCCCTTGAAATGTACATCGCACGTTTATTATTATCTTCTTAGGAAAGTTCTCTGCTACAAGAGAAAAAGGAATGACACAAAGTGCTAAAACGGATACAAGTAATCTCATGAGATGTATACTGGCCCAACCTTATCCCCCTATAAAGAGAGATGTGAAGAGTGGCCGGGGGGATAAAACATACTATTGATACACACCATAATTAATATTAAATCAACATAATGGCAGCAAAAAAATATTGACCTCAGCTGCTGTACTTTATACTGTACATGTACTTAATTAATATCAAGGGGCTTATTATGAGATCGACCAGTTATACTGCATTGAGAAAAAACCTGGCTAAAACCATGGACGAGGTCTGTCATAGCCATGCCCCGGTCATGATAACTCGCAGCAATAATGACCCGGTAATTATGATTTCCCTGGAAGATTACGAAGCGCTTAATGAAACATCGTACCTGTTGAGAAGTCCAGCCAATGCAAAACGTCTTTCCACTTCCATTGATCAGCTTGAATCAGGAAAAGGCACAAATCGGAAGCTTTCTGAATGAAACTTGTTTTTTCAGACCTGGCGTGGGAAGATTACTGTTATTGGCAACAGAATGACAAAAAAATAATAAAACGGATCAATGAACTGATAAAAGATATTAAACGAAATCATTACCAGGGACTGGGAAAACCTGAGCCATTAAAGCATAGTCTTGCAGGCTACTGGTCTCGCCGAATTACATCAGAACACCGGCTGGTGTACCGTATTGAAAATGATTCAGTGCTGATTGCCCAGCTACGTTACCACTACTGAAAAACAAACAATAACCCCCCCTAGCCACCCTTATCCCATAGGAAGAGGGGACAAAATGACAGCTGCCCTATCAACAGTCAAATATCATCGAATCCAGTAAAAACGTACCTCTCATCCTGGTCAATACTGTCAACTTCATGATGATGTCAGCACCGGTTGAAGTCTATAGCAAGCAGGGGGCAACCGGTGGCTTCATGTTTTTCCCTAAACATCATATTTTTACCCGCACTGAAACATTTGGAAAATTGTTTGGTAAAAAGAATATAGCCGCTTACAGAATAGAATGATGATATTCAGTGAGTTGAATTGATGGATAAATGCAATATTAGAGATAATTTATTTTTAAAATACTAATAATGAGTATTACCGGCCATTTTCTGTTCAAAACAGAAAATGGCCAGAACTCTTTTCCTTATATATGCTATTATCCTGCCGGAAAGTGAACGAGAACATGATTTCTCGCAAAATGGACAGGGATTATTTAACTTGGCCCTCTTGTTAACACAGCTATAGTAAGGCACAATCTCACCCTACCGGGTTTTTCCACCTGAGTCCCGGGAACCGGCTGAAATCCAGGTCCGAGGAATATAAGACAGCCCTGTGCTCGATGCAGAGCGCGGCCAGGTGAGCGTCCGAAACGGTATTGCCCGCAGTACCCATTGCTTGGATCAGGTCAGAGAAAATCTTCCAGTGAAGATCTGTGGGTTGAATAATCCGTGAAACGGGCAGGGATATCCACTGGCCCACAAGATTCAGGGCTTCCATGTAAGGAAGGGGCTTTGGAATGATCCGTTCATTTGTCGTTATCCGGATAAAGCCGAGCAGAACGATCCAGGCCAGTCCGACCGGTTCTGTTCCGGAAAAGGTCTTCTCAATCCAGTCTTTTGCTTTAAGGTGATGTTTACTGTCACGGTTGATCGCATAGATCAGTATATTAATGTCTGGTACGATCATTTGTTCATCTGGAGTTTTCGTTTAATCTCTTCGTCTTCAAGTTCTTCGGCCATCTTCAGGGCCCTATCCATGGTTGCGTATCCTGGAGAGCCAAGGGTATAGACGGGACACCTGTATTCTACGGTTTCAGGCATGGAATTGGCCTGCTCCATTCCCATGCGCAGAAGACGGTTGACGGTATCCTTAACAGAACTGTTAGATTCCATGGCCTTCTTTTTGATCTTTTGCATCAAATCATCATCAATGGTTATTGTTGTACGCATAAAAACATCATACTGAATGCGCGTCATGATGTCAATATTTTTGTGGCTGTAGTACTCTGTGACCCTGTATTTGTTACATGAATGGATTGCCGGATATACCGATAACTATCGGTCCACCCGTGTTTCATGTCACAGAAAACTTGCCTGGTACCGATAACTATCGGTCCCTCCTGACCTTTATTAAGCGTTACCTTCCACACAGGTATAATTTCTACAAAAATTTCCACTAAAACCGGACAATTTCTGTTTTGAACAGGGAATGGCCGGAAGTCTTTCCGGAAAAGAGCAAAATGGAGCGATGGAAGTAAAGTACTCTGTGTCTGGGTTCATTTACTGCCATAAATAATACAATGTTTTGAGGATGGATTATGAATTCACGTAAGCTTACTCAAATTATACTCTATTTTATTATTACAGTTTCTCTCGCTGGTTTTACGGCATGTGACGGTGGTGGAGGAGGCGGTGGTACTGTGCCCAGGATCGGGACCACACTTTCCACAACAGCGCCGGACCCGGCTACGACCAGTCCCATACCTGTTACGGTCACCTTTGATGAAGAGATCGATGTCAATACCCTGGCCCTGGAGGATTTCCAGGTAACCAATGGAACAGCAACGAATCTGCAGACCGAGACAGCCGACACGGAATTCAGCATAGAAATTATTCCCTCTTCAAACGATACAACCGTAACGGTCTCTTTGTCCGCGGACCGTGTGACATCCGCTTCGAACCCGACCCTTAAAAATGGTTCGGCGAATCTTTCCGTGGATTATCTCTCCGCAGACCTCACGGTTTCCATATCAGCGGATGAGAGTTACACCAATGACAGTCCTTTTAACGTTTATGTGACTTTCAGTGAACCGGTAACCGGATTTATTTCCGGTGATCTGAATGTTACCGGAGGTAGCGCGGGTGCCGTCACAACCTCTGATGATAAGGTCTTCACGGTCCCCGTGACCCCATCCGGTGAAGGCAATATCGACATTGACCTTCCCGCGGGACGGGCCCAGGATCAGGGAACCGGGTCAAAAGATAATCTTGCGTCTAATACTCTGAGTGTTGAGTATGATAGTATACCACCTGCCGCAACTCTGAGTTCAGGGGCATCCGATCCCACATCCTCAAGCCCCATTCCGGTGACGGTGAGTTTTGATGAACCGATTATCTCCTTCGGTCTAAGTGATTTTTCCGTTACCAACGGCTCGGTATCCAACCTGACGGTGGTCACTCCCGGTGAGGAATATACCGTATCATTGACGCCTTCGGCCAATGGAACGGTTTCACTCTACGTGAAGGCCGGTATTGAAGACCGGGCGGGCAACACCAGCGTCGCTTCAGGAAGTCTTTCCCGCGAATATGATAATACCCGCCCCACGGTTACGATCTCGACATCGGAATCAGACCCAACGAACGCCGATCCCATCGAAATAACCGTTACCTTCAGTGAAAACGTGAACGGTTTTAATGCAGCAGATATAACCGTGACAAACGGTTCTGAAACACTTACCGGCGGAAGCGACGGAGACGCGGTCTATACATTTGACATTGAACCTGATTCAGACGGGACCGTAACCATTGAAATTGACGAGAACGTGGCATCTGACGACGCCGGCAACCAGAACCAGGCGGCTGTCGATTTCACCATTGAATCGGACCAGACTCCTCCCGCTCCGGTAATTACGACCACGGCCGGTTCGTCCACCAACACGAGTCCCATTCCGGTAACCATCGATTTCGGTGAGCCGGTGAGTGGATTCACGGCCGCGACATATTCGACGTATGTTACCGTGGGTAACGGAACGGCATCCTCCTTTACGGAAATATCCGATTCCACCTATACCTTTGAAGTGACCCCTGATTCTGACGTCTGTACCGTTACGGTAGACCTCGACGCGGCCGCCGGAACCGACGCGGCCGGCAACACGAGCCAGGCGGCAACACAGCTTTCTGTGGACTATGACAGCGAGCGTCCCACGGTTACCCTGTCAACACTGGAACCATCGCCTACGAACAACAGTCCCTTTAACGTTACTGTTGAGTTCAGCGAGAGCGTGACCGGTTTTATCGACAGCGACGTGACGGTGACCAACGGCACGGCGACACTTTCCGGTTCCGGAGACACCTACACGGCCACCATAACCCCTTCTGGCCAGGGAGACGTGACCGTAAAGGTAAACGAGAACCGGGCCAATGACGCCTATGGTAACAGCAACCAGGCATCCAATACAATTAGCGTTGAATATGACAGCGTAGAACCGACGGTCTCTATAACCAGCTCGGAGAGCAGTCCCACTTCAACTTCTCCCATACCGGTGACCGTTACTTTCAGTGAAGAGGTCTATGGATTCTCCGCTTCTGATCTGGTCGTGGGTAATGGATCGGCTGTTGTAACGGGAGGATCAGATGGAGACTCCGCCTATACGGTGGAAATAACTCCATCATCCAACGGTATAGTTACCGTGGACCTGGCCGCGGCAAAGGCCCAGGATGACGCGGGCAACGACAATCAGGCGGCCACGCAGTTCAGTATCGAGTTCGATGGAACGGTCAGTGATATAGTCTATTTCACCGAATATGACCCAAGAGAAAAGGTCATATACAACACCTATAACATCACGACCGATACCCTGGGGACAAGGGTTGACCTGACCCCTTCAGGTTCAACAGGTATGGCCTGGGGAATTCGGAAGATAAACGGTGTTCTGTATGTCACAGGCTACTATAACGATGGATCGAACAGTTACCTCGCGATATGGGAGGATGGCACAAGGTACGATATTATGAGTTACCCCGGTACCTATGAGGGGCGTCAATTTTTCGTGGATTATACCTCAGATGATAAGATATGGGTGAGGCTTTCATTTGCGTACGGTCCCGATGATGAGAGAGCCTGGTATCTCATCAAGTATGATCCCGTCACACGGACAATCGAAGAAGATATCGACCTTGTGGCAGACCACGGTTTCCCTTCATATGATTTCATGGGTTATATTCAAAATCTTAAGGTTGATACAACAACAGACACGGTCTATCTGTTAATCCAGGATGAACTGGTCGATCCGGACGGCAGTGTTCAGCCAGACGATACCGGATGGAACGGCGATGAATGGGATAGAACGGCCGGTTACTGGAAATGGGACGGCTCTACAATGACAAAGGAGTATCTGATAAACAGTAAAGCCGAATATGATGCCATCAATATTGACATATCCAATCCTTCACCAACATTTGAGTATTCTGGATTGAGTATTGCCGTTAACAGCAGCACGGTTCACCTGTTGACTACTTTTGAATACTATGACAGTACGGCCGGTACCCCGGATTGGGGAGAGGGAATTGCTTTTTTCTCCGATAGCGGTTCGGGTTTGACAAAGGATTTTTCAACCAGCCTGACCCTTGGAAGAGTGGAAGCTTCTTCCTGGATTCAGATTATTGGAAGTACAATCTACGCGTCTGGATGGAGATATGATTTCGACACTGATGGTGGTAAACCGACGACATTCTACTCAGGTTACTGGACCTGGGATGGCAGCGCGGGAGTATGGAATGAAACCCACGCTCCGGTGAACAATCCCACAGAGACAGACGAGATGCATAGTGTTTTACCCTATTCAAGCCATGGCGGAAGTCTATTTGGGCAGCATTACACAATAACTGTGGACAGCAGCGGATACCTTAACGGACCGCCTGGAGACCTGTATCTTTCGATTAATGGCAATGACGGAAACGGCTGGGATGATGACAGGTTGCTAATAGACGGCAGTTATTATAACGCTTACGCGGGTGGTGTCGATTTCGCCTATGCGACTGCCTGGTATTTCAGCTGGGAATAATGTGATAGGAATAAACTGAAAATCCCCCGGTCCTTAACCATACCAATAAGGGCCGGGGGATTCTTATTGCGCCGCCCGAAATTCTTCCGGCTTCGTCAGGAAAGGCACTAATCTCCGAATGAAACCTGTCGGTACCGATAACTATCGGTCCCCTTTATCATGGTTTGGCATGGACACCTCGGGTATACTCTCATGAATGAAAATCTCTTTTTCCGTTAGTACGAAATACGTTTCACAGGCTGCACGATCGTGGCTATTTATGGTTGGTCTTATCCCCAGGCCATGAGGCTCACCATGATCCCGTACATAATGAGGATGAAGAAGCTTTCAAAGCCGATGTTCCCGATACCGTGACGTTCCCTGCGAAGAAGACCCAGGGCCAGAACCGTTGTCATGAGGAGGGTCATGGTTATCATCATAAGCTGACCGCTTCCCATGGCGCCGTAGATGGGACCTTCGCTGTAGGCGTAATCGGAAAATGCCAGGAACAGAACGTCGAAACTGTTTCCTCCAATGATGCCTCCAACAGCCAGTGTCAGGGCCCGCTGGCGAACGGCCGCCAGGGCGGTAATCAGTTCCGGTAGAGAAGTTGTAATCGCCGTAAGGAGACCACCCACTATGGTCTGGGAGATGCCGGCCCGTTCCGAGAGGGCCATGCCGGAGCGGGCCACCACGTACCCGGCCAGGGCCACGACCAGGGCAAGCAGAATGAAGCGGCCCCAGTAGAGGATCAGTCCTTTCTTTCCAGGTTTCTCTGTCTCCGGCTCATCTATAAGGGTCAGACCCGTTTTCAGAGGTTTCCACATGGGGGTGTCCCTGGCCTCGGAGGTCTCCCGGAGGCCCAGCAGATAGGCCAGGGGAAGGATGAAGGAAATGATATGGATTCCAAAAAAGGAAACATCCGGTCCAAGGGCGCCCATGAGAGCCAGAGTAAGCAGGGCGGCCAGGAGCATGCCCTGCATCATGTTGGGGACGGAGGCGGCGGCGTGTTCCAGGTTTGCTCTCCTGTAACTGATGTCCGCGAGGGCGAGAAAGGCGGTCTGGACAGCGATTCCTCCCACGGCGTTGCTGACCGCCATCTCCGCGAAGCCGTGCCAGGCTGCCGTGACAGAGGTGATGATACCCGGAAGGGAAGTGGAAGCCCCGAGGAAAACAGCCCCCATTATGGCTTCACCCAGACCGGTGGCATCTGCCAGACGGTCCGCCAGCCTTGTCATCCGGGAGCCGAATATAACAATCACAATGGCCGCCAGTATGAAGAGCCCCAAAAGGAAAGGAAGGGAAAGGGAGTTGATGCTCATTCCCATGTTATTCACCGGATCACGATAGAGTTTATTGTTTCCATGTATGCAGGATAGTAAAATCTGTTCATGACATCAAGAGGAATCCTGCCTGTTGACGAAAGCTGCCGTCAGTGGCATATTCAATGGAAAGAGTAACTGAGGAGGTTTCATGATACGTTTTATGTACTGGTACAACGCAGTCGTGGCGGGAGGGTTCGGTATTATCATACTTCTGCTTTATCTGATACCGGGGATTATGCAGGATGTGGTTTGGAGAGGATTCGACCCCATGCTGGCGGCCTTCGTGGTTCCCATATTTGCGGTGCTGGCGAACATGACGGCCCGGGCCGCGAAGAATAATCCGGAGGAGGGGAGGGTTATCCTTCGAATGCAGATCGCATACAAGCCCTTTACAATTCTGCTGATTCTTTTCTTCGCCTTCCAGGGAAGGATCCATCCTTTCTGGGCCGTACTGGTAATCGCGGCCCTGGCCATCTATCTGGTGGGCAATACTCTGGCCCTGCGGAGGCTTGACCGGGAAACGGCCTGATTATGTCCCATAAGGTCCGGGAGGCCCGATAGTTATCGGTGCCCCCGGCTTTACCGGCAGGGAAACATCTCCCGGAAGGCAAATATACCGATAACTATCGGTATATCCATACTTTCAGGTGAGGGAAACCCTCATGAAAGGGAAAGTACCGATAACTATCGGCCTGGAATGTGTTTTGTCAGAGAATGAATTCTCGTTGGTACCGATAACTATCGGTGATCCCTGACTTCCAGGTGAGGAAAACCCTCATTAAAGGGGAAAAGTACCGATAACTATCGGTCACACCGTGAATTTCAGTTAGAAGAATCCATTTCAGGGCTGAAATTTCTGGGCAATGGGTATTCTTCTGCCGGAACCGAAGGCCTTGGAGGTTATCTTCAGGCCCGGAGGCGCCTGCTGGCGCTTGTATTCGTTCCGGTTCACGGCTCGAAGCACCTCTTCCACGGTTGCCGGATTATACCCCTGATCTACGATGTCGTTGTAGGATAGCCTGTCTTCGATGTAGAGTTCAAGTATCCCGTCAAGGATGTCGTACGGCGGGAGAGAATCCTCATCCTTCTGTCCGGGCCTCAGTTCTGCGGAGGGAGGCTTGGTGAGGATCTCCTCCGGAATTCGTTCAGCGCCACGGTTCAGGTAGCGGGAGAGGGAGAAGACCAGGGTCTTGGGCAGGTCCGAGATAACGGCCAGGCCGCCCGCCATGTCCCCGTAGAGGGTGCAATAGCCCATGGCCAGTTCCGACTTGTTTCCCGTGGTGAGAAGTATGCGGCCGGTCTTGTTGGAAATGGCCATGAGAAGGGTTCCTCGGATTCTGGCCTGGATATTTTCTTCAGTCACATCCTCTTCCATTCCGCGGAAGAGGGGCTCCAGTTCCTGCCTGAATATGCCAAAGATCTGTTGTATCGGTATTTTTTTTATCTGGATTCCGAGATTGTGGGCGAGTTTCTCTGAATCATCCACTGAACCCTTTGATGAATATGGAGAAGGCATGGTTATGCCGAGTACGTTTTCCGGCCCCAGGGCGTCGGCCGCCAGGGTGGCCGTCAGGGCTGAATCAATTCCCCCGGAGAGACCAAGGACTGCCTCTTTGAATCCGCATTTTCTCATATAGTCTCCCAGGCCCAGGACCAGCGCACTGTGTACCTCCTCCATCGGTTCCGGGGTTTGAACTTCTTCGGCCGGGACTTTCGGGTCGAATACAACCAGGTCTTCCCGGAAGAAGGCGCCGGAAGCGACACATTCGCCCTTTCCGTTAAAGGCCAGGGAACCGCCGTCAAATATCAGGCTGTCGTTCCCCCCCACCTGGTTGACGTGGATCACCGGTATACCGTGGAGCCGGGCGATGTCGGAAAGCATGGTCTTCCGGGCTTCATGCTTTCCCATGACATAGGGTGAAGCGGAAAGATTAAGAATGAACTCGCATCCTTTTTCGGTAAGCTCTTTCGCCGGATCGTGATCATACCTCCTGTTCTCCATATAGACACCTGCGTCCCCGAAATCCGGGTTCCAGATATCTTCACATATTGTCAGACCATAACTGACTCCATTATAGGTTATGGGGTCTGACCCTCCGGCGGGGAGAAAGTATCGTACCTCATCGAACACGTCATATGAGGGAAGAAGTCGTTTCGCCTGGACGGCGACCACCCTGCCGTCGGCGAGAAAGGCTGCGGCGTTCTGTAGATTTCCCTGATTATCCCGGTTAACAAAGCCTACCACAGCGGCTATATTCTGACTGGCTTTGGCGATGGTCTGCAGGGAATTGAGGTTATCATCAATGAGCCTCCGGTTTTCAAGCAGATCCATGGGAGGATAGCCGATAAGGCTCATCTCCGGGAAAATAACCAGACTGGCTCCGGCCTCCCGGGCCCGGCTTATGCTTTCCAGGATGTGTTCCCGGTTTCCGGAGATATCGGCTATGACCGGGTTTATCTGACCAAGGGCTATCTTCATCGATTCCGTCCAAAGAAATGAGTTAATACCTTCGTAAAGGAGAGGTGGTCTTCAAGGGAAGCCAGTTCCCTGGCCGAGTGCATGGCCAGGATGGGAATACCGGCATCCAGACCCGGGATGTCGAGCTGGCTTGCCGAAAGGGGTCCCAGTGTGGAGCCGCCCCGTTCTCCCGACCGGTTGACGTAGGTCTGTACCGGCACGTCTATCTCGCGGCATAGTTCCCGGAAAAGTGCGGCTGAGGCGCCGTCCGTTGTGTAACGCATGGAAGCGTTGATCTTTATGACCGGTCCCCTGCCCGGCAGGGGACGGTTCGTGGGGTCAGAGCGCTCTCCACGGTTGGGGTGGACGGCATGGGCCGCGTCTGCTGATATGATAAAAGAAAAAGCCCGGGCCCGGTGGAAATCCTGCCGGTCTCCTCCTGCCGCTTCCGTTATCCTTTCGAGTACGGTAGAGAGAAAGGGTGAGTCTGCCCCCTGAGGGGTGGAACTGCCGACCTCCTCGTGGTTAAAAAGAGCCAGTACTACAGGGGTGTCCGGTTGATTGCAACCTGTTATGGCCTCAAGACCGGCGAAGACCCCTTCAAGATCATCGATGCGGCCGGAGGAGAGAATTTTTCTTCCGGGCCCCATGCGCACCGGAGGGGCCGGGTCATAAAGGAAAAGATCGTAATCCAGAATATCTTTGCGCCCGCACTTCTCTTCCACGATTTTTACCAGGTATCCTTCAGCTGTTTCATTTTCATCCAAAAGACCTGCCAGGGGGATCATCTCCTTCTGAATATCGTCCTGTCTCCCCTCCTTTTTTTCAAGGTGGGGGGCCAGTCTCGGTATGGAGCAGACAGGCTCAGAAAGATTGATGAGCTCCGTGCGGGGAGAAAAGGGGTCAGACCCACGGGTAATGATACGGCCTGAAATGGAGAGGGGGCGGTCCATCCAGCTGGCGTGTATGGGAGAACCATAGGGTTCCACGTTTAGTGTCAGGTATCCTCCCTCCTCCTTTTTTTCAGGCAGGGGTTTTATCCGGAAGGATGGGGAATCGACGTGGGCCGCGATAATACGGAATCCTGTTTCGGCCGGTGTGAACCTTCCTGTTTTAAAGGCCACCAGGGACGTATGGGAACGGGTAATGAAATAGCTTTGTTCTGGCTCCAGATCCCATTTCTCTTTTTCATCCAGAGATTGAAATCCGGCATCTTTCAGTATCCGTTCAGCCTCTTTTATGGCGTGGAAAGGGTCGGTGGATCGAAAGATATAATCTATCAGTGAGAGGTAGCCTTCCTCTTCTCTGTTTTGTGAATTTTTGCTCTCTCTTTTCATGGCAAAATATCTATCTTCCATCAATTTACCTGTCAAGATCAATACCCGGTAGAAGTAAGCTCACTCTGTTTACTATTAATGCTTGCAAAAAAACACGCCTGATGGAGAAATGGTGTTCCCTTTCTGCCGGGAGCTTTGCGGTATCCCGGCAATATTTTCCAGAGGAAGGAGGAATCCTTTGAACAGTTACGAACTGACAGTTATCATCCGCAACAGTAATCTTGATCCCGCCAGGGCGAAAATGATGGAAACTCTTGGCAAGTACGGAGTAACCGTGGTGAATGAAGAGCCCTGGGGTGTTAAACGTATGGCTTACGAAATCAGCGGAGAGAAGGACGGTTACTATTTCTTTGCAAACGTTGAGGCGGACCCCTCCAGCGTTGAAAAGGTCCTGGATGAATTCCGACTCCAGGCTGACCTTCTCCGGTATCTCTTCGTGAAAACGAAGTCTGACAAGAAAAGCGCCTGAGGAGAACAATCATGGCCAGCGATCTTAACAGGGTAGTCCTGATCGGTCGTCTGACGAGAGACCCGGAACTGCGGCATACGCAGGGCGGGACCTCAATCGCGAGTTTCTCTATTGCAAATAACAGAAATTATTCGGTACAGGGAGAAAAGAGAGAGGAGGTCTCTTTCTTTAACTGTATCGCCTGGGGCCGCCTCGGCGAGGTGATCGTGGAGTACAGCAGAAAGGGACATCGCATCGCCGTGGAAGGCAGACTCCAGCAGAGATCCTGGGAGGACCAGGAGGGGAAAAAGCGATCGATCGTAGAGGTAGTGGTGGAGAACATGCAGTTTCTCCAGAGCAGGGGTGAATCGACCGGACAGGGTGGCGATTACGGCTCTTCAGGTTCCAGCTCGGAATCTGGATCGCGTGAAGGTGATTCAGTTCCTGATTTCAAGAACACGTCCAATATCGCCGATAACCCATTCTCTGATGATGATATACCCTTTTAGTATATTGAAACCATCCATCGAGACATTATCTGTCTTATAAGCACATGTATGAGGTAAGCAATGAGCGAAGAAGTAAAAAATACGGAATCGACGGAAGAAGTCACTTCAACGGATACAGATACCGGAGAGACCCGTTCAGAGGAAGAGACCACGGCTGAAGCGGTGATAGAAGAGACGGTATCCACAGAACCTGAACAAAAGGAAAGTACTTCAGAAAGCGTGGAAACCCCGGCTGAAGAGAAGAGCGCTACGACTGAAACCGTCGGTGAAAAAAGTCGGGATTCAGGTTATGAGAACAGGGCTCCCCAGAGAGAAAATCGACCTCAGCAGAGAGGTGGCCGTGATCCGAGAAGGAGCAATCCCAGGTTTCGTCGCAAAGTATGCCGCTTCTGCCATGAAGAGGACGCGGTTATCGATTACAAACGGGCCGATATTCTGGGAAGATTTGTTACCGATCGGGGGAAAATACTTCCCCGCAGGGTAACGGGAACCTGCGCGAAACACCAGCGGTCTCTTGCCATAGCCATTAAAAGGGCACGCATACTGGCGCTGCTTCCCTTCATGGAAAAGTAGCGGGAAGATAGAATGGTTTCCGCTGCTGGAACCATTCTCCTGGGTCTGGCTCTGGCCCTGGGGTCAGCTTTGGCCTGGATTCGGTGGGGGAGGGTTACGCTATTCTCCCTTGTTCCGGTACTCCTGGGCCTCTGGCTGGTACCCGGTGGGGAACAGCAGATCCCCATGGTTCTGCTTCCCCTTGCCATAGGTTTTCTCGGGGGGCATACTTTCAGTGAGAGGAGGTCTTTCCCCTTTTTTTTAATTTCAGTCTCTGTGGCCTTTTCGGTCCTGATGACGGCTAATTATGTTTACCTGCTCAGGGTTCATGACATGGACCTTTTCGTTGAGTCCAGGGGACAGGTCGAAAAGATGATGGAACAGTCCGAGGTCCCGGAAGAGCGTCGAAAAAGGATGATGGATGACTTCGAATCCTGGGTGTCGATGGCCAGGGATATCCTACCCTTTTCTACCTTTCTCTATGGGATGATTTTCGCCGTCATTGCCTTTACTCTTTTCAGGCTGGTTCTGGCACGGTTCCTTTCCACGGTAGAACTGAGAAATATTGAAGATTTCAGGATGCCGGACCCCTCCATTTTCGTGCTTATAGCCGGTCTGGCCCTGGTTCTTTTGATGCCCCGAAGGGAGATGAATCTTCTTTATCTCGGGGCCCTTAATCTGCTACTGATCACCGCTTCCCTCTACATGGTTCAGGGATTCGGTGTCATTCGGCATATATTGCTTCAGAAGGGGCTTCCCCCTTCTATTATCTCCCTGGGGGTTCTCCTGGCCCTTATCCTGGGGTTCCAGTTCACCATCTTTGTCATGGTGGTCATGGCGGGACTGGGTACTCTCGATTTCTGGGCCGATTTCAGAAAGCTTTCCGGGGATGACATTTCGAAAGACAAGGAGTAACGATTATGAAAGTCATTCTTCAAAAGGATATACCGAACCTGGGGGACGCGGGTGACATCCGTGAAGTGGCGGATGGATACGCCCGCAATTTTCTTTTGCCCCGGAACCTGGTCGTTCCGGCAACCGTTTCAAGTAAAAAGGCCAAAGAACACCAGGAACGGATGATCCGAATCAAGAAGGAGAAACGCCGGAAGGAGAGCGAGAAGGTTCTGGATGCCATAAACGGGAAAGAACTTACCTTCACCGTGCAGGTGGGGGAAGAGGGTAAACTTTTCGGTTCCGTGACCTCCATGGATCTGGCTCGATCCCTGAAAGAAGAGGGTTTTGCCATTGACAAGCGGAAGATATCTCTCGATACTCCCATCAAGCAGATCGGTGAGTACGAGATTCCCCTGAAGCTGGATGACGGCCTGACGGCCCATATTAAGGTCATCGTTCAGGGAGAAGAGAGTCCGGGAGAGCAGAAGGGAGAGGAGTAGAATGCCTGCCGTCGATGCGGTCCCCCCTCAGGACATAGAAACAGAAGCGGCGTGTATCGCATCGGCCCTCCTGAATCGTGAGGCCCTTTTCCAGGTGACCGAGATCCTCCAGGCCGAAGATTTTTACCTGGAAAAGCACCGAATCATCTTCGAAAAGATTCTGGAGCTGGAGAGGAAGGGTCTTCCCATAGATCTGACGACTCTCAGGCAGAAGCTCATGGACCACGATCAGTTTGACCAGGTCGGCGGCGACCCTTCCCTGGTTGATCTGTACCAGGCCGTCTCTACCTCCGCTAATGCCCGGTACTACGCTGAACGGGTCAGGGAACTGGCCCTTCGCAGGCACATGATCCAGGTGGCCACGGACGCTGTCACCCGTTCCTACGATACGAAGCTTGAAACGCGGGACCTTCTTGACCAGATTGAAAGCTCCATCTTTTCCATTACCGAGAAGAAATACACCTCAAACTATGAACCTCTTTCCCTGATCCTGGAACGTACCCGGCAGGATATAGAAGACTGGTACCGGACTAAAAAGGTGGTCACGGGAATCGGTTCAGGTTTTCGCGAACTGGATGAACTTCTGACAGGTTTTCATCCCTCGGAACTGATCATTATCGCTTCCCGGCCGGGAATGGGAAAGACAGCCCTGGCTCTTAATATGATCAACCATGTGGCCCTGAAGGAGAAGAAGGCGGCTCTCTACTTCTCTCTTGAGATGCCGGCCGAGCAGCTCGGGATGCGCCTTATCTGCGTGGAGGCTATGGTCGATTCACAGCTGCTCCGTACGGGACGTATTTCACAGGACGATTACCGGAATATCGACATGGCCATCAATCGGCTCGGCCAGTCGCCTCTTTACATTGACGACACGCCTTCGGTGAACATTCTTGAGATCCGGGCCAAGGCACGAAGGCTTGCTGCCCGGGAGTCTCTGGGGCTTGTCGTGGTCGATTATCTGCAGCTGGTGAGCGCCATCGAACGGAGGATGGACCGGCACCTGCAGATAGGGGAGATTTCGCGTTTTCTTAAGCAGCTGGCGCGGGAGCTTTCCATCCCGGTTATCGCTCTTTCCCAGCTCTCGCGGGCCGTGGAACAGCGGACCGACCAGAGACCGACCCTGGCCGACCTGCGGGAATCCGGTTCCATTGAGCAGGACGCGGATGTGGTCATATTCCTATACAGGGAAGAGAAGGTGAAGCGTGATTCCGAAAAGAAGGGCATTGCGGAACTCATGATCGCGAAACAGAGGAGCGGTCCCGTCGGCAATATTGAGCTTTTCTTCTGGGAAAAATTCACCAAGTTTGGTAATCTTGATAAGACTCACAGCTATGAGGAGGCAATACCTGCCCATGAGCTCGAATAGCCGCATAGACGTTGTAATTAATGCCTTCGCATCTATCGGGGGGTATATCATTTTTTTCAAGGAGACCATTGTCTGGTCTTTCAGGCCTCCCTTTGACTGGAAGAATATTATCTATCAGATGCTCGAGATAGGATACAAGTCCCTTCCGGTGACCCTTATCTCAATCATTTCCACCGGGATGGTCATGTCACTTCAGGTAGGGCACGCTCTGAATTTCATCATGTCCGGGGCTTCGGTCTTTATCGGAAGTGCCATCTCCAAAACCATGTTCCGGGAACTGGGGCCGGTACTTACGGCTCTCCTTTTGGCTGGCCGCGTCGGATCCGCTATCGCGGCGGAGATCGGAACCATGAAGGTGACGGAACAGATTGACGCCCTCCGTACACTGGCGGCCAACCCTATCCAGTATCTTTCGGTGCCCAGGTTTATAGCCGCCCTGACTATGGTTCCGACCATTACGGTTCTTACCACGGTCATGGGGGTCATCGGAGGAGTCATCCCCGCCTCCATGGTTCATGGCGTTACTGCTGATAAATACTTTGAAAACCTGCTTCAGTACACAACCCTTTATGACCTCTTTTCCGGTCTCATAAAGTCGGTTTTCTTCGGTATGGAGATAGCAATCATCTCATGTTATCAGGGATTCGCCACCACGGGAGGAGCTGAAGGCGTGGGCAGGTCAACTATCCGGGCTGTGGTTTTATCCTCTGTTGCGATTCTGGTATCCGATTACTTTTTAACGTATTTTATGTCGTTTTTTGAATAGAGACGTAATGAAGAAAGGGAAAGAAAAATATCTTAAAGCTCTGAAAGAACTCGGTCTCGCTGAAAGGATCTTCCGGGCCTTTGAGTCCCAGGACAGGTCTGTTTTCGTCGATCCTCCATTCGCGGAAAGGACATGGGAATTGGGGGCCCTGCCTGTGGGTAAGGGAGAGGTAATGGATGATCCCCTTACCCTGGCGAAGATGATCAATATCCTTGCTCCCACCCGAAAAGAACGGGTACTTGAGATAGGGACCGGCTCCGGCTATTCCACGGCAATCCTGGGTGAACTCTCCAGGGAGGTGGTCTCTCTGGAACAGCACGAGGAGCTGGGCAGGATGGCCAAAGAGCGCCTGATTCGAGAAGGTGTTTACAATGTAAAAATACTGGCAGGAGATGCCAGCGATATTATCGGTGACGAGAAGGGGTTTGACGCATGTCTTATCACCGGCAGTGTTTCACGTCGTCCCTTTGGTATTCTCACCACCCTTAAGACCGGCGGACGGGCCGTCTTTCCCATGGGACCACCCCACCAGCAGCAGATCGTACTCTATCGGCACCTGGATGAGTTTGTACTCGACACGAACCGGTACATCTCTTTTCACGACCTCTGCCAGTTCCCTTCCCTCAGGGGGGAGTACGGATGGATCGATCAGGATGACGATCTCTTCGGTTTCATGGATGATGAAGAAAGGGAAGAGGAATCAACTGTAAACGGTGAGGAAACGTCAGCCACCTCATGATCAGCTTCCCAGTATGTCGGTCCTCTTTTTCCGCTCCGGGTCCTCTTCAGGTTTATAACAGTACCTGCATCCATAGATCAGTATCCTGATCCCTGTATTGCTTTCAACCGGAGCGGCATAAAGGGCCTCGTATTTCGAGAGGGCCGACCCGCAGAGGGGACAGATCCGTTTCATGCTTCCCGGCTCCTGTCTGCGGGTCTGGACGGTTTCCGGCGTTACTCCCGGGTCCTGTCGGGCCTTTCCCTTCCTCAGGGATTCAAGGCGGTCTTTCCCCTCATGGTAGGTGGAGAGAAGCCAGAGGAAGACAGCCACTCCAATGATCAATCCGGCAAAGTAAAGAAGAATGCTCATCGCCTTTTTCTTGTCACGTAATTGATCATGACGCTTTCCGGATGAGGGGGGATGTCATCGTAATCGGAAAGAGTCTCGATAAGCTCAAGCCCGGCTTCATCGAGAAGCTGCAAAATATCCTCCCTGCGATGAAGTCTCTGCCTGTGATGTTCCCGGACCCTCTCCCCACGTGGGCCCGTAAAAGTCAGATAGGAATGGATCATACGGTTCCCTTCGTCGTAGGTGTTTTCCCATTTTACGTGTGTCCCACGGGTTTCGTACTCGTTATCTTTATCGGCGAAATTTCTGAGGATGTTATATTCCGTGGTTGTGTCGAAGAGAAAGACGCTGTCTCGGTGCATGACCCTTCTCACGGATCGGAACAGGCCAAGGAGCTGATCACGGGTAGTCAGATAATTGACCGTGTCATGGACGGAGAAGATGAAGTCCACGGGACGGGAGAGATTAAAACAGGTGATATCGGCGCAGATGATCCGGAAGTTTCGGTAGGCCCGGGTCCGGGCCACACGGAGCATGTCAAGGGAGCGGTCGATTCCGTAGATTTGAAAGTCCTCGACTGAAAACTTGGCCCCGAATCGTCCCGTACCGCAGCCCAGTTCCAGGACGACCCTGGGATCATTGATATGCCGGATCATGACCCTCGTGAGAAAGAGATACCAGGAGTGGTAATCGACATGCTGAAGGACATAATCGTAGAAGGGAGCAAGGACAGTGTAACTCCCGGCGTTCTCTTCCTTTTTCATGACATGTAGATTTGACGCAAGATATTCTGTTGCAAGCAGTTTTTCTTCTTATGTTCAGCTATAACCATCCTGCCTGAAAAAACGGGTTGAAAGAGAACCCTTATAGACTATCGTTACGACTATGGAACGAATGATACCTGAAAAAACAGGCCCGGGAAACCGGACCAGACAGATTTATCCATGGACCGCCTCCCGGACGAACGCCAGGAATTGTTCCGCCTGTGAAAGCCAGTCCTGAAATCGGTTTTTCATTATAATCTCTTCCCAGCCGGCAATCTAACCTTTCCGGCCTGTCTTCTTACCGGTCGACTTACCCTTTCCGCCGACGGAAGACGTCCCGTTGTCAGGTGATCCATCCTGCCCGGCTCCCCGTTTAAAAATAGTTTTTATATAGCTCCGGAAGTACCAGGCCAGGCCTGCGAGTATAAGGAGAGGCAGCAGGGCCACAAGGATGTACAGGATATAGAGGACTATCTGGAGAGCCTCCGCCAGGGCGTTCCGGAAGGAGGGTATTTTCAGCTCAACCGGCTTTGAAGGGAGGACCGGACCTTTAAGGGTGACTTTAAGTGTGGACCAGGTCACCCGGTCTTCGATTTTCCATTTTTCAAAACGCTGGCGGTCCAGTTCATTTTCGCTATTTTCCAGGGACTCCTGGACCTCGCGCCAGGACTTCTCTCCCTGTTTCACGTCCTTCAGGGCTCTTTCCTTCTTCAGTACGCGTCTCTCTTCTCTTTCACGTTTTATTTGCTGGTAGACCATGTCGGGGGTGTGGTCGGTGACGGTTATTTTTTCCGAGACAAGAACTCCAAGAGTGTCGCATTCCCTGATGGCGGAGTAAAGCTCCTCGTTTTTCACCCGGAAGATCGACGTAAGGATCGGGCGCTCGGAGTCCTTTCTGGTCGTGGCTTTTTCCATGAATCCGTATTTCTGAACCACATTGAGCAGCCCGTGACGGGAGGCGGTGAAGTCTTCGGTCCTGTAGGTCAGGTGAACATGGTATTCAAGGTATCGGCCCTCCGCTTTTTCCATCTCCGCAAGGAAGTGCCGGTCAATGGAACGGGGCGAGTCCAGCTTTCGGGCAGGGGCCTTCTCCTCTACGGTCAGGGCCTTCTCCATTTTTTCCATGGGGGCGGAGGCGTCCTTTTGCCCGCACCCGGAGAGAAGTATTGCGGACAGGATGGCTGTTGCGATCAATGTAATAAGAACTGATTTCATTTTCATGGCGACCTCTCCTGCGATTGTAATGAATAATAGTCCTTCGGGAATTGATTGCAATAACATTTTCGCAAAAGGAACCGGAGCATCATTACCGGGATGTGGTAACGTTCAATATTGATCAGCGCAGGGAGCGCAGAAAGAAACGCTGGTGGGGCAGGTAACATCCTGCCATGCAAACATTCAAAAAATAGGTTGACGATTTTAGTGAAAAAAAATCAATTGAAACTTTGAGCAAACTGCTCTACAGTGAAGAAAAGCAGCCTGTTTTCTGACAATCCAGCATTGCGATCGCAAGGAGTAATACATGGCCAAGGAAAAGATATTCTGCGCCAACTGCCAGAACTGTATTGTTATTCGACAGTACGAATCTGAACCGGACAGGTACGTGCTTCGTGTCAAATGCCTCAAAAAGAAGTGGGTCAAGCGTTCCGGTGAGGAGAAGCTCTACAAGTATTTTACCGTGGCCCGGCGGATCATGGAAGACTGTGAATTCTACCAGGAGTCCGGCGAGCTCTTTCCTTACATCAAAAACCTTCGCAAAGAGCTTCCCATCAAGGATGAAATCTACTCCACCAGGGATGTCTGAGTATGCCAGGGACCTTCTCAGGCGGTATCCATCCTCCCGAGAATAAGGGGATCACGGAAGAGATAGAGTTTTCCAATCTCTCCATACCAACGGTATGCTATCTTCCCGTGCAGCAGCATATCGGGAAGCCGGCTCGTCCCCTGGTTGAAGCGGGGGATACCGTGGAAGAAGGCCAGCTGGTCGCGGAGAGCGACGGCTTTATAAGCGCGAACGTTCACGCTCCCGTCTCGGGCAAGGTGACGGAGATAGCCGACCATCCCGGGATCTATCCGGTCCAGACAACCATTGTCATTGAGTCGGAGGGGTCCTTCTCATCATCCCATCCCGTGGTAAACGGCGAAATAGATTCTCTTTCTAAAGATGATATAATCTCCCGTATCCGCTCGGCTGGAATCGTGGGGCTGGGAGGGGCCGCCTTTCCAACGGCAGTCAAGCTCTCTCCACCGGAAGGGAAAACCATAGACCTTCTTGTTATTAATGGAGCGGAATGTGAGCCCTACCTCACGGTAGACGATGTTCTCATGCGAACCTCCCCGGGAGAGATCATAGAAGGGATCCGTATTACACTCCGGGCCCTCGGTATTGACCGGGCAATAATAGGGATTGAGAACAACAAGCCGAAGGCTGTCAGAACGCTCACGGATGCCGTTGTAAAAGCGGGTCTGGCGGAAACTATAACCGTCCGCGGGGTAAAGACCAAGTATCCCCAGGGAGCGGAGAAACAGCTCATCTATACCCTGACCGGACGACGAGTCCCTTCCGGCGGTCTTCCCATGGAAGTGGGTATCGTGGTGCAGAACGTGGGCACCATTTACGCTATTCGGCAGGCCGTTATGCTGGATAAACCCCTCTACGAGAGATATGTTACGGTAAGCGGCAGCATGATAGCTCGTCCGGGAAACTATAAGGTTCGTCTCGGCACCAGGATATCAGATATCATTGAAGAATGCGGCGGATTGACGGGCGATCCGGCCAAGGTGGTAATAGGTGGTCCCATGTGCGGACTTGCCATCCCCACCATGGATATACCGGTGGTGAAGGGTACCTCCGGCATACTTTTCCTCTCGGAGAAGGAAGTAAACCTGGAGGATTACTCGGAGTGTATTCGATGCGGGAAGTGTGTCCAGGTATGTCCCATGAACATGGTCCCCTGTGATATCGGCGCCGCCGTGGAATATGAAAGAATGGATATCGCGGAAGAACTGAATCCCTATGACTGCATCATGTGCGGGTCATGCACCTATACCTGTCCCGCTAAACGGCCTTTGAGCCATTTTATAAAACTGGCCCAGCAGCGATTAAAGAGTAAACGTGGATAAGGATTGATACGGTATGGCGGAAACTAAGGAAACCGGCACCCTGCACATTTCAAACGCTCCCCATATCTCCACGGGACAGTCGGTCCCCATGATAATGTGGACCGTTGTGGCCGCTCTTATGCCGGCCGCATTCTATTCAGTGTATATCTTCGGTCTTAACTCCCTGGTCCTGCTTCTTTCCGGGGTGATCGCCGCTGTTGCGGCCGAGGCTCTCTTCCAGCTGGGAATGAAGCATCCCCTCTCCCTTACGGATGGTTCAGCCGTTATTACCGGCCTGCTGGTGGCCATGAACGTACCCCCGGGAGCGCCCTGGTGGATGGTCGCCATCGGTTCGTTTTTTGCCATTATTATCGTTAAACAGCTCTTCGGCGGCCTGGGATTTAACGTTTTCAACCCGGCGCTGGCGGCCCGGGCCTTTATGCTGGCCTCCTGGCCGGTGCATATGACCACAGGGTGGCATGAGTTCGCCAACGGGGGAAGGTTTTCAAGCGGATTTTCCAACAACTCCAACCTCCCTCCTGAAGTTTTCGACACTCTTTCAGGTGCCACTCACCTGACAGCCCTCAAGGAGGCCCCGAAACTCGTTGCGGAACACAATGTTACAATGGCGCAGATCAATGATTTTCTGACCTCCCAGAGCGTACTGGAGTCTCTTTTTGTCGGTAACATTGGCGGGTGTATCGGTGAGACGTCGGTGCTTTTTCTACTCCTGGGAGGTCTCATCCTCCTGATCCGAAGAATCATTACCTGGCATATTCCCGTGACCTATATCGGAACCGTGGCCCTTCTCTCTTTTATGTATTATTTCCTTACCGGAAACTCCAGTCCTCATCTGGCCATGACCTACCATATCCTTTCAGGCGGGCTTGTCCTGGGGGCTTTCTTCATGGCCACCGACATGACAACATCCCCGGTTACGCCGAAGGGGATGATCATTTTCGCGGCAGGATGTGGTATCATTACCTTTGTCATTCGTGTATGGGGGGGGTACCCGGAGGGGGTCTCCTACTCCATCCTGCTTATGAACGCCCTGGTGCCCCTTATTGATCGCTACACACGTCCGAAGATATTCGGCCGCGTAGAAAAGGAGGCCCGTGCATGACAGGTGCCATACTGAAACCGGCCTTCGTTCTGACCGTGGCCACCTTTGTCGCCGCGCTTTCCCTCTCCCATATCCGGGAGGTGACTCAGCCCAGTATCGAGAGACAGCAACGTGAGAAAGAACAACGGGCCCTTTCGAACGTTCTTCCGGGCTTCGACATTAAAGAGAAGGTAACCGCGGATATTGAGGGAAAGGAGTTCACATACTGGCCGGCACGGAAGGATGGCCGAAAAGGGTACGCTTATATCTCTTCTGAGCCCGGCTATAGCGGGGATATCCGTATCATGGTAGGAGTGAATGACCGGGGGAAGGTGCTCGGCATATCTATCCTTCAGCAGACGGAGACGCCGGGCCTCGGGGCACGCTGTACGGAGGTAGCTTCCACCACCACCTTTTTTGGAAAGCTTTTCGGGAGAGGAGGAGAGGAGAAGCCGGGGGAACCCTGGTTCCAGCGGCAGTTTTCCGGTCTTGACCTGACCGAGAAAATCCAGATAGTCCAAAAGGGGGACTGGACCCCCTCCATGAGTGATGACCTTAAGGAGAAGAACGCCATTACCTCCATTACGGGAGCCACTATCACCGCGAAGGCCGTGATAGATGCGATCGACCGGGGCATGAGTCTGCTGAAAAAAGAGGTCGAAATTCCGGCCCCGGAAGAGGAAAAAGATCAGAACGTGAATAAGAATAAAACCGGGGAGGTGAATTAATGGACTATGTGAAGGAATTCACAAAGGGTATCTGGGAAAAAAACCCGATCCTGGTCCTGGGCCTGGGGCTATGCCCCACACTGGCGGTCACCACATCGGTATCTAACGCCCTCTGGATGACCCTCGCAACAACTTTTGTCCTTGTCAGCTCCAATGTCCTGGTCTCCATCATTAAAAACCTGGTCCCGGGGCACGTCCGCATTCCCGTCTTTATTACCATTATTGCCAGTTTCGTAACCATCGTGGAGTTGACCATGAACGCCTTTCAGCCGGAGGTCTACAAGGCCCTCGGTATCTTCATACCCCTTATAGTTGTCAACTGCATGATCATGGGACGGGCGGAGGAGTTTGCTTCAAAAAACTCCATTTTCCCTTCCATAATTGACGGCCTGGGAATGGGGTTCGGATTCGGATTCACCCTGACGGTTCTGGCCTTTTTCAGGGAGACCCTGGGGGCAAATAAATTACTCGGGTACACCCTGGTACCCGGTATGGAGCCATCTTCGGCCATGATCCTGGCCCCGGGCGCCTTTATAACCCTTGGACTTATGATCTGGGGCATGAACGCAATTAACTCGAGAAGGAAGGGGTAACCATGGAAGTCGAGATTCTCTTCACCATACTTATCTCAACGATTTTTATCAACAATTACGTCCTTTCCCAGATGCTGGGGCTCTGTCCATTTATCGGTGTATCCCGGAAGATCGATTCCTCTATCGGGATGGGTCTGGCCGTTATCTTTGTCATGACCCTCGCCTCCTTTATCACGTTCCTTATTTACAAGTATATTCTTATCCCCCATGATATTATCTATCTGAGGACTGTCTCCTTTATCCTTGTAATCGCATCCCTGGTACAGCTGGTGGAAATGACGATAGAGAAGATTTCACCCACCCTCTACGAGGCCCTGGGAATCTTTCTGCCCCTTATCGTAACCAACTGTGCCGTCCTGGGCGTTGCCGTTCTTAATGTTAATTCGGGGTTCATGGACGCGGAGATGGGGCTTTTGAAGTCTGTTGTGCAGGGGTTTGGAGCCGGGCTCGGTTTTACACTGGCCCTTCTTCTCATGGCCGGTATTCGTGAGCGTCTTGAACTGGCCAGGGTGCCTAAAAATCTCCAGGGCCTTCCCATCACCTTTGTCACGGCCGGACTGCTGGCCCTTGCTTTTCTCGGATTTTCCGGGATGAAGATATGAATGAGATCCTCGAGCCGGAAGTCCAGCTCCTCGCGATAACACCTGACGCCGAAAAACTGATTGAAGAGGCGGGTCGGACCTGCTACCTCTCTCTGGACAGGATAACCGAAGGGAGCAGCGAAAGTTTTATTCAAAGAAGTATCCGCAGGGGACACCACTCGATCCTGGAACACGCATCAGCGTCATTTCGTATTCTCGGCGCCTCCCGGGCCTTTACCCACCAGCTTGTGCGTCATCGTCTTGCCAGTTTTTCTCAGCAGTCACAGAGGTACGTGGATGAAAAAGAATTCAGTTACATAATTCCGCCCGCCTTCCTGGAGACCGGCGGGGAGGCCCTCGCCGTTTACCGGGAGTTCATGGAGAGAAGCCGCCAGACCTATGGGAAACTCCGTGAACTTGGAATAAAGAAACAGGACGCCCGATTTGTCCTGCCTAACGCCCTGGAGAGCCAGATTGTCTTCTCCGCTAATTTCCGGGAATTGAGGTTCATCTTCGAGTTGCGGCTTGAAAAAGCCGCCCAGTGGGAGATACGCCGGGTTACTCTGAATATGCTGAAGATCATGCAGAAACAGGCCCCCGCTGTCTTCGGAGATTTTATCATTGATGAAACCGACTGGACGGCGACCTCGGAGCTGTAAGAACGCGCCTGTCAGATCGCCTCATCATGAATTGTCAGACAATCGTGAAGTCCCTGTTCAGTCTGGTGTTCTCAAAGGTCTCTTTTACCCGGGAGGTCAGGTTGGCAAGGACAAAGTCCTTTTTTCGCCGCGCGAGGTAAAGATGGGTTCGAACCAGGAAGCCCATGGCTGAGGAATCAAGGGTCTCCACGTTTTTCAGGTTAAAGGTTACGATATCGTATTTCTTGCCGTTTTTTTTGTCGAAATCGAGGAAGAATTTCTCAATATCACTTGTGTTATAGATATTAATCTCGCCTGAAGTAAAGGTCAGCTCCAGGTTGCTGCTGACGATTTCCGTCTGAATATCATTCATCGTCGCGTACCACCTTCTGTTGTTTCTACCTGAATGTGCGACGTTTCAATAAAGATATGATAAGATTATTTTAAAATAGCGTTAAAAAAGCGGCCAGGGCCGCTTTTTATCATCTACTGTGTATGCGGAATATTACTTCAGGGCTATATTCATTTCCAGCTGCCCCATGGGACTGTAGAGGTTTATGCCAAGGGTCGTCTGTTTGATCATTGTAATGGTGAAGTCCTTGCCCTCCACGACAGTCGGAGTGGTCATATCAATATTTTTGCCGGTGGAGGCGAAGAGGTTCATGGCATTCCCGGTTATCATGTTGGCCAGCTCGCCTACGATGTCCTTGTATTCCTGCTTGATCTGCTCTTCCGAAAGACCCGGAGCCAGGATGTCGGCGATCTTGTAAACCATGTTGTAACTCATACTGTAGATCACTTCTCCTGTAACGCCGCCGGTTATTCCTATTATGATGGCGACTTCCAGGGATGGAAGGGGGCTTTCCTTTATGATAAGTTTGCCTCTTCTAAGATCGACGTTTAAGATCGACTTGAAGACAGCGCTGGCCGCTTCAAGGAAAGGGTTAACATACTCTGCATTAATATTCATCTATCTTCCCGATTGTTAAGATGGTGGCCGGCAAGCAAACATAATAGGCGCCGTTATGGATAAGTTCAATCAGTTTTTAGCATTTTTTTGATTTTTGACTTCTCAAAAAGGGATGTCATGTACTTTCCGTAAACGTTTTGAAAGGCGGATGATGCAAGCTCTTCCATGATCCTATTCTCCTCTTCCGGTGTGGGCGCCTCTGTAGCCATATCACGTTCTACCACGGTGAAGACGATAAGTTCGCCGGGAACCTGGATTACAGGGGACGCCTGACCCGGTTTCAGGTCCATGATCGTTGTAGCGAAGGTCGGGTTGTCGGAGAGTCCGCTGATAGGAGTCGCTTTTTCTCCGGCCTCCCGTACTTTTTCTCCCGGGGAGAAAGTGGTGGATACTCCGACTTTTCCCTGCATAAGATGCGCGACCTTCTGGAAGGAGGCGTTTTCCTGATTCATGCGGTTGATCTTTCCGGTAAATTCTTTGATTAACCGGGTAAGCTTTTCGTTTCTTATCTGCCCTTTTATCCTCTGACGGTCGGTCAACGGGTCTTTTATCTCCACCTGGCCGGAAGCTATTTTTTGATCAACTTCCTCATCGGAAACCGTTAACCTGCTGCTGAATCGCTTTCTGAGTTCGGTTATGGGAAGCCGGGAGAATCGTATTTTCAGGGATATATTGTTAGACCTGTATATCTTTTCAATCTCATTGCCGGAGAAGGCAATGCCCATCTGTATCGCCCCCCTGAAATCGCTGTTTATTATGTCCTGCTCGATGGTCGTGTAAAACTGTTGCAGACTATACTGGGATGCCTGGATAAATCTCTTAAACTTTCCGGCATCGTAGGCGCCGTCTGTCTGGAAGGCTTCAATTCCGTGGATAGTTTCAATGATACGTTCCTCAACGGCTGAGAATCCGGCATTTCTCGCCTCCTGGATGATAAGACGATGTCCTATGAACTGGTTCAGAATAAGGGGTTCCATCTTCTTATTACGGATATGACCGAAACGGGTGTCCCTGAACCTTAAATAATCGAGTACGTGTATCTTTTCTCCATTGATAATGACGGCCGTTGAATTATCCATTCCCATTCGTGACATGAAATCGGGCATGCCGAAGGAGATGGCGATGATAAGCACGAAAAAGCTGATTATGATGTATCCGACAGCTTTAGCGACCGGAGAATTCGAATCAAACATATCTATCGCATCCTGTTAAAACTGATGAATTCATTATGACCGTATCCTATGTTGAGAGTGGGTGGTTTTGTCAATGAAAATAGATCACGGTCATTTTGATGGAGACTCTTCCGCCTCATCGATAAGCATGATAGGGATTCCGTCCCGAACCGGGTAGCGCAATCCGCATTCAAGACAGACAATCCTTTCCTCATTTTCATGGTATTCCACGTCCCCGCGACATGAGGGGCACGCCAGGATGTCAATCAGCTTGTCGTCGATCATAGAGGTTCTCCAGAATAATGATACCTCAAGGTTTCATGATGGATGAGACCGTCAAGCGGAATATCCACTCATCAGGCATCCTCCATGCGCACAGTGACCTGGCCGCCGGCTATATGCTGATCTATGGCCCGGAAGAGGATTTCCAGGTAGGGAGACATGGGACCGCTGAAAAAGAGAGGATGCAGATCATCACGGGAGACACGGACCTCCTCCAGGCGTCCATAATGGTAGGCCCGGGCCAGAACCTGCTTCTCCCCTGAGAAGAGGAGTTCCATCTCCTTTATGGGTACGGCGTAGATTCCGGACACCTCGCCGTCGTGGAAACGGTAACTCTCCAGGGGCCGGTTATCCTCAAGTAGATAAACTCTCTGGAACTCACGGTGCATCATCCAGTCCCACTTTTCCTCGTAACGGAAGTAACCCAGGTCCACCAGATCTTCCGCGTCCGGGGAGACGCCGATCTCCTCATGGGCTTCCTTCTCGATCTTGGAGGTGGTCTGTCCGAAGGGTACGTGTCCTCCCACGGTTATGTCCAGTACGCCGGGAAAGGTGTCCTTGTCGTCGGCCCGTCTCTGGAAGAGAAGCTGCCATTCGCCATCCTCCTCGCGGATAATCCAGAGATGGACCCCTTCGTGGGCAACTCCCTCCCTGTGGGATTTTGTCCGTTCAATGGAACGGCCAGTCGGCTTTCCAGTCTCCCAGTCCCATATTTCGAGCATTTCTTCTGTCACTTTTTTCTGTACCCCCGGTGGATTTCGTCCGATAGATATAGTGTAGACCCGTCATGTGACAAGGATATTATGGCTTTACGGAACAGAATTATAGGACCGACCTACCGGAAAGTTATGTTCCCTCTGGGAATATTTTTCCTGGTGCTCATTATTGATTCAATCGCCGTAACAGGCGGAACGAGCTGGTATTTCTACCGGGCGGCGAAGAAACGGATCGATTATATAGAGCGATACACAATCAATTTTTCCCTCACAATGGCAGAGGGCTTTGCCGAGGCGTGCGAAGAGGGATACAGGAAAGAGAATTTCAAAGACCTCAGGGAACTTTTCGCAAAAAGCATACGGGAGCATACCGTGGATGAGGCCTTTTTTGTCCGGGCCAACGGTACCATCGTAGCTCATTCAGTCGCGGGACAGGTGAAACGGGTGCGGGGTAATATCGCGAATGATGAGTTTTATTATAACCTTGACCTGATCCTGCGACCCGTGGAGAGGAAAAGCAAAAAGGTGCAGTTTACCCCCTATTACATGATTGAACGTAAAATCCCCTTTAACCGGCGGGAACAGGAACTCATCAAGAAGCATCTCTACGAGAGTGTTGACAGAAATGGATGGCTCGTTTCAAAAGCGGTCTACCACGAAGGGAAACCTATAGGCACCGTCAATTTTCTCATAAGCAAGGATCGGATCTATTCTGTTATCCAGGCCCTGTATAATCGCTACATTATTTTTATGCAGTACGGACTGGTGGGTGTTCTCCTTGTTTCACTCTTTGTTTCATTCATTGTCTTTTTCAGGTACCGCCAGATCCAGCGCAAGGCCTGGCTCGAAGGGAGAAGGAGTGGGGGACCGGAGAAGGAGCGTGAAGAGGGTCTTTTTCTCCATGAGGAAACGATTGAGCTTGACCGGGGATTGATAGATTCGGAGACGGGTACCCTGGAGCAGCCCTACCTCTGGCAGGAGAGAGAAGAAGTGGAAGAGAGCGATGAGCCGGTCATATCCATTTCGCTCCTGGGCGAGATGGATGATGAAGCCGTGCTTGACATCGAGGACAGGTCTGTTGAGGCTCCCGCTATCAAGGTCCCCAGAGAGAGGAAGGACCGGAAAACCGTGGTACGAGAAGCCATTCCGATTATAAAGAAGGATTGACGATGCTTTTGATAGATCACATGGAGATACTGGACGGGAAAGGGGTCGTGGTAAGCCTTGAGGGGAGCCTGAACGGTGAAACCTCTCCCGATTTTGAAGGCTATATAAACAACCTTCTCTCCAGGGATACCAGGTACATTCTTTTTGACGCTGGAGATCTCGCTTCGGTCAGCTCGGCCGGTTTCGGTGTCCTTATATTCATGCAGAAAAAGGTATCTTCCCACGATGGGTACGTTATCATCTTTAACCTCAATCAGCAGCTTGCCACACTTTTCCGTATCCTCGGTTTTGACAGGGTACTTAACATGGCTACTTCCCGTATCGAGGCCATGGAGACCATGGACAGGCAGATAGAGATGCGGGAGGATGAGCCGCATCCCTCCACATCCGCCCCAGCCGGAACTGCCCATGGGGAGATGGACCTGCCCGGTGATGATGAGATCCCTTTTCTGGATGAAACCTTCATGGACGAATCCGGAGATAATGATTTCGGCCCGATGATTGGAACTGGCAGTCAAAAGGAATCAGCCGGAGAGGGTTTTATGGAGCTGGAAAGCGCCCGGCCCAAACCAGGGGAAGCAGATACCGTGGAAATGGGCGCTTTTACTCCTTTTGTGGTGGAATGCAAAACCTGCCAGGGCCTGGTTCGAGTTCGAAGACCCGGAGATTTTCTCTGCCCCTCCTGCGGCACAGCCTTCACCGTGAAGGAGGACCAGACCGTGGAGTTTTTTTAAAGGGTATTCCGACATAGTTGGACAAAAAAAGCGCCCCGGAGGGCGCTTTTTATCAGCTATGCGCTGGTAACGAATCCAGCTACTTTTTGTTAATTTTTTCTATCTCTTCTTTGGTAAATTCAACCGAACCGAGCTTGAGACCACCATTTTTGGCCTTGTAGACACCATCAACGTAAAATGCATTAAAGCCTTCCTGGGCAAGGTCATCCCGTCCCATCTTGGACCGGAGACCTGTTATGCAGGTGATGACGTATCGCTTCGATTTGTCGAAATCTTTTGAGGCCTCAAGAAGGTTCTCAAGGGGAATGTTTTTCGCCCCTTCAAAGCGCATGCCGAAAGGGTCTTCCTCGGTTTCGCTTTTACTTCTTACGTCAATAAGGACAACGTCCCCGGGAACACCGTTTTTGATCATCTCTTTGAACTCAGCGGGTGGTAATTCTCCCGGCTGTTTCTTGGCAACGTAGTCAATCTTATCGGCAAGAGAATTTGAAGCAACCTTTGCTTCTTTCAGGCTTTTGTAAGCCTCGAAACCTCCCTTAAGGAAAGATGCGCCTTTGTATCCCCAGGAGTTGATAGTTTTGGCGACTTCGCGGGCTTTGTTTACGTTTTCGCCGGAGCTGTAAACGATAATTGGAGCTCGGCTCTTATCTCGCTTGGAAGAGGGAAGCATTCCCTTTATCGTGTTGATTTTGTCCGGTGATACGGCGTAGGCGCCAGGGATATGTTCCTCGGCTGCATTTTCCCTGATATCGATGAGTATCATGGGATTGTCTTCTTTCAGATTATCCTTGATGAAACTGGCCTTGATTACACTGGGGTTTTTTTCCGCTTTCCACTTGGGATAGCCTGCATGGAATACCTTGACATTCTTATATCCGTACTTTACTGCTGCCTGACCGGCATGCGGGGCAAAGAGTCAGGCAAAACCGCCGCAGAAGAAAATAACCTGCTTGTTCTTGTCGGGAAGAAGTTTTTCAAAATATTCCTGATTTCCGATCTTTCCGGGAGGCAATGTTTTCGCTCCGGGTATGGTACCTTTGGAGGTCATCCATCCGGGACGGCAATCAGCAATCGTTGCTGAATCTTTGAGCTCAACGAATTTGTCGTAGCCGATGACCATGTCCTGGTCGACTTCAAACTCTTCCGCAACGATGGCCTTTTCGGCTATGTACTTTCCGCCTTCTTTCTTATAATCGAAAGCGACACAGCGGCTTTTGTAGTCCCGCAATTTCCATATTTCTTGTATGTCTTTCGGCAAGGACCAATTTGTTTCGTCTGTGAAGTATACAGTTACAGGTTTTCCGTTAACCTCAACGTCAACCCTCTTGGCTTTCGTGGACAGACTCGAAAAACGTCCGATAATCCTGTCAGGCTCTTTCTCTATTGACAAGGCACACATATTGTCAACAAGACTCCCTTCCATTTTAGCTTTGTCTTCACCACAGGAAGCAAAGGAAAGGGCGAGTCCCATGATCAGGAAAGGAAATAGAATCCTTTTCATGTTTTAGCTACCCCCTAAATTATTTTTCGCAGGCAATACCTGCGTAGATGCTTAAATTGGGCATCTATTATCAGTGCAACTATATAGAGGGCACCTGTACTGTCAATCAAAAGTGTAAATATTTTGTTAAATTATAGATGTCTATGGAAATCAGTATTTAATGAAATTAAAATTTATTAAATAAAGGTTTTGCCGGATGGTGTACCCGGGAAACATTGGTATTGTGGTTTTATACGGTGCTTTATACTATTCGAATTATGGATATCAGGTAAAAAAAGAAATAAAAACGTAATTCTCTTTTTCCATGGGAACGCCGGGAACAGCCGTCACAGGATCGATGACGCGAAGAGGGCCTGTTCTATGGGAGCTGGTGACGTTTTATGATTTCAGCTCAGAGCCGTATATTGCGAATTTGGGCAGGATGAATCACCTGTCAGCAGTCTGCAGGCTGTGTGATGATTAAACGGAATATTATATTGATTTCTTAGCTTTATTTGCTAAAAAGACTCAATTATCCTCACAGCCGCAGCCGACGGGACGTAAAAGCATCTTCAAAAATTATTTTAAAATTATCAATACGCCAAAAATATAATAATACCGGGAATACTATTGTGGCATTTTTGTCGAATACAACATGTATGATGTGAGTATACATTCATGTATGTAAATCCCCTGGTTCCTCTGGCCAAAATGTGATTGATCTATCTTAATCCCATGACAAATAGCTGATCCATCATAAAGTATTTATCCCCAAAAGTATATTTTCTGAAAATTGAGTTGCCCGGATATCTGCATATAGTATTTTTTTAAAAATTGAATAAACAGTGATTTCGGAGGGGATTTATGAAAGGAAAAATATTGATGGCTTTCATAACAGTCATGATGGCAATCCCGGTTATGGATGCCTTTGCCGCATCAGAGAGTTCCGCGAAAAAGTATCTAAAGCGGGCGAGGTCTTTCCAATCTCAGGTGAAACCGTACCAGAACAAATCAGCCGAGAATAAGACGAACTATGATCGCGGGGAAAATTCCGTTAAGGTAGCTTCCAAATACTATCTTCGGGAAATCTTTTGTTTGCCCAAAACATATGTGAATGTCCTTATTCCGCGGCGAAAATGGACCCCAAAAACGCCGGTCCAGCGCAATACGTTATCCATGACTGCGCTGGACATGGTTTTTCTTTTTCATCCGGAATCTTTATTTTTCTTTCCGCAGCACAGCAACGTATGACTGATCCCCAGGCCGTCCCATTCTTTTTTAACTGTAAGGCCGGCTTCTTCCAGAAAGGCGTAAAAATCTTCTGACCTGTACATCATGCTGTTGCCGTTGGCCACGGCCGTGAAGTAGGGGGAAGAATTGATGAGACAATAAGCCGCGATGTTCCAGGCCTGGCGGTCCCAGAAAGTATCTAAAATGAAAAGTTCCGTGTTTTCATCGATGGCTTCCCGCACCTTGACCAGTATGCTGTGGATCTCATCGGGAGAGAAACAGACCAAAAACTGGCTCATCCAGACAGCGTCGAATCCGGAAGGCAGTTCAGATGATTCTTCCAGCAGGTCGACCGTGGCGCCCTGGAGTCTCCTCTGGACACCGGCCTTCTCGGCGTTTTTGAAGGCCACGGCAAGCTGTCCCGGAAGGTCGGCTATGGTCACCTTCACATCCGGGTCGTGGGCCAGGCACTTCAGGGCGAAGCGGCCGGTGTTTCCCCCGATGTCCAGTATCGTTCGCGGGCTGTTTCTAAAGACGTGAGGCAGGGCTTTAGGGAAGGCCGAGTCGGAATAAAAGTGATCGAAGGCGAACCAGCTTCTCTTCACCTTCTCCGGAAGTTCGGCCAGGCCCTCGTAGACCGTCTTCCACCGTCCAAAGACCTTCAGGCCCTCGGGCTCGCCTTTTTCTATCGATTCCTCCAGGTGAAACATGGGAAGGTAGCAGACGTCCTGGATGAAGTCCATGTTCACCCGGGTCATCTCGTCGTTTACTATGAAGTAACCGGTTCGGGTCAGAAGGTAGCGTTCATCCTTCATGTGGACTACTCCGGCGCTCAGGCCCGTTTCCAGAAGAACACGGACGCCGTAGGGAGAGAGCCCGGTATCCTGCGAAAGCTCTTCGATGCTTTTACCCGACTCGCCCGATTCCTCGATCTTCGAAAGAATGCCCTTGTCCCGGAGTATTCTTACGGCCTGGAAGACCACCGGGCCGAAGGCGATCTTCTCGGCGTCGTACCGGGCCTCCAGGGCCGGTTTCCTTATTTCGTCAAATGCTTTGTCCATGACGCTGCGGGTCCCCCTCTGGATTACTGGAGGCAAGGTTCCCATCTACAGGTAAATCTGCAAATACATTTTGGAACATTCAATTATCATGAAGAAATCTCCCATCCTCCAGAAAAGAGAAAACATTGGCTATAACCCGTCTCTGGAAGAGGAGGGTTGAGTGCTGTCCCCGGACCTGGATGAAATCGGTCATTCCCGAAAGGCGTGTCTCCTCAACGCTTACCGTCCCGTCATCGTCTCCCGGGATGAAGGGATTCATTCCCGTGGAGGCGCCCGTGCCGCCAGCAATAACGCCGAACTCTCCTCTCGGTTCCGGAAGGCGGCTCACCAGGGACTCTGATGACCGGGCCAGTTCTTCAACGGCCCGTCCCAGGATCAGCCGGTAGGGAAGCCATCGTTTCAGATAGGACGCCATGATGGACCCCCGGTTGGGCGGGGCGATCATGATAAAGCGTTTAACGGGGATTTCCCGGTAATGGGCCAGGCAGTACCGGACTACGATGGAGCCCATGCTGTGGGTCACGAAGCTGATGCCGGTGACCGGTTCCTCTTCCATGAGTCTCTTAACACGGTCGGCCAGGGAATCGGCGATGTCCCCGATAGATTCTGAACGGCTCCTGTATCCGAAGTTGACAACCCGATATCCCTTCTTTCGCAGAGAATCCTCTATGGGCCGCATGGCTCCGGCTCTCCGGAGTATTCCGTGCAGCAGAAAGACCACCTCTCCCTTCCGCTCCTCTGAAGGGGGTTTCTTCCGCAGGGAGGGCCGCAGAGTGTACTTCATGAAAAGAAAGGCCCGGTGGGCCAGGGAGCGGGTCGTTCTGTATATTTTCACGTTTGTTCCTTACGGTCAAAGAAATGAGCCAGGCTGTTGGCGTAATATTCCAGAAGAAGCCTGTTCTTCTCCACGATTCTCAGATTGTTTTTCGGTCCACGAATCATATTCCGTTTTCTCATAAGCTCCAGGGCGAATCGGAGAGATTCACGGGCCTCTTCCGATTCCAAATAGTTTTCTTCGAAGGCCACCAGCTCTTTCTGGCGGGACGCGCGTTCCCGGTTAAGCTTTTCGTAACTGCGACGGCTCGCCTCGAAGGCCCTGCCCCGGACAAGCCTGCATCCCTGATCTTTCAGGTAGTGGGCGTCACGGGCCATCCGGGCGAAGAGCTCGTCCCGGGTGAAGTGTTTCTTCTCCAGGGCGAGAGCGGAGTGGGCCGACAGGCAGAGGGGCGTGACCGGCATCACTTCGCCGATCCGGTCAAGGAGTCTCTCCGCGTAATGATTGACGCGGGAGAGTCTTTCATGCCGCTCCAGGGAGAAGATGTCTTCTTTCTCCTTTTTCAGAAGCTCGGAGAGGAAGACCGGATCACCGAAACTGACGCTTGCCGTTCCGTGCTCCTTGAGGCGGCGCGTCATAAGTCGCAGGGTGTTTATGCCCAGCAAAACCGGTGTTCGGACAACAAGACGCGTCAGTGAGATTATGTTTTGCCCGAAACCTCTCTTCTTCTTCTTTCCTTCCTTCCACTCGCGGACAAGGATATTGTCCTCCAGGACCCAGTCATAGTTGATGCTGGCAGGTACGAAGACCAGTTCACGTTTGAAATCAGGGTTCTTCCGTATGCCGATGATATAATCCAGGATGCCGATTTTCACTCCCCTGAAACGGCCGTTACGGCTCAGGCCCCCCTCGATGAAGATCCCCTGGGTGATTCCCTGGATGCTTATGTGCTGGACGTACTTCTCGAGAACAAGGTGGTACAGTTTCTCCCTGTACTTTCTGCGAATGAAGTAGGCTCCGAATGATTTGAAAATATATTCCAGGGGCCAGACTCGGGCCCATTCTCCCACCGCGTAACTGAGGGAGATCTGCCTGGCAAGCATATAGGCCACCAGGATATAGTCGATGTTGCTCCTGTGGTTCATGATAAAAACCACGATGCTGTCAGAGGGGATGCCCTTCAGCTTCTCGGCGTTTTCCCGGTCGATGACCACCTCGTAGATCATGTTCAGGAAGAGGTTGGCCACCCAGTACCCGAGCTTGTAGTACGAGAGAAGGTTGAAAAAGGGGACGATTTCATCGATGTACTCCTCAACCTGTTCCTGGACTTCCTGGACCGGCATACCCTGATCCCGGGCGTGGTTAATGATTCCCTGATGGACTTCCGGGTTATTCAGCAGTTCATGTTTGACCATGAGCCGGTTCATGAATTTATATCGGTCCAGGCGTATCCGGTTGGATTCAATATAGCGGCTGGTTGAACGGATAAGGCGTTTCCTGATCAATCCCAGGAAGAGAGCCCGGATAATCTCGTATCCGATAATGGTCGCCACTATGATCAGAAAGTATTTCATCTTCCTCTCCGGGGAAAGAAGGAGAACCTCCTTTCCTGAAAGTAATATCTGACCCCGGATAAGGGTGTCTGTCAATTCACAAACCTGTGTTTCCCGGGAATTTCTTCTTCCGTGCTGAATATTCTCTTTATGCTTGACCATCCTGCTGCCACTCCGTAGCATATAAACAGAGGTCCTGTTCGGGCCTTTTAAATCCCTGTATGGAGTTCATGATGCCTGAAGGCGAGGGCAGAATTTTTACCTTCGAGAACGAGGAGGCCATTCGGGCCGACTTTCTTGAGACCCTGGAGTACGACGGTCTTCCCCAGGAGATCAGCTGTGAGACCGATGAGTTCAGCGCGGTTTGTCCCTTCTCCGGGCTGCCCGACCTGGGCAGGGTCGCCATTACCTATATTCCGGAAGGAAAGATCGTCGAACTCAAGTCTCTGAAGTACTACTTCGTCTCTTTCCGGAACGTCGGTATCTACCAGGAGGCGGCCACGAACCGTATCTACACAGACCTGGTCCGGCTTCTCGAGCCGAAATACCTGAGCGTTGAAACCGTCTACAACACCCGGGGCGGTATTGACGCCCGTTGCTTTATCGATACTTCTGTTGCAGAAGGGCAGGATACCGATTTCTACCCCGGAGGCGGTGGGGTTCAATGAGGCGGAGGATTTCCCAGGTTTCGCTTCTCCTTTTACTGGTCCTTTCCTGCGGGGGAGGGGTCATGCGGCAGGATGGGCCATTCCTCCTGGATGTCTCCGTGAGACAGGGAGAGAAGAGTGTCCGGGGAGCGGTTGGGACCGTTACCCTTGAAAAGGCCCCCTTCTCCCTCGTATTTACGGCACGGGGTCCCTTCTCCGTTTATGTTCATGCCTGTATGGAGGATACCTCCTACCGTGCCGCGGCGGAAGGCAAGTGGGTGGGAGACATCCCCGGCTTTTCCGGCAGCGGAACTCTTGAGGGGGCCCAAAATCCGGAGTCGGCCCTTGTCTTTGCGCCCGATGAGCCGAACTACTGGTTCTTCACAAGCGAGGAGGAACACAGGTTCACCAGTGTATCCCGGAATTTTGGAAAACTGGTCTGCGAACGGGAAATCAAACGGTTTGTTTTCACGGATAAGGGAACGACCATTCCGGTGGATGAATACAGGGGTGATTCCGTTTATCTTGTGATCATGGAGCTGGAATGGAACAGGGACTACAGCGAAAAGCTGGAAAAATCGAGACGCCTTCTTAAAATAGATTTTACATCAGAGGGTAAAGATGATAGTAATTAATGATTGCGAGTGTCGTGAATGACTGATACGGAAACCACTCTTCCCTTTGACAGGATGAAGGAACAGATCGACCGGGAGATTGCCCGTGTCATCTCCGGGAAGCAGTCCCTGGAAGAGTCCCTCCTTCCCCGTATCGCCTTCGAACAGGGGGAGACCCGGGTTACCTTCGGTCTGCCCGAACTGACGGAAGAGTCCCTCTTTGTTTACGCAGGTATCATAAAGCGTCATATCGAGAACGTCCGCGTAACCGCTTTCGAGGATGGTCACTACGGTTTCCAGGCACTGAACCGGAACCTCTACAACACCGAAGACATACTGGGAAACATCCGTATCGACTTTTTCCGCCTTGTCAACTCCCGCCTGGAGATAAGTAAGAAGGGTCAGCTCACACAGGATGAGACCAGCTGTGTCGCCGCCCTCCTGGTTCAGGCCCTGGGCGCCGGCGGAAGCGATCCCGCATCCAGGCTGGCCCGTCTCGGTTCCACGGTCATGATTTCTGACCGGTCCCTGGGATGGGATTATATCGCCGGCTACGAGGACGTTAAACGGAAGATGCGGGAATCGATCATCCTGCCTCTTAAGAATCCTGAGATATATGACTCTGTCGCGAAAATAACCCGGAAAGTCTTTGAGTCGAACCGTCCCCGGGCCCTTCTCTTTGAGGGACCGCCCGGCGTGGGCAAAACCACCGTGGCCCGCATACTGGCCGGTGAGGTGAATGTCCCTCTTGTCTACGTGCCCGTGGAATCGATCATGTCGAAATGGTACGGGCAGTCCTCCCAGAACCTGGCTATGATATTCGATGCCTGCGAAGAGATGGGAGGTGCCATTATTTTTCTCGACGAGATCGATTCCCTGGCCGGTTCCCGTGACCAGAATCTCTTCGAAGCCACCCGGCGAGTCCTTTCGGTTCTGCTGCGCAAACTGGACGGCATGGAGGCCGCGCTGAATACCCTTACCATCGGGGCCACGAACCGGCGGATGGACCTGGATCCGGCGCTTCTCAACCGGTTTGACCAGACGATATTTTTCCCTTTACCGGAGAAGGAAGAGCGCGCGGCCATATTCTCCGGTTATGCCCGGCACCTGACGGAAGAGGATTGCCAGGTCCTGGGCGAACGTTCCGACGGTCTCTCAGGAAGGACGATAAAGGACATTTGCGAGATGGCGGAACGTCGCTGGACCCGACGCCTTATTATTAAAAAGATGGAAGTTGAGGCTCCCCCCTTTGAATACTATAAACAGGCCATTCGCCTGTGGAAAAGAGAACAGGTAGCCTCTCTCCCGGAACAGGATGAATTATGATTGCCAATAAGAGTCTCAGCCGATTTCGAGTGGACGATGAACCCTATCTCTCCGATTCCGTTGTAAACAGGGAGATCAGCAGGGCCTTTAATGAAATGAGGGCCTACGAGATCTACCTGGACAGCGACGTGGTGGAGCGGTTGCGTGAGGGGGACCCGCCGGAACTTTACCGGGAACACTATTTCGACCAGAGAAACAGTGTCATCGACCGGCTGGCAGGGGACGACCAGGTCATCCGGGACCGCCTGATGCAGGACAACCGGCTCACGGCCCGGCTGGTGATTGCCGTGAGCCTCCTTTACCAGGCCGCGGCCCGGGTGGAACTTCCCAGTGTCGTCTCCCGGCGCTTTGTTATCATAAAGGAACTCCCGGGCCGTCCCACCATTACCCACAGGTCCGAGGCGTCCACTGTCCTGGCCCATATCGGAGCCGGTCCTGAATGGACCGAGATACCGACCATCTATCTCGGCCTGAAGACCTTCGACGCCGTGGCGGCCCACAGGAAGCTGGGCCGGGACGAGCTTTTCCAGGCATTTGTTCAACTCCTGGCTATTGAGGAACGGGCCGTTGAGACAGGTTACATTCATGACGAGATACAGACCCCGGACGTCTCCAAGGCCCTGACCTATCTCCTGGACGAAGTGGTGGCCATATCCCGCCGCTTTGAAGTGGAGGAGGAAGAAACAGTCCCCTGGAAGAAACCGGCCCCTTTTAAGGAGAACCAGCGGCAAAACATACTAAGGGAACTGGACGCGAGAGGCAGAGGAGACGAGCTGAATTTCGACTATGCCCGCTGTATGAAAGCGGTCAAGGGCCTGGAACGCCTGGCCCGCAGATATAAGAGGAGTGCGGATCAGGACTCCCTGCGGGAGGTGGTTCGCCTCCTTGTATCGGCATCCGGACATGACATTCATGAGGTGCGGGACTACGCCAATATCATACTTGAACGGGTCCTTGCCCCGAAGGAATTCGACGCGCCCCTGGCAACAAAATTCATCAATACCTACAGCGGAACGGAATATACCTTTACCTTCGACCTGGGCGAGGAGAAGGGAAATCACTTCCTTGCCATCTACAATAACGAGTCGATGAACGGTCTCTTTCTCGAAAAAGACATATCCCGGGTGGAGATACCGCTTCGGCCCGGAGAAGAACCGGGTAACTGGACGGCCACCTACCGTTTCGATCGAATCGGGCACTACGACTTCATTGTCATGCGCCAGAAGAAAAAGAACGCTACCTGGTTGAACCTTCCCGGCGCCAGTGGTCGGGTCAATGTGCTCCCTGACCTGAAGGGAGAGATTATCCTGGAGATATTCCCGGACATACACGGGCACACCCGTATTTACTGGCACGACCGAAACGGGCACACCGGACTGGTCTACAACGAGAACGGGGAGGTCATCCGACTGGGTCGCTTTTCAGACATCAAGGTACACCTGGAAGACATCCGGAAGCGTTATCGCGCCACTAGTCTCTATCTGCTGGGCGTGCAGAAACGAGGTCAGAACCGGCAGGACTGGGACCCTGGAGCCACGAGCCCTTCTCCCTTCTCCCCCATGAGTCTTATCGATATCGAACCTTTCCTGGGAGGAGAAGAGGAGTTCGTGGAGCTTGTCCAGGAGGCCCATCGCATGGACATCCGCGTAATCGTGGATGTCGTTCCTCATATAAACAGGAGCAGCGATCATCTGCCGGATAAGAACGCGGTCATGACCTACAATCACGAGGGGAATCTCACGCCCCGGGCATCCACGGACGGCCGGTACGGCTCCTGGGACGACGGCAAACTTCTGAACTACAGGCAGTTCGAGGTATGGGAATGGTTGACGGAGTCGATCCTTACCCTGATCGACCGCTTCGACATCGATGGCATCCGTTTCGACTCAGCCCACGCCGTTCCCATCATGATGAAGAAGAATAACTATCCCCGCGTCTACAACAGGGCCCGCAGCCACGAGGAAATGGTTGAAGGGAACATCATCGTGAACGACCGGGAGGATGAGCATCTCATTACCACCGGTTACTATGACTCCGCGTGCCGCGATCTTATAGCTGTGCCTTTTCATTACTACCTGATGCTCAGGGTGGAGAGAAAGCTGAGGGAACACAATAAGCCCTATTTCGTGAACCTGGCGGAATGTTACTGGGGTCATGAGCGGTTCCTGGCCCGCACCGGGCTTATTCCCTATAACTCCTCCCTTTTTAAAGTATGCGAGAATATTATTCACGGCACAAGTGATGTGCGGGAGATCTATCACATTTACGACAATTACTATCCCAGCACCCTGCCGGAAGGGACCGTTCTTCTGGGTATCCTGGGGAACCACGACGAGAGACGGGCGCTGAACACATTCGGTCACCGTGGTCTTCGTGCGGCTGTGGGTCTCACTTCATTCATGAGCAGCGTGATCATGGATTACGAGGGGAGCGCTGAAGGTGAAGGATGGAAGGTCTATCTTGACAACATATATGTGAACTGGAACCAGTTCGAGTACGCGGCGCACAGAAGTCTCGAGTCTTTCTACGGCGAATGGTACACTTTTCACAGAAGCAACCCCGGTCTGGGGTATCTCCTCTGGTCGAACAACAACATGGTGGCCGCCTCCATGAAATTCAGCGGAGATACCTGCTGGGTAGGGGCCTTTAACTTCTCTGACTATAATCAGAGTGTGGCCCTGCAGTTTGACAATCCACGCCTGCCCCTGGGGGAGGAAGACTCCTTCCGTCTTGTGGATCCACTTTATTCAGCCGTGACCAGGGGAGTGTCGTACTACACCGGAAAGGAGCTGAAGACCTCCAGGGTCTCCACCATTGTATCCTACACCGACCGGGTCAAGCTTCTCAAGTTTGAGAGGGTTTCCCGGGAGGAATTTTACCGGGAGTTCCTGACCGATTCCTTCTCCCGGCTGGCGACCATTGATGACACGGATGCCATCGAGTCCAGTTTCGCCTTCATGGAGATAGCGAGGCGATGCGACGATTACAGGGAACTCATCGATTTCCTGCTGGAATACCTCGTCGAGTATTACTGGATCAACAACCGTCCTCTCCTGGAGCTGGCCATCAAGCGGGCCGTCTTCTATCTATATAAACACGGCTATATTACCGTCGATCTGATCAAAAAGTTCCAGTCGGAGTTCCAGAAGGAGAAGGATGAACGGATCGTCTCCCTGGGCATAATGCTCGTTGAGAGCAATCGCCGGGGCTCAATGGTCTTTATGTCGGCCGAGGCGGAGCCCTTCTCCAAGAGCGGCGGTCTGGCCAACGTTGTTTACGAACTTCCCAGGGAACTGGTTCGCATGGGCGAGAAAGTTTATGTCATCACCGGCTACTACCATCACGGGGACGAGAAAGCGGTACAGAAACTCCGGAACGCGGTGAAGAGATACAATGTCAAATACACCGGTAAAAACGTTCGCTTCAATATCCACGAGTACGAGTATGAGGTGGGTGTGCATTACGGCGAGGTCGACGGGGTAGGATACTTCCTGCTGGACCACTACGAGTTCTTTGACGGTCTCTACTGGGGCATAACATCCGTGGAGAAGCTGAGACGAAGGATCGCATTCGCCCGGGCCGCGGCCGAAGTCATCCTCACATTTGATCTTAAACCTCATTACACCTATACCAACGACGCTTACGCCGGTATCTTCAACGGTATAGTCAGGGGTGATGAGTATTACAGCAACCATCCGGTTTTCATGCGTAATACCTTTCTCCATATCATCCATAACGGTGGCTGGCAATATTTCGACGCCTACCACCGATGGGAAAGGGGTCGGGACCTCTTTACTCTCTTCAACCTGCCCATGTGGAAGACGGGAGATTTCTGTGATCCTCTTCAGCAGGACAAGATAAGCTGTATGGCTACCGGTATCCGTCTTGCCAACAGGACCATCACGGTCAGCCCTTCCTACGCCCGGCAGATAGAGTACGCCTCCGACGGCCTTGAACATATACTTCACGATGTGATCGGTATAAGCAATGCCATAGGCAGCGATTTTCGGGAAAAGATCGAAGAGAGATTCAGGGCAAGTGGTTTTGTGGAGGAATGGTATCCCCGTCTACTGGATCACATAAGCGGCAACTCTGAACTGAAAAAGGTGATCGAGAAACGTTACCCGGAGATTATGAAAGGGTATGATGATCTCCAGAGGATAAAGGACCTGGAGTGGAAGGAAATCCTGGTGCGCCTGAGCCATAAGCTGATGCTACAGCTCAGCCGAGGACTGAAGGTCGACCCGGACGTCATACTCTTTACCATGATCCACCGGATTTCAGAGCAGAAGGGGTTTCAGCTCATACTGGATGCATCAGAGGGACTGGTAAAGACCCTGAATTATCAGATGATTATTGGAGGGGCTGTCTCATCCGGAGACCAGAGAGGAGAGGAGATCGCTCAGGGTCTCTCTCTCCTTACCCGTTACTATCCGGACAATATCAACGTTATCTTCGGCTTCCAGGACGTGAGCATTCCCCTTCTGGGTACTGACCTGTTCGGCATGCCCTCCATGCACGAACCGGGAGGCATATCCCAGCTGGAGGCTTTCGCGGCCGGTTCCTTTGTCGTGGCACGGGCCACGGGCGGTCTTCGCGACACGGTCTTTCCACTTCGCAGCCGGGGTGACGACGTGGAGGGGAACGGTTTTCTCTTTACAGACTTTTCGCCAGGTTCCTTTTATGATGCCATGGAACGGGCGGCGAAGTTCATGAAGAACAACGATGACAGGACCGTTCTTAAGGGGAGAAGAAACGCGGAGAAGTCGGTCTACTACTGGGACCGGCCGGCCCGCCAGTATATCGAAGCGGTCTATTCCCTGACAGAGACCATACGGATAATCGAACCGTGAGTATATATAAAACGGGATAGATTTCTCTATCCCGTTGTTGCAAAAGGTCTTTCCTGATACGACTGCCCAGAAGTTTCAAGGAAGACCAATTAAAGTGTAAAATGATCTACTTATAGTCTCGTCAATGAGGTGTGGGAAATTAACCTTTTTTATGATGAAAAATATGAAATTTCACGTATTCATCCTCTTCCTTACCCTGCTTACGCTCTTCGGTTGCGGCTCCACGGAGAACAGGGGAGAACTGAAGATCCCGGTCCTCCGGGGTGAGCCGGTCATTCCCAGGGACGCCAACCGGATCGCCCTGAAGGTGACCAGCCGTGTTCCCATGGGATGGGAGGACGAGCTTACGAGAAAGCTCCGGGAACGTTTCAACATGGATGGGAGGCTGACCGTGGTGCCCGCCCGGGATGATTCCGATGTATACTACACGGTATCCATCCTGGAGTTTCGCCGGCTCCCCCTCTCTTACGATAGTATAGGCCGTCCGGCCAGGTGGAGAATCTCTGTCAGGACAGGGGCCGTACTCATGGAACCGCCGAAAAGGATCATTTTCAGCGATGAAAAGGTGTGGGCCTACCTGGAATATTCCGAAGTTGAACAGCCGGTTCTTACACGGGAACAGGCCGTGGATCGGCTTCTGGACAGCATGGCCGACCGTTTGACGCGGAAGGCTATTACCGGATGGTACACGGAACTGATGAGCGACAGGGAGCTGGGAAAAGAGAAATGAAAAAATTCATGAATTCAAGACAATTCATCCGTGAGCTTCGGGGCGGTTCCCTTCATGATGTCTACCTTTTTCTTGGTGAGGAAGAGGGGGAAAAGGAGAAGGTCGCGGAACAGATCGCCGCCAGGCTCATCCCCGATGAAGAGGAGAGGCGTACGGCTCTTTCCCGCTTTAACCTGGAAGAGAAGGGCGAAAAGGAGGAGTTCATGGCCGCCCTTGATTTTGCCCTCTCCTCATCGATGTTCAGCGAGAGGCGGATGGCTATTGTTCGCGACGTGGACCGGATCGGTTCAGGGAAGAACGTGAAGTCTGATGTTGAACGACTTATAAAGGAGAGAGATCCGTCGGTTACAGTGGTCCTCACCAGCGCGAAAAACCGGCCTCCCGCGGTGCTGGAACCCTGGCTCGATTCCATGAAGGTTGTCCAGTTCTGGAAAATGTTCGACAGCGACATACTCGCGTATATCCGCCAGGAACTGGAAAAAAGGGATCTTGCAGTCGAGGATAACGTACCCGGCGCCATCGTGCAAAGGACAGGAAACGACATTCGCAACGTCGATGAGTCAATTGAGATGATTGCCTCCTACGCCGTGGACGAGAAGGTGACGGTCCGTATGGTACGGCAGGTGGTGGCGGATCTGAGAGACACCAGCATTTTTGAATATATTGACATGCTTTTTCTGAAAGATAAAAGAGCTGTTTCTTCGCTGAAACGGCTTTTGGATGAGAATGTCCAGGAACTTGCCGTTGTGGCCCTGGTCATGAAAAAGGCCGCGGAGATCGAGGAATGCCACAGGGCCTCCTTCAGGGGCGAGAATCCTCTTTCGGTTATTGAGAAACGGAAGTATCCACCCAGGATACGGGACAAGCAGATATCCATATTTGAGAAGACAGGACAGGAACGCCTGAAGAGGATCATCCGGTCGGCGGCCCGGGCCGAGGTGGCCGTGAAGACAGGCGGATCCTCCCGCCGTTTCCTTGACAGTCCCCTTCTTGAAATGACAGGGACCATTCTCAACTGAGATGCCGGCCTGCGAGATCTGCCATATAATCGAAAAGCTCTACCAGTGCTGCGGCCGCCATCCCATGACAGGAGAACAATCTGCGCTGGAACTCACCGACGGCACCCGGTTATTGGCCTGTCCTCACCTGGACCGGTACGCCCAATGTCGAATATACTCGACCCGCCCGCCCGGCTGCCGCGATTTCTACTGCGACTGGCATGATTCCACGGATAGGATGTTTGCCGGTGAACCCTAGATAGAACTTTCTCCCAGTATGGTTTTACAGTACCTCACTTTTCTTCATGAGGCCTTTGTTCTTTCCAGGGTTAAACGGATTGATGTTCCCGGGAGAAAGATATTTGAAACTATTGAGAAGTTCTACTTTGAGTATCTCGGACTTCGTCAAACAATCATCGGTTACCGCAAATATCAGGGGATCAAACCGGCACCTTCTGGAGCTGTGTCATTCATATTGAGAAGGAGTGACAGGCATACGGGCCGGTTCTTCCAGATCGGCCCGTACTTTTTGCGCTATTATAATGGTATACAGGAGGTAAAAGATTTATATCAGAGAGCTGAAAATCAGCTTTTTTTTTGCTGATTTTTTAATGTTTTGTCGATATATATAGTAACTATCCAAGGAAGGAGGATCATGAAATGGATGTCACGATGAATACGTCCACCTTTCCTCCCGGATACGGACAGGTGGCCCTCCAGGGGGAACGAGTCAGTACAGATTCCGGGAGTGAATCTCCCAAGACTTTTTCTGGTGAAAAGGTACGTGTTGATGCCAATGTAATGATGGATCTTAAGGAGATGAAAAACCTTCTCTACATGTTCATCGGATCCAGTCTTACGGTAGAAAATGGAGATACAAGGACCGGAGAACAGCTTAATACAACTGCCTGAAGAGGTAACCATGACGTACAAAGAAATCCTTTAGAACCCGTCGGAAGGGACCGACGGGTTCTAAACGTTGAAGGGTAGATTTTTTTAACATATATTCAGGTGAGTACCCAAAAAATTGTATTCATATTCTGGTGCATTATTATATGAAAAATTGTTGACCAACTGACACCGGTATCTATTCTGTTTAGATACTTTTGAGAATCTGTTCTTCTCAGAGTATACTATTCAGGGGATCATAAAGCTTCTGGAGCGCAATGTCCGATAATGAAATATAAAGGCGCCGAACATCCTGATGTGAGAGAGAAATCTTCCATGAGTAAGGAACTACAGGAAAAAGCCGACAGGATCATGCGTGAGCTGCAGGATGCGCTCGTTCCCCTGAAAGAAGAGATAAACAGCCTGAAACGTTCTTCGGATCGCTTCAACTGATATCGGGGGAAATGACTATGCCACCTAAGGGAGAACGTCGTAAAAACCAGATTATTAATACTGCGAAGGAAATGTTCATCGAAAACGGTTTTCAGAGTACTCATATCGGCCAGGTCTGTGAGAAACTGAGCATTGCCCGGGGAACCGTCTACCAGTATTTCAGCAACAAGAAAGAGATTATATACGCCATACTTGATAGTGTCATAGAAGCTATTGAGGACATTCTTGATCCTGATGATATCCGTGATTTTCTCGAGAACGACCCCAGCGAGAAATCTATCAAGAGATTCATTAATGACCGGATTTCCGGCACCATCTCCGTTCTGGTTAATGAACCGATTGTCATCAAGCTTATCTTCAAGGAGATAGCCGGTATCGACGAAGAAATCATCAATCGCGTAAACAGGACCGTTGGCCGGATCGCGAAAGTCATCTCCCTTGAGGTAGACGAGATTAAAAAACTCAATCTTTACAAAACCGACATTAATTCCAGATTGACCGCCTCCATGCTGGTGGGCGGTATCATGCTCATCGTGTATGACTACGAGAAGAGGGGTATGAATGTCCTGGATGAATCTGTCATCGAAGGCATAGCCAATAACTATCTGACAGGGGTTATGCGCTGATCCCATTCCGGTTCCGCGACATGATTCCTTTACAGGGTCTCATTATCTATCCGGGGAAACAATATTACTTCAATGAAGTATAATCTTCTCTTTATAACCATACTGACGGCTCTACTGGTCCTTCCGACAGGCGTGTCCGCGGCGCCTTCTCTTTCTGATATATGTTCTTCTGATGAGGAGAAGAAAAGGGCGGCACTGGAAGAACTGTCAGGGGGCGCTCCACCCGCCCTGGTTGAAAAGCTGGCGGACAGGGCCATTCGGAGTGGGCGTTTTACCGGGACCTGTGTTATCATTGCCCTCAAGACCATCCCCTTCCAGGACTCTGTTCCCCAGCTTATCCGGATAATTGAAGAGAGCCGGTCCGTTGTGCTAAAAAAAGCTATCCTGCCCCACCTGGCCGCCTCAAGGGACCGCAGGGCCGTTGTTCCCATAGCGAAACTTCTGAGGAGTCCCTTCAGCACACTACGCCTTGAGGCTGCCATGAGCCTTTCCGATAACCGGGACGACCGGATCTACCCGATAGTTATCGGTATGATCGATGACCCAAACCCGGTCTACCGCATCTACGCAGCGGAGGCCCTCTCCTGGCTCTACGACCAGAGGTTCTACCAGGTCCTGAGCCGGCTTTTAAAGGATGATAATAAATCAGTCCGCATTTACGCCATCCGGGCCGTGGCCCGAAACAACCTGGACAATCTTCTTTTCATGGTACGTGGGGCCGCTTCCGGGGATGATAATGACGAGGTCCGGGCCGAGGCCCTGAAAGCCCTGGGGGAAATGAGAGACGGCAGGGGCGTCTATATCATGAACAGGGCCCTTTCCTCTGAAAGTGAAGAGGTAAGGAAAGAAGCCATCCTGGCGATCCGGAAGCTCGGCTCAAACTCCTCTGTCCACGCGGTTTCATCGGCCCTGGACAGGGAGAATGATCCAGTAATTAAGGACCTCATGGTGGAGACCATCATCCAGCTTAAAAGGGTGGGGGATATGGATGGCCTTGTGAAGATTGCCCGCCATGACCCGACTGTCACAAGAAGGATACGTGCCGTTTACGCCCTGGGGGTGGTTTCCGACAATCGTTCCCTTCATATCCTGAAAGACCTGTTGAAGGATAATAATTATCGGGTCCGCGCCGAGGCATGCAATTCCCTGGGAATGTACCAGACCGGAGGTACGATCAGTACTCTTCTTGAGGTCATTGAAGGGGAAGAGAAACGATACGTTAAGAGCGCCGCTCTCTACGCTTTGAAGAGAATGCGGAGTCGCAGCACCATTATTCCTCTGCTTGACCTTTACTACAAAGAAATGGATCCTGTCTTCAGGTTCCAGATGCACCAGGTTGTCCGGTACCTCGTAGGAATATATACCTGATGGCACTGAATAAAAAAGAGATAAAGGCGCTGATTTTCAAACTCAAGACCCGTTACCGGGATTACGCCGAGCGGTATGGAGTCCGCTGGTTCGACGTGGAGAAGTTCGAGGAACGCCTCCGCATGGCCGAGAAGAACAAAATGGATATGGAAGGGTTTATCCTTTCTGAGATTTCCGCATTTGAAAAGCTTAAGGAACGGTATGAGAGTAGAAAGCAAGGACCGAAATTCTCTGACAAAGTCGAGTCTATCGTGGACGAGAACCGCGCCCGTATCGCCGATTACCCGGAATTGGATTTTCATCCTGCAGCGGAATATGAGCTGAAGAAATTTTACGGCGCCCTTTCGGACCTTACGCTGTATTACCTGCCCGTCTTTTTTCTTATCCTGGACGAGGCGGCCGACCGTTCGGAATTCTCCCGTATTGAGCATGAACTGGAACGACTTTCATTTCCCCGGGGGACGAAACCTTCCCTCCGAATTGAAGAGCATATATCCCTGATGAACAGGATCGATACGGGGGAACTGGAGGTAGCCAGGAGCGGGAGCTCCATCCTGCGAGACGGAGGCCTGGCTCTCAATGAGCTGGTCGATTTCTGTGACCGGCTCCTCTCCATCCGGGACAGCCGCTGGGAGGTGCCTCTTCGCTTTCATCAGCTCAGGATATCGGACGACAGAAAAGACAGGGTAGTGGAAAATTTTAGCGATAAAACCGGATACGGGGCTATCCTGGAGGTAAGGGAAAAGGCGGCGAATATACGGGACGATTTTCGGCTCATGGATTTCCGCCGCGGTTAGATCATTCTTTTCCCGGGTAGGGCAACTTCAGGATATTCTTTCCTTTCTCATCCAGTGTATTATATTCTTTTCCCTCGAAGTGAAATGTCCCGGCGCGGCCGGTGTTGACAATTATGGTCCCGTCATTGACGAAACGCTCTTTCAGGGTCACCTTTACTTCATTCTCTGTAACATTAAGAAATTCTATTTCACTTCCCGGGAAGATATGGCCGGTGGTGCCCACGAGGCCGGGTAGTGTCCGGGGTATCACCCGGAAGATCCTGGAGGCGTGGGGTTCCAGGTAGGTATCCCCACCCAGGAAGAGATCCTCCCGGCCAGAGAGAAGTCCGTTATCGTAATATTCACCCTGGTCCAGGATAAGCTGTCTGTTGTTGTTTGAAAGATTGACAGCGAGAATAAACTTCTCTTTGCCGATCATAAAATCGATGCGGTACAGTTCATCTCTGTCAATCACATCCAGGACCTCTTTTTCCAGATGGGGAAAGAGAGCCCTGCAGGTATGGAGTGTTTTAGAATCATAGGTTCCTGGATTGTCGGAGGTGAAGACCAGTCCACCCAGCGCGGCGTTTACGGCCATGAGGGTCCCCTTTTCCCGGTCGGTAAGTTCATTGTTCTCCTCCCGGAGGATAATGACGTCCGGATCATTGACAAAGGCCTTCCCGTTTAAGTATCTGCGGTGTATGGTTGACCGGAGAGAACTGATTGTGGAGACCCTCTCAGGATACTGAAGTTTTCTGAGAAGCTGGTCCTCCCATCCCAGGGCGACGTCGCAGCCGATGCGGCAGTAATCCACGTACCCGGCCGCCTGACCCATCGGAATACCGCAACCCAGGATCGCCTTAGTTCCGCAGAGCCGTCTGAGAAAGGTCATGGCTTCGTCCATGATCATCCCCCGGCTCTTTCCCCGGCCGGGTCGGATAGCCGCCGCGTACAGGAAGTCGAGCTTAACCATGTCATAGTTCCATGTATCGAAGACCGTGGAGAATACCTTCTCGAGGTAGTAACGCACCTCTTCGTTGTAGATATCCAGGGCGTACCAGGCACCTCCCCAGAGGGGAACGTAACCGGCCTGGACCGGACGATCCTTTTCATCGGTAACCAGCCAGTCGGGGTGGTCGCGGAAGATCTTCGAGTTATTAGCGCAGGCGAAGGGGGCGAGCCAGATACCGGCTTTAAGCCCGGCCCGGTGGATATTTTCGGCCACGGCTCCCATTCCATTGGGAAAATTCTCCTTAATTGAGAGCCAGTCTCCCACGGCCGTCTGGTAACCGTCGTCTATCTGGAAAATATCGATGGGCAGGTTCAGCGAGACGAAATTCTCCAGGTTTTCCCGGATGATCTCTTCGCTGATATCAGTATAGTAATTGTACCAGCTTGTCCAGCCGGTGACGGGAGACATCTCCGGTTTGCGCTTAAGCAGTTTTTCCACATAGCTTTTGTAGGATGGGGCCGACTTTCCCCGGAGGATTAAGAGATCGAAAACCGTTTCCTGGTAATCCAGGGCCTGCCCTTCGCAGATGTTCTGAACGGTCATCCTGGATCGAAAAGTATTGTGATGCAAAATGGTATAGGAACGATAATTAAGGCTTCCGGCCAGGAGAAACCGTTCCTTACCCCTCCGGATATGGGTCCAGGTGTGACTGGCGATTCTTCCTCTTCTGCCTGAAGGATTAAAAAAAGAACTGGCACCGTGCCTGTTGAAACCGTATATCCATCGGAGGGGGGCCGGAATGGGGCACTGACGGCCGTTTACCGGCATCTCCACGGTTTCCGACCAGGACTGGAAACCGTTGGCCAGTATCCTGTCGTCCGGATCATAATCGTGCCGAAAGATAAGCCGGGCGTCTTTAAGGTAGACTTCCCTCTCCGTGGAGAGGAAAACGCGGTAACGGGACCCGCCGTCCATATCTTCCTTTTTAAACCGTATGCTGACACCCTTCAGCAGGGCGTCGACACCCCAGGGAGTCTTTATCCGGGACCCGCCCTCAAGCTGTATAACGCACGATTCTGGTTTCATTCCATGACTCCTTTTTCAAATTCACCGGCCGGTGACCCGGCTCTGACATCGAATATTTTCGCTTCCCGATTTCGCTCTTTCATGTACCGCTCTTTCACGCTGTCGCGAAAATCATACACTGCGTCCTCATGGACCAGGGCGATGGCGCATCCTCCGAAACCGGCACCTGTCATTCGCGCTCCCAGGCATTCCTCTCTCTCCCGGGCCGAGTCGACCAGACTGTCCAGGTCCGGCCCGGTTACCTCGTAATCATCTCTCAGGGAGAGGTGGGATCGATTAAGCAGCTCCCCGAAGGTCTTCAGGTCCCCCTTCTCCAGAGCGGATACCGCCTCCATCACCCGCTTCTCCTCGGTGATCACGTGTCTTGCTCTGCGGCGAAGGATTTCATCTTCGATTAAATCCAGGTCATCCTCCCGGGCCCCGGCCAGGTAATCCAGTGAACGGCGCGAGGCGATTATCTCCAGGGCGCGGGCGCTTTCATCTCTCCGTTCATTGAAGGCGGAACCGGCAAGGGAACGGGGACTCGCCGTGTCCATGACCGTGAGTCTCCAGGGTGAGAGGTCCAGGGGAACGGGACGATATTCCAGGGTACGGGTATCAAGCAGAAGAGCGCTCCCCTCTTTTGAGAGGGCGATGGAAAACTGGTCCATGATGCCGCAGTTTACCCCCACAAACTCGTTCTCAGCCTTCTGGCTCAGGAGGGCCAGGTCCACCAGATCCTCTTCCCGCTCCAGGCCGCCCCGGGTAAGGATGTGTCCCGTGAGTATCTCCAGGGCCGCAGACGAAGAGAGTCCCGAGTCTGCCGGAAGGTTGCTGTAGATATAGATGTCCGCGCCGGGGAGCTTTTGACCTCGCTGGAGCAAAAGAAGGACTACCCCCGCCGGGTAGAGTGACCATCCTGAGAAGTTGTCCCTGGAGATGCGGGACTTGTCCAGGGGTATGACACTCTCCTGATCGAAACCGTGAGAAACGAGTCGAATACTATTATTGTTGTTGTACTCCACAAGGGCGTAAAGGCCGACCGATATGGCTGCCGGGAATACATGGCCGCCGTTGTAATCGAGATGTTCACCTATGAGATTGACCCTGCCGGGTGAAAAGAAGAATCGCGGTTCTGCCGGTTTTCCGAAGCTGCGGGTGAATCCATCAAAAAGAAGGTCCTCTATTCGTCTGTCCATCTCACCTCCATAATCTCCTTGCAAATATACCATTCTAAGGGTATGCAGGTCAATAAGATTGAAGGCATAAAGGGAGAGAAGAAATGCGTATTCTCGTTACAGGGGGTGCGGGATACATCGGAAGTCATGTGGTCCGGGAGCTGGAGGCGACCGGCCATGAGCCTGTTGTCCTGGATAACTTCTACACAGGTACCCGGGAATTTACCATGGGGAAAGAGATGGTGGAAGGATCAATTGGTGATTTCCGGGCTGTCACGTATGCTCTTGAGAGGTACAGGATCGAATGCGTAATGAACTTCGCTTCCTTTATCGCCGTGGGAGAATCTGTTTCCCTCCCCATTCTTTACTATGAAAATAACGTCTCCCAGACTGTCACTCTTCTCCGCGCCATGGAGAAGAGCGGGGTCCGGAACTTTATTTTTTCCTCATCGGCCGCGGTCTACGGTTACCCGGAGGAGGTTCCCATCCGGGAAGACGCTTCCACCCGGCCCATCAACCCCTACGGCTGGACAAAGTATATGGTGGAACAGATACTGGCCGACGCGGGCGCGGCTTCCGGGCTTCGCTCCGTTAGCCTCCGGTATTTTAACGCGGCCGGTGCTGAACCGACCGGTACCCTTGGAGAAAACCACCAGCCGGAGACGCACCTGGTTCCCCTGGTTCTTCGTTCCATCCTGGACGATGAGTTTACCCTGACGGTATTCGGCACGGATTACGATACAAAGGATGGGACCTGCATCCGGGATTACATCCATGTGGTCGACCTGGCGGACGCCCATGTCAGGGCGGTGGAGTATCTCTCCGGCGGGGGAGAGAGCATGGCCTGCAATCTCGGTAACGGACAAGGTTTCAGCGTGCGGGAGATAATCGAGGCCGCGGAAAAGGTGACGGGCCGGCCAGTACGATACGTCGAAGGGGAGCGCCGTCCCGGAGACCCGGCCTTCCTGGTAGCCTCGTCGGACCTTGCCCGTGAAAGGCTTGGCTGGAAACCGTCCTACGGGAATATTGAATCCATCCTGGAGACAGCCTGGGCCTGGGAATCGAGCGGCAAGCGGAGGGGATACTGACAGTTACCGGGATTCAGGGTTTCCTTTTAACGTTTCCCGGGACCCTGGAAAAGTAGTGGTCCCCGTACGGATTGTAGATCATCCGCAGAGCCTCAGGCAGAACTCTGATGTCAAATTTAGAATCGAAGTAGAGTTCCCCGTCGAGATGGTAAGGCACAACTTCGTCAAACTCCAGCCGCAGTTCGTGGGTCTGGTAGTAGTTGATGCTCTTCATCTCAGTGTGGGTCCCGGAGGGTATTTTGGAGAGGACCCAGAATCTTTCGAAGAACCCGATCCCCTTCACGTTGCATATATCCAGGAGACCGTCATCGGCCCAGGCCCTGGGGGTGACAAAGAACCCTCCCGCGAACCGGCGGCCTATGGAGACCGTATTCATGAAACAGGTCGTACGGTACCTTTCATCCCGGGCGTCGACCCACATCGGCTTAGCCCTGTAGAAGACAAGGGTCTTTACGATGTGCCATACGTACTTGGTCTTGTTCCCCCTTTTCACCTCGTGGGCCTCGTCCTCCGTGTAATTGGCCGCCGCTACCTGGGCGTCGTATCCCAGGCCCATCCCGTTCAGGAAATGGTTCCCGTTGCAGTATCCCACGTCCATGGGAGTGTTGTTCCCTTCGAAGAGAATCTCCCAGTCATCATCCGTGAATCTGTCGTCGTATCCCATGATCTGGATGAGATCATTACCGGTGCCGGCGGCCACGGTCCCGAATATGACCGAGGAATGACCGATGACTCCCTGGGCCGCCTCGTTTATGGTCCCGTCTCCTCCCACGGCAATGACGTGCGTGAACCCCCGGTCCGCGCAGTCCCGGGCCAGCAAGGATGCCTGCCGCTTCCGTTCAGTAAAGATAACCTCGCATTCGATCTTCTTCTCCCTGCAGCGGTGGGGGATCTCATCGGCTATATCCCCGGCGAACCCGTCTCCCGCGATGGGGTTCACGATAAAGGACCATTTTTCATTCATCCGTTTTTCTCCCGGTGAGCAGACCCGATTCGATGATTCCCTTCATCCAGGAGGCCATCTTTTCATTGGACATGCTTCTCAGTTTTTCGTTTTTCTGCACGGGATGGAAGACCATGCGAACTTTCTCCATGGGGGCAAGGTATTTCCGGTACTTCGGCTTCCAGGAAAAGAGCCCGTTAAGTGTGATGGGAAGAACATCCAGGTCCGTTCCCCGGATGATGTAGGTGAACCCCCTGCGGAATTCCTTGATGTTCCCGTCCAGGGTCCGCGTCCCTTCCGGGAATATGGCGATATGTATCCTTCTGCTTTTATCAATGGCCTCCTGGATCGACTGTTTGGAACGCTCAACGTCCCCGGGGTAGATGGCGATATAATCGATGGTCTTGAGCATGGTCCCGAAAACGGGTATCTTCAGAAGGTTGTCCCTGCCCAGCCACGATACCAGGGGAAAGACAGCCATGAGGGCCGGAAAGTCGAACATGCTGGTGTGGTTCAGGACCAGCAGGTAGTTTTTATTCTTATCAAGGTACTCCCTGTTAATGACGTGTATCCTGTGGCCCAGCATGAAAAAGATTCCGGTGGACCATAACTTTGCGATAAACCAGGTACCTGGTCGTATATGTAATGAAGCAAATAAAAGCTCCAGGAAGGTCATGACAGCGGTCCATGGGATGAGGACCAGGTACATGGCGAGAGTGGCGTATACAACATAAAGGAAGCGTGAAAACGAAAGTAGACCTGATCCGATCAATCCCACCGGACTACCTCCCATCCTCTGTGGTGGGCCTCCTCGCGGATGGTCCCCTTGAGCCGGGAATGGAACAGACGCTCCGCGAAGTCATGGAGCATCTTCTCCTTCCGTCCCCGGAACCAGGAGACCAGACGGTTGATGGTCCTTTCCGCGCTAAGAAGCCTGAATCGGAACAGCAACGTGATAAGAAGCGCTTCCAGGAGCTGCTGGATACCGATAAGACCTTCGGGCAGGGAGGCGCGGACCATCTCGTTCCCGCTGTTGACCTCAAGAACGGTGCGGTCAACGTCAAAGAAGGCCGGATAATCTGGTTCCTGATGCCTCATTTTCCTGTCCGGTCAGTTCATGATCAGCCCTGTTTCTTGTAATCAAGGAGCTCAATGTCGAATATTAGTACCGCGTTACCCGGTATCTCCCTGTTTCCACGTTCTCCGTAACCGAGGGTGGGAGGTATAAAAAAACGGTATTTGGCGCCTTTCTTCATGAGCTGAACACCCTCGGTCCATCCGGGAATAACCTGGTTAAGGGGGAAGGTAACCGGCTCGCCTCGCTTATAGGAGCTGTCAAAGACGGTCCCGTCCGCGAGGGTGCCCTTGTAATGAACAGTGACCTGGTCTTTTTCATCCGGGGTTCTTCCGGTTCCTTCCTTGAGGACCTTGTACTGCAGGCCGCTGGAGGTCACCTTTACGCCCTCTTTTTCCAGGTTCTCCTCAAGAAACGCGTTGCTCTTCTCAAGTTCTTTTTTTATTTCCGCGTTCTGCTTTTGCCGCAGCTCCTGGCTCATGGTCATGAAGGCCTTCTGTATCTCTTCCTGGCTCAGTCGGGATTCTTCTTCATTCATGACGTCTTTCATGGCGAGGGTAAAGGCGTCCAGGTCCAGAGTTACTCCGTCGTTCTTGACCTGCTCTCCCACCCTGCGGCCCAGGGCGTAGCTGTATTTTTCCTTGTCGCTCTCCAGTGACGAATTGTCACAGGCGAAAATTGTGACGGCCATAACGAGCGATAGAAGGATTGTCAGGTTTCGTTTCATACATTTCTCCATATCAGATATCTACACCATTTGTAAACAGAGCCACAGGTTCGTCAAGAACAAGAAAACGGGAGTCAGGTTCAGTAATTGTTCCTGATGCCGCTTTTGCGTGCAAACAAATACCGGCCGCCTTCGGCGGCGGGGTTATCAAAGTTAATGTATGGCAATTATTAAAGTTAAGGAATACATATTGAGTCAGGTTACAAAAAAGTGGTGGCTGTGAGTCTTACTTAACTGATAGACAGTAAGTGAAGGCAGTTATTCCTCTCCCCGGAGGTATTATGAGAATCTGGCATCTGGCACCGATGCATCCCCTGGCTGTTTTTGAAACTGTTCTCAAGACGTTCGCCTTCCTGGCGGCACTGGTTTGCCTGGTCTTCATTATACAGAAGGGGGCCTTCCAGGCGCCCCGGGGGTCTGCTGCCCTGCAGGCCGGTATCCTCACACTATTGCTCCTGGGGCTTCTCCTGGCCATCGTGGACCGCTACATCGATCATGAAATATTTGCCATGATCTTTGTCTTCTTCAATATCGGGGCCCACGGGATTATCCTGGCCACACTTTTCTCAG
>CAZYBU010000003.1:0-91198 GCA_964645775.1 uncultured Leptospirales bacterium | reverse complement strand
CTTCTTCTCCAGTATGCTGGCCGGGGACTGTTTCAAAACCCTCTATTTTGTGGTAACCGGAAATACCGTGCGTACTATTCCCCGGATAGTTATCGGTTCCCTTGTCGCTTTCTACCTGATCGGCTACTGGCTCCTCATCATTCTGGAATAAGGCGACCCAACGGTTCTGATCTGTTAAACCGTTTTTTCGCTTTATGCTGGAAAAAATGTAGTTCTAAGCATAATGTGTTCCAGGAGAACAGCTTCAGGAGAAGAAAAATGGCCTTATGGAGAACCATGCCGACTGTGGAAGAAGCGAACCGTCTTTCAAAGAATACCATGGTGGAACACCTGGATATCCGTATAATCGAGGTGGGAGAGGATTATCTTACCGCAGAGATGCCGGTTGACCACCGGACGGTCCAGCCCTTCGGTATCCTGCATGGAGGGGCATCCGTGACCCTGGCCGAGACCCTGGGAAGCATTGCCACTCATCTTATCATAGACCTTTCTGCTCAGAGTGGGGTGGGTCTGGAGATAAACGCCAACCATCTGCGTGCCGCGCGGGAGGGAACGGTTAAGGGAGTCGTCCGCCCCATTCATATTGGAGGCAGAACCCATGTCTGGGATATCCGGATTACCGATGGAAAGGAGCGCCCGGTCTGCGTTTCCCGCCTCACCATGATGATCATGGACCGATAACTATAGGGAATACTCTTTCTCGTACCTGGCCCACTTTTTATCTACAGCCGCCTGTATCTCGGCGAGACGTTCTTCCGTGATGCCGTGGTATCTCTTCTGGGAACGGATGTACGGTTCCACCGGCTGCCGGGTACGCTTCCCGTCAAGGATCTGCTTCGTCATCCCGTAGAAGCTCCGCTCTCCGTCAATAGTTTCAAAGAGATCGAATATGCCGCAGGCCACGGCTTCCTTTCCCATCCTGATGGTGAGGGCGGAGTCGTATCCCCAGCCGGGAGGGCAGGGGATCAGTATGTGAATGTAGCGGGTTCCCTTCATCTCCTTCGCTCGCTTGAAGATGTCGTAGAGCTCTCCCGGCCAGGATGGGCATGTGGTGGCCACGTAAGGTATGCCGTGGGCCGCCATGATGGCCGGCATGTCCTTTTTCGGTTCGGTTTTCCCGGAGATGGTGGTTGTTGTTTCCGCCCCGTAGGGGGTGCTCCCGGAACGCTGGGTTCCGGTATTCATGTATCCTTCGTTGTCATAGCAGACATAGATAAAATCAGTGTTCCTTTCGGCCGCACCGGAAAGGGCCTGGATGCCGATATCGGAGGTTCCTCCGTCCCCGGCCCAGGCTACTACCGTGGTGTCCTCTTTTCCCAGGGCGTCCAGGGCGGCCCGCATGCCGGAAGCGGAGGCGGCCGTGGTTTCGAAGGCCGTGTTCAGGCAGGGGACCTCCATGGAAGATACCGGGTACATTCCCTGGAGTACCGTGAGGCAACTGGCCGGCACGGTCAGCAGCGTGTCTTTCCCCAGGGCCTTGAGGCCGTGACGGTAGGCCAGAGAGAGGGAACAGCCCACGCATGCACGGTTGCCGGGATGTACCAGTTCTTCTTCCGGAAGGGTAAGGTTCGTGGTTCGAGCGTTCATTTCGTCTCCCTCCAGGCGTCACAGCAGTTGATCCATTCTGTTTCCTTTCTTTGTGAGCCTTCGGGTATATTCAGGTAGCGCCAGCTCTTCCGGGCCGTCTCCACCACGTCCTCCGTTGAGATGTTCCGTCCTCCCAGACCCATGATATAGGAATGTGCGAACAGGGAGGGGCCGTAATCGAAGAGGGCCGCCTTCAGGTCGGTGGCCAGGGCCCCCTCGTATCCGTAGCTTATGTTCTTTTCCATGACGGCAATACCCCGGCAACCCGATTCAGCCAGAGTACGGGTGACCTCCTTTGCCGGGAAAGGGCGGTAGAGCCTCACATGCAGGATGCCCACGGCGAGTCCCTCATCACGAAGGATATCAACCGCGTCCTGGGCCTCGCTGGCCAGGCTTCCCATGGAGACAATAACCAGCTCGGCTCCATCCAGCCGGTACGTGTCCAGGAGACCGTATTCTCGTCCGAAACGGGAAGCGAATTCTCTTCCCGCGCGGGGAACGGTATCGAGGGCCTCCAGATGCGCCTCCTGAAGGCCGTGACGGAGATCCATGTATCCCGGACAGAGGTCTCCTTCCGCGTTCTCCCTCGGTTCGGCCAGGGTAACGGGATTGATGTTCATCGGCTGTTCGGGATCAAGTATCGTATGAGGTTTGTAGGGAGGAAGGTAATCGTGAACCTGTTTCTCTTCTATCATCTCAACCGGCATCATTGTATGAGAGAGGATGTAACCGTCATAGCAGACCATGACCGGCGCCATAATCTCCTCGGCTATACGGTAGGCCTGTATGATGCTGTCGTAGACTTCCTGGTTATTGCGGCAGTAGATCTGGAGCCAGCCGGTATCTCTCTGGGATATGCTGTCCTGCTGATCATTGAGGATGCTCCAGGGAGCGGCCATGGCCCGGTTCGGGATTGCCATGACCAGGGGGAGGCGGCTCCCGGCGGCCCAGTGAAGCATTTCGTGCATAAGTCCAAGGCCGTTGGCGCAGCTGGCCGTGAAGACCCGGGCCCCCACGGCCGAGGCGGATATGCAGACTGTTATGGCGCTGTGCTCGCTCTCCACGGTTACGAACTGAGAGTCGAGTTCCCCGTCATCAACGAAGTGAATAAGTTTCTCAACCACGGGAGATTGGGGGGTTATGGGATAGGCGGATATGACATCTACATCGCAGGCCTTAACCGCGTAAGCCACAGCGTGGTTTCCTGTTAGTATCTGGACCTGTGTTGATGCGCTTCTATTCATGGTATCATTCCTCCCCGATCATGGTAATTGCGTCCACGGGGCATTCTTCCGCGCAGATGGCGCAGCCCTTGCAGTATTTCAGGTCGATGTTCAGGGGTATGGTCCGGGAGATGACCACCTCGGGACAGAGAGCCCAGCACGCGAAGCACGATTCTTTCCCGGTACGGGCCGGAGTGCATTTTTCGTTATCGATGACCGGGTAGCGAACCCTCCAGTCACCGGTGCTTCCGGCTTCACCCCGGGAAGGAGTGGATGACGCGGTAATCCGTTTTCGTGGGAGGCGTTTTGTATCAGTACTCATGGATATCTGTCCTGTCAAATATTATGCTGGCCGTACGAAAATTCATCTCGGCCACAGCGGAAGGAAAACGGTTATCTATGGTCTTCGCAATGGAGTCCAGTGTCACATACTCCGTGGCTCGCACGAAGGCCCCAAGAATGGGTGTATTCAGGATAGTCATGCCGCCATAGGTAAGCCCTTCCTCCAGGGCGACAGTGGTTATGTCGGCCACGGCCACGCGATTAAAATGGGACAGGTTCAGGTCCTTCGGCTTTTTGCGGGAGTTGACCACAACGGTAGTTTCCGGATCATAACGTTTTTCAATGTTAAGGACCGGAACCAGGGTTGAATCGAGTATAACGATGACGTCAGGATGGCTTATGGCTGAGAAAGATCGCACCGCTTCAGGTGACATCTTCAAAAAGGCGGCCACGGGGGCGCCCCGTCTCTCGGCCCCGAAGGAGGGGGCCGTGGTTACCCCCCGGTAACCGTCCCTATGCGCCGCTTCCGCGGTGATCTGACTGGCCGTTATGGCTCCCTGTCCTCCCCTGCCAAACCAGATAACCTGCCGGTATTTCTGTTCCACTTTTCGCTCCTTACCCGGTTTCCGGGCATACATATAATAAGTGGAACTTTTGGCAATAACTTAACGCTTTCTAAAATTTGGTTCCTTTCAAAAACATTCAGGCCCTACCCTGAATCTCATCATAAAGGCGATCGATATCCTGGATGTCACGTCTCCTTTCATGGAGGGGAGCAGTATCTTTCCGGTAGGGGGAGAGGGCGCTCTCAAAGGTTTCCCTCTCCGGGTTCCGGTAGAAGACACCGAGGGGATAATCATCTTCCTTCAGGGCCACGCGCATAGCGGCCTCAAGGTCCGATGGATCATGGGAATCGTCCAGGTAGTATGTGTTATCCTGGTACCATTTCCAGGTATTACGGTGATTGAAGGTCACGCAGGGCTGAAAGATGTCCACCAGAGCGAAGCCGGGGTGCCTTATGGCCTCGGCCAGGATCGATCGGGCCTCATCCTGGTGACCGCTGAAGGTCCTGGCAGCGAAAGTGACGCCCAGGGAAAGGGCGGTGGCCAGAGGATTGAATGGCTGTAATTTCACGCCCCCGGTCTGAACCGGTGTTGTGAACCCTTCCTGGCTCGTGGGTGAAGCCTGTCCCTTGGTCAGTCCGTAGACCATGTTGTTATGCACGATGAGCGTAATATCAGGATTGCGACGGATGGTGTGGATGAAGTGGTTTCCGCCTTCGCCGTATATATCCCCGTCCCCGCTTTCAGCGATAACCGTGAGGTTCGGGTTACTCGCCTTCAGGGCCGTGGCCACGGGAAGGGCTCTCCCATGGAGACCGTTGAAATAATGGACGTTCAGATACTGGGGAGCCTTTGCCGCCTGGCCGATACCAGAAACGAAAACGATGGAGGCCTGGTCCAGTGCGAGATGATCCAGTGTATCACTCATCAGGGTCCGTATGCCAAAATTGCCGCAACCGGGACACCAGGCTATATCGCAGTCTCGTAAAAACTGTGAACTCATTTATGCGTCTCCTCCCGTAAAATCTCTGAATTCCCGGTAGAGCTCTTCCACTGAAAAAGGAAGACCGTTGTATTTCAGGTAGACATCATCAAAAAATATCTCGTAGCGGGCCTCAAGGTGGCGTGCGAACTGCCCTGTTGCGTTCCCTTCCGCTGCGAGCAGGGCTTTTCGGTTTTCCAGGAAGCTTTTCCATTCATCGGGAAGGGGATGGACCTGGCTGAAATGAAGGAGGGCCAGACCCCTGTCTTCCATATACTCAAGGGCTTCACGGGCAGGATAGAGAGTGGAGCCCCAGCAGACGACCAGGAAAGGGGCGTCCGGATCTCCGTAAAGGTTCGGTTTCCATGATTCTTCCAGAAGGCCTTTCTCCTTGCGGAGTCGTTTGTCCATCATCCCTTTTCGTATGGTAAAATCTTCGGTTATGAAACCGTGAACATCGTGTTCGTCACTGTCGAGTCGCACCAGGCCCTTCCCGTAGCCGGGGACTGCCCGGGGAGATATGCCGTCCTCGGACCATGCGTACCGTTGATACGATTTATCCGAGGGAACGGTAAAACTGTCGGGCGGAACCACCCTCAATTCAGGGCGTTCACAGGTAAAATGTGAGTCCATGAGGAACTGATCTGTCAGGAGAATCACCGGGATCTGGTACCGGTCCGCCATATAGAAGGAGCGGGCCGTCAGCCTGACCGCTTCCTCCACGCTTCCCGGGGCGAAGAGAAGACGGGGAAACTCGCCGTGCCCGCTGTAGAGGGCCAGGTTGAAATCGGCCTGTTCGGTCCTGGTGGGAAGGCCCGTTGCCGGTCCCGGTCTCTGGGCAAGGTGGATTACCATCGGTGACTCGATCATACCGGCCAGACTTACACCCTCCTGCATGAGGGAGAAGCCGCCCCCGGATGTGGTGGCCATGGCCCGGGCGCCACCGTACCAGGCCCCGAGGCCCATGTTAACGGCCGCTATCTCGTCTTCAGCCTGTTCCACGACCAGGTCGAACCGGTCCGCCTGTCCGGCAAGGAACGTCAGAACGCCGGTAGAGGGTGACATGGGGTACGATGCAACAAAATTACACCCTCCGGCCAGAGCGCCCAGGGATACTGCCGTTGCACCGTCCAGGAGACCGTCTCCGGGAGGAGCGCCGGTTGCACGGCCTCCCGGGAGTTCCCATTTCCATTTTTCCATGAATTCCCGGGCCGCATCCCGGCCCCGGGCCGCGGCGTTCAGGTTTCCTTCTATCTTTTTACTGTCACTCCTGAAGGCATGGTCAAGAATCGTTTCCAGGGATTCTTTGTCCGCGCCGATCAGTTCCGCCGCGAATCCCAGCAGAGCGCCATTGGCGAAGAGTTTTCCTCCCGCCTCCTTACCGATTTTCTCCAGTTCAAGGGGGAACCAGTTCCAGGGGGACTTTCTGTACTCCTCTCCCACTCCGTTCTTGTCTCCCACGATAATGGTTTCATCGTTCATCCGGTCCCGGATCCGGTCAAGGGAGCCTTCATGAAGGGAGAAGAGTATATCTATCTGTTCCGACCAGGAGTTGACCGGACGGGTTCCTATTCGTACAAGGGAGGAATTTGCTCCTCCACGGATACGGGACATGAATTCGCTGAAACCGGCTGAATGATATCCTGATTGCCGGGCGAGACGCACCAGGGCCTCCTCCAGTGACTGGAGTCCCTGGCCCGCCTCACCTGAGATGACGAGGGACAGCCCCCGTCTCCTGGTGGGATTATTCATATTTGATCACTTCAGCGGGGCACTCTTCCGCGGATTCCTTGATACAATCCTCGTTTGCGTCGAAATCCGCGCCCTCCTTGACGCGGGCTGTGTCATCTACCACGAAAACCTCGGGGCAGGTGTCTTCACAGAGCATGCAAACTGTGCAACCATCTTCGATCCAGACTTTCTTAATTGCCATTTGACCATCCTTTAAATCTAATAATGTGAGTACAAGTATGAATATAGGGAATCCTTTCCCTGATAGCAACTTTTCATCCGGGATTCTGTGGCGGGGATGTTTGATTAACTTCAAATTCTGTTGTATATTGACAATACTATTACCCGATAAAGATTCCGGGTGAATAATTATATAACGGGAGGTACCATGAATATCTATATTTGCAATGTTTGCGGACATATCGAATTTGACTCTGCGCCTGAGAACTGCCCATCCTGTGGGGCGCCCAAAAATCAGTTCACGCAGAACGACAATATCTTTAAGGAATCCGCCGAAAAAAGTCCCGAAGCGGATGTTAAGCATATACCGAAAATCCAGGTTGAGAAAAACTGTCAGCTCATACCTGAAGAGGGCTGTACGGATGTCTATATCAGAATAGGCGAAACGATCCATCCCATGGAGGAGAAGCATTTCATCCAGTTCGCGGACTGTTACCTCGACAGAAAATTCGTTGAAAGGGTCCAGTTTACCCCAAACTCTGTTTTCCCGGCTGCCTGTATTCACCTTAAGGAGAGCAGCGGAACGGTCACGATTGTGGAAAACTGCAACATTCACGGGTACTGGATGTCCGAAATATCAATTTGAGGAGTTTCGGTATGACTAATTATACCTGTGAAGAATGCGGTAATGTGGTTAAAGCGGAAGAAGCCCCTGATTGCTGCAGTCAGACAATGATTCCGGTAACTGAAGGGGACGATTGCCTTCAGCCGCAGAATCCGGAGGCCCGCCGCTCAACGGAGGAGGATGATTCCTGCGACGACGGTCGATCGGGCCTGTAGAAGATGGAACCGGAGCCCTTAAGGGCTCCGGTTTTTCGCCGAGTACCTGCCCTCTGTTAAACTAAAATCGTCTTGATCTAATAAAGAGATTACAAACATGTAGCATTGTCCGATAAGATCTTTATGATGGCTACTATTCGATGAATGATCCAATCTCCGATGCTATGACTCACTGCCCGGTCGTGCTTTATTCCCTCTTGATGGGTCCGGAGCCGGCTTTCAGTTATTTCAGTGAAAATATCTGGTCTCTCCTGAGAATCTCTCCCGAAGAAGTAATCGGTGACGTCAGCCGATGGCTTGACAAGGTCCATCCCGCTGACAAAGAGAGCGCCGGCGACTGGCCGGTTTCCGGGGGTCGTTCCCGGTGTGAGTACAGGGTTAAAAGGGGAGACTTCTGGGTATGGGTCTGTGATCACAGGAACGCAGTATTACGTGGGGATGGCAGAGTTGAGGTTTCCGGCGCACTGACGGTCTTTGATGAGAATAAACGTGATGATTACTGGATGGATGATGAACAGACTCTCTATATGGAAGGGCCAACCATGGTCTTCCGCTGGGGCATGAGAGATGGTTGGCCTGTCGAATACGCCTCCCCCAATGTTGAATCGATCTTAGGTTATTCTCCCGAAGAACTCCTTTCCGGTGAGGTGCCCTTTTCATCTCTGATTCACGGAGAAGATTTGAAAAGGGTGGTGCAGGAGGTCGAAGAAGCTCTGGCCGGAAAAAAGAAGCGGTTCACCCATGAGCCTTACCGGGTTATTAGCCGTGGGGGAGGGACCTGCTGGATCTATGATCATACAATTATTCTTTCGGATGACAAAGGAGGCGAGAGTTCTTTTCTCGGATACCTGGTGGACATCACTCCCCAGAAAGAGGCTGAGGAGAAACTGGCGAAGGAGAAGGAACGGCTCAATCTGGTTATCGAAGGGACGAACGTGGGCCTCTGGGACTGGAACCTGAAGACGAACGAGGTTGTTTTTAATGAACGCTGGGCCGAGATCATCGGCTATACACTTTCGGAACTGGAGCCCCTTTCCATAGAAACATGGATGTCCCATGTGCATCCCGGTGACCTTGAGAAGTCTAACCGGCTGCTGGAACAGCATATGGCCGGTAAAACCGACTTCTATGAATGCGAATGCCGTATGAAGCACAGGGATGGGTACTGGGTATGGGTCCTGGACCGGGGGAAGGTGGTTGAGTGGGACGGAGAAGGAAATCCCCTTCGAATGGCCGGAACCCATGCCGATGTAACCGGGAGAAAACAGAATGAAGAGCGGTTGCGCAGAGAGGATGAACGCCTCAGGAAAATCATCCAGACTTCCCTGGATGGCTTTTTTATTGTGGACTCGAACGGGTCGTTTCAGGACGCCAACCGGGCTTACTGTGAGATGATTGGTTACAGCCGCGAAGAGTTGCTCTCCCTCTCTATACCTGACGTGGAGGCCAACGAATCCCCGGAAGAGACAACTCAACATATTGAAAAAATCATGCGGGAAGGTGCCGACCTTTTCGTCACCCGTCAGAGGAGAAAGAACGGTGAGGCCATTGACCTGGAGGTCAGTGTCACGTTGCTTGTTTCTGACGAGGGACAATCGCTCGTTACCTTCTGCCGTGATATTACGGAAGACCTTGCAATTCGCAATAAACTCTACGAAACCAATCAGAAACTGGAGTCCTTCTTTTCCCAGTCACTGGACGGGTTTTTCTTCATGATGATCGATGAGCCGGTCCGGTGGGACAACAGCGTGGATAAAGAGAAGGTACTGGATTACGTATTCGAACACCAGAGAATCACTAAGATTAACCGCGCCCTTCTGGAACAGTACAGGGCGGAAGAAACTGATTTACTGGGACTTCGGCCTGTTGACTTCTTCAGCCATGACCTGAAGCAGGGAAGGGAACTCTGGAGAAATCTTTTTGATAGTATGACACTTCACATCGATACAACCGAGAAACGTTTTGACGGAACGGATATGATCATCGAGGGGGATTACGTATGCCTGGCCGACAGGTATGGACGAATCCAGGGCCACTTCGGAATCCAGAGAGACGTGACGGAAGGGAGAAAGGCTGAAGAACGTCTGCGCGAAGAGAAGGAAAAGTTCCGCCAGCTGGCCGAAAACATCGAAGAGGTTTTCTGGCTCCGCAGCCGGGATGAGATGATCTACGTTAATAAGGTTTACGAGAAGCTCTGGGGCAGGAGCGTGGAGAGCCTTTATGAGAACCCGTCATCCTTTATTGACGGTGTCCATCCCGAAGACCGGGATAATGTGATAAAGAGATTCGCCTCCAGCCAGGATAGCTTTGACATGGAATACCGGATTATCCGCCCCGATGGAGGGATACGGTGGGTCTGGGCCCGTTCCTTTCCTATTCGTGACAGTGAGGGAAAGATAACGAGAAGCGCGGGTATCGCGGAAGACATTACAGTGCGAAAGAATTACGAGGAACGTCTCCGGGAGGTATCAATCCGTGATTCTCTCACGAATCTTTTTAATCGAGGGCATATACTTGAGCGCCTGGAAGAGCATATAACCATAAGCAGACGTTCCGGGCAGGATATCTGCGTGGCTGTTCTCGATCTGGATCATTTCAAAGGCATCAATGATACCTATGGTCATCAGGCCGGGGACAGGGTACTTGTCAGTTTCGCGAGGATACTAGAGGAAGATATAAGGGAGTATGACCTGGTCGGAAGGTACGGTGGGGAGGAATTCATTGTCCTTCTTCCGGCTACAACTCTTGAACAGGCACGCGGGATCATGGAACGGACACTGGAGAAAGTCCGTGGGAGAGAGATAATTCATGAAAAAAATCGGCTTACGGTAACCTTCAGTGGAGGAGTGGCGTCTCTGCTGGAAGATAATGATTCGGAGACAGCTGATCGACTTATCGCAAGTGCGGACAGGAGGCTCTACCAGGCAAAAGAAGAAGGCCGGAACCGAATTATCTCCGCGGGTTAATCCTTCCAGATTTTTTATAAAAAAGTAATGGTATTCATTACATGTAATTCATAAGGTTATCATCAAATACCCGAAAGGGGCGTTTCAGGTAGATAATGATTTAGAGGTAATAATATGAAAAGATTGGCAATCCTTATCATTGGGTCGTTGCTCTTCCTCGCCGGTTGCATTGACAAGGAAGTGAAAGTGACCGTTAAGTTGGACGGAAGCGGTGTCATACAGGAAACTGTTTTAATAAAGAAAGAGATGTATGACCAGATAATGAAACAGAGGGAGAAGAGTAACTCCGCGGACAAAAAGCTCTATTCGGAGGACAAACTTAAGGAACAGGCTGAAGGCTACGGCTCCGGAGTTACGTACGAGAGTGTCTCTGATCTGGAAAAAGACAATCGGGTAGGGTACAGGGCCTTGTTTACCTTTAAGGATATTAATAATGTCCAGGTGAACCGGAACATGAAGGATAATGTGGGTAAAGGCAAGAGCGGCAAAGAAGAGACGGACCCTGCTGATTTAATTACCTTTAAAATGGAAAAAAAGGATGAGTCTATCCTGACAATAAACATCCCGGAGAAGAAACCTGGAGCTTCTGATGATAAATCAGACGAACCGGTAGACGAGGAGAAGCTGGAGAAGGATATAAAGCTGATGCAGCTCTTTTTCGATGGCATGAGGCTGGCCCTTCACGTAGAGATCGAAGGTGTAATCAAAAGAACCAACGCTACTCATCGCAAGGAGAACAGGATCATCGTCTATGACCTCAATTTTACAGAGCTCGTCAAAGACACCGAGAAGATGAAAAAACTGTCCCGGAGCAAGCCGAAGACAACGGCTGAGATGCAGAAACTACTTGCGGATGTTCCCGGGTTTGTGATGGAAACAAAACCTCAGGTAAAGGTCATTATAGAGAAATAGCCCGGCATCGATTTCCCGATTTCTTCTGTCCCGATGAAGCTTATCTCTGTCGGGACGAAGGAGAGGAATGGCATATCTGTCAGGAGTAAATCATACCTGCGGGAGAAATGCGCCTTCCGATACCAGGAAGTGACTGAAAATATTTTTGTTTCCGTTTCACCACAATAATGGATTGAATAGATATCTGGATAATGAAGAAGCCACGAATTATTTATACTGTTTATCTGCTCCTGTTGTTTATGCTGACTTTCCCGGCAGACCTCCTCTATTCTCAGGAGAATCCCGGCAAAAAGGGGGGATTTAAACCGCCTGATCATATCTTTTCATTCGAATATCTGTATAATAATGGCGAAGACCAGGAATTACACGGAGCGGAAACCCGCTTCTTTAATAATTTTACCCCGGGCGAAGATTTAAAAATCACGAATATATTTACTTTCAGATATCTCCATCCTGAATTCAATACCTATGTCCCGGAGAATCTCTATAGCTTTACGAACGCAACAATTTTCAAAATTCGGAGATTGACCCTTTTCGTGGGGGGAAGCCACAATACGGACATACCCTTTTCAAGTATTCATGAGTTCAACCTGAATCTCGGCGTGGATTACAAGGTTCTTGTACGCGGGGAGCATTCCCTGTCGGTGGGAGTATTCTATTCCAGCGTGATAAACCGGAATATTGATCTGTGCTTCCCCGTACCTTTCCCCTACGTGGGATACGAATACCAGGGGCCGAAACTTTCAGCCATGGTGGGATACATGAACCGTGTCTTCTGGCGGCCCATAAAATATATCAACATCCTCTTCCTCTATCGACCGATTATGAAAATTCACTTCGAGTTCCGGGTTAAGCCCCTTCCCTTTATTATTCTCTCAACGATCTACGATACCGGGAAGAGATACTATCATCTGTACGGAAGGAACAGAAAGAACGAGCGGCTCTTCCATGACAGACATCTGGTAGGGGAGCGTTTGGAAGTCTACACTTCCCGGTTTATGTCGGTCTTCTTTCTTGCCGCGTTCCAGTTCCAGGGAGCCTGGTACTACGGGAAGAAGGAACTGGACCTCTATGATGGTGGTGCACGGAGTATCTACAGGATGGAGGATTCGTTCTTTATGAAAGCGGGAGTAAGGTTTATTATCTTTTAGGAGGGAATACCTCCCAGACAGATCGGATTCAGTTGTTCATATTTGACAGTTTAAAAGTTTCGTAATCTTTGCTGTATCCCCAGGCGTCGAAGGCGAAACCCCACTCATCCTGGATTCTCTTGACGAGCCTGGGTTCCAGTTTCTTAAAGGGTGATTTCAGGTAATTTTTAACACCCTCGAGGTATTCTTGCATAAGGGGAAGGGTCTCTTCAAAACCTTCCAGGTCCAGTCTTTCATAGATCTCACGGATAACTCTCAGGGGTTCTTTTTCCAGCTCCTCGTAACAGACCTCAATAAGATTCTTTTCCGGAATCTTCTTTCTCTGCTCAAGGTACCGTTGCATCATCGTACGGTAGTTATGGAAGATAATATTCTCGATCTCCTGGTCGGAAATATTCTGCAGAAACTGGGATTTAAATACAGTATCGTAAAGCTTAACGGTTGATCTGTAGACCTCGAAAGGATTTCTGTAAATGAAGATGAAATCTGCATCCGAATATAGTTCCATCAATTCAATCATACGGCCCGTGTTGTTCGGATTTTTAAGGAGCAAACGTTTGTGATCCACATATATCTTGGAGATATTTACCATTTCACGGTAAGCGTTTTTCCACCTCCGTTTTTCTCTTTTTTTCACATCCTGGAAAAGATTAAATTTTCGGAAATACGATTGATTGCGTGGAAAGAAAAAGGAGTGCATGGCCACGCAGTCCGTCAGGTTGGCCAGGGGGAGTTCTTCCTCCTGGGGCGTGTCTATAGATATCTTTACATTGTCCTGCGGCCGGGTTCGGGGTACGAAAAGGGAAAGAAATTTGTCCAGCCATCCTTTTCCTATAAGACATGTCGTGATGGCGAAAGAAAGGTAATTACTGACAAAACCGAACTGTGGGTCCCGGCTAATGATATAATGAAGGTGAGTGGTACCGCTCCTCCAGTGCCCGATAACGAACAGGGGAGCCTTGCCTGATTTTTCAACTCTTCGATAGCTCGGGTAATAGATAATTCTCTGTAAGAGCTGAATGGGGAAGGTCAGAAGAACCATAAGGGTAATGTAGAAGGCCTTCTTTTTGTGTTCGGGATCGATCCTGTTCTGCATGAGCAGACGTACCCACGTACTTAACCGGGTCAGGAACAGACCGTGTTGACTGATACGTTCACTATTATCTTTTTTCATAGGACATGGGGAAACTATTTATTCTATTCTGGTACTATATAGGTTTTCCCGATGAACTGTCAATGATAAACGCTGCTAAAAACAGTATATTCATGTAAAACGTGTCGATTATAATGATGAATCATGTAGATCAATATAATCCCGGAACATCGGGGGCCAGACCCCATGGGTGCTGTCAGTCTATTTCCACGGACATAATCGACAGGGTCTGACCCCGGTAGTTCTATATGTTTCTAAAGCATTTATCTATATGTGACTGCTCAGGCGGTTTCGTAAAAAGGGAAACCGCTATAGTCAGCACAATCGATACCGGGAGTGATATGAAAAGGGGATCCACGATAATCCACGGCTTCCCGAAAAGGGCCGGTTGACTGAAGATGGCCTGGGAAAGTCCGATAACCGAGGACTCCTTTGCATGGACGAAAACGAGCCAGAAGGCGCTGGTAATAAATCCACCGAGCATACCTGAGACGGCTCCTGCCTTTGTTATCCTCTTCCAGTAGAGAGCGCCGACGTAGGCCGGGAGAAAACTTCCGGCGCAGAGACCGAAGAAGATGGCGGTACCCCGGGCGATAATGGCCTCTCCCCGGGTGAATATTATGGGCAGATAATAGGCAAGCATGGCGCTCAAAATGATTACGAGGCCTATACCTATCTTGCTGATGAAGACCGAGCGCTCTTCAGAATCGGTTTCTCCTTTTGTAAACTGCTCATAAACATCCCTGCCGATGGCGGTACCCATGGTATGAAACTGTGAGCTCAGAGTTGACATCGCCGCCGCAAGGAGGGTCAGCATGAAGACGATTCCAAACCAGGTGGGCATGGCCTGTTTGATATACTGGGGTATTATGTTGGCCACTTTGCCTCCGGCCGCCTTGATGGAGAGAGTGCCTTTTTTGGTCACGGTACACGGAATGTTTACGGTTATATCACTCCCGATTTTCGCGTTCGGGACTGTCTTCTGGATATCAGCCAGGTTCTTTTTCGTTACTGTCACGGTTTTGGAGGTTGGACTCACCTCCTTCATCATCCCTGTCTCCTGACAGAATTCAATGCCTTTCACGTTCTGGGAGAAGAAGACATTGGAGAGGGAGCCGGTGACAAAGGCGACACCGGTCATCAGCATGATGAATATGCCTCCCACCAGGATGGCACGGTTAAGTTCACGGTTGCTCTTTACGGTCATAAAACGGACAACCAGCTGGGGCTGGGCCAGGACACCGATACCCACACCCATGATCAGGGTGGATACCAGTACCCACCAGAAATCCGATCCCAGAGCCGGCATCGATGTCCATCCCTGATGTCCCTTGGAAGCCAGGGGCGGAGGGACCTTCAGGTCTGTCAGGGCCTGGTGGGCCTCCGTGAATCCGCCCAGAACGGAGTAGGTATAGACCAGGAGGACAAGCATGCCGAGGAACATGATGGTACCCTGGAATGCGTCGGTGTACATGACTCCCTTGAGTCCACCCATGATAACATAGGCCGCGATAATTAATGTAAAGAAGAAGAGTGCCGTTCCGTACTCAATGGCGAACTGGTTCTCTATGAACTTGGCGGCGCCGATAAGGACCACTGAAGCGTAGAGGGGCATAAACAGAAAAATTATAAAACCGGAAAATTTCTGCATAAAGGGAGAATCGAAACGTCGGGCCAGAAACTCCGGGAACGTGTGGGCATGAAGATGGTATCCCATCCTCCGTGTTCTTTTTCCGAAAAAGACGAAGGCGATAAAAATACCCACGAAAATGTTCATAAATGTGAGCCAGAGAAGCCCCATTCCGAAAATAGCAGAGGCCCCGCCAAAACCTACGATAGCGGAGGTGCTGATAAAGGTAGCTCCATAGGACAGGGCCATGACGTAGGGATGGATCTGACGACCGGCCACCAGGTAATCCGAGGCTCCGTGGGTTTTACGATACCCAAGAAAGCCCAGGATGGCAATAACAATAAGGTAAAGGATTGCTATAAAGAGGGTCATGCCTGCCTCCTAAAGATTTTTGTTGATCTGGATTTCCTCCGAGATCCATTCGCGCGCTTCGAGTTCATTTTCATCGCCGCCGCGATTCCAGTTGATGAGTCCATAGATAAAACAGAGGATCGCGCTAAATATTACCAGTATGTAGGCAGCTGCGATCCAGGGATCCGCCAGTCCGAACATAGTATTTTCCCCCATAATAATATCATTTATCCCCTAAAGTTGAAACGGGGAATGTCGCAGATAAATGAATATTTCGTTAATATTGTCAAGATCATTTTGTCCGTTGTATGATCAGGAATTGAATAAAAAAAGTATTCAAGTATCTGGAGGGAAACAACGATAGTATGAGAAAGGGGATAGTATTCCCCTGGAAAGCAGAGATGTTTAAGCGTAACCTTATAATCTTCTTCCTCCTGATTGCTGCCCGGGTGCTCGGAACACCCGGGCAGCACTATGTTTTAACCTGGGATATCCCTGAAAAGGTGAGGGTGGAGGGGGTGCGCACAGCCGCTGTCCAGTTCCGTGTTAATAGTAGACTAAAGAGATTATATCATGAAAGAAACATTATCGACCTTACATGTTATGAGAACATTGAGGAAGGGAACAAAGTGCGCGGCCGTATCAAGGTTTTCGAGAAGGAGAAAAGTGAACAGGTATTTCACCTGAGAGAGGTCTACAACGCAGCATTTCTTATTCAGAAGAACGGACATTACCAGGTCCCTCCCAGGGATTATATGCCGAACCTGAGACATATACCCTCCTTTCCCCGGGACGAGGTCGCCATCGGACGCAGCTGGACAAAGAAAGGCGCCCTTGTTATCAATACGTTCTCCATCCCCTTCAGGCTCATCTTTGATGTGAATTACAAGCTGGTATCCACTTATGAAGAGAAGGGAGACACCGTTGCAGTCATCAATTTTCATTTTACCTTCGATAAGAAGATGGCAGAGGCAGGGCTTCCCGATGATTTTCCACTACGGATCGTGGGAGGGGACAAAGGCACTATCTACTGGAACATCAATAAAAGACGCCCCCTCGACATGTCAGAGGAATACAAAATCATTTTTATTCATCACAGGGGCTCCCAGAATACAGGGACCTACGCATTCTTCATGAAAATCGTTACCCGTTTCTCGTACTATGACGCGGTAACGGATGATGAGAAGAAGGAAGAGACTGAAGAGCTGAAGAAAGAACTTCCGGAAGATAATGATATCAACGTGGACACGGATGATAGAGGACTGGTCCTTCGACTCGGTGATCTCCTGTTCGATTTTGATTCAGCCGAAATACGGCCCGAAGCCAGGAAGAAACTTGATACTATACTTGCTATTATCAAAAAGAAGTATCCTGATCGCGAGATAATCGTCGAAGGGCATACCGACAGTACGGGACAGCCGGATTATAATCGTAAACTTTCCAAAGAACGGGCCCGCTCCGTGGCCCGGCGATTACAGAAGGGGCTTGACCATGATAAGCTCTCTTACCGCGGATACGGTGAAAAGAATCCCCTGGAAAGCAACGAGACTCAGAAAGGGCGCAAAAAGAACCGCCGTGTGGAGATCATTATCAAGATGAATTAACCTGCCTACGGCTGAATTCTGTCAATAAGGGAGAGGTCATCCTTCTTCAGAACCATGATTTTCTTATCAGACCCGTTAATGTAAATCTTGTCCTTGAAAAAACTTATGAAGGTGTCCTTGTGGACCTCTTCCTGCGAACGAACCACAAGATTCATCTGTTCGTCGAACTTGCCCAGGTAGTATTTTCCATTCTCGATCATTACCGCGAAGATGTGACCCCCCTGGATCTCAACGAAGCTTCTCCAGAAGACGTTATCCTTGCCGGTGGTTATCTCCTCCAGGGTCTCGGTGTCTACCATGGTGAGGTGGTTCTCATTGGCGAAGTCGCCGGGATGGGTTATGACGACGATCCCTTTGGAATATGCGATATATTTTCTTCCACCTATATTGGTAACGGGTGATTTCTTGATGACCTTCATTGTCGCGGCGTTGATCATGAAAAGTTCGTTGTTGTAGTGACCGTTCTTGATCCACTCGTTTATCTTGAGATAATACAGCTTGTCACCGACTATGGCCTTGTCAGCATCGGTCTTTTTGATCTCTTCCTCGAGCTCCTCTATCTCTTTTTCTTTCTTCTCCAGTTCTTCGGCCTTTTTCTCCAGTCTTTCTTCGGCCTTATCCTGATCGGTCTTGATATCCCGCTTGATTTCGTCCTTCTCAATTTTCTTTTTCTCGTCCTCGATCTTCTCTTCCTGACGTTTTACCTCTTCTTCCTTTTTCTCTATCTCCTTCTCTTTCTCCTGGAGTTCTTTCTCCTTCTCTGGCTGTTCCTTCTCCTCTTCCTTTATCTCTTCTTTCTTCTCTTCCAGTTCTTCTTCTTTCTTTTTAATCTCTTCCTGCTTTTCCTTACGCTTTTCCGGATCGGCTATTCCACGGGCCTCTTCCTTCTCTTGTTTCAGACGCTCTTCCTCTTCCCTGATGCGCTTCTTCTCCTCTTCCCGTTTCTTCTCCTCTTCTCTCAGGCGCTCCCTCTCCTTTTCAAGGTCTTCCTTTTCTTTTTCTACCTTCTCTTTCTCATTTTCCGCCTTCCTTTCCATGAGGTCGACCATCTTCTTCCGTTCAGGAATATTCTCGTCATCCTTGCGGACCTCGTCACGCACCCTGTCATCCGTAAGGATATCGGGGTCGATGGAATCGATCTTGCCCCGTGCGGCGTCTTCCGTTAAAGGGATGAGCATGCGGGTAGTGCCTGGCCAGTCCCTGTAATGGGTGGAGATGCCGGCGTTCTTCTCGTTAACGAACTCCATGACATGGGTTTTGTATTTAGCGGAGAAGTACTTGATATCCCCCCGGAAGAGGGCGTTGTAGTAGACCGCGAAGAGGGCCAGGGTATCGGCGTCGGCCCAGGAGTAGCCGTACATGTGATGGAGATACCCGGCCACCATGTGCTGGACATATTTCACGTGCGTTACCCGGGCGTCCTCGTCTATCAGAAAAATATCCGCGTTGAGCTTCTCCGGTTCCTTTTCTGTTATGGCACGTATGATGGAATATTTTCTGTGATATCGGGCCTGTTTGTTGTCATCGGTCCTTTTAACCGCTTCCGTCAGTTCACGGCCGATGGCCCGAACCTCGTTAATGGTATCCCGGTTCCTGTGGGGGCCCCTGTAGTTGGTGAATTTTACCTTTTTCGCGGACTTAAGCTCTTCGACGTCGACTTCCAGAGAAAGGAGGTCAGCCGTAATCATAATGATCGGTATAACTATCAGGGAAAGTAGAACAGAACGTTTCATAGGAGACTCCATAAAAGATAATACAGAATTATTATCGGCACAAACTCATTAAATTGTCCAGCAGAAATGGTCAACGAATAATTTCGGGTCAGGCCGGATACCTTTCTGCTTGCAGAGAAGGCCCTTCTATGGCATAAAGGCATCATGACGGTTAAACCTTTCATCGAAGCCCTCGATCCACCGGTCATCGTTGCCCACAGGGGAGCCTCCGCGGAGTTTCCCGGAAACACCATGGAGGCCTTTACCCGGGCACTGGAGGTGGCTCCGGAGGTCATGCTGGAGCTCGATATCTGGCCTACCCGGGACGGGGAGATCGTCGTTTTCCATGATGACCTCCTGGAACTGGCAACGAACGGGTCTGGGAGGATACCCGATTATCACCTGGATGATATCCTCAGACTGGACGCGGGGTACAATTTCTCACCGGATGAGGGTCAGACCCTCCCCTTTCGGGGTAAAGGCACGAGGATACTCCGTTTTGATGAGTTTTTGAAAGCCTTTCCTGATTCTCTCTTCTCTGTTGACCTCAAGTTTAACAACCGGGCCTATGCTGAAAAGGCGATGGAACTGATGGAGAGCCACCGGGCCCTGGAAAGGGTGGTTGTCGGGTCTTTTATCAATTCCATGACCGCCTATGTGAGGAGCAACTGGCCCGGCGTGGCAACCAGTTTCGGGAAACGTGAGATAATCAACTTTCTCGGTCTCCATCTTGTGGGTATGACTGGCCTTGGAAGGTGGAAAGATGACATTCTCATGGTTCCGGAATTTACCGACACGTCCAGGCCGGAATATCTTGGACCCGGGAAGAGGCAGGGAATGCGGATGGTTACCCGCCGATTCGTGATAAAGGCTAACAGCCTGGGTATACCGGTCATGGTATGGACCGTGAATCGACCTGATAACATGAAGAGACTCCTGGAAATGGGGGTCCAGGGTATCGTGACCGATGATCCGGCCCTCTGTAAAGAGATCATTAATTCTAACAAATAATTCATATATTCCTGATAAATCTTTGATTTTCCAGGTGTATTGATTACTGAATGATGATAGACATGCAGGAGGGAATGGATGAGCATTCGCGTAGACAGAGAGATAAACGAGAAGTTCATTCCGGATGTTGAGGAAATTTTTCAGAATAGCAAAAAGCGACAGAAAGACCCATCCCTCCGACCCCGGCGAAATTATCTGCGTGCCATTGCCCGACTGTTTCTGTTTTTTATCGTATCCCTGTTCTTTATTCTCCTGAGACTTGTTCAGGTTGCTTTCGCCGGAATGGGTAAACGGAGCGGGGCGAAGATGCTGCAGCTCTGGTCCCGTGTTATGAATTTTCTTCTCGGAATACGCGTTAAACAGGAAGGGATTGTTCCTCATGAGGGGGTCCTCCTGGTCAGCAATCACAGGTCCTATATCGATATAACCGTCATCGCTCAGTTTATCCATACATCCTTTCTTGCCAAGGCGGAACTTCAAAGCTGGCCCGTTATCGGGTTCGGCGCCAAACTGGTAAATGTCCTTTTCGTGCAGAGGGACGATCTTAAAAGCAGGAGGGAATCGAGAGAGAACCTCAGGAAATATCTTGCCACGGGCAATTCCATCCATGTCTGTCCGGAGGGAACGACGTTTATGGGGCCGGGAATACTCCCCTTTCGTCCCGGCGTCTTTACCATGGCCTCCGATTCCGATGTATCCGTGGTGCCCGTGGCCCTCGACTTTGATGATCCCAGCGACGCCTGGGTGGGGGATGATACCTTCATACGTCATTTTTTTCAGGCCTTCAGTAAAAAACGGGTCCATGTCCGCCTGGCCTTTGGTCCCCTCATGAAGGGGGAAACCTCCGATAAATTGCGTGAAGGCGCCTGGAGCTGGATCCATAATCAGATCATGATCTGGAAGGTACAGCGTGAAGAGGAGCGGCTTGCTCTGCTGGAAAGGAACAGGATAATCCGTAATCCTCTCATAGAGATGAAGGAGAACTTTGATACTATACGTTATAACCTGGATACCATTCTGGCCGGATTGCAGTACAATCCCTACAGGTACGAGGTGATCTATCGGCCTGGAAAGTGCATGACCGAAAGCCAGATCCAGGAGCTTACGGCTAAACTCAGGGAAACAACGGCTACCGGATTCAGGGAAATCCCATCCTACCAGGTGCTGACTGGAAGAAAAGAGGACTTTGAGGACAAGGTCATTGCCCTGGCCTGGAAACAGGACGGTTCCATCGCGGGTTTCTGTTCAACGGTCATCCTGCCCGTGGAGGGTGTGGGGGAGGTCCTTCATCTCGGCCTCACGGTAGTTCGTCCTGAGGACAGGTCCAACGGGTTGACACATATCCTCACAAGCCGTGCGGTGAAAGAATACCTTCTCAAACATAAACCTGTAATCGGAAAGCTCTGGATAAGTAACTGCGCCGCGGTTCTGTCGAGCCTGGTAAATGTAGCCCAGTATTTCGAGGAAATCCATCCTTCTCCTGATTCCAATCCCCGTTATAGCCGGATATACCAGGCCATCGCTGAAGCGATCGACAAATACTACAGAGAGAAGATATATATAAGCGAAGAAGCGGTCTTCGACGCCGATAATTTTGTGTTCAGGGGGAGCGTAAAGGGAACGGTTTTTCAGAAAGAGAGGAATGACACGCGATACTATCACCGGAATGAAGAACTGAACGATTATTACAGCCGCCTGATGGAATTTGAAAACGGGGATGAGGTATTACAGATAGGGTATGCCAGCACATTCGCTGCGCTTAAGCATATGTATAACCGTAGCATACAGAAACTTCCCTTCGCGAAACAGGTGAAACAGCGACCCGGAAGCCGTATCAGCGCGTGACGCTCTACGGGTGACACAATTCAATCCCTGCTCCCTGTCCTGAACGTAATCTCTCCCTATCGCATAATCTCCTTTAACTGCTACTCCTACAGTACCCGTGCAACCAGGAGACGGACCATCTCCTGAGGGTGCAGTTGACTGTTACAGGATACGACTGTATGTAACAGGAAATGTATTGTATTTCTGAATTAACCGGTTATCCATGGTTGTATGAATTCGGAGATACACACGGAAAATGTACTATGAGAATGATGTTTATTTTCCCGCTTCTACTGGCTTTTCTCCTCTGCTGCCCCGGTCCGGGGAGCGGGAAAGAAGGACCGGTATGGGTCCTGGGTCACTATACGGCAGAGATAGATTCCCTACATTCTGATGATATCGAAAAGGTCCTTGCCGGCAAAACCCGGACTCTTGAGATTCCCGGTAAGGGGAGCTTTACAGTCTATGTGGAGGCCGATCTTGAAAAGCCCTTTCGTTCACGCTGGCCCTCGGCTGACGTGGAGAGTTTCACTCTATCGCCAGAGGGTCTGACCCCATCGGAGAAGAATATCCTGATACTGGCGGGTACAAATTCGGTCTATCCTTCCTGCAGGGTTATGGCTGTGGACGGGGTCTATCCCTGGGGCAGGATGACAGAGAACTACATCATTGAGGAGGGCTCTTATCCCCTGGTCCTTAAGGGGTCAGAGCCCTTCGACAGGGAGAGGTGGAAAACCGTGGTGCAGACAGGCGTTACGGCCATGACACGTACCTTTCTTCGCGTTGTGGACAGGAAGAAGCCTCTGGTCCCGGTACGGCAAACCGCTCCCATAACAGCAAACGCGGACCTGGCCCTGACATCGAACGAGGTCTCCTTTGTTCCCGGATGCAAACTTCCCCTGAAGAATAATCTATCCTTCTGTTCTCCGCCTGCCTACATCTCCATTCTCATTGAATCCGGGTTCGATGTTGTAGAACTTACCGGGAACCACAACAACGATTATGGGAGAAAATATAATCTGCTTACCCAGAAGATGTACCGGGAAAAGAACATCCGGTATTTTGGGGGTGGAAAGAATCTCCGGGAGGCGAGGCAGGCGCTCTACCTCCCCCTGGGAAGTTCGACTGTCGCGTTTATGGGAAGCAATGAATGGGGACCTGAACCTGCCTGGGCTACTTCGGATTCTCCTGGCGCCAACCCTCTGAATGAGAGATGGCTGGAAGAATCGATCTTAGGGGCCCAAAAGAAGGCGGATATTATTTATGTCTCTTTTCAGTGGGGAAACGAGAATGATCCCCGTGCCTGGAAAGGACAGAGAAGGCTTTCCAGGCGAAGCATTGACCTGGGGGCCACCATAGTAACCTCATCTTCTGCTCACAGGGCCATGGGGATAGAGTTTTACCGGGGTCGGCTCATCTGTTACGGCCTGGGGAACTTCCTGTTTGATCAGATGCAGACTATCCATCACCGCCGGGGTCTCATTGCCCGTCATCATTTCCATGGCGGCAGGCACATCCAGACCGAATTTATTCCTTACATGATCCATGACTACTCCCGGCCCGTGTTGCTTCATGGCAGGGAGTCGGAAGACCTGTTACGGGAGGTCTACAGATACAGTCTGGGCCCGGTATTTAGGGAACCCTGAGCGTCATCTCTTCCGGACCTGGATGACAGAAACCGGTCCCGACCGGCCGGCCTGGTTGACAACCCTTCCCTCCACCCGGGTCCAGGCCGTGGTAAGAGGTATCTCCATGGTGCTGGACACATCCTGCCAATGGCCTCTGTTTACCCTGAGCTGGTAGACCTCCGGGAAGGGTACGTAACCGGGAAAGGGGAGGGGACCGATAGTTATCGGTATCCGGTTTTCGGAACATACGTATGATTTTGCCTCAACTTTAGTGCATGTATCTTCCCGATCCGGTCCAGGGAGAATCTGGACGGTGTTAAGGGGTGACTCAAGCTGTTCCATGGCGCTGATGGCAGGATACCTGTGGAAAGGCCAGGATGTGTCCCTGGCGGCCGAATCGCATTTCAGGGCCCGAATGGAGGACCAGATCTTTCTTTCGAGATGATCATCCTCCGACGCGAAATCATTTCTTCCCACCAGGGCGACCTGCCAGGCATAGGACAACCAGCTCTCCTCCAGGGGCCGCTCTTTCCATAAGAGGTTCTCATCTCTCTGGACCGGAAAATCCCTGAAGCTGTACTCCCTCCTCTCTTCCCCTTTTCCGAACACCAGGGTAAGAGAGCGTCCCCTGTCGCGAAGCCAGGCGCGCCGAATTTCCATAAGTGAAAGGGGGAGACCCCCTTCTTCACAGTGAAGGTTCCTTGTGGGATCGATGAATATCCATTTCGCGGCGTCATTGGACCAGACCTCACAGGCCGCGTGCTGGTGTCCTGTCGGTTTTCGCAGGTAATAGTACCGGGCGGTCAGGCCCCTGGAAAGGGCCGCCTGGACGAAGAGGCTGGAATAGACCGTGCAGAGATAGGCTTTACCTTGTTTATCGCCTTCAAGGATTTCATTGCCCTTTCGTAGATTCTGGTCCCTGAAATTGTGACCGTATTCAAGGGTATTAAATATGATGCTCTTAAGGGCGAAAATCTCTTCCGTGTCGTCTCCGTATGCCGCAAGGCGCCTGTCAAGGTCCATCCTTCTATTCAGTTCGGTGAGATTTCTCTCTTTGAAAGAATGATGAACAAAGGGGAAAGGTTCTTTCTGGATAGTAATCTTTTCAGAAGTAAAACCTGAAAGAGAAAAAAACAGAATAATGATGGTTGTATTTCTCATGGAGGTCATGGTACGTTTCCCGCACCGGTTTGTCATCAGCAAAAAGGAGGTCAAAAGAGTAGTTGTAGTATTATTGTCCACACTTCATTTTTTGCTTGACGCTTTCTCCGGGATGTATGTAGATTGGTACCATAATAATAGTGTTCGGGAAGGTTTATGTCTCCTGTAGAATGCAGATATGCGAAGGTTGAATTCTCCCTCGATAACCGAAGGATACTTAATCTGAGCCTCGATCCGGAGAGTTACCGGTATTCCTGGGACAGATGCAACGATTTTGTTGAGGATGTTCTGCATTTCCTTAAACCGGTCATCGGAGAAGACCGGGGAAACAGAATCGATTTTATACTGAATGAGCTGATTGAGAATGCCGTAAAATTTTCCAGGGGTGGAAGAGACTCTGTTCATGTGGATATACATTCCAGCAGCGAGGCCGTTACCGTACAGATAATTAATGAGACCGGTCACAGGGAATGGGAATCATTCAGAGAATACTATAAGAATATTTCCGGGAAAGACCTGAACGCAATCTACAGGGAATCACTTCCTTATTTGACAAAAAAATCGTCTGTTCCCCTCGGATTAATCCTCGTCCAACGGGACAGCCGGACCCATCTTGATATTAATTTCTACAGGAAGGAGGCAAGGTATTATGTCGGAGTAAAGGTCCATATTGGACTGGAAAGCTGATCTTCCCTCTTCTCTCTATCCTTCCCCCCGGCCAGGGGCCGATATCAGCCGGAATTAATATTGACACTCCCTCCGCAATGACAATATTGACAGACTGACAGCTCCCTTCATAGCAATTCAGACCACAGGAATGATTACAATGATAAAGGATCTACCTTCTACCTACGATCCAGGGAAGGCCGAGAAGGACTGGTATTCCTTCTGGGAAGAGAACGGTTACTTCCACGCTGATGAGACAGATGCCAGGGAACCCTTCAGTATAGTTATCCCTCCGCCCAATGTGACTGGCAGCCTGCATATGGGGCACGCATTGAACAATACGCTCCAGGACATACTGGCTCGTTGGAAACGTATGCAGGGTTTATCCGTACTCTGGATGCCGGGAACCGATCATGCAGGTATTGCCACACAGAACGTAGTGGAGAAGCTTCTTGCCGGTGAAGGTACCGGCAAAGATGAGCTCGGCAGAGAAGCTTTTGAAGAGCGTGTCTGGAAGTGGAAAGAAGAATCGGGAGGACAGATCGTTAACCAGCTTCGAAGGCTGGGCTGTTCCCTGGACTGGGAGAGGGAACGCTTTACCCTGGATGAGGGGCTTTCCCGCGCCGTTCGCGAGGTCTTCGTCTCCCTCTATGAGGAGGAACTTCTCTACCGGGGCTACAGGATCATTAACTGGTGCCCAAGATGCGAAACGGCCCTTTCGGATATTGAGACGGAGTACCGGGATATTGAGGGGCACCTTTGGCATATCAGGTACCCGGTTACAGGTTCCGATGAGTATATTGTTGTCGCCACTACCCGGCCGGAAACAATGCTGGGAGACAGCGGCGTGGCGGTAAATCCGGAAGATGAAAGGTACCGTCATCTGGTGGGCAAAACGGTCATCCTGCCCCTGTTGAACCGTGAGATCCCGGTCTTTACTGATGATTATGTCAACATGGAATTCGGAACCGGCCTGGTAAAGGTCACACCGGCCCATGATCCCAATGACTTTGAGATGGGCCAGAGGCACGGCCTGGATTCCATAATCATACTCGATGAGAAGGGTCTGGTAAACGAGAAGGGAGGGGCCTACCAGGGCCTTGACCGCTATGAGGCGAGAAAGAGAATAATTGAAGACCTGGAAAACCAGGGTCTTCTTGAAGAGACGGAAAAGCATACCCATTCCGTGGGGCACTGTTACCGCTGTGACACGGTTATCGAACCCTATCTCTCCAAACAGTGGTTCGTCTCCATAAAGCCCCTTGCCGGGGAGGCGATCCGGGCCGTGGAAGAGGGGAGGATCACCTTTCACCCCGCTTCCTGGACAAAGATATACTTTGAATGGATGTATAATATCCGTGACTGGTGCGTCTCCCGCCAGCTATGGTGGGGGCATAGGATACCGGCCTTCTACTGCGATGACTGCGGTCATGTTACCGTGGCCCGCCGGGACCCGGACCGTTGCGAGAAATGCGGATCCGCGGAGATACGACAGGACGAGGACGTTCTGGATACATGGTTCTCCTCAGGTCTATGGCCCTTCTCCACCATGGGATGGCCGGACAGGAACAAGACCCTGGAGAAGTACTATCCCACCTCTGTGCTCCTGACCGCCTTTGATATCATTTTTTTCTGGGTGGCCCGGATGATCATGATGGGCCTGAAGTTCATGGATGACGTTCCTTTCAGGGAGGTCTATATCCACGCCCTGATCCGGGACGAGCACGGTCATAAGATGAGCAAATCCCGGGGGAACGTGATCGATCCCCTGATTATCATGGAACAATACGGCACCGACGCCTTCCGGTTTACCCTGGCCGCCTTCGCCGCACAGGGACGGGATATTATCATGTCGGAAAAACGTATAGAAGGATACCGGGCTTTCGCCAACAAAATATGGAACGCCACGCGTTTTATACTTATGAACCTGGGAGAAACCTTCGAACCCAGGGACCTGAAGGCTGATGAACTCATGCGTTTTGACGGGTGGATACTCCACTCCCTTAACCGGACCATTGAAGAGGTGAACCGGGGCCTGGAAACCTATCGTTTTAACGATGCGGCAAATGCGCTTTATGACTTCTGGTGGCACCAGTTCTGTGACTGGTACCTGGAACTGGCCAAAAAGGACGTTTACGGGGATGATTCTGTCCGAGCGGATACCGTGCGCCAGGTACTTTTCCATATCCTTCGGCAGGGACTGAAGCTGCTCCATCCCTTTATGCCTTTTATCACGGAGGAGATCTGGAGCTACGTAAAGGGGAAGGATGAAGGACCAGTTATCGTAGCCTCCTGGCCTTCGGTTAACCCGGATTTTGATTCAGAGGAACGGGCCCATGAAGCCGCCAGGTTCATGGACCTGCTGTACCGAATTCGGAACATCCGGGGAGAGATGAACGTTCCCCCCGAGAAAAAGGCGACTGTCATATTCAAGACCGGGCAGGATGATCTCGCCTCCCTCATCGAAGAAGAAGGGGAACAGATCCGGTCTCTTGCCCGTCTTGAAAAGTCCGTTGTCGATGACGGCTATGAACCGGCTGACACCGACGCCGTGGCCGTGACTTCCGGATGCGAGATATACATGCCTCTTGAAGGATTGATCGACTTTGACAGGGAACGGGAAAGGCTCGACAAAGAGATTGGACGTATACAGAAAGACCTGGCAAGGGTTGAGGGTAAGCTCTCAAATGAAAAATTTCTGGGTAAGGCTCCGTCCGAAGTCATAGAGAAGGAAAAGGAAAAACAGAAGGAGTTTAGGGAACTCCTTGAAAAACTGGAAACCAGCAGAACCAAGCTTGGCTGAAAAGGGACTGAACGAATGAAAATCGAAGTACGCAAACCGACGGAAGAGGAGAAGTCTTCACTGGAAAAGGAACCGACCTGGGAGAGTCCCGTGGCGACATTTCCCTGGCACTACCCGGAGAAAGAGACCTGTCTGATACTGGAAGGCGAGGTTACGGTCAAGACGGAAGGGGAGGAGGTAACGATCCGGGAAGGGGACCTGGCCGTTTTCCCTGAGGAACTCTCCTGCACCTGGGAGGTGACCCGACCTCTTCGAAAACATTACCGTTTCGGATAATCGATGAGCAAGGGACCGGTCAAGTTTCCAAAACTTCCAGGATGGTTGCGCAGAGCTTTTCCAGGGTGTAAGGTTTCTGGACGAAATGCCGGACTCCCAGTTCCATTACCTCTTCAACCCGTTCGTCCATCCTGAAACCGGACGAAAGAATGGTGCGAACCCCGGGCTCAATTTTTTTCATCTCCACGTAGGCGTCCCTGCCGTTCATCTCCGGCATAAGCATGTCCAGTATCACAAGATCAATGGTATCGCGTCTTTCCTGGAAGAGTTTAACGGCCTCTTTTCCGTTTTTCGCCAGAATGACCTCGTATCCACATTCATGGAGGATGGACCGGCCTATCTCTCTCAGTACCGGTTCATCATCCACGAGAAGGATGGTTATATTTTTGTCCTGGCCGAAGCCTTCATTCTCGTATATCATTTTCTGTTTATTGGGAGGGGCTTTCTCTATTTCGTCAGCGGCGGGAAGATAAATCTCGAAGGTCGTTCCTTCTCCGGGGACGGTTGAAATATGTATGAATCCGCTATGCCTCTGGATGATATTGTAGACCATGGAGAGACCCAGACCGGAACCTCCCTTCTCCTTCGTGGTGAAGAAAGGGTTAAATATCCTGTCAATGTCTTTTTCCGGGATGCCCACGCCCGTGTCACGGATGGAGATGACATGGTGGTCCTTTGCCTGCATGGTGGGATTGAGCTTCAATAGACTGGGATTATAGCCTGCCCTTTCGACATGTATTTCCAGGACCCCTCCCCAGGGTTCGCCCGCTTCCCGCATGATGGTCATGGCGTGTTCTGCGTTGATGCAGATATTCAGAAGGACCTGTTCCAGACGGGTGATGTCCGCGAGGACTAGGGGATTGGTCTCTTTGCTTCGGAATTCTATGGATACGGATTTATCAAAGGAGTTCCGGGCGATATTGATGATCTGTTCGATAGAATGCTTCAGGTTAATCGGTTCGAAATTGAGCTCTTCCTTCCGCGAAAGGGAAAGAAGATGGGAGACGATGTTTTTCGCCCGTTCCGTGGAGTGCTCAATGGTTGCGAGACATGTCTCCACCAGGTCGGAACTGAATTCCCCCCTGGAAAGTTTTCGCTTCAGGAGAGAAAGTGACCCGGTAATACCTGCAAGTACGTTGTTAAAATCATGCGCCAGTCCCCCGGAAAGGGTGCCGAGAGTCTCCATCTTCTGGGACTGGATAAGCTGCTGTTCCGTGGCCTTGCTTTCCGTTATGTCACGGATGGTGGCCAGGATATAGCGGCTGTCGCCGTAATAGATGCTGTTCAGATTAACCCGAACATCAAAGGTTGAGTTATCATGAGGTCGCCGGGCCTTCCATTCAAAATCGACCTTCTCTTCTGCCGAAATGTTTTCCCATATTTTATTCCATCTCCCTGGATTCGTGTTTTCCGCGGAGATATCGTCAAGCATGGAAAGGGTTCGGGCCTCATCCTTGGAATCAAGACCGTACATGGCGACCATGGTCTCGTTCACGTCTATAATAGCACCTTCAGCGTCATGCACGATCAGGGCGTCATTGGCTGAATCGAAGATGGTCTGGTACTTGCGGTTCGTTTCCGATAATCTTGTCGTACTCTGACGGACCTGGTACCTGAGCTGAATATTCCAGAAAAGGACAAAGAGGACCAGCGCAAAGAGCCCGGATGAGACAATGATGATATCTTCAAAATTTTTTTCGAACCATGTGTCTGAATCGATGTAGGTTGTTCCGATCCACTTACGGTTTATGGTGTTAAAAACACCTCTCTCCTTGGCCAGGATAATCCCCTTGTTCAGGATGGAGACAAGAATCGTATTATCTTCCTTTGTTCCCATGCAGTTTTTGCCTATATACAGGGGGTCACCCACGCTTTTCATTTTATCCGTAAGGTTATGGTTGTAGAGATGATGGAGGATGATCTGCCTGTCCCCGATAACAGCGTCCGCCTCTCTCTGGATGACAAGCTGGACTGCCTCGTAAAAGTTGTCGCAGGGAATATCGACATAGGGTATTCCGCTCTTTGAGAGAAAATCTCTGGCGTAGTCTCCCTTCTGGATGGCGATCCGTTTTTCACGGAGATCGTTCAGGGAGATGATATCAGGCCGGTCTTTTCTGACGAATATCATGGCCGGGATTTCCCACATAACCTTGGTGAAATCGAACCTTTTGTCCCGATTTTTGCTGTAGAAAAGACTGGTGAGAACATCCGCTTCACCGGTAAGGAGAGCTTGCTGGGCCTCCCGAAAGCTTGCGTCAGTAAACCTTGCCCTGAAGCCGAATTCAGTCGCTATCCATCTGGCCAGTTCCAGGCACATACCCTGTTCTCTCCCTTCACTGTCGATGAACTCAAAGGGAGGATAATCTGTCTGGCTAATAAAAACAATTTCATCCTTTCCTTCGAGCCATTTTTGTTCTTCGGGTGAGAGAACGCGGGAAGAGGGTTGTCGTTTCGTAAAGAGCAGGGTCAGGATGACCCCGGCAACGAGGAGAGGGATTATAAGTACAAGCAGCCTGTGTATCTTAATTGTAGGCATAGCAGTTTTCCTGTCATAGTATCCACATAGTACATGTGATCTGAAATGTTACAACAATAATTCTCGTGCCAGATATGACTGATGTGAAAGATTTAACGGATACATGTATTCAAATGGAGGCGCGCTATTGTCAAATTCTCCTCGAACACTTGAATATGATCAGTCTGTATAAATCCGGGTTTTGTAATGATGTTACAGATGAAAGTAGCTTTCCAGGTTCATGAACCTGGAAAGCAGGTAATGGTAAGCCAGGAGGAGCCCTGCCAGGGGAAGCAGGGATGCCATTACGATGAAGGACCAGCTGAGGGAGACCTCTCCGATAAACCCTGATACCAAAAGATCAATCCCGATGCAGAAAATGGTAATATACAGGAAGATAAAACCGGCCAGGTTGGCCTTCTTCTCCTGAAGGAAGATTCCCGTTAATACGGAGAGTATGACCAGTAAGGTGGTCATGCCGGCCAGGGGAAGACCCAGTGTCAGAAACCAGTGATGCTTTCCATCAATAAAATCCAGAAGAGCAAGCAGTCCGGTGGAACTGAGAAAGAATCCGGAGATAATCACCCGGGGATTACGGAAAAACCATATCAAAAGAGACAGGAAAATCCATCCTGCCCCGATGCCGCTCATGGCGTATCCTCCCCATGTGAGGGAATCCTCAAGGAGAAGGTTCACGGAGAGGCAGACCAGAAAGGCTATGAACATCAGGGCAGTAATGACCGACCAGAGGATAACCCGTTGCTGTCGGTTGGAGGTAGTGGCAGGGGTATCCACACCGGGATACCGGCTTTCTCCCGTGCCGGTCTCCCGGACCGGGGCGGGTATCTCGGTGTCACAGAGGGGACAGGTCTCTCTACCGGTATCCACTTCCACTCCGCATCTTGGACAGTAAGGCATCTTTTGCTCCTTCACTCGTTGGTTTCGATCCGGACCGGTATTCCCATTTTCCGGATCTCGCGGAAAAAGTTGGTCGGCACCTCCCGGTTTTCGATAAGAAGGCCGAAGGTAACGTAAAGGGTGTCGCCGTAACTTATAATTCCGGAGTTGACACCCGAGGGAAGGTTAGGGTTCGGGATGAATTCAATTCTCTCCACTCTACCGTTCACTTTCTCCGGAAGCCGGGCCTGTCCCAGGTTGGATAGGACCCCGGAATGCCCCGAGGATCCGAGGAGGGAATAGAGCATCCTCTGGATCGGTTCCTTGAGGAGAAGGGGAATGATCCGCGCCAGCGGATTGGTCTCTCCCTGCACGTTTCGGCTTATCTGGCGGTAAATGAAACGTTCGTCGAGCTCAATCCTCATGATGTGATAGACCTGTTTGACGATATCTTCCAGTTCGAAGCGGCCCAGCCTCGGGTCTATACCGGGCGTTACGGCCAGGAAGAAGTTTCGCATGCTCCGGGAGGGAAAAAGTTTGCGAAGATTGACCGGTATCATGAGCCGAATGGGCAGCATATTCTTTTTCCTCTCCTTCCAGGGCATATTGGTCTGGGTAAGATAGAGGGCGTGGATATGAAGCGAGGCTATAAACTCGGTGAGGGTCAGACCTCTTTTCCGGGATTCCTCCAGAATTCTGGAAACAGGCATGACTCCGGTGATGATTCGGTATCGGTGCGGTGACACGGTTTTGCCCTTCAGATGGAAAGCCCGGCTCCGACGCCCGGGAGGAGGGACTTTTCTGCGGTAATAGTCCCGGAAACTGTCTGTCCACTCGCCGGGATCCGGTGTTTTGCGGGTGTCGAGGAGGGTAGGGTCGGTGTCGAAGGCGCTGGGGTCCAGATAATCGACCAGCAGGGACCGCAGAAATTCAAGTCCGCCTGTCCCGTCTGTAAGGACATGGGAGAATTCAACGGAGAGCCGTCTGTTATGGATTAATACCCGCAGCAGAAACCCCCTGTCCCGGGTATTGAAGATGCGGCAGGGGGGATCGCTTTCTTCCCGGATTACAGGTTTGTCCGGGTGTGGACGCAGGTAGTTCCAGAAAAGACCGCGCCTTAACCGGACCTGAAACCAGGGGAACCTCTTCATGGCGCGGTCCAGGGACTCCTGGATACGTCGCTGGTCGATCTTTTCATGGAGGGTGGCGGAAAGCCGGAAAACGGAAGTGCTTCTTCTGTCCGTTACAGAGGGAAATATTTTCGCGGCGTTGTCCAGTCGGTACCATCGCGGCGGCTGGATCTTCGGTGTTTCGGACCTGTTCATGATGAAAGGTTACCCCTCCTGCTTCCGTATGTCAATGAGCAGGTTGATCATCCTGACTGGGATTCCAGCATCATTTTCCGGGCCTCTCTTCTGAGTTCGGCTTCCCTGTTTCTTCGTTTGTCCATCTCCGTGTCGAGTAGAAGGGGAGGTATGGTTGCTTTTTGTCCTGTTTCGTCCAGCGCAACGAAGGTGAGGTAGGCGGACGCGGTGTGGCGGACTTCGCCGGTCATGTGGTTTTCCGCTTCTACCCGGGCTCCCACTTCCATGGATGTGCTTCCAACCAGGTTCACGCTGGCCGAGATACGGAGCAGGTCCCCGACATAAACGGGATTATGAAAATCGAGGCGGTCTATGGAAGCGGTGACCGCGTTGCTTCCGGCATGTCTCATGGCCGCGATTCCGGCCGTATTATCCACAAGTTTCATGATTACGCCTCCGTGGACGTTCCCGGCCAGATTAGCGTCCGTCTGTACCATCTGCTGGACCACGGTCAGCGAACTCTCTGAAACATACTTTCCCTTCATCGTTTACTCCTGTGCATTCTCGCCGGTTTTTCCTTAGTCCCCTTTCTCCTCAAGGGCCTTTCGTATTCTTCGTATCTGCCGGAGATGTATCCACTGGTGCAGGGTGGCGAGACAGATCCACTGATGACCGGTAAGCGGCCCAAGCCAGGGATGGGGACAGGTCAGGACAGACTCCTCCAGGTGCAGGTTCTGCATCCTCAGGAGGATGGTGAAGAGTTCACTTTCATAAAGACTTCGGTCCCGCGCAGTGGAATCTTCTTCCGGTCCGAAATCCGACGTGCTCATCTTCATATCGGGCACCCTTCCCGTTGCGAGATCTTCGCATATGTCGATTATCAGATTAATGATACGGTTGCAATGGCGAAAGATCATGGCCAGGGACCAGTACCGGGATTCTACCTCCATACCTGGAAGAGCCGCGACATCCACGATGGTCTCCATCCCCTCCTGAGATATCCCACGAGTCTCTTCCAGCGCTTTTCGGCCCAGGTGATTGAAAAGCCTCATGGCCCCCTTCTGAGAAAGCAGACGGGTAAAAGCCGGGAAGAGGAATCGAATCATCCGGGACTGGCCCGGAGGGGTCCTCCCTTCCCGGAATGTATGATCGGGTTTCCTTTTCGTATCGTGCATCCTGACACCTTTCGGTAAGCTTAGTCGCCGGGTCCGGTGTTGTCAACTCCAGATTTTCATGGTGAGCGTGTTCCCATCCGGGCAAAGAAGCTTGAAGGAGAGGATGGGGACGGATTAATCTTGACTCCTGCTCCGGCGGCAGAAAAACTAAAATCCAGGGTACCGGGGATGACGGATAAAACCATAAAAAAATATTTTGATGACGTTGAGCCTTACTCGGAAGAGCATCTCAACGACATGGATAAGCTTAAGAACCTCCTGGAAAAGATGAAGGGAGAGAGGGATGATCCGGCAGAGTCGGCCCTTGTCTCCTTCGGTGACACCCTCCAGAGGCTGGATTCGTATATTAAAACCAACAGGGTTGTTCTGACAGAGAAGGAGAAGGGGGAAATTGACAGGATTTCCCGTGCCCGTCTATCCCCTGCCGTAATCCGGCGCCTGCTGGAGGATATGCTTCATTCAATAAAGGGACGTCACGAGCGGCACGCCAGGGAGAGAAAAAGGGAGGAGAAGGCCCTCCAGGAGATATCTCAACTCCAGACTTCCGGAAGCGTGCTTGATTGGATACGGCTTACCCTCTTCAGCCTGGAACACGGCACTCTTACCCTTTTTCGCCACTACCTGAGGGAATCGGCATTTAAACTTGTCCGGGACACTCTTCCTGCGTGGCAAAAGGAGGTGACACGGCACCTTCGTCCTGTTCTGGACAACGAATACTATCTTTTCAGCACTCTTGAGTACAATTCACTTGAGATCATCCTCCGCCTTCAGGAACCTCTGCAAAATTTGTCCAATGTCAAAGGTGGGGCATCCTATCAACCCTATATGTTGAGTGAAGAGATGAACGCCTTTGCCCGGATCTACTGTAAGATTAACTACAACCGGGACATGATCGCCGATACGATCTCCAGGGCCTTCAGGGGGAGGGACACGGACCACGGTTTTATGTCCACGGTTCATAACCTGCTGGACCAGCGCATCGTAGATAACAGGGTCACTCCCATCGATCCCCTCCGTCACGCGGGTAAAAGTGTCATGGGTGTCCTGGCCTCCTACTATACTTCGAAAGAAGGTTTTCCCGTTTATTCCGGGAACCAGATACTTTACCTCTTGAACGAAAACAGGACCATCGATGAACGGGAAAAACACCTGACCATGGCAGCCCGGGGCCGGGACAGGGAACGTAAAGAGCGCCAGGATGGAGAAGAGGAGAAACTGATAGGACGAATCGAGGAGCTGGAGAGGGCACTCCAGCGGCTGCTTCCCAGGGGACCCTACCTTGAGGACCGGCTCTTCCGCCAGGAAGCGAAGGGTAACTACTCCAACTGGATAAAGGATATGAAAAAGAAACCCTTCTTCCGACTTCTCAGGCTGGTGGAGGGGTATATCCGCTATTTCGTGGAAATCTTTTCGGATCAGGAGAGCCTGGTCCTTATTTTTGATCAGAAGGAATTCAATGATTACCTTAAACTGCATCCCGATATTACAGGCGTTGCCGCGCGGTATACCATGGAAAAATTCGAACTCATGGGAAACCTTTACCGTGAGCTGATACGAATCGAGCTGCCAGAAAAGATGACCGTGGACAAGTTCGTGAAAGCCCTCATGACCATGCAGGTCTCCGAGGGTTCTCTGGAGCCTTCCCTCAGGGGGGCAAGGGAGGTCCTCCGAAAGGTGGCATCGGAAAGCTACGAGCTGGCGATTCGGACCCTCCGGCTTATCAGCGATTACGAGCAGAGGAGAGAGATAATCGATGAAAACCTGTACCGGAATTACGATTTCTATACCCGCGCGACTATTCGGGATTCACGCGCTCTCCCTCTCTCCAGGATCATCGACTGTGACAGCGTGACCCTGCGGCACCTCCTTGAATCCCTCTCTTCTCTCGGATTCCATATCGCTGAGATCCTTAACCATGAGGGAGTTGAGGGCATGAAAACGGAAAAGGAAGAACTTTCGGGACAACTGGCTGATATCCGCGGGCCGGAAAAGATCGAAGAAGATTATGAAGACATAACCGAAGGTTTTACGGGGGAAGATTCCGAGGAGCTGAAGAAGGATCGGCAGCTCCAGGAAGGTCTTAACCGGCTATACAGGGACAGCCTGACAGGACTCTGGAAATACGAATACTTTGAAGACCAGCTGATGCCCCGGCTCTATGACAGCGATAAAAATTATGCCGGTCCTCCGGGACGATTTCTTTTTATCGTGGAAGCGGACGGTTTCAAGAAGGCGAACAGACTCTATGGTCACGATGTAGGGGATGAGATTCTAAGAAGGACCAGCAAACACCTTTTACAGGAGTTATCCCAACCGGGTAACAGGAAAAATCTGGCGTTCAGGATTCGCGGAGGTCAGATCATGGGATTTATTAATGAGTCGACCCTCTCCGAAGCGGCTGATCTGCTGGCGAATGTTAATGCGCGTCTCCAGCAGGAAGTCATACTTCATGATGGTAAAGATGCCGGCCAGGTATCTGCCAGTATTGGGCTCTACGAAGAGAGGGTGGGTACGCCACTTACCTGGACCCTATCCGTGACCAGGCATCTTCTCAGCTACGCTCAGCAGCAGGGAAGCGGTTTTATCGCCCTGATACGTGATCCGAACCATATCGTAGCCGAAAGGGATCTTGACCGGTTCGGGAATATAGACAAAACACTGATAGGGCTCACCGGAGGATAGTGTTCTTCGGAGCGTATCCCTGGAAACGTGACTATTCCGGGAAAAGCCAGAAGTGACATAAATTGTATTTGTCATATTTCTGCCTGACCTGCATGATTGTGGTATGAAAGAGATCCGTGAGTTTCACGCGCAATACCTGACACGAATTGTGGTATTCTTCGTGCTTTTCCTTGTGCTGGTTTCCCCTCCGGCCCTTGTCTTCCCTGTCATGCTTCTCTCGGGGCTTGAAGGTGATTTCGTGGTCCTGCTGACTTTTTTTATATCAGCCCTCGCCTGGATTATCGTGGCACCGGTCCTTATCGCGCTGATGATACTCTTCGTAAAACTCTGCACCATGAAAATCGTGATCAAAAGAGAAAGCATCGGGGAGCATGAATGCGCGAGGCATTTTGATATCCACTGGAATGACGTGGAACAATTTGCCCATGAAACGGTGGTTTTGACCTATCCATCGGCCGGAAGGATATATCTGCAGATATTCGAGGTCAGGAGTCATCATAACCATGTCCGCTTCTCACGAAGGGTGGATACACCTCCGGAAGAAGAGATGCACTGGATTAAGAACATACCTCTCCTGAGTCCCCGTACCTGGAAACTGGACCGGTTTGGCGTTCCTCTGGACCGCATGCAAAGCGCGGAATTGCTTGCCATACTGGAGGGCCAGCTGGGCAGGGAATCGGACTTCTATCATTTTATCTAGCCTGAAAAGCCGTTGACACTCCCGGTCGGCCGATCGTTATGGAACCATGTACGATTCGGCAACCATAGATGGAACAGATGACATCAATCTCCTTTTTGGCTCTCTTTCCGGGGCTACCGCAGAAAAGGTGCGTGAAGGCCTGGCCCGCGTAGTCTATTACATGCGCATGACCCCCCTTCTCTCCGGAACCTCCACGGAATCCGTGGCCGGTCTGGAGAAGAGTATGGCAGGTTTCATGGAGACCTATGACGGCCGGGAGTTCGAGGAGATATATACCCTTATTCGGGAGATCATACGTCATATCCCCAGGTTCAACCTTTTTGATATCGATATTACGGAACTGAGGGATATCGCCCACGATTTTGACGCCGAGTACAGGGAAGATCCTGTTTTCTCATCCTTTGCCTCGGACATCCGCAGGCTGGTACACCAGCACCTGTCCGACAGGGTAATCAGGAAAATCGACGCCTTCGAAGAATTTCTCCATTCCGACAAACCCTCGGGTCTCATAGACGGGAGTACCATCGTGGGTGCGGAAAGGGAGAAGAAAGAAACGTTCCTGGAGAGTGAAATATTCGACCGCCTGAAGAGACTCAGGGAGAAACTCCAGAGCGCATGGATCGGTTCCGGGTCCGATTTCCGCCATGAGTATTCCGGTATCCTTCCAAAGGTCATGAGGAACCTTGATTTCTCTCCCTGTTCCCATCTGGAGAGTTATGAATTCTTCAGCCGGAATTACGGTGATTTCCTGGAAAACCTGTGGAACATGGACTGGGACCGGATCGAGATGGGATACACCCGCTATCTTTTAAAGAAACTCATTGAGGAGATAAGCTGTAATCCGATAGAGAAAAAAGGGCAGCTTCTCCTGGGCCTTATCACTGTGGATGTCCTTCTGGAACAGATTTCCTTTATACACTATTCGAATATTGTCAATTCCGAACGGGGAACGGTTGCGCGGGAGAACTACGTCGATTCCCTGAGGATCGTCTATAACCTGGCACTCTGTGCCCGGTCCGTGGGTCACGGGACCAAGCATCTGGGGCGTTTCGCCTTTCTTATGGAGGAGCTCTTCTCCCGCATCCGGGAGAGGCCGGACCGTGTGGCCCATTTCCCCAGCATCCTCGACGCCATGACAGCGGAGCTGGAGAACAACTTTTACAACCTGAGGGACCTCTACTCACGGGCCTGCCGGGGGACCGATGACGTTCCTTCTTCCGTAACCCGACTTCTGAACAATATCATACGGGAAAAGACCACCCACCTCCTGGGAAACATGATTAATAATATACGGACCTTCCACGAAGGGGAAAAACGGGAGGTGTTTCAGAAGGTCCTTGGAGATCTCGATTACTCTGAAGCGATCCCCCTCTCCCGGCTCATCTTCCGTTTCGGTACCGATGACAACGAAGATGATGAATCAAAGATTAATCCGGAATTTATGGGGGGCAAGGGCCTCGCTCAGGTGAGGAACAGCCGCATCGTCATTAATAACGGCCTGGATGACGTGTATATTCCTCCCGGTTTCGGGTACAGCACACTTACCTGGCACACCCTGAAACGTTCCGGCCGCATGGATGAGTTCCGACTCTCCCTGAAGGGGATCGTGGAAACGATGGAGGCGCGGACCGGAAGACGGTTTGGTGACCCGGGGAACCCGCTCCTCCTCATGGCACGCTCCGGGGCTATGGTCTCCATGCCGGGAATTCTGGATACCATCAGCCATATCGGCATAAATCAAAGCATCGCCCGCCGGTGGTCCCACGGATTGGATGAACCTTTCCGGGCCCCTCAGGCCTGTATCAGTTTCATGCTGAGCTACGCCCGGAGCGTCCTGGACATCGATCCCAGGGTCGTTATCCGAAAGGCCGGTTCCGACAGCTACGAGAAACTCTACCTGCAGGACCTGGAGGGCCTCACCTCCATCGCCGGCAGGATCAATGATATCATAGGAGAGATGACCGGTGGCCGGGGCATTCCCGATGATCCCTTTGAGCAGCTCTTCGAGTCTACCCTGGCCGTCTTCCGATCTTTCGAGAAGGATATCGTGCAGCTGCAGGTTCGAGAGATGCGGATACCGGAGATGTTCCAGACCGCCTGCCTGGTGCAGGAGTGTCTTCCCATCATGACATCCCGGGACTGTTCCGGTGTCTATTTTACACGCAACCCGGTATCCGGCCGAATCGGCAACCGCTACCCGGAGCAGATGGAATTCCGGGAAGGCTTCTTCGGAGACGTCATAGCCGATGGCCTGGTGGCCCCCTCATCCATCGAAGATTTCATGAAAAGCTACCCGGAGCATTATGACACTCTCGGTCGTTTCCGTTATCACGACGAGAGGGTCCAGAGGTTCCCGACGGACATCGAGTTCGCTCTGAGGCGCGGCCTCCTTTACATTGTCCAGTCCCGGACCCTGAAACAGTCCCCCATCGCTGTTGTGGCAAACAGTTACGATTTCTACCGGGAGGGTATCTACAGCGAATTTAAACTCATAAAGAGGACCGCCTTCAGCCTTAACCGTCCCGTAGTAGTGACGTACCTGGACCGGAAAGTAGCCCAGGAGTTCCCTGTCATAGCCCGCGGTAAACCGGTGAACGGCGGCGCGGTACGGGGCCGCCTCATAAAGGATCCGACACGCATACCCGATTACGAGGGGCCTCTTATTTTCGTCACAGAGAGTAACGTTCCGCCGGGTGTTATTCTCAAGGAGAAGCGTTTTGCCGGCTATATCTCCCGCGAGGGAGGTATAACTTCTCACGCCGCATTGGTTGCCATCGGCGAAAGGAAACCGTGTATCACGGACGTTCACTGGCGAAACGGGGAGGGGGAAGATATAGGTTTTGACGGCATGTCGCTGAAGCAGGGAGACAACGTCACCATGGACGCCAACACCGGCACCATTTACCTGGAAGAGATTCCCATCATAACCTGGGGCCTCGAGACCGAGGAGCTGAACCGCATCCGCAGCGAGATCATCGATGTCATAGACAATCTTATCAGCCGGGACCCCTACAGGAAGAGCCCCCTGTAGATGCTTGCCATTCCGGCCCCCACAAGACAGAGAATAATGATCCATCGCAGAAGGAGGGGATGCCAGCGGTGAAGCAGAATACTTCCCAGCCGGGAACCGATATACATGCCTGTTACCGATGGTATGACCAGCAGGGGATTCACCGCGTCCGAGGCCAGGTAGATCATGGAGGCTGCCGAGGTCCCTGATACCATGACCAGCATGCTTGTTCCGGCCGCCAGGCGAAGGGGCAGGCCCATGATGATCGAGAGTATGGGCAGATTGGCCCATCCTGCTCCCAGGCCGAAAATTCCTGAAATAAAACCGACGCCTCCGAAGAGAGCATAGGCCAGGCGGCTGTTCCGTGTCTGCCATGCTATCTCCCGGCCCACGGAATAGTCGTAGTAGGAACCAGAAATGCCGCCAGGAGAGGTGGTCGCGGTGTCCGCCTCTTTCCCGCCCGTAAGGAACATGACAAGGGAAATAAGAAGAATGGTGATGCCCAGGACAACCCGGATCAGGTCTCCCGGCAGGCTAAGACCGGCCAGGGCGCCCAGGATGGAGCCTGCTGTGGTTATCAGGGCCACGGGAAGAGCCACGGGGAGAGAGCTTACCTCCCTTCGGAGCAGATCGGGTACTGACGCCAGTGAAGCCGTAAGGGCTATCAGTAAGGAGGTGCCCCGGACAAGGTCTATATGGAGAGGCAGGATGGCGCCCGCCATGGGTGCGAAGAGAATGCCGCCGCCTATACCGGCCGGAACAGAAACCAGACCGATGATGACAGACATTAAGAACAGGGAACCGAGAAGGAGAAAGGATGAACTGCCCGCCCCTGAGCGGAACAAAAGCCAGGTGGTCACCCCCGTGAAGAGGAGAAGCAGGATGATGACCATGAGTTCACGGATTCGTTTTTTCACAGGCATATAAGACTCCCGGCTGCTGTCAGGGAAATGATGATTACGAGGACCAGAGCCATACATGCGTTTCTTTTCTCCCCCGACTTTCGAGCGTGGAATGCGTAACCGGTCAGGGCGATAAGAGGGGCGGAGATAAGAAGAAACAGGGCCGGCAGAAGGGGCCGTATCCAGGCTTCCATGAGGCGGCCGGGATTCCGGTTCCCCTGCATAAGCAGGGAGAGGGACTCCTCCATGCTGAGGTTGCCCGGGATGGTCGCCAGTTCCACTATGAATACTGCCAGCAGAAGAATGACCCCGGCGCCCCCGGAAAGGGCCATCAGCCTTCGGAAGGTACTCTCCGGTCTTGTCGGGAACGGTTCTTTCATCTCCGTTGCCCTGCCAGTCTGGCAGGCGTGACAGAGGCCGCAAGAAGGCTTGAGACATATCTTTTTACCTGCATGATGACCCGATTCTGATAGCGTTGCATGATTATCTCCGGTATGATGATTGTGTCATGGAATTTGACGAGATAGAGTTTTTCATAGCCCCCCTCAAGGTCTACTGGGTCGGGATGCCGGATGATGCCGGTACGACCCTGAAGCTTGAAATTTTAAAGAGAGATGTCCTTCCTGTCAAGTGTGAAGATGAGTCCCTGGAATATCTCCATGAAAAGATAGAGGATTATCCCGCGATTGTTCTTATAAACCGGGACGCGATTTCCCAGAGGCTTCGCTTCCAAAAGAGGGGGGCCGAAGAGGCCGCGGTCAAGAAGATTATCAAGAGAGTAAAGGACAAGATATATAAACGGGCCATACTTTACACATCCTGCATAGGAGGATCATATGCGGCTTACGCCAGGGAACTGGTTGTCCCGATTCTGGAGAAGAACCTGAGGGAGACCCGGATCACCACCGATCTTATAACAAAGATCAGCAGAAATGTATTTCAGGAGTTTATACCCAATGTCCGGAGATTCCTGAGAATACAGTTTTATTGAAAACTCGTTGAAGAATTCCGGTTATCCTGTAAAAGTAACCGTTGCACCCGTATAGTGGAGGTTGCATGAAGATACAAATCACCCCGGGATTCTGGAAGGATACCCGTGAACTGACCCGCACCCGTTCTCTTCCCCATCAATGGCGTATGATGGAGGAGAGAGGAACTGTTAATAACTTCCGAATTGCGGCGGGTCTCATGAAGGGCCCGAGGAAGGGGTTCTTCCATACCGATTCCGACCTCCATAAGTGGGCCGAAGGGGCCGCCTGGTTTTTGGCCGAAAAAGAGGATGATGCCCTGGCCGTTCTCCTGGAGGGATACATCGATGTGGTCACGGCAGCCCAGGAGGATGACGGTTACCTCTATACCCTGAACCAGATTGCCTTTCCCGGCATCCGTTGGGTAAACCTCCGCGTGGAACATGAACTTTATTGCATGGGTCATTTTATCGAGGCGGCCCTGGCCCACAGGGAAGCCACAGGGGATGACCGGCTTTTCCTGGCCGCCCGCAAGACAGCGGACCTTATCGTCTATACCTTCATGGAGGGAAAGGATGTACCCGGTCACCCGGAGATAGAACTGGCCCTGGTCCGGCTTTACCGTGTGGCGGGACAGGAACGGTACCTTTCCATGGCCCGCAGGTTCGTGGAAAGAAGGGGGACCCGCATCCTGCCCGGTTTTCGTCTGGCACGGGATTTTTTCCGACACGCTGGACGCATGAAAGAGGCCAAAAAAAAGGGCCTTCAGGAGAGTTCCCTGGGATTCGATCTGGGAGAAACCTCCGGCCGGGTTGTACCTCTTCTTGCAAGGCTGAGAGCGCCGGGGATGTTTCTTGGAGGTACCTACCTGGTGGAACGGAAACCCCTCTCTGAAGCGGAGGGCCCCGAGGGCCATGCAGTCCGCTGGAGCTATCTCCTTGCTGCTGCCACGGCCGTGGCGGGCGAGAGAAATGAATCCGGCGACCTGGACAGGTGCGTGAGACTCTGGGAGCACATGGTGGAAAGAAAGACGTATGTTACCGGAGGAATCGGCTCCCTGCCGGTTACGGAAGCTTTTGGAAAGGACTACGAGCTTCCCGCTTCGAGCGCTTACTGCGAGACATGTGCGGCCGTTGGATCGATTCTCTGGGATCTGGAACTGTTTCGATACAGGCCGTCGGCCCGGTACCATGATCACGTGGAATGGTTACTCTATAACGCGACAAGGGTTTCCCTGGGAGCCGGTGGCGACAGGTATTTTTATCGGAATCCCCTGGAATCTGACGGCAGGCTGCAACGAAGGGACTGGTTCGATACCGCCTGCTGCCCCGGGAATCTCTCACGCCTCTACGCCCGTCTCGGGGAGATGATACTTTCTGAACAGGAAGAGGACCTGACCATTGATCAGTACATTAGCTCATCCGCCCGCCTGAAAAACGGAGGGAGATGCGTTATCCGTTCAGCTCTTCCCTGGTCCGGAAGGGTGGTTGTGGAGCTGAAGTTTAACGGCCGGGAGGCGCGGCGGATACGGTTCCGCGTTCCTTCCTGGACGGACGAGTACTCCCTGGTTTTGAACGGGAGGGGATTGGAAACGGAATTGGTGGAGGAGAGACGCGGGGCCGCCGGCGGGTACGCTCCCCATGGGGCCCGATACGCGGAGGTGGAACGGTACTGGGAAGGGAGCAACAGCTTCGAGCTCCATTTCAGTCTTCCGGTACGCCTCAGAGAGACCTCCGGAACGGTTGCCGGTTTTCAGGGAAAGAGCGCTCTCTCCCGGGGCCCGGTACTCTATTGCGTTGAGGAGACGGATAACCGTTCCGGCGTCCCGGAACTGGACCCTTTCGGCGTGCCGGACGTGGAAAAAAAAGAGATAACCGGACATCCATGTCGGACGATCCACTGGCTGAACGGGGACGGCACATCACTGAAACTCATACCCTTTTATCTCTGGGGCAACCGGGAGAAAGGTTGGATGAAAATATGGCTGAAGGAGAAGTAGGGTAAGATTTGTCTCAGCAGTCGGAGGAGTTCAGAGTTTTAATGCCCCGTTCCATGAGTTCTCTGCGGGTATATATCCGGCCAGTTCGGGGGTCCATGAAGCCCTGCATATATCGGACCAGTACCGTTTCACTCTGACCCGGCTCAGGCGCCGGGCGATCCTGTTCATAAAGATAGATGAACCACTCGTTAAAGTTGTCCAGGATATGGTATCGTTTCTCGGTCATAAGGGCATCCTGCCATATAAACCCTTAAATATACTGAAAAGGGTGACTCATGTCAAGTCAATTATGTGACATAATGCCTTTTGCCGCAGGGAAAGTATCTCAGGAGCTGGGGGTGTATTCCCAGTCGTTCATGTCACGTTCCTCGTCAACAGCCTTAATGAAATCGATAACATACCCCTCGATCTCGTCCCGTACCGCGCGGGTTTTTTCCAGTATCTCGTCCCGGCTGCCGGTAAAGGAAGATGGATCGGTAAAGGACCAGTGAAGCCGTTTTACCACACCGGGGAAGATGGGGCAGCGTTCGGCGGCCTCGACGTCACAGACCGTAATTACGTAGGTGAATACCATGCTCTTTTTATACATATCAAAAGCGCTTTTCGTTTCATTCCCGGATATATCAATGCCTTTTTCCTTCATGACCTCAACGACATTCGGGTTCAAAGAGCCTGGTTCAATACCAGCGCTGTGAGCCTCATGCCGGTCTCCGCCATGTTGGTTGAGAAAGGCCTCCGCCATCTGGCTTCTGGCGGAATTATGCACACACACGAACAGTACTCTTGTCTTGTCCATACGCGACCTCCTGTTTATTCATAGTAATAATACCTTTTTTTGTTTGCTTTTTATAAAGATAGTGTCAGTCCCATGTGAAGTTTTTTCTTCATGAACCGGATAGAATATCCTTAAGTTTACCTTCATCCGCACTTCGGCCGGGAAAGAGAACTTTTTCAGGACCGGACCGGCGTCTTTAATGTCTGAAAAATCGAATCGAAAAAAGATTCTCAACGGCAAAGCAGGATGGAGTCATACGGGGGATACGTTTTTCTCAGCCAAGAATCTTATTCAGTTCGCTGGAGAGTTCATCAATTTTGTAAGGTTTGGGTATAACCCCGTCAAAGCCGTAATCTCTGTAGTTACTCAGGACCTCCTCCTGGGAATAGCCGCTGGAGACTACGATGCAGATCTCCGGGTCTATTTCTCTCATGGGCGTGATTGTGTTTAATCCGCCCATTCCCCCGGGGATGACAAGGTCCATCAGGATACAGTCGTACCTTTTTCCCATGTCTCTCATCCGCCGGCTCATCTCCAGGGCCTCTTCTCCGTCGGAGACGGTTCTGTTTCTCAAGATCAGAAGAACTCATTCAGCGGGATCCTCCCCGGTTCGATTCTGGACTGTTATCCGGTAGTAACCGTCAAGCGGTTGGGCTTTTACCCTGTATCCCATGTTTCCCACGGTTGCAGGAATGGTCGAGACAGCGTCCCGGTTATCCGTAAAAAAAATGAGGACTACACTGTTTGTCCTGAGATCTTCTTTGCGGGCGTTTATCTCTTTCAGGACTGTCAAGAAGAAAGCGTTGTAAAGGCGGTTATGGCGGTAACGGAAAGAATCTGTTTTATCTCTGGCATACTCCATCCTGCTCATCACAGAATGAACCGGTTTCTATCTGGAGAGCGCTGTGTTCAATGTTGAATTCTCTCTTTAGAAGATCGTTGAGTTCGAGAAGATACCGGTTCACCGGCGCATCTTCCTCGAGAACGATATGACATGAGAGAAAGACCTCCTGCGAATTGATCGACCAGACATGGAGACCGTGTACACCGACAACTCCGGGATGATTGATCATTTCATGGTAGATCTCATCAGCGTCCAGGTGCGGAGGAGTCCCCTGCAAAAATATACGAAAGGCGGTCCGGAGAATATCCAGGGAGCTCCACGCAATCATGATGACAATTACCAGGCTCGCTATAAGGTCCGCCTCATGCCAGCCGGTAAATCGTATGATGAATCCTGAGGCCACCACGGCGACCGAGGAGAGGGTGTCGTAGAAAAGGTGAAGAAATGCGGCCTTAAGGTTCAGGTTGTCATCTCGATGAGCGGCCAGAAGAATCATGGAGATAAGGTTCCCCGCCAGGCCGATAAGGGCAACAGGTATCATGATGCTGGTGTTGACGACCGGCGGATGAAGGTATCTCGCCACTGCCTCATATACTATGAGCCCTCCTATGATCAGGAGACTCAGGGAGTTTATTACCGCGATCAGCACCTCAAAGCGTTTGAGACCGAAAGTGAACTGTTTGGTCGGTTTACTCTCAGAAATTTTTTCTCCAGCGTAACCGAGCATCATGGAGAGAACATCGGAAAGATTGTGACCCGCGTCCGATAAAAGGGAGAGACTGCCTGAGAGGAGCCCGCCGATAAACTGGGCCACGGTTATGCCAGTGTTCAGGAGTATGGATATCAGGAGATTTCTGCCCCGTCGTTCTCCATGGCCGTGAGAATGATTATGCTCCGTCATCGGCTCCCTCTTAAGTTCTTAAAGACTCCCTGCAATGAGAAATGAACAGATCAATGGTCTCAACATTTGTGTCCCAGGAGCAGAGTAGACGTATCCCTCCCTCGCCAATGAAAGTGTAGAAGACCCATCCCTTTTCCCGGAGGTATTGCCGCATTTTTTCAGGTATGGTAATGAAGAGAGCGTTTGACTCCCTCGGAAAGAGAAGGGAAACGCCCGGTATCTCCAGTAATCGGTTTTCCAGCTGATGGGCCATGGCATTGGCATGCCGCGCATGGTCAAGCCAGACCTCTTTTTGCATTACCCCCCACCACTGTGACGAGATAAACCGCATCTTGGATATCAGGTGGCCCGCCTGTTTGCAACGGTATTCGAATTCCCGGCCCATCTCCCGGTCAAAGAAGATTACCGCTTCGCCTCCCGCCATTCCGTTTTTTGTGCCTCCCAGAGACAGGACGTCTATGCCCGCTTTCCAGCTCGCTTCCGCCGGTGTGCAGTCAAGGTGGGCCACGGCATTGGAGAATCGGGCACCATCCATGTGTACTGACAGCCCGAGGTTGCTCGCCTCGTCGGAGATAGCGCGAATCTCATCCAGGGTGTAGACGGTTCCTGTCTCCGTGGCCTGGGTAATACTGACGGCCCGGGGACGGGGAAAATGGATGTCCTCCCGGTGGGTCGCTATGGAATGGATGCTTTCCGGGGTAAGTTTTCCGTTTTCGCCCTTTCCCAGAAGCAGGCGCGCCCCGTTGGAGAAGAACTGGGGGGCGCCGCATTCATCCTTCTCGATATGGGCATATTCGTGGCAGATGACGCTGTGATAGGACTGGCATAAAGCGGCCAAGGCCAGGGCGTTGGACGCGGTTCCCGTATAGACGAAGAAGACTTCACAGTTACTCTCGAAGACCTCGCGGAAACGGTCGCAGGCTTTCCTGGTCCAGCGGTCTTCCCCGTAAGGCAGGTCATGTTCACCGTTTGCCTTGAGGAAGGCGTCCATGGCCTCGGGACAGATTCCGGAACAGTTGTCGCTGGCGAAACACTGCATAGTCAAAACTTGCATGAACCTGAAAAAGGATCAAGCACTTGTACGCGGCCCGGGCATTTTATATTGACTTTAGCTGGTAAAGCTGGTTTTTTTCAGGAAGATAACAATGTGAATATCTTCAGGGGTTGGATTATGATACGTAAGGCTGGAATGGCAGCGGGAGTGGTAGCATGTGTCATCCTTATTCTTATCGTGGCGACCTGGACGGTCCTGGTCCTGATCGTGGACAGGAAATTCGTCCGGGAGAGGATGGCGGAGATCCTGAACAGAAGGGTTACCATTGAAGCGATTGATGTATCGATCTTCTCCCTGGTTTCAGGCATTGAGGTAAAGAACGTCAGGATCTCAAACCATATATCCGCGGAAAAAAGAGAAGAGCTTGCGGCTGAACCGATCGAGAACGACGATCTTTTCGCCCGCTTTGAGAGGTTCAGTTTTAAAGTTCGATTCATGGCTATTCTTTCCGGAAACCTGGACCTGAAGGAACTGGTCCTCTATGGGCCGGATATCTACCTGGTCCGATCAAAATCGGGAAGACTTAATATCGACGATCTGCTGACCTCTGAGAAGAAAGAACCGTCCAGAGAAGTAAAAGAGGATAAAGGAGAATCTCCACCCCTAAAAGCCGATGATCTCCCCTTTTCCATCTCCCTGGGAAAACTGGGAATTGAAAGAGGCAACGTCATTATTACGGATTACGGAAGCGCTCAAACTCTTCAGTTCTATTCTGTTGATCTTCTTGTCCGGGACCTTGAGGTGGACCCTGAGAACCTGGAAAAGAAGAACCGGCTGCGTCTTCAGGGCAGGACCGGCGTCAAGACGAAGGGATCATCTCGACAGGGTGGAGTGGAAAGCTTTGACCTTTTTCTTACCCTCGCCGGGTCTGTTGTGCCCTTTGATCCGAAGAGCCGGGAACTGGACCCGGCCGTGCATCTTGAGATAACATCTAACCGCGGGAAGGTGACCGGTCTGGAGGTTTATAAACGGATAGGGAGCGTGGAGGCCCTGGAGAGGTTTACCGGAAAGCTTTCTTTTCTTAAGGGCGATCTTGCCTGGAAAGACGCAGGAATCATTGTCGATTATAAGGGAGGTACCGCACGTCTGAAGAAGGGATCTATCCGTACCGGAGACGGGAAAATCTCGATGGAGGGAGAGACCGGGATTTTCACCGGGGAGATCGATTTTTCAATAGACCTGCTTTTGGCGGATACGCACAGGGACCGGCTGGAGAAAGGCCTGGAAAAGAACATCTCGAAGGTGCTCACAGGTGATATGAAGAAATTTGTTAAAGCTGAAGACCTGTCGAAAAGGGGGATCGATTACCTGGAAAATGAAAAAGGAAAGTTTCTCTTCGGATTTAAGGCTGTTAACACCTGGGAGAACCCGAAGGTCCGCCTGGTTAAACCGAAATTGCCGGCCCTGAAGGATATCATAGCCGACGCACTGGACGATGCCGGTAAAGTGGTTGCGGATAAAGCTGAGGAACGAATTCGTGAAGAGGTCAAAAAGGGGAAAGAGAAGGCAACGGATGAGGTGAAAAAGAAAGCGGGGAGAAAAGCGAACAGGGCTAAAAAGAGTCTCGGTTTCTGATGATGACAAACCTGGAGGGTGGCCTTTTATGGGGGCACCCTCCAGGTTTGTTTCTGTGTTTAAGAGACTAGGGAGTAGGTCGGATTTCGAAAGTAACGGCACGCTTATCGGCTTTCTCGCCATTTCCGATCCATTCCATCCGCTTTTCAGCGACACCGGATTTTCCAAGTCTCCAGTAAACGGTTCGCGCACGCCAGTTGGATAGATGCTCGTTATAGGCCTCTGAACCATCTTCTGAAGCGTGACCAATAACATAGAGAGAATAACCGTCAGGCATCTTGGTTGTTATTCCCTTGATTGCCGGAGCGGCCGCGTCCATGATTGTGATGTATTTCGGATCTTCGAACTTGTAGCTGTCATGATCAAACTTAATTGTGAATTGCTTGAGCTGGGTGTTAAGACCGTTTACGATCTGGTTCGCCCACACAGCGCCAGCAGCTACAGTCAGTGCGACAAGAATGGCGACGAGAAGATGAGTACGTTTCATAGGTACCCTCCTTAATGATTTTGATTTTGAGACAACTTTGATTATAGATAATCAACAAAGGATGGCAATTGTTTTTTTTTTTATCCAGGTGCTATGCAGTATTATTTAATATAATCAGATAGAAAAGGAGCCTGTTATGCAAACAATGCTGTTACATGCTGCGGATATATTCTTTCTTGTTTTCCATACCGCTTTTACATTGTTTAACCTGGTCGGATGGATGTTTAAAAAGAGTCGTCCCTGGCACCTTCTTACCCTTGCTCTGACGGCCGCTTCATGGTTTATTCTGGGTATCTGGTACGGATGGGGGTTCTGTTTCTGCACGGAATGGCACTGGCAGGTCAGGGATGCCCTTAATAATCCGATTGAGAACAGTTCCTATATCGCGTTTTTGATTCAGGAAGTGACAGGCGTGAGGTTTGATCCAGGACTTGTCAATACAGTGACCCTGGCGGTCTTTCTGGCCCTTATTATTATCAGTGCAGCCCTTAATGCGTGCGATCTCTATCTGCGAAGACGTAATTGACAGAAAAGGTTTTTAGAAAAAACGGGAAGGTATTCTTCCGTCTTCGTCAGGGACAACACCTTCGAGAAGGAGCAGTTCCAGTTTTGTTGAAGCGCCGCTCTGGAAACCGCCCGGTCGCCTGTCCGACCGGATAACCCTGTGACAGGGGATCACCAGGGGCCAGGGATTGCCTGCCAGGGCGCCTCCCGCGGCACGGGCCGCTTTCGGGTATCCGGCGTTTTGTGCGACCATCCCGTAGGTTGAAACCGTACCGGGCGGGATTCTGAAATCTGTCATGAGTATCTTCCAGTGAAAGTCGGAGATCCCTTGCCGGTCCAGGAGGGTAAGGTCGAAAGGTTTCCATTGGCCGCGGGCGCAGGCAGTTACAGCCGATTTCAGGGATGAAAGGTTTTCGGGCAGAGCCTTCAGGGGAAGAAGGGGAAGAAGGGGAAGTGTCTGATGGACACGGTTTTCCGGCAGGATTATGCCGGTGCAGAAAGAACTCTCTTCGTTCCAGAGAAGGGTAACCGGCCCCAGATTTGTTAAGATCTGTTGCCGGGCCGTGGAATGCTTAATCGTGGGACTGTTCCTTTTCATCTCACTCTCCGATATCTGGTCCAGTCTGGAGTAGAATGCAAGTATGTCGATAAGTATTCCCTTCTTCTGTCCCGGGAAAGGGCATAATTGAGAATGATAATCATTTGACTTCTTTCATCTTCTGTTCTTTCTATGTACCGGATGGGGATGTAGCTCAGCTGGGAGAGCGCCAGAATCGCACTCTGGAGGCCGTGGGTTCGAATCCCATCATCTCCAAATGAGGTTATTGCCATGAAACTACTGCGCGTCGGAATAGTCATGACCTTCCTTTTCTCATTTATCCCCATGAGTCTCTCTGCGCTCGACCTGGATGGAATGATTAAAGGCATACGGGAACGGCAGGGCTCCTTTTTTGATCAATACGCCGGTTATCAGTCCCTTCATACCTCAACGACTGTTATCCGGGACGCGAAGAGCGGGGAGGTGAAGGATCGGGTGGAGACCACACTTGTGGTGCGGCAGTATTTCGGTGAGGGAAAACCGGAGGTCGTTCGTGTCGTTCGATATGTGAAAAACGGTAAGGTCATGTCACCCGATCAATACAGGGAGCATCCCGGGGATGACGCCATGTATCCCATCTTTGGCAGGAACAGCGATTCCCATTACAGGTACAGCTATGGAGGAGTAAAAAGCGTACAGGGCCAGGAGTGTCATATCATACGAATTGTACCCAGAAAAAAAACGAACCGTCATTTTTCTGGACTTGTCTACATGAGCAAGAAGGACCTGGCCATGGTCATGATGAGCGGAACCAAGGCGGAACTTCCTGCCGCCACACGCAGTTTGAACATGAACGTTATAATGGGACCGACCTCTGCGAAGGTTAGTCTGCCTGTGTCAACGAATGTTCGGTTTCATGTTCACGTTCCGGTCTTCTATCCGAACCGGAAATTCCAGATTTGGACAACCATGACCAATCATAGTCTCATCCCCAGATAACAGATGAGCGCTTTGCCTGATAGTACAGTTCTTTGTCGAGATAAAGCTAATTTGATGATAACTCGGTCCGACCCTAACCGTACCACTCATGGGTGAATTCCACGATGGTGAAGATGAAATGAACCAGTAGTACGGCGATGGTGCTCAGAATGATGGTCAGGGTGACGCTGTTGTTCACGTCCCTAATCGATTTCTTCTCCCTGGAACCGAGGAACCATGCGATGTAACCAACCAGCACTCCGCTTACCGCTGTCTTGCTCAGGACCCACCACCAGCCGTAATATAAGGGGATAAACCAGCCCTCTACCAATAAGGATTTATGAAAGCTGTAATCCCAGAGATAGTAGCTCATTTCCGGCTGGAGCCATTTATAGACTACAAGGCTCGTGAAGCGTGAGGCCTCAAAACTGACGAACATGGCCAGAAGGGGTGTATGAATAACAAAGCTCCACAGAATACCGGTGAGGAGATAGCCTCTGTAGGGGATTGAGAGGGTCTGCATGGATAAAAGCTGCCGGTTATAGGTACGTGTCGCTATGTCAGCCGCCACAATGGCTCCGTTCTTGGCCGCGATAAGAATTGTGGCTATCAGGGGTATGGCCAGGCGGTAGAGCATGTAGCCCACGCCACGGAGGAGCTGGTTATTGAGCAGGGGTTCCAGTATCTCCCTGTAGGGGAGCAGTTCAAAGATAAAATAGGTGGCCACAAAGCCTATGATGATACCCGCGATTATCATGTAGAGGATGTTCGTCCAGGAGAATATGCCGACCATTCTCTGGTAATACCAGAAGTAGAAGAGTGCCCATTTCGGCCGCTTGATCCTGGGGAAGATAAAGTAGCGGGTCAGGGACTTCATGAAGTCGATGACGATTTCACCCGCCAGGTCCACGGCGGCCCAGAAGGGGTGGACCGGGCTATAATCTTTGTCCTTCTCGCCATCAACGCGACTGGTGATGCCATCCTCAAGTTCCTTTTCGTCATGGCCTGTGACATCGCGCATCCTCCGGGTTGAAGGATCGATGAGGTAGACCCTGTCCGCGATGGAGAGGAAATTATGGAGATGGTGTAGTACCAGCAGCAGGGTCCGGTTGAACCGGTGACCGATACCCTGGATCAGTCCGGCGAGGGAACGGGCGCTCTTGGCGTCCAGGCCGGAGTTCGGTTCGTCGAAGATAATGATATCGGGGTTATAGAAAAGGGCCCGTGCGATGGCAAGGCGCTGTTTCTGTCCGCCTGACAGGGATATGACCGGGACATCTCTCGGAATATCATGGAGAAGAACATCGTAGACCTGCTCTTCCAGGTAGACCCGATCCTGCTCAAAAAGGGTGTTAGGTGAGTGGTCCCGGGCAATAGAGAGGTTTTGCTCCAGGGAGAGGTCCTCGAAAAGGGCGTAGTCCTGGAAGATGTAGCTAACCCTGGGGGACTGTTCCTGGAAGATATCCTGGCCAAATACCCGTATGGAACCCCGGATTGTCCATCCGCCCTCATTTGGCCGGATAAGACCGGAGATGATCTTCATAAGAACACTTTTACCCGATCCGGAACCTCCCATGAATATGGCGATGTCCCCGGCCTCCACATCCAGGGACACATCGTCATAGATCAGGTCCCCCTGGGGGGATATGACCGAGAGGTCCCGGATCTCTATGGCTTTTGATTCATTCATCCCTGGACCTCAAAACGGCGCTCTTTTTTCTGAGTGGTTTCGGAACCTTCTGATGGAAGGAGAGCCAGAAGGCCTTCCGCCTGTTAATAAAGCTTTCCCTGACCAGGAGGAAGACAATCGGAGTAAAGGTCTTTCCCTCCATGAACAGGGGAGGCACCTCTTCCCGCAGTACGGTGGCCGTAAGTTCGAAGGTTGGATCAAGGAATGCGATGACTTCTTTGTCTTCCAGTATATCGCGGCCCAGCCGCTTGAGTTCCGGGTCTTCCGCCAGGGATGTGGCGAACATGCGGGCCGCCAGGATCAGGGTCTTTCGTAGCTGCGGGTCGTTCGCCACGTCCCGGGCCAGTTCTTGTATGCTTTTTTCTATCTTTTTACTGCTGCTGATCTTCTTCAGGTACCAGTCCATGAAGCTGTTCATGCACCGGTCTTTTATGTAGGGTGATCGTAGCATGACGCATCCCCGGGCCAGGAGATATTTCTTCGCACCCTTCATGGCCTGTTTCTTAAGTTCTTTGCCGAGATCGCCTTCGCTCAGTTGTTTTCCGGCGTCCTTTTTTACAGAGGAAAGAATCCGATTGAGGCGTTTTTGGATCGCCGGGCTTTTCTGCAGGGCGTTCAGGTGTTTCTTGAGCAGGGCAGTGATCCTCGGAACGTAGGTGCTGTTGAAATAGGGAGAGGAAAGAAGGTTTCCAATATCATCCATGAAGGATTTCAGAATCTGGTTAGCGTGAGGCAACAGTTTTTCCAGGGGAAAGAGGTGCTGGTAATTAGTCAGGTTGTTCTGAAAATGATAGAGACTGTCCCCCCTGTCAAGGTAGCGAGCGTACTCCGCGTAGACAAGGACATCGGCCTCTCCCTTTTTACGGTGGACCTCCCCGCACTGAGTTATGGAGATGATCATCTTTCCGCTATGGCGCACGCAGAAGATCTGTTCCCTGGAATGCTTCATCTTGATGCTGGAAGTATCGATGACATACCGTTCACTGGAATCGGCAGGGAAGAGATGCAGGATCACCACAACTATCGCTGTGACAAAAAGGATCGTTATAATCCCCACCATAATTCCGGTTATCCTGTAGAGCCAGTTGACTTTCATAAACGGGTACCTGTCAGGGACAACCTTATCATTCCCGGTCTCCTTGTCTCATGTTTTTTATCTTTCGTGACGATTTTCTATGTCTTCCCGGATAACAAGGCTGTCCGTCAACCTCAGCCATTCCGTCACAAGGCGGGAAAGCTGATAACGGTGATTGACCACGGCGTTTTTCTGCTTATGGAGTTCTTTTATGCTGAGAACAAGGTCAGAGAGGTCGGTCAGGGCCTGGCGATAGCGTCTCTGTTTGCCGTTAACAATGGCCTGAGCGACCCTGGCCCGCTCGCTGTGAAGATCGATAAGCTCCCGTTCCATGGTAATGGCCCGGTGAAGGTTCTTCAGGTTCATCAGGAGTCTGCTCCTGTTCTCCCTGATGGTAAGCCGTTCCTTTTTGAGGTTCGCCTTCGCTTCACCGAGTTTAGCTTTTGAATGATCATTGATGAAACGATGGTCGAGCCGGAAGCCGCCGTAGAGGGTGCTGGTCCCCTCGCCCGGATCCCAGGCCGATTCATCCCTGCGAAAGCCGATGACAAAATGTGTTGAAGGAAGAAGCTCATCGGCGGCCATCTCGACCTTCAGGTCCTCCTTCTTCTCGATGACCTGAAACATGTGAGAGGTCCTGGATTCATTCAGGAATTTCTGGATCTCCTTTTCTTCTTCTCCCGGGAAGCGTGTGATGGAATCATCCGGTCGGGCATTGTTCCCGTTTTCCGAGTATTCCGGCAGGCCGCAGGAACGGGCCACCTCGTTATGGCTCTTAATGTACTGCATCCTGGCCCGGGTGGCAGTCTCTTTGAGGTTCAGGTACTGAAGATAAACCTGGTTAACGTCCGTGTTATCGGCAACCCTCATCCTGCGCCTCTGGCGGACGTTCCCCAGAAGACGAAGATAGTCCTGCCGGGCCTGACGGGCCGTACTGTAGTTGTGGTAATCGTATTTCCACTGGTGATACAGGTTAATCAGCTTCGAGAGGTATTCCTCGTAGGCCTCTATGATCTGGTATCTCGCCAGCTGGGATTCCAGGCCGGTGACATGCTCCAGCATACGGCTGGTTTTTCCGAAGGCGTTGCGGGCGATAGACTGGCTGATCTCCACTCCGTAAGCCGTGTAGAGTTCGTAGTTGTTCTTGTAGGGTTTCAGCTCGAAGAAGCCGGAGACCCTGGTCCCGCTGGTGGGAAAAAGTTTGTTAAGAGAAACGGTAACATCCGGCCCGAACTGTTCCGGGTCGTTTACCAGTACGCCGAAACCGGCTGTGGTTGAGAGGACGATGTCCCGGGGAGGGAGCTTAAGCCTCCGTTTATAGGCAATCTTCAGATTATCGGCGAGAATCACCTGGAATTTTGGATCGTTCCGGCAGGCCAGACGGATGAAACGGTCCAGGGATACTATCTCCTGTTCCTTTTCTTCACGGGTTTCATCCTGCGCATAAACGGGCTGGAGGGCCAGGAACAGAGCCACGAAAATGGTTGAGGCAAGTCTCATCTAGGTTTTCTCCATGGTGGTTGTAAGGCTGAAGAGAATAGGGATAAGGAAAAGGACGACAATGGTTCCCACGATCAGACCCCAGGAGATGGCGAGCATCATGTCCGAGATGATGTAATCGTATCCGGCTATGCCGTAGGCGGTGGGGAGAAGGCCGGCAACCGTGGAAATCGTTGTCATGACCACGGGACGTATCCGGCTCCTGGCCGCCTCCGTGATAAGAGCCGGTGTTACCTTTTCCGCGTTACGTATAATGTCCTGGAGCCGGACAATCATGATGATGGCGTCGTTGACCACGATACCTGAGAGACCCAGGGCCCCCACGGAAGTAAAAATGCCGAACTGGTCGATCCCATGGGCCCGGAGGGCGATAATGATTCCCGCCACTCCAAAGGGAATGGCCAGCATAACGATAATGGGCCGGGTCATCGAATTAAAAAGGACTGCCATAAGGCTGTAGATCAAAAACAGAACGAGAAGGATGGCCCCCATGAAATCTCTGGAGGTCTCACGGCTGTCTTTTACTTCTCCTCCCCACTGGATGAGGGTGTTGGGAAAGTTCCGATGGATAACGGGGAGTATCTTCTCTTCCACCTGCCGGGCTATAGAGAGGGGGGACTCATCGGAACCCCGGACGATACCGGCAAAAATCCGGACGGTCCGGATGCCGTCCTCTTTATACACTTCGGAGGGAGAGGAAACCAGATCGGAGGAGACGATTTCAGAAAGTGGAATGAGATAGTGTCCCCGGTTCGCAACGGGTATGGCCAGGACCCGTTCAAGGGAACTCCTGTGCTCTTCGGGGACTATGAGCCGGACCCCGGTCTCGATATTGTTGATGAGAAGGTTGTAGAGGGTTCTCCCCTCAACGATGGTCCTGAGTATGTCCCCGGATCGTGAAGGGCTGATGCCGAGACGCGCCGCCTTCTGACCGTCTATGGAGATGTGGTATTCGCTCGTCTCCCTGGGACGTTCCACGAGGAGGTTTTCCACGGCCGGCAGGGTCTCGAGTTCCCGCGCCAGCCTGTCGGCCACCTCCCTTCTCCGTTCGTCGTTGTTATCCTGGAGCCAGAGCTCCAGCGGCCGGCCGCTCTCCTGTCCGAAGCGGGCCTGCCTCATCTGAACGTCGGAGAGGCCCTTAAGGTCTTTCAGTTTATCTTTCCATTCTTCTTCCAGCTGCGTCAGGGGTTTCTTTCGCTGGTCCCTCGGTTTAAGTTGAATCGTCCAGGTAATACGGTTCAGTTCCTCGCCGGAGCCCCATTTCCCGCGAGTCATATTGGATTGGTACGCCAATACCTCGTTGCCGCGGTATTTTTCCAGTACCCGGTCCACCTGCCGGGAGAGGCGCTCCTGGTCAGCCAGGGACATCATCCCGGGAGCGGCCACGGATACGATTGTCTCGGTCACCTCCTTTTTGGGAAAGAGGATGAAGCGCATACCGGTCACGAAGAGAACAACGGCCAGGATGGGGATGAGAAGAAAGAGAAGGAGAAAGCGTTTTCTCCTGACCAGGACCTTCTCAAGGCTCCGGGCGTAACCCTCTTCTATGCGATCAAACCAGTGGGCCTTTTTCATGAGGGGAGGTTCACTCTTCTTCTGCCTGGCGGTTTTCTTCTCTTTTTCTTTTCCCTTTTTTAGCCGCTTTTCCGCCAGGGAGGTAAGTTTCTGCGCCAGGCCGAAGGAATATATCTTTCTTAGCCATGCGGGGGCGGGCATGACCAGGTGGGCCGGAAGGATAAGTATTGATTCAACGATACTCCCCAGGAGCATGATTGAAATGATGACAGGAAAAGGTTCGTTCACGGCGGCGAACTTGTTGTCAAAACCGAGAAGGGGTATAAATGCCATGATTGTCGTGAGGATACTGGCAGTAATGGGAAGAAAGACATAGGCCGCACCCTCGGCCGCGGCCCGGTGGGGGGGGACACCCTTCTCCCTGAGGCTGTGAATATTCTCAGCCACCACGATGGCGTCATCGACCACCATGCCGAGTACGATGATCATACCGGCCAGTGTTACGTTGTTGACCGAGTATCCCATGATATTGGCGATTATCAGAGTAAAGGCCATGGTAAAGGGGATGCCCATGGCCACCCATACGGCGGATGATAGATTAAGAAACGCGAGCAGGGTCAGTATAATCAGGAGAAACCCTATGGCGCCGTTTGAGACCACCAGGGACATGCGGTTGTCCACTCCCCGTGACTGGTCGCTTACAACCTGGATGACATAGCCTTTCTCACTGTCCTGAGATGAACGGATGCGGGTCAGTTCCTCCTGGACTTTTGTTGCTGTTTCGATGATGCCGGAGGATCCGTTTTTGACGATGTTCACGAAGACAGCTTCATGACCGTTCAGCTTGACCAGGGACTCGCTCTCGGCAAAGGTGTTTCGTACGCGGGCAACGTCCCTGAGTCGGACCCCCTGACCCTCGAAGGTTTCCCGTATAACCGTGTTTTCAAGTTTCTCCTTTGTGTCCAGAGCGGAGCGGATGGTTACCCTTTCGTTTTTCAGGTTGGCCAGGTCCCCGGCCGGTCCCCGGACATGGTTTTCCTTGATGGCCTTCATTACCTCGGAAATGGGTGTGTTGTACCGGTTCATCCCGACAGGGTCCGCTTCGATGCGGAATTCCGGTTTATGATACCCTCCCAGGTCGGCGGAACTGACCTCCTGCAGTTTCAGGATACGGCTCTGAAAGCTGATGACAAATTCCTGGATTTTTCTTCTTTTTTTGTCATCCAGCTTTTGGGATGAGGGATCGTAGATCCCTATGGTTATGATGGCGTCATCTTCCGTGGTATGCTTCCGGATGTAGGGTTTGCCGGGTAGTTTCAGCATCATCACCCGATTGCGTATCTCGTTGGTGGCCTCATCGAGGGTTATTACGTCCTTGTTGATATAAACAACGGTACTGCTGACGCCGGATTTGGCCCGGCTTTTTATTCGGTCTATGCCGGATATACTGCGAATCGAGCTCTCAATGGGAGTGGTAATGAGCTGGTCGATCTCGTAAGGAGAGGCGCCAGGGTAGGATACGGTTATCGATACACCCCATAGATCGATGCCGGGTAGCTCTTCCCTCGGCATATTCTGCCAGGCCAGGAACCCGCCGACCAGGACAACTACGGTTATGAGGTTAACCAGCAGGTGTCGGTTTGTGAAATAGGCTATAAAGGTTTCTTTCATTCGTTTACATCTTACCCTGAGGGAGGATAGTGGAACAATACACATAGAAGAGGTGAGAGCGCAAGAATTTTTGTGGAGGGGTCAGACCCAAACTTCATAAAGGAGCTGTTCCCTGCAATTGCTCATAATAGAACATGGAGGGTCTGACCCGCTGGTCTTTTTTTATCCACGGCTATAAATCGTTTGACAGTTTTTAGACTCGCTTCGTAGGCTTTCGGCAAGGAGTTCATGTATGTCACGAACCGCTTACCTTATACTTGAAGATGGTACCGCCTTTAAGGGAACCAGTTTTGGATACGAAGATGAGTCTCTGGGCGAGGTGGTCTTCAATACATCCATGAGTGGATACCAGGAAGTTCTTACGGACCCTTCTTATAACGGGCAAATCGTTGCCATGACCTATCCCATGATCGGAAATTACGGGGTAAATCCCGATGACGTGGAATCGGACCGGGTCCAGGTGGCCGGCTTTGTGGTAAGGGAATACAGTAAGACCTGGTCCAATCACAGGGGGGTATCTTCCCTGGCTGACTACCTGAAAGAAGCGAAGGTTGCGGCCATCGAAGGGATCGATACCCGTAAGCTCACCCGCCATATCCGTGACCGGGGCGCCCTCCGGGGAGGAATCTTTTTCGATCCCGAGGGTGCCGTTGAACGGCTGAAAGCCCATCCTCAGATGGCTGGCCTGGACCTGGCCAGCAACGTCTCCACCAGGGAGATATACGATTTCGGTGAACACCGGGAAGGGCGCCCCCTGGTGGCTGTTATCGATTACGGAGTGAAACGGAGTATCCTGCGACTGCTGAATGAGACCGGTTTCAATGTACGGGTTTATCCTGCCACGACCCCTTTTGAAACAATAACCAGAGACGAGGCAGGAGGGGTCTTTCTCTCCAATGGTCCCGGCGATCCGGACGCTGTATCCTACGCCCCGAAAACCGTAGAGGATATATCGAAAAGCAGACTGCCCGCCTTCGGTATCTGCCTCGGGCACCAGATACTGGCTCTGGGACTCGGTGGTTCTACCTATAAAATGAAGTTCGGTCACAGGGGAGCCAACCAGCCGGTTCGTAACACAGACGGACGGGTTGAGATCACTTCCCAGAACCACGGTTTTGCCGTAGACCTCGCTTCTCTCCAGAACAGAAGTGACCTTACCGTTACCCACATGAACCTTAATGATGACACGGTAGAAGGCCTGCGGCACAAGGAGCTTCCTGTCTTCTCCGTGCAGCACCATCCCGAAGCCTCTCCCGGCCCCCATGACTCGCGCCATCTCTTCCGGGAATTTTTCGAGATGGTTGCCGAAACATCTTCACGGGGTTAGTACCATGAATAAAATGAACAATGACGAGTCGTGGAAAACAATAGAGATTCAATCCGACATAACGCCGGATCTATCCGACAACGCGAGAGTTGTTCTGGAAAAGAGATACCTGGTTAAGGATGATGAGGGAAGGATCTCCGAGAATCCGGCGGACCTCTTTCGCAGGGTTGCGGCCTTTGTCGCCTCGGCCGACCTGCTCTACGGTAAGACAAATGAAGAAATTACGGAAACGGCCCGGAATTTCTATGAAATGATGGCCCGCCTGGAGTTTGTCCCGAACAGTCCCACCCTCATGAACGCGGGACGCCCCCTGGGCCAGCTTTCAGCCTGTTTCGTTCTCCCCGTGGAGGACTCCATGGAGGGGATTTTCGACTCGGTTAAGAATATGGCTCTCATTCACAAGAGCGGCGGCGGTACCGGTTTCTCATTTTCCCGTCTTCGCCCGAAAAACGACGTGGTTCGCACCACGGCCGGCATCTCCAGCGGCCCGGTATCTTTCATGAAGATTTTTAACGCCGCCACGGAAACGGTTAAGCAGGGAGGTACGCGCCGGGGGGCCAATATGGCTATCATGGAGATAGACCATCCCGATATTATCGATTTTATTACCGCCAAGGAGAACCTTTCCGAGCTGACGAATTTCAACATCTCCGTGGCTCTGACCGATGAGTTCATGCGCGCCGTGGAGGAGGACCGCAACTATGACCTGCGCAATCCCCGGACCGGGGAGAAGGCGGGGGAGCATAATGCGCGTGAAGTCTTCGAAACCATCGTCCGAATGGCGTGGCAGAGCGGAGAACCGGGGATTGTCTTTCTGGACCGAATCAACGAGAAGCATCCTCTTAAAGACCTGGAACGTATCGAGAGTACGAACCCCTGCGGGGAACAGCCTCTCCTCCCCTGGGAATCGTGTAACCTGGGATCGATAAATCTCAATCGTATCCTTATCGACCAGGAGGAAGACCCGGCCCGTATCGATTATGATCGATTGAGGGAACTGACTCGAAAAAGCGTTCACTTTTTGGACAATGTCATAGACATGAATGCGTATCCCCTGGAGGATATCCGGGAGAAGACCCTGGCGAATCGTAAGATCGGACTGGGCGTTATGGGATTTGCCGATCTTCTCATTCGATGCGGTATTCCCTATAACTCCTCCCGGGCCACGGACACAGCCGGGGAGATCATGTCTGTCATGCAGGAGGAGTCGAAGAAGGCGAGCCGGAAGCTGGCCGTGGAGAGGGGCGCCTTTCCCAATTTTGGCGCATCCGTTTACGCCGCGCGGAAGGAGGAACCGATCCGTAACGCCACCACCACGACTATCGCCCCCACCGGGACCATCAGTATTATCGCGAACTGTTCCAGCGGCATTGAGCCGATCTTTGCTCTGGCCTATGTCCGTAATGTCATGGACAACGATATACTTGTGGAGAGTAACGCTCTCTTTGAAGAGACGGCCCGCAAAGAGGGCTTCTACTCAAAGGAGATGATGGAGGACGTTGCTGAAAAGGGGTCGGCCGCGGGACTGGAGTCCGTTCCAGAAGAGTTCCGGAACGTTTTCGTGACGGCCCATGATATCACTCCTGAATGGCATATCCGTATACAGGCCGCCTTCCAGAAGTACGTGGACAACGCCGTTTCCAAGACCGTCAATTTTCCCCGGGAGGCCACCCGTGAGCAGATCGAGGAGGTCTACCGCCTGGCCTGGGAACTGGAGTGCAAGGGAGTCACTGTCTACAGAGACGGTTCCCGGCAGGGTCAGGTCCTCTCCGTCAAAGAGGAGAAGGCTGAGGAAGAGAAACCGGAATGTGAAGAACCGAAACGGGCCCGGGGCGAGGGAGATATAAGGCCCCGCTCAAGGGATGACGTGACGCGGGGAAGCACACGAAAGATGACAACCGGCTGCGGCTCCCTCTACGTAACCATAAACGAGGACTCAGGCGGCCTGTTTGAGGTCTTTGCCACCATGGGAAAGGCTGGAGGCTGTGCCGCCAGTCAGAACGAGGCTGTGAGCCGACTTATCTCCCTGGCCCTGAGAAGTGGACTGGACCGGATGTCCATCGTGAAACAGTTGAAGGGGGTTCGTTGCCCCAATCAGGCCTGGGAGCGGGGAGGACGCATCCTCTCCTGTGCGGACGCGATAGCCAAGGCCATAGAGCGTTACGGCGGAGTCACCCGGGAGATGATGGACCCGGGGGAGGCGGATGATCCTGCCCACAGGGGCGAGACGAACGGAAAGGGGAATGATTACGTTATGGTGGGTGTCTGCCCGGAATGTCACGGTCCCCTGGAGTTCGAAGGAGGGTGTTCCGTCTGCCGAGGCTGTGGATTCTCCCGTTGCGGTTAGAAATCAGTCAGTCAGGCTGCTGTTCTTTTTATCCGGCAGGTGTCGCCCCTTGATGTGAGCAAGTTGCTGCTTATCCTGAGAAGGGTCTCACCGCTGACAGAGTCAGTAGATCAGGACCTGCCCGAGCCACTTCTCGGCTTCTTCAGGGGCCCACCCCTTTCTGCGAGCGTAATCAACCAGTTGCTCTCGTGTTATTCGGCCTACGCCGAAATACTTCGCCTCTGGATGGGAAAAATAGTACCCGCAGACCGAGGCGGCCGGAACCATCATCATGCTCTCAGTGAGATTCATGCCTGTCTTATCTTCGGCATCCAGTAACCGGAAGATCTGGGCCTTCTCCGTGTGGTCCGGGCAGGGCGGATAGCCGGGAGCCGGGCGGATGCCACGGTAGCGGACCCGGTGGATCTCCTCCATGGTGAGAGACTCGTCTGGCGAGTAACCCCACCACTCTCTGCGTACCACCTGGTGCAGGTACTCAGCGAAGGCCTCGGCCAGGCGGTCGGCCAGGACCGCGGCCATAATGGCCCGGTAATCGTCATTCTGCTCACGATATGATTGTAGAACTTCATCCAGGCCGTGACCGGCCGTAACGGCGAAGAAGCCGACATAGTCTTTCAGCCCGGAATCGGACGGAGCCAGGTAGTCGGCCAGGGAGAGATAGTAGGGCGTGTTCCGTTTCCGTTTCTGCTGGCGGAGCATCGGGAACCGTTCGATGACCTCAAGGCGGTCGTCGTCCCGGTAAACCAGGATTGTGTCATCATCGGAGGCGGCCGGGTAGAATCCGGCCGCGCCGTGGGCCGTCAGGAGATTTTTAGCGGCGATCTCCTCCAGAAGGCCGTGGGCGTCATCGATAAGTTTGCGGGCCTCCTCGCCCTTTAAAGGGTCATTCAGGAGGTCGGGCCAGTTCCCTCCCATCTCCCACGCGATTAGGAAAAAGCGCCAGTCGATGAAGGGGACCAGGGACTGAATCGGCACATCCAGCATGACCCTGGACCCGGTAAAGTCCGGAACCGGGGGTGTATAACCTTCAAATGCGGGGGTGAAGGGGAGGGCGCGGACCTCCTCCAGGGTGAGGAAGAGACCGGGATCTTCTTTTTCGCGTCCTCTTTTCCGCTCCCGTTCATGCTTCTCCTCGTTTTCACGGATAAAACTCTCCCTGTCGCTCTTTGAACGGAGAGCGGAAGCGACGCCCACGGCCAGGGAGGCGTCCCTGACATGAATCACCGGATGATCGTAAACCGGGGCGATCTTCACGGCGGTGTGCAGGGGAGAGGTTGTGGCCCCACCTATCAGCAGGGGAACACGGTATCCGTGCTCTTTCATCTCCGTGGCAACATGCGCCATCTCATCCAGGGAGGGGGTAATCAGTCCCGAGAGACCGATGATGTCTACCTCGTGTTCACGGGCCTTCTCCAGTATTTCACCGGCCGGTACCATGACGCCTATGTCTATGACCTCGTAGTTATTGCACTGGAGAACGACACCGACGATGTTCTTGCCTATATCGTGCACGTCTCCCTTGACTGTGGCCAGGAGTATCCTGGTTTGTCTCTCAGAGGTTTCGCCTTCCGCGTTCTCCTGTTCTATGTAGGGCTGGAGCCAGGCCACGGCCATCTTCATGACCCGCGCGCTCTTTACAACCTGGGGAAGAAACATCCTGCCGCTCCCGAAGAGCTCGCCCACCAGGTCCATGCCGTCCATGAGGGGGCCCTCTATCACGTCCAGGGATCTGTCGTAAAGCTGGCGGCATTCCTCGATGTCCTGTTCAATATGCGTGGTGATACCGCGGATCAGTGCGTGGGCGATACGGTCCTGGATCGGCCAGCTCCGCCACTGTTTACTTTCCTTTTTATCTGTACCTGTGTCCTGTATGGTCTCCGCCAGCTCGATGAGCCGTTCCGTGGCGTCATCCCTCCTGTCGAAGAGGGCGTCCTCGACCCGTTCCCGGAGCTCCGGGTCCAGCTCGCTGTGGACCGCCAGCTGCCCGGCATTGACGATACCCATGTCGAGGCCCGCATCAATGGCATGGTACAGGAAGACGGCGTGGATCGCCTCGCGGACCGTGTTGTTTCCCCGAAAAGAGAAGGAGATGTTGCTGATTCCGCCGCTGGTCGTGGAGGCCGGGAATTCATTCTTGATGGCCTTCACGGCCTCGATGAAGTCTATGCCGTACCTCCGGTGCTCTTCGATGGCAGTGGCGATGGCGAAGATATTGGCGTCAAAGATGATGTCTTCGGGAGGTATCCCGGCTTCTTCTGTGAGAAGAGTGTAGCTCCGCCTGCAGATTTCTGTTTTGCGTTCGAGGGTGTCGGCCTGGCCCTCCTCGTCGAAAGCCATGATTACCATGGCGGCGCCGTATCGGCGGATGGCTCCCGCCTTTTCCAGTAAGGGTTTCTCTCCCTCCTTCAGACTGATGGAATTGACTATACCCTTCCCCTGAAGGCGCTGGAGACCCGCCTCCAGAACCTCCCACCTGGAGGAATCGATCATAACAGGAACCCGGCTTATCTCCGGTTCCGATGCCAGGAGGTCCAGGAAGATCCCCATCTCATGGACCGAGTCGAGCATGGCCTCGTCCAGGTTCACGTCTATGATCTGGGCGCCCCCCTCCACCTGGTCCCGGGCGACCTCCAGGGCCTCCTCGTACTTCTTCTCCCGGATAAGACGGGCGAATTTACGGGAGCCGGCCACATTGGTCCTTTCGCCTATATTGATGAAAAGGGAATCATTTCTGATCTCCAGGGGTTCCAGGCCCGAGAGCCTGAGGGCCGAAACCCGGGAGACAGGTTCTCTCGGCGGGATGCCCTCCATGGCCCGGGCTATGGAGGATATGTGATCCGGGGTGGTACCGCAGCATCCGCCAATAATGTTCGCGAGGCCCCTCTCCGCGAACCCCTTCAGTGTTGAGGCCATCTTCTCGGGACTCTCATCATACTGGCCGAAGGCGTTGGGCAGGCCGGCGTTGGGATGGAGGCTGATAAAGGTTTCAGAGATGGAGGCAAGTTCCCCACCGTAGGTCACCAGGGTATCGGCCCCGAAAGAGCAGTTCAGTCCGATGGAGAGAAGGTCTCCGTGGGCCAGGGAATTGTAGAAGGCCTCGATGGTCTGGCCGGAAAGGGTCCGTCCGCTGGCGTCGGTAATGGTCCCGGAGACCATGACAGGGACGCGTTCACCCTTCTCGTCAGAGAGATCCAGGCAGGCCTTCAGGGCAGCCTTGGCGTTCAGGGTGTCGAAAACGGTCTCAATCAGGATGAGATCAGCTCCACCTTCAAAAAGGGCCCGGGCCGCGTCCAGGTAGTCTTCGTAGAGTTCCCGGAATGACAGGCTCCGGTACCCGGGGTTGTTCACGTCCGGGGAGATGGAGAGGGTCCGGTTTGTGGGGCCCAGAACACCCGCAACGAAACGGGGCCGTCCCGGCTCCTTTTGCATAAAGAGGTCCGCCTCGCGGCGGGCCAGTTCGGCCCCGGCCCGGTTCATGTCATGGACCAGATGCCCGGTCTCATAATCCGACTGGGAAACCCGGGTCCCGTTAAAGGTGTTGGTCTCTATGATATCGGCCCCGGCCTCCAGGTATTCCCTGTAGATGGAGGAGATGAGGTCAGGACGGGTGAGGTTCAGCAGATCATGGTTCCCTTTCAGAGGCACAGGATGATCGGCCAGGATGTCTCCCCGGAAGTCTTCTTCCGTGGGGTCGCTTTTCTGGATCATGGTTCCCATGGCGCCGTCGAGTATGACGATCCGTTTCGTCAGGATCTCCCTGAGCTCTTTTCCCTTTTCCGTGACCTTCATCCGGCCTCTCCCTTACTGATTAAGCTAATTTCAATAATATTCAATTCTTTGCAGGTTGGGAAATTTGTCATTAATATTATTTCTTATCAGGCAGGGGGCCAGACCCCTTTCTCGTATTGGAGGCAGCCATGAATAAATATGCAAATAATAGAGCGAGGGTCTGACCCTAAAGGTTCCGCATTTTGACCCTAAAGGTTCCGCATTTTAATATGGATGGTATGTTCCCCCTTTTCCAGGAGAAACCTGCTCTTATCCCAGGAGGGAGGGCCGAACCGTACTCTGTAATTGTTTGAGAACCCGAAAGGTTCGGCCGGTATGCCCACCAGGTTTTTGTCCAGTTTGCCGTTATCGTTTATATCATGAAAGCATTTCACTGCGTAGTACCCCGGGGTCAGACCCGTGAATCGGGCCAGGGCCTGTCCTGACCTGACCGGGACCTTCACGGCCCGGACCGCCTCTCTGCGGGAGCTGGCGTAAGAATTCTCATCATGGGCCAGGGCTATGTAGATGGTCCCCGAATCGCTCGTCATGCCCGAGATGCTGATAACGAGAGTGCAGGTTTCTCCAGCTGAGACAGGGTGTATCGTGATTAGAAACAGGATGACTATCAATGTGAGATTTTTCATGGCAGCATCTCTAAAAGAGTCCGGGAATCATCCAGACCAGGCCGATACCGATATACCATTCGTTTTCTGAAGAGGCGACGTGGTATCCTGCCCGAAGATCGAACTGTAACCGGGGAAGGGCAAGCCAGGTAACGCCGCCGTCAATAAAGTTGTACATGGGGCCGGCCCGGCTTCCGGGATAAATCGCATAATACTCCAGAAATATTCCCTCCGTGTCGCTCAGGCTGACTTCGAAAACAGCGCTGCCGTGAAACTGGTAAAAGGATGTTGTTCCATCGGCGGCGTAGGTGAAGCCGATGTTTATGCCGAAATCAAGACGTTCAGTGACCGGCCACCCAAAAGCTGCGGTGGACCCCGGTTGCATGGCTGATTCGATAATGTCCTGGCTTCCGACAGGTATGGGTGAACCGATAATTATTGAAAGGTCAGGCCGCGCCTTTCCCACTCCGCCGGCCTGGAGAAACTGCACCTTCATCTCGAGAGAAGGCTCGTCCTTTCCATGGAGGACCCCGGTCTCCCGGTTTTCCACAATCCAGGACCCGATGCCGAAACGGAGCTCCACCTGTTTCATGACACCCAGACGGAAGAGAATCTCGCCGATATCGTGGGTGTCGCGGTTATTCGTCACCGTGGCTGTATAGCCTGTTTCAAGCTGGAGGGTGCCCTTCGGCACGGAGAGCGCGCTTTGCGTGAAGTGAAGTCTGTCACCGATGATTTTCGGATCATTGGGCCGGGGGAGAGCGAGTCTTTCCCGGGCGTTAAGGCTAATTACAGGTGTGACAGCAAGAATGAGTACTATGAGCAGACGCATCATCATGTTCTTATGAATGACGTCTCTTTGGGAGAAAGGTCAAGCAGTTTTGTTTCAGGATGCGTTCACCAGATCGCAATAGGACAGGTAGTACCGGATGTCCTGGCCGTGGGCAAGGTGGTCTTCCAGGCGGCCGTAATGCCGGCCGGCCACCAGGGGAGGGATAGTGGAAGTAAAATGCTTTTCCAGCACGTCAAGGAAGGGGCCGTATCCGTCCTGGAAAACATCCGAAGCGTGCCGGATATCGATGATGCACCTTCTCTTTACGCATTCCCTGTCCAGGCCCTGGCGGATGAGATCGTTCAGCTCCCGGCTCAGTTGTTCCTGGGAATTGGATTCCCGGCGGATGGTAATGATTACCTCGTCTTCAGATCGGGAGAGGAGGACCGTTTCATACTGGAAAGAATGATCCATATTTCTCTGCAGCTTTGCGTAATGGAGGGAAGCGTCGATTTTGCGTTTCAGCGTGTTCATGTCATACCCTTTGGCCAGGTAGTCGCAGGCCTGGTGCTCCATGGCGTGGAGGATGGTATCCAGTGAGGCGTCCGCGGATACGATCATAACCGGTATGCGTCGTGTTTCTTCCGAGGCCTTGAGCCTGTCCAGTACCGTGAGGCCGTCAATGTCCGGCATCCCTACGTCGAGCAGGACCAGGCCCGGGTTTTCGCGGCGGGTCATCTCCATACCCCGGGTACCGTTTTCAGCGAGGATAACGTCATGACCCAGCTTCTCCATCTGGGAACAGGCCATTTCCCTGAAAATCGGGTCATCGTCTATTGTAATAATTTTTGCCACAGCTTTGCACTATTGCTTGCTTTTTCCTTAATACTCTATTTTTAATAGAATAGTAAGGAGAGGGAACGATGTCAAGAATTTTCGTTGAACTGTCGTTATATGACAGTGTCGTCTCCTGGGAAGGCTCTTAAAGTTCCGAAACCTTTTTCCGAAGCTCCTCAAGGTTGATCGGTTTGGAGAGATAATCCGTGAAACCCTGGTTTATGAATCTTTCCCTGTCCCCTTTCATGGCATAGGCTGTAAGGGCGATAACCGGCGTTTGTACCCCCAGGGATCGTAACTTTTCAAGGGCGTCCGTGCCGTCCATCTCAGGCATGTTGATATCCATGAAGATGACCGAGTACTTCTTCCGCTGGACCATTTTCAGGGCCTGTTCCCCGCCCTCCGCCTCATCCACCTCTATCGACTCCCTGCGGAGGCTTTCAGAGATAAGCCTCCGGTTGGTGGTAACATCGTCAACAACCAGTACCGGGAGGGTCGTTCCCCTTTGGTTCTTTGTCACGTTTGGGGTATTGTCATCCTCTCCGTTTTCAGGAGCTTTCTCAGGGCCTGGAATGCGGTTCGGCAGGACGATGGTAAACCGGCTTCCTTCCCCCGGTCGGCTCCAGAGATCGATCCGTCCCCCATGCATATTTATGATCCGCTTGCTGATGGCCAGGCCGAGACCGGTCCCCCCCTCCGAGGCGCTGTCTTTAATCTGCTCAAAGGGTTCGAATATCTCCTTCTGCTTCTCCGGCGGTATTCCTTCTCCCGTGTCCCAGATCGTGACGTGAAGTTCATCATCATGGGCCCTCATTGCAATGCCGACCTGGCCCTTTTCCGGGGTGAATTTCACGGCATTGGAGACCAGGTTGAAGACCACCTGTTTCAGGCGTACCTCGTCCCCCTGGATCCAGTCCCTGACCTCTGAAAAGTTTTCTTCGAGAGTGATCCGTTTTTTCCCGGCAAGGCCCTTCAGGGCGATGATGACCCGGGAGAGCATCAGTTGTACCTCGAATGGCTTTTTGTCCAGGATGACCTTCCCTGATTCGATCTTGGAGAGATCCAGGATGTCGTTGACCATCTCCAGGAGATGGTGTCCGCTCTCCCGTATGGTCCTCAGGTAGTCAGTCTGCTGTTCATCCACGTAGACAGAACCGAGGCTCTCCAGGAGCTGGGTAAAACCTATGATGGAATTCAGAGGGGTGCGGAGTTCGTGGCTCATGTTGGCCAGGAACTCGCTCTTCGCCTGATTGGCCGAGTCGGCCTGCCGGCGGGCCCTCATCAGTTCCGCCTCCCGGGCCTTCCTTTCGCTGATGTCCCGCATGATGACCTGGATGGCCCGCTGGTCTTTGATCTCGAGCATGGAGACGCTTACCTCCAGGGGAATGAGCTTGCCGTCGGTCCGTTTCAGGGTCCGCTCGAAGAGAAAGCTTCCCGTCCGTTCAATGGTTTCCTGTATGGATTCCTTTCCCCTGTCGTCGCCATCCTGGTCGAATTCAAGAACCGAATGACCGATAATTTCGTGAGCCGGCAGGGCGAAAAGATCTTCGGCGGCTTTGTTGACTTCCAGTATTTCCAGGGTGTCAACCTGGATGATAATAATCGGGTCCCGGGCCCCGTCAAAAAGGGAGCGGTACTTGTTTTCGCTCTCCTGGAGGTCTATCCTTGCCCTGCGGTACTTTGTTATGTCTTCTCCTATGGAGATCAGGCCGGTAAGTTCGCCGTTTTCATCATAAAGGGGTTTGTTCTTCCACCGAACTATAAGCTGCCGGCCGTCTTTTGTCACGGTCTCGTTTTCGTTTGTTTCACCGTATCCCCTGTCAATAGATTCAAAAATCTGGTCGATTATTTCGCGAAGATCCCTGCCCTGGCTGTCAAAGTCCGGCGCGATAGTGCCCACCACGTGCCGGCCGAGTAGTTCATCCTCGCTGTAGCCGAACAGTTCCTGAGCGTATTCATTGACAAATGTTATGTATCCCTCCCGGTCAAGGCTGAATATGGCGGAACGGGCGTTCTCTACCAGTTCCTGGTATTTCCGCTCTTTCTCGTTCAGGGCCCGGCGTGTCCGTTCCCGTTCCGTAACGTCCAGGATACTCTCGGCCACGTACCTCAGGGAACCGTCCGGCTCAAGAACCGGATAGCAGGTTACCTCCATAAGGCATTCTTCGTCTGACGATTTACCGTGATTATGTAATACGGTGACCGATTTCCCTGTGGCGCTGACTTCGTTCAGGGGGCATGGGTGGTCGGTTCCGCTACATGGGGTATCCCTCCCGTGGCTGCAGGTATAACAGCAGTCCCCTTCCCTCACGCAGGAGTCGTAGTAGGCCCGGTTGGCGTAGACCAGGGAGTAATCCTTCACGTCAATTACGCAGAAGGGGTAATTAAGGGAGTCGATGATCCCCCTGAGAAAACCGGGTGGGACGCCTGTCTCTGAGGTGAAGAGGGAGGATACCGTGTCGATGATCCTGAAAATCATCGCGTCATCGTCCTTCTCGAGAGAGAGGGAAGGTTTTCTGTTGCTGCTGCCTTCAAGGTAAAAAACAGGGAAAGGAAGCACCTTCAGGGGAAGGTCGTCGGTATCCTCCGAAAGGACGCAGCAGGCGAACCGGTAAGGGCTTTCTGTCCGGAACGCCTCCTTGAAGGAGGAGAAGACATGAAGCCGGTCATCCAGGATGCTTTTGAAGCGGTCGATGACTTTCTGATTCCGGGAGATCAGAAGCACGTCCCTTCTGTCTATGATGTGATTCATGACTCCAGGGTAAGGGATAGTCGCTTTCTGTCCACATTTTTTAGAGTGATCACAGGTCGAAGTTCCCCTTCTCATCAAAGTTTAACCGCACCGGCTCCGCTGTCACAGAAGGAGGAAGCCGGAGAAAGGTGTGACCCTTCAGGGAAAAGGTTCCTTCTCCACGCCGGAAGGCCTGGATAATGGAATCGGCCATGGAGCGGGTGCTGAAGGTGTTGTGGACCGGGAGTTCATAGCGCCCGTTCTCTTCCCGAACCCGGTCTGTCTTGCCTTCCACCAGGGGCGCGCCGTTTACGTAGAACATGTAGTCAAGGCTGTCAAAGGAGAGAGGCGTTTCGCTTCTGTTTGCCAGCAGGATTGTGAAGTCGACCGTGATCTTCAGGTCAAGGTCCTGGAGGTCGATAACCTCATTGGCCGGTTTGCCCGCGAAGAGGTCCGCGAGCTGCCGCTGAACCTTTCCGGGAGAGGTGTTTTTCCCGGCGTCTGCCAGGGCCTGCTGTATGTCATCCGTAGAGGGTTGCCGCACCCGGAAATCGGTAATGCGCACGTCCGGATCGAGAGCCGGGATCTTCTGATCGAGGGTAAAACTGAAAGAGACGTCGGGCGGAAGGCCCTGGATATCAGGGAGAGGTATGGCGATGGTTACATGTGTCTGAGTTGAAAGATAGTCCCGGTCGGAGTAGTTTCGGACAACATTCATGACGTCGGAATATCTTATCTTTACCAGGAAACGGTTCGTTTTGCTGTTCCGGGGAGCAATGGAGAATCCCTTATCGGTGCGGGTGGTAAAGAAGCGGTTGGCCTCCACGTCAAACTGGAGGTCCAGATGGCTCAGTTTCAGGGGGAGGGGATAGGGATTCTTAATGGAAACATCAATAAAGAAGGTTACGTCCCTCAGGCTTATGACGTGGATCCCGAACTTCTCGATCTTTGCCGTTGGACGAAGGTTCTTCGGGACCTTCGGCAGTTTAAGAAAACCGGGCAGGATAAGAAATACAGCCAGAATAAGAAGAACAGCAGAAACCCTTTTCATGACAACCTCCCACGTCCGTCCTCAAGAGTAACCCTCTTCCTTGATTGTATCAATGACTTTTTCCATCTCCAGACCTTTAAATCATGTTTTAACAATTCATTTATATCTCCTTAACAGGGAATTGTTCTATTGTTTCCCGGGCCTATGATTTTTTTCAGGATCATCCTTCTACTGAGTCTCTCCTTTTGCTGGCTGCCTCTGCATGCCGCCGCGGAGCGACCCATCCTGCACCTTGACGATTACCGGGAAACCGTATCGCTGAACGGGCGTGAGGTCTTTCTCATCCAGAAGGGAGATGATCTCACCTATGCCCGCCCCAAATATGATGACAGCGGCTGGCGTACAATCGCTCTTCCATCCCACTGGAACGATCTCTACCCTGACCATAACGGCGTGTGCTGGTACAGACTTCACATCCGGTTCCCGGATCATCTTCCGGAGAAGGGATGGGGAATACGCCTCGGTACGATCACGGATTCAGACGAGGTATTCTTCAACGGCGAGAAGATAGGAGGGGCCGGTTCCATTGATGATGACCTGGACTCTGCCTACGATAAGAAACGGTATTATGAAATTCCCACAAAACTGATCAGGCCGGGCGAAGATAATGTTCTGGCCGTTCGAATCCGGGGAAAGTATCCCTCCTCCAACGGCAGTTATACCGGAATGATTCGGCTCCAGGAATTCGGACAGATTGTTGAGGATATTCTTCTTTCTGAACTTTTCAAGACCATGTTTATTGTTATCTACCTTGTCTTCTTCGTATTCTTTCTCTCCTTCTATTTAAACAGAACTCAGGATCGGGAGAATCTCTACTTCGCCCTCTTTGTCCTGGCGGTCTCCCTCTACTTCTTCTTCCGTACTCAGCTGAAATATATCCTGGGCATGGATTTTTATGTTACCAAGAGACTGGAGTACATCGTCCTCTTCACGACGGTCCCCCTTATGCTCGAGTTCCTCCGCTCCTATTTCAATCATCGCCGACATATACTCTACCTGATCTTCTACGCCGTTCACGGGATCGGAATAATCTTTGTTCTTTTTAGCGGCAGGTACATATACTGGACCTGGTTTAACCATAATATTATCCAGCCGGCCTGGCTTCTCCTGGGTGTTCCTTCCATATTCTACATACTGATCAGAAACGTGCGGAAAAGCGTTGGGGCCCGGGCCATCCTGGCTTCCATGGGGGTTCTGATTCTGACTTTGATAAACGATGTGCTGGTAGACAGAAACGTCTACGCCTTCATGCGGATCTTCAATTACGGGTTCCTGGCCTTTATCGGCTCCATGGCCCTCTCCCTGAACAACCGCTTTATCCGCCTTCACAACGAGGTCGAGGACCTGAACCTTCACCTGGAGGAGAAGGTTCGCCAGCGGACGGGGGAACTGGAGCTGGCCCATGCCGACCTCTCCTGGCTCTACGAGATGAATCAGAGGGATCTCCGTCTTGCGTCCCGGGTCCAGGAGGAGCTGAAACCGAAACCTGTGCAAAACAGGTACTGGAGTTACAGCGTTTTCTTTCGTCCGGCAAGTACCATATCTGGTGATTTTTATGACTTCTATAATCTGGATGACAAAACCCTGGGAATGGTTTTGGCCGACGTGTCGGGTCACGGTATCGCATCCGCCCTGATAACCATGATCGCCAAGCCGATCTTTTTTCAGGCCATGAAAAATAACTCTGAAATACCCCTTCGGGAGATCCTTCTCACATCCAATCGGCAGCTCAATGAGACCATCGGGCAGATCGATAACTATCTGACGGCCGTCCTTGTCCGGTTTACCCATCATCATGTCCACATAGTTAACGCGGCCCATCCCCCGGTCCTCTACCAGTCGAGAAAATACAAAAAGATCGTATCCGTGGAATCCTCGGGTTCTTTTCTCGGTATTGAGGATCTCCCGATGGATCACAAATCGGTCCGTATACGCGTCTCAAAGGAGGATCGCATTCTCTTCTACACCGATTCCCTGGTGGAGAGCCGCAACAGGGAAGGGGAGGAATTCGGTCTCCAGAGGGTGCTCCGTATCATGGAGAGTGAAGATGGAGATCCGGAAGATCTGACCGGAAAGCTCTGGAGTGAGCTTCGAGATTTCACAGGAGAGGACCGGCTCAAGGACGACCTTACCATTATCTGCGCGAGAAGGGAAAAATAGTTAATGGCTTGACTCCAGCTAAATCCTCCCAAAATATTTACACCGTCCGGCTGGTTTCATAATACATGAAAACACAGTCCGGGTAATTATTAAAGAGGATATATCCATGTTCAGAACAACTTCTGTTATCTTTTTAATATTTTTTATCCTTCTGCCCGGTTGCGGTGAAAACAAGGGAGGGGCGTCATCCCCGGAAAAACTGTTCGATGAGCTGAGAAGAAAGGACCGGGACCGTCCGGAACAGATGGTCGACCTGGTTGTCCCGGAAGAACGGCCCCTTCTCGCCTTCTCCATCGATTTCGTGGCCGCCTTTGCCACATCCTTCGCCAAAGATGACAGGATACTAGAAGAGTACCGGGCCATCCGGGAACGGTACGGACTGTCGAAGGTCTCCTCCACCTCCATGAAGGTCGATCTCCAGGACCCGGACAGCCTTGTACGGTACGCCAGCGCGCAGTATGGCTCCCTGGATATCCGGAGTTACCTGGCAGACATGGCGGTACTCCTGAAAAAGTTATCCTCTGAAGCGGGCGAGAAGAGCGGCTATACCGGCCTGGAGAACCTGAAGGTCGAAGGAGATATGGCACGGGGTACGGCTCTGCTTGGAAACGGGAGGACCCTCCCCATCACCTTCCGAAAGGTGGAAGATCGGTGGTACCTTTCTATCAGGGATAATTTCACCCGGTTTTAGAGGACCCCGCCTCTCCTAATCTATTACAACCGGGTAGTTTCTTTAATCACGTTAGCTTTATGCGCAAATTGGATAACAATTGTTTGACAGAATAGTATAATTTATCAGGTTATTCGATTTAAATTCAGTCATTATTTCTGAGGACGGTTTTTAAGCGTAAATAACAAGAATTGATATCCCCGCCGCCTCCGCCAGTGGGGATATTAGAGTTTTTTGGGCAGACAAAACTGAGGAATAATTTCTGGATTTATATAGAATTTTTTATTACATTACACTATATAGATAATCTGGTGAACAGGAAAGAGACGAAAATGACAAACGCTGATGCAAACACATTAGAAGTTGTAATCGTATCAAAATACCCGGTTCTGCTCTACGGTTTGAGGGAGATCATTAACGAAATCCCCGGCATCTCAGTCGCGGGAACGGCGGAGTCGACGGACAGGGCACTGAGGATGATCAACAACATCCTCCCCCAGGTGGTCGTTCTCGATTTCTTCGATGGAAGTTTTGAAGAATCCTTTGAACTGTTGAAGACCATCGAAAACCGTTTTTCTCAGGTCCATACTCTGGGTGTCATGGAACAGGAGGATATTCTCCTGGCTGAGAGGATCCTCCGCTCCGGCGGCAAGGGAGCCATTATCCACAAGGACTCTGCGGACCTCTATAATACGGCTATCCGGCGGGTGTCCCGGGAGGAGATATTTCTGAACGAGCGTCTGACATCTGCCCTTCTTAACCGTCTCACGGGCAGCCCCTCCCATTCCCTGGAGAGGCTTTCCAACCGGGAGCTGACTGTCTTCCATCTCCTGGGCCAGGGATACAGGAGCCGGGAAGTGGCCTCGGAACTGGGTATAAGCATACGCACGGTCAATACACTAAAAACCCGTATAATTCATAAGCTGGGTCTCCAGGACAGCCATGAGCTGACCCGCCTGGCCCTGGAATACCATATGGGGCGACCGGGAGGGGTGTAGGAGGGGATACCTTCTCTTCGGCACTCTATGAAATGGAGGTCCTTATCTCCTTGACCTTATCCCTTTTGTCGAGGAATGCGTCTGCCAGCTCCGGGTCGAAGTGGAGTCCCCTGTTCTTCCTGATAAAATCGAATGCGTCCTCAAGAGGCCAGGCCTCCTTGTAGGGACGTTTTGTCGTCAGGGCGTCGAATACATCTGCCAGGGCGGTAATCCTGCCCATGAGGTCGATCTCCCTGCCCCTGAGGCCCTGAGGATAACCGGTTCCGTCGTATTTTTCGTGGTGGGTGAGGGCTATGACACTCCCGGCTCGCAGGTACTCACTCTCGCATCCCTCCAGCATCTTTTTTCCGCGGGTCGTGTGCGTCTTCATCTCTTCCCACTCCTCCAGGTTAAGTGAGCCGGGTTTCAGCAGGATGGAGTCGGCCACCCCGATTTTTCCCAGGTCATGAAGAGGCGAGGCGTGAAATATGAGACGGTGAAAGTTTTCGTCACTGCTTACCTCTTCCGCTAGAAGTCGGCAGTAAAGGGCAACCCGGTCTATATGTTCCCTCGTCTCAGGGTCTTTGGACTCCGCGGCCTGTCCCAGGACGAAGAGGGTCTCGAACTCCCGTGAACGGATATCCTGGATCGCGGCATCGACCTGCCGGGCCAGGCGGTCCGCACGTTCCCCCAGCAGTAGCTGGGCCTGACGGATCATCGAAAGGTTTCGTATCCGGGCTTCAAGCTCCTCCGGCTCCACCGGTTTCTGGATGAATTCCGTGGCCCCGGAACGGATCGCCTTCAGCCGGGTCGAGGCCTTTACTTCGGCTCCAGTTATCATGATGATGGGAATATCCGGGTGTAGCTGGCGTATAATCTCTATAAACTCGATACCGTTAATAACCGGCATCTTGTAATCGACAACGGCCAGGTCGACCCGGTTGTTCCGCGCATATTCAATGGCCTTCCCTACCGTAAGAAAGCTGTGGACCTCTCCCTCCAGGCTCTCAATCACACTCTCCACAAGTTCCAGGTTCATCTGGACGTCATCCACGGACAGAATAGTCATCTCTGAAAACAGTATACTCATGGGCGCCTCATATGGGGAAAAGGATGGAACTGAGAACACAGGGTTGTTCCTCTTTCCGGGTGTGGTCAATGACCGTCCCGATTGAGAAAAGTCCGCCGTGCTTTCTCATGACATTGTCGACGACCGTAAGTCCCAGTCCGAAGGCGAAGCGCTCCAGGGAGGCTATGGATTCGTCCGGAGGAAGGAGCCGGTAAAAAGGTTCAATGACCAGAAGGGCCTGTTCTTCGTCAATGATGCCCTTTTCATCCACGTCGTTTTTCACGGATATCCAGAGGTATCCTTCCCCTGCCCGGGCCATAACGTCTATGTTTCCCTTTTCGGGGGTGTACTTGCAGGCGTTTATCAGGAGTTCCTCGATAATCATGGAATAGAGATCCAGATTTGCCCTGACCGGATATTCCCGATGCAAATCGGGGCAGGTCAGGTTCTGTCCTCTCTTCTTCATGTGGGGAATAATCTTCTCGGCCAAAGCGGGAATATTCCCCAGAAGTTCAGTGGAGGTGGTCTCTTCCACTTCAAGCTGGCTGTCCAGGATGTCGGTGATAGTCCTGAGACCTTCTATCTGGGTGCGGAAGAAACGGTTGTTTTCGATTACGAAATCGAATATTTCGCTCTTTACCCTGTAATGCTCCCCTTCCTTCACACTTGAACGGGCCATGAGGTCTATGACCGTGGTCATGGTCCCTATGCCGGCTCCCTGGCTCATGTACTCCTTCAGTTTATAGATGGAACTGAAGTCCAGGTTTCTCTGGTCCCGGACCAGCCTCTCCTGTTTGTAGAGGAGCCAGTCCATCTGAGACTGGATTTTTTTTCCGGCCTGAAGGCTCTGGTTCGCCTCAAATTCTCTGAGGTAGCGGAACTCCAGGGCTCTGGCCATGACCTGCTGGAAGCTGTCCGGGTCGACCGGTTTCATAAGGTAATCGAAGACCTCCATCTTCATGACCTCGATGATGGTGTCCGCTGAGTCAAGGGCGCTCTGGACAATTACAACCGCCCCGGGAACCCTCTTCTTCAGAAGGGGAATCATGGTGCGGCCGTCCATAACCGGCATCATAAGGTCCACTATGAAGAGGGAGTAGTTTTTCTTCTCCAGCATTTCCAGGGCGATCTTTCCGTTTTCCGCCAGGTCGTACTCTATCTCCAGGTCATCACAGAGCTGGCCCAGCAGTTCGCCTGTTTCACGGTTGTCCTCGACGATGAGAACCGGGTCACGGGGTCTCCGTACCCGGATCTTTGCTTTGGGAATCATGGATTGACTCATTAGTTCCTCCTCGCGGGGAGCCATCGTGAGATGACTTTGTTCAAACGGTCGAAATCGACCGGTTTCGGTATGTAGTCGCTGAATCCTTCTTCCATGAAGCGGTTGCCGTCCCCCTCCATGGCGTAGGCGGTAAGGGCCACGATCGGGACGTCACGTTCTTCCCGGATCGCTTTCATGGTATGAATGCCGTCCATGCCGGCCATGCGTATGTCCATGAGTACAAGACCGACATTGTCGCTGCGGGCCTTTTCCAGGCCGTCGGCGCCAGAGGTGGATAGGAGGCAGTTCTGGCCGTATAGCTCAAAGTAGGTGGTCAGGACCTCCAGGTTGTCCGGTTCGTCGTCCACCACCAGTATTGTCATATCGCGGTCCACGTCCGGATACTCATCCTCTGTCAGGGCGAAGGGTTCGTCTACCCTCACTTCTCCCCGGGAAACAGGTATCTCGAAGGTAAAAACGCTCCCTTCACCCGGCGCGCTTTTCACGGATATGGAGCCGCCGTGACCGTGGGCTATCTTTCGGGCGATAGACAGGCCCAGGCCGGTGCCGGTTTCGTCCGTTCTGTAGGATGAAGACTCTATTCTGTAGAAATTTTCGAAGATGAGCTCATGGTGTGAAGGATCGATGCCAATTCCGCTGTCCTCTACATGTACGCGAAGACATTCCGCGTCGTTCTCGGACACAAGGGAGATACTGCCAGGTGGGTTGGTGTAGTTCACGGCGTTAGTAAGAAGGATCATGCATACCTGTTTCAGACGGGTTCTGTCTCCCTTCACCTGCATGTCTTGATCATGTTCAAGGGAGACTGTCATCTCCAGTCCTTTCTCCCTTGCCTGGATTCCCACTGTCTGTATGGCCTCCTCGATAACAATAGTGGGGTTGATCTCTTTTGTCTCAAATTCTACCTTTCCAGACTCAATCTTCGCCAGGTCCAGGATGTCGTTGATCAGGTCCAGGAGGTGATTTGCGGATCGGACGATATTGTTCAGGTTCCGTTCGTACCGTTCCGGCTGGTATCCCCTCTGCATGATGCGGCCGAAACCGAGGATGGAATTAAGAGGTGTGCGGAGCTCGTGGCTCATGTTGGCCAGGAATTCGCTCTTGGCCCTGTTGGCCGCGTCAGCCGCGTCCCGGGCCTCAATCAGTTTATGTTCGATATGTTTTCTAAGATGTATCTCCTCTTCCAGGCTGCGGTTGGCCGCCACGAGCTCGGCTGTCCTTTCTGAAACGATGTGTTCCAGATTGTCACGGTGGTTGGCGAGTTCCTGCCTGGTTTTCCGTTCCTCCGTTACATCCCGGGCCATGCAGAGGACATAGCTTGATAACTCATCCCGGTAAAAACTGAGGGATAGTTCCAGGGGGAATATCTCCCCGTTTTTGCGACGGGCCCGTACCTCGGCTGATGCGGGAAGCTCACCCTCCAGCCCCTTTGCAAGATAATCCTTCCAGTTTTCGCGGTGTTTCTCTCTGTGAGGTTCCGGTACAAGGTGAAAGAATTCCCGGCCCACCAGATCGCCGTGGGTATATCCGAAGTATTCTTCCATGCGGGAATTTACGAAGGTAAGAGTGCCGGTATCGTCTATGATAAAGACCGCCAGAGCGGCCGATTCCAGGAGAAGGCGCAGGCGCTCCTCGGTGCGGCGAAGTCTCCGTTCCGAGTCCTTCAGCCGGTCGGCCATGGCGACCTTCTCCAGTATTCGAAAGATGACCGAGGGCAGGCGCTTATAGAACTCCGGCTCCTTGACCAGGTAATCTTCGGCCCCCTGTTTCATCATCTCAACGGCCGTCCGTTCGTCGCCGGCACCCGTGATGACCAGAAAGGGTAGATCCACCTCCTTATCCCGGAGCTGTTCTATCAGCTCTTTCGCCTTCATGTCCGGAAGGTTGTAGTCCACAAGAAGGAGTCCATCCCGCTCAATATCTTCGCGGCTCAGAAGATCGTTTCCAGAATGGAATCTCCGGACCCGAAATCCTTCTTTCTCCAGACCTCGTTTCATGAGAAGGGTCAGGCCCTCGTCGTCCTCTACGATAAGTATCGGCCTGGATCTAAGGTCCGTTTTTTCAACCATGGTTCTCTCTCCTGTGAGGGACTTCCATCCTCTGGATGAACCGGGCAAGGTCGACCATGGCCAGTTTGAATTCACCGTAATCGACCGGTTTGGAGATATATGCGTTGCACCCCGCCTCGTAACTGTGGGCAACGTCTCCCCGGTCGTCAGAGGTGGAAAGCATGATTACCGGCAGGGCTCTGAGAAGTTTATTTTCCCGTATTCGTTTCAGGGCCTCGATGCCGTTCATGAGCGGCATCCGTATGTCCATGAGCACGACCGCGGGGGGCGCTTTCCCGGCTTTCTCTATGTAACTCTCCAGAATTTCGATACATTCACGGCCGTTTTCTGCGTGGGTTACCGGGTTTCTGTAGCCGGCCCTGATCAGCCCGTGCTGAATAAGGCGGGCGTGACCCGGGTCATCCTCCGCCAGGATGGTGATGCTTTTTGCCGTAAACTCCGTCTCTAAAATGGCAGCCAGATCTTTTCCTGTTTCAATCACATCTTTACCTCCTCATGATTAAATTTCTCCTTTCCCCTGCATGGAAGAGAAATGCCGACCAGGGTACCTTCATCCGGCTCGGAGTCGATCCAGAGCATTCCTCCATGCTTTTCAACTCCCTTCCGGACGATGGCGAGTCCCAGACCGTAGCCTTCCGTTTCCGGCGGATTAATCTGGTAGAAAAGACCGGTCACCAAGGAGAGCTGATCCAGTTCCATGCCCCGGCCGTTGTCCTCCACGGTTATCTCCACGTGACCCTCTATTCTTTCTCCGCGAATATCTATTGTAAGAGGCTCCTCCACCCTGCGGAACTTCACTGCGTTATCGATCAGTTCCCGTAGGATTTCATATAAAACCATGCGGTCGGCCGTTGCCTCCGGGATATCATATATGTGATATTGCAGTTCATTATACGGGAGCTGCTTCAGGATGGTTCTGGACAGGGAGACGACGTCGACCCGGGTTGTGTCAAGACTGGATGAGGCCAGCCGTGAAAACCGGGTAAGACCGTCGATCAGTTTAAAAAGATTGTCGGTGTATTGTCCTACCTGGCCCACCATGAAGCTGAGGCGCATGAAGTTCTTGATGGATCGGGCCTCCTCGGATAAATCTTCTGTCTTTGAAAGTATCTCCGACATGTTCAGAACTTCCCTCTCCATCTCCTGGAGAAAGTACTTCATATTCAGGAGAGGTGAGCGCATGTCGTGGGAAGTGACGCTTACGATCTCGTCCAGTTCCACCTCCCTCTGCTTTAACCGGAACTCCTTCTGCTGTTCCTCGGTATAATCCAGGGCGAGCATACGTACTCCGATATATGTGTCTTCCTTGTCCAGGACAGGATCTATTCTGAGCCTCATGTACCGGTATTCTCCCGGAGGTACCGTGACGCTTACCATGCTGTCATAGGGATCGGAACCTTCGTATATGCCCTGCGCCGGGCAGAAGGGCATTACTTTGCAGAAAGGGGCGAGGAACTCGTCACATTTTAGCTCGTGGTAATCATCCTTCCAGCCCATCATGGAGAGCATGGCCCGGTTGGCGTACCGGACCAGGCCCGGACGATCCACGAAACAGACGCCGACCCAGGGCTGTTCCAGCATCTGCTCAAGAGCGTTGGTGTAGAAAACGGAGGGGTCCTGGGTCATGGTTCTCCCTCTTCTTCGGGGATATAGTCCGGAAGATGGAGGCAGAAGCGGCTCCCCTTCTCCTTACGGCTTCTGACAGTGATCTTGCCGCCGTGCCGGTCGGCGATCATGCGGACAATGGAGAGGCCCACCCCGAATCCTTTACCGATTTCCGCGTGACGGGTGAAGGTCTCGAAGATGGACTCAAGGTTCGCCTCGTCGATACCGATGCCGTTATCCTCCATGCAGTAGACCGTCATGTCGTTCTGCTTGTTGCCTGTTATGCGAATCATGGCATCACGGTCTTCGGGAATGTATTTTATGGCGTTGGACAGAAGGTTGGAGAAGAGCTGTTCCAGCATATGATAGTCCCCTCTGCAGGAGGGAAGGTTTTCGTGTTTAATAACGATTTTTCTCCGGTCGACGATAAAGGACTGGGTATCGAGGATCTTTTTCATGAGTTCATTCATGTCGATCTCCGTTACGATAAGGTTCATCCTCCCGGCCCGGGAGATCATGAGCATGGCGTTTATGAGACTCGACATGCTCTCCACGCTCGACTGGATATAATCGAGGGCCGGTTCCACGTCGTCATTCCAGGCCCGGGTGATTTTCTTCATGATTGATGCCGGGTCGCCTGTTTTGCCTATGTCATTTTTGAGAGAGGTACAGCTTTCCCGGATAACGGAACTCCATCCCTCCATGTTCAGCAGGGGAGAGCGGAGGTCGTGGGAGACAACATAGAAAACCTTCTCCAATTCTCTCTGATTCCGTTTGATGACTTGAGACTCTTTTCCCAGGTAGCCGGAACATTCATTTGAAGGCTTCAAAAAGAAGTAGAAAAAGGCGCAACGGGACTCATGGTCATCCTGGGCCCGGACTCCCACAAGGAGACAGGGATCTGTTCCGTCCTCATATTGCAGATCGCAGGAACAGCGGTGAATGGATCCGGGAGGGGAGGAGCAGACTTCTGTCATGAATTGTTTCATGGCAGGAGGGAGCTCTCCCTCTTCAATCGCCTCCCGGTCATCCAGTTCTTCTCCCTCCAGGTTAAGGTGTTCCGCCATGGGTTCGTTTACGTATTCCAGTCGCCCCTCTCGGTCGGTCCGGGCCATGCCCACGGGATTATTTGAAATTGTCCGGTCATTCATGGGTATTAGCGTACTTTTCCATTGTTTTATCTATTTTAGCGCAAGAGCTATGATGGAACATACAGGTGATTTTGGCAAATAAAATATTGCATAAAGGAGCCAATCATTCTAATAATATAATATAGTACGCGCCTATAGGCAAATGTAAGAACCGCAGGTGAAAACAGATACCTTCTCCCGTAACGGAAACCCGCGAAACCCTTGTGAGAGAAGCAAGTTTCCTCCATACAATGGTATCTTCCTTGACACTCTCGTATCTTCCTTAAGATACATTGCTCTGATTGTACTTATTTCTGAAATGGAGAGTTCCATGACCGAGAGCGTCCCCCCTCCTGACGTCCCCATGCCCGATATGCAGGCCATCCAGGAGATGCACACAGGTATCGCCATGAACCTGGCCACTGTTCAGCAGGCGAAAGCGGAAGGTAAAAAAGTTCTCTGGACATCCCTTATCGCCCCCAAGGAGATATTCTACGCCATGGACATCTCGGTCCTCTACATGGAACTGCTGGCCGGGTGGGTGGCCATTCTGAAGCTCTCGGCCAAATACTGCCAGATCGCCGAGGACCACGGCTTCTCACGGGATCTCTGCGCCATACACAGGTCCGTTATAGGCGTTATCGCGGCGGAGGAACGAGACCCTTTCTTCCAGGCCGCCTACGCGGTCCCGGACATGGTGGTGGCGAGCAACCTTCCCTGTATGGCCGAGTCCCGGGCCTTCCAGTTCATGGTGGACAGCCACAGTCTGCCTTACTACTTTATCGATACCCCGGTAAACACATGGGGCCGGGACCTGCCGGACCATGCCGTTGAGTATTACGCGGACCAGCTTAATGGTCTTATATCCTTTCTCGAAGAGCAGGGGTACACCATGGACCGGGACCGCCTCGCCGAAGAGGTGCAGTTCACGAAGGATCTGAACGTGATCATGGGGGAGATCGACGATCTGCGGTCATCGACCCCCGCTCCCATGAAGGCCTTCGATTCCTTTATCGCGGCCACGGCCCCCCTGGTACTGCCAAAGTCAATGCGGAACCTGGACACATTCCGGAAGCTTCGGGACGAGCTAAAAGAGAGGGTCGATTCCGGGTACGGGGTCGTGGAGGAGGAGAAGGTGCGCCTCATGTGGGTGGGCATTCCGCCTGTATGCAATTTTGAACTGATGAATTACCCGGAGCGCTTCGGGGCCGTTGTGGCCAAGAACATGCTGGAATACATGGTCGGTTTCCCCCTGGCGCCGGAACTGCTGGACCCGGAGAAACCCCTGGAGAGCCTGGCCAGGGGGATTATCGCCAATCCCATCAATCCCATGTATGAGCTGGGAATCGATTACCTGGTAAACGCCGCGAAGAAGTATAATATAGACGGCGTTGTCTCCGTGGTGAAGAGGAGCTGCGGCCTTATTCCCGGCATGCAGAGGATCGTCAAGGAACGGATCATGGAGGAGACCGGTGTCCCCTCGGTCATATTCGATCTGGACGGAATCGATACCCGGGAATACGACGACGGAGTGGCGAAGGAGAATCTGGATTCATTTATAGAGAGCCTCCTGGCCGCCCGGGCCCGGGCGTGAGGAGGAGAAGATGAGCGTTCTTTCCGAGTTTCAGGACCTGGCCCGGGACCCCTTCCGCATCGGACGGGAGATGAAGGCAGGAGGGAAAAAGGTGGCAGGTTACCGGTGCGTCTTTATACCGGAGGAGATCATCCACGCTGCCGGCATGCATCCCTACCCGGTATTCGGAACGGCCGAGACCGTGACTCATGCTGACTCCTATTTTCAGCCCTGCACCTGCGAGTTCATTCGGAACATATTCGACCACGCACTGGCCGGCAGGTACGACTTCCTGGACGCCTTTGTCATAAACAATACCTGCGACGTGACACGCCGCCTCTACGACCTCTGGGAAGAATATATCAAAACCGTTCCTCTGCACATAATTAATAACCCCCAGAAGCTGAACACGGAAGGAAACCGGGCCTACTACCGGGAAGAGCTTAACCGGTTTCGCTCCTTTATCGAAGAGCTGGCCGGGAAGCCGATCCGTGACGCGGACCTCCAGGAATCAATTGTTCTTTACAACCGCTACCGCGCCCTCATGAAGAATATCTACCGCATGCGGGCCGATGATCCCGCCCCTCTCTCCGGGGCCGAAGCCCTGGAGGTCTCCCTGGCGAGCCTTATGATGCCGAAAGAGGAGGCGGTCCCCAAACTGGAGAAGCTTATCAATGAACTGGAAAACCGGGAGGCGGAGATTAACGACGGTCCCCGCGTCATGATTACCGGAAGCATCCTTGACGATCCGACCCTGGTCGCCATGGTGGAGGAGGAAGGGGGAAACGTGGTCATCGATGATCTTTGCAGCACGGTGAAGAACTTCTGGTACCAGGTGGACGAGTCGACAGCAGACCCGATGGAGGCGATCTACCGGTATCAGAACATGCGTACGGTCTGCGCCTGCCTGCACCCCTTCGAGGACCGCTACGCTTATCTCGAAGAGCTGATCGACGCATTTGACGTTGAGGCTGTCATATATTTCAATCTGAAGTATTGCCACCCCTTCCTTTACGAGGCACCCCTGTTCAGGGAACACCTTAAAGAGCGGGAGATCGAGGTGACCTTCCTGGAGACGGGACACGATAACTCCGGCCTTGGACAGCTTCGCACCCGGGTGCAGGCATTTATCGAGATGATCGATCTTTACTGAACAAGAGGATGGAATGATTACCCTTGGAATAGACATAGGCTCCCTGGAGACAAAGTCGGCCCTGATGAAAGAGAATGAACTTGCCGCTTTTCACGTCATGAAAACCGGAGAGAGCAGCCGGGAGGCGGCCCGGAAGGCCCGGGAGGCGGTCCTCTCGGAAACCGGTTTGAAAGAAGATTCCGTCGACCGTATCGGATCAACAGGGGCGGGCCGGGAAGAGGCGGACATCGCGAACGTGAGTTTCACCGAGGTGGTGGCCGTGGGCCGGGGAGTGCAGTGGATGGTCCCGGGGGCTCCAGGCGCTATCGACGCCGGTGGCGAGTCGACACGGGTCATGAAATTCGACGAACGGGGCAGGATGGTCGATTTTATCCTGAATGACAAGTGCGCGGCCGGGACCGGCATCTTCCTGGACGTTATCGCCAAGCTTATGCAGGTGCCGGTGGAGGAGATGGGGCCTCTCTCTCTGGAGTCGACGGCGGAGGTGAACATCACTTCAATGTGCGTGGTTTTCGCCGAATCGGAGGTGGTCTCCCAGGTCCACAGGCAGACACCGAAGGTGGACATCCTGCGGGGGGTGCATAAGTCCATAGCGACCCGTATCTACGGGATGGTCAACCGGACCGGTATCGGCGAAGGGAGCGTTATGGTCGGCGGCCTGGCCCGAAATATCGGAATCGTTAAAGTACTGGAAGAGATGATGGAAGCGAACCTGGTGGTGCCGGAGAACCCGCACCTGGCCGGCGCCATCGGGACGGCCCTCCTGGCCGCTGAAGGAGGAGTGAAATGATTACCCTGGGCGTTGATATAGGTTCCCTGACAGGCAAGGCCGTTATCCTGAAGGATGACGATATACTGGCCTGGGACCTCATCCTGACCGGCCCTGACAGCATGGAGACAGGCCGCCAGGTGACAGACCGCGTTCTCGAGAAGGCGGGCCTTACCCTGGATGACGTGGAATATACCGTGGCCACGGGATACGGTCGTATCGTCATCCCGTTCGCGGACAAAAACATTACAGAGATATCGTGCCACGCGAAGGGGGCCAACTGGTTTTACCCCGAAGGCCGCACCATCCTGGACATGGGAGGCCAGGACTGCAAGGCCATCCGCTGCGACGAGAACGGCAAGGTGACCGATTTCGTGATGAATGACAAGTGCGCCGCCGGCGCCGGTCGCTCCATGGAGATCGTAGGCGACCTGGTGGGCGTTCCCCTGGAGGAGATAGGCCGGAGGTCCCTGGACATCCAGAATGAGACGGCCCCGGTCTCTTCCACATGCGTGGTCTTTGCCCGGTCAGAGGTACTGGCTCATCTGCGGAAGGGCGTTCATGTTAACGACGTGCTGGCCGGGTCTGCCGAAGCCCTCGTTCAGAGGGTCTACAATCTGATAAAACGGGTCGGAATTGAGGCGGAATTCGTGGTCTCCGGGGGAATTGCCAAAAATGTCGGCGTTGTGAAACGTATTGAGGACAAAATCGGCCTGAAGGCGAACATCTGTTTCGAGCCCCAGATCGTGGGGGCCCTGGGAGCGGCGGTTTTCGGGAGTGATATTATACAGAAGAAATTGAAACGAAGGGAAAGGAGTAAAAGTCATCAGGGCTAATTACGGCTACGCGGACGCCTCCGGCGAGTATTTCATAACCATAGACACGGATCTCTGTGACGGGTGCGGCGAATGCGTTGAGGTCTGTCCCGAGGATATTTTCGAGATTGTTCTTGACGATTATGACGAGGAGAAGGCCGAGGTGAAGGAAGAGCTCCGGAGCCTCATCGGCTCCCTTTGCCCCGGGTACCACACTGTCTGCAAAGATAAGTCTCCCAACTGCCACGAGGTCTGCCGCGTCTCTGCCATAAGCCACAGCTGGTAAGGAGGATAAATGAAAGGCTACATCTATCTTGTACGGGGAGGATCAGTTTTCAGTCGTGAGGATATTATCGCCCATGTCATGAACGACCTGGTCCCCAGGCTGCGGGCCCTGAGGCCGGAGTACCTCCAGGTCGACCTCCCGGAATGGGAACGGCCGAAATTCACGGTCCTTCCCCTGGGGAGCGAACCCCTGGCCATGATTCTTCTGAGGGGCGACTTCGGCGAGGCGGGAGAGAAGATCGGCCGGGCCCTGTCTATCTCCCCGGCCGTTATTCAGAGTTACAAGGTTGACAGCTCTTTTCCCTGGAACACCGGCCGGGACTGGCCTCTGGGAGAGCCTACACCGGGCGTGGTCCTTCTAACCCTTTTCCGGAGAAAACCGGGCCTCACGGACGATCTCTTCCTGGAGAGATGGTTCGGGGAACACACGCCTCTTTCTTTTCGCGTACATCCATTTTTAGAATATACCCGTAACCGGGTAACGGCCTGTCTGAGCGATTTTAGCCAGCCCTTTGAGGGTATCGTTGAAGAACGGTTTCCCGATATGGACCACCTGTTGAACCCGGTAAAGATGTTCGGCGGTTTTCCCGTTTTCATAATAAACATGGTCCGGGTTCTTCGACACGTCAATACCTTCATCGACATGGAGACTATTGAGAACTATCTTCTCCGTGAACATATTCTCATCGGGGAACCCGCCGGAAGTTTGGAAGGTGTCCTTGATGTTTCCAGAAAGATGGCAAAGGTTTGACCCCGGGTATTTCTGATTAATTCGGCCGGGTGACGGTTTTGTGAAAAAAAAGGCCGGGATTGACGCCCCGGCCCGTAAATCTATTCCATTTCGTCCAGGATATTCCTGTCATCCAGGTATTTGAGAAAGTTGTCCCGGTTGTGGGGCTTATATTCCGGGTCGTCCTTGTAGGCCTTGCAGGCCTCCCTCATCTTCTCGACGTTATCGTTGGTTTGCCGTTTGCCCTTGTCTCTCAGGATATATTCCAGTTCATGATCCTGGTTACATGCGATAAGATCGCTGTCTGCCATACGTAACCTCCCTTTGGGTAATGGTTCATTTATTCACAGTCGAGCCGGGCATTCAATCCTTTTTTTCAAGTTAGATGCCGGGAATAACTGCGAGAGTGGCCGTTAACCCCTGTTTAATTCTCCGTACATGTACGACATCGAAGCCATGGCGATGCTGCCCAGGGCGGCATAGCCGAGGATACCGAAGACCGCGGTAAGAAAACTTCCCACTGCACCCAGGTGAATAAGTATTCTACTCAGGATGCCGAGGATGATGCCGAGAGCGATCATGGTTGCAATCACGACAATGAGGTATCCGAGAAAGATGGTCCACTTTTTCCCATAGGTGATCTCGTTACTTCTGTGTATGGCCTCCATGGGATTCATCCTTTTATCGACCACCAGGAGAGGGGCGAAAAGCCATGCCACGCTGATCACAATACCTGGTATGATAAAAAAGAGAATACCGGCATTGATGCCCAGAAACATGAGCCCCACAACAAGGAAAAACTCGCCCATGTACTTTCTGTAGTCCGGGTTGAATATCTCGGTGTTCGAAATGGTTTCCCCCCGGGACATCTTTGATACCACACCGGTGGTCAAACCTATGGTAGTCCCCACGTTCAGGTAAGGGATCCAGATGGTAAGGATCCAGAGGAGCGTGTTGACCAGTACGGGAGCCAGGTTCTGGAAACCCCTTTTATAAGAGTTCTGTATGATGCCTCCGATAGTGAGATTGTTCATCGAAACCTCCCAAAAGCTTAATGATTTTTGATTGATTATAGCGTTTAAGGAACAGAAGATCAACTGGTATTGCAAAAATCGCGCACATTTTTTTATTTAATGAACAGAGGTCGCCGGGACCGGTTATTCCTTGTAAAATGAGGAAGTTCAACTATTCATGTCCTGATCTGTTCCGGGAGAAAGATGATATGCGACTTATCCTTCTGGGGGACTGCGCCTTCGGCCTGGGGCCCTTTCATGAACATCTGGGTAACCCGGTCATCGTAAACTTCGGATTCATGCGGGCCAAGATAGACAGCGTCGGAAGCATGGCCGGGGGATGCGCCGGCATCGACACGCCCGATACCCGGTATGTTTTCCTGGGCGGAACCAGCAACGCCATCCGGGCCTTTATACGTTCCATGGACGACGGAGACTTTTTCCGGGAACTTTACGGGGACCTTGATTACCTGGCAAGCCAGTTCACCTGGTGGAACCTGGACCGGCGTCTTTACCTGGCCCGTTCTCTGCCGGTCAATGACCGGGTCTGTGAACGGGAAGGGGTGCAGGTGAACAACCGGTACATAGGGATCGTAAACCGGGCCCTGGAGGAGGCCTGCGAGCGGCATTCTCTTTCTCTGGTTACCCTGGAGGAAGGACTGATTGATGATAATGACGAGCTTTGGGAGGAGTTTACCACGGATGGGTTGCATCTTAATGAAAAGGGGTATTTTGTATTAAAGAATAATCTCTTATCTATTTTTTCATAAAACCTGAACTTTACCCTTTTTTTCTTTTCCATTTTCATCGTTACTGTTTCCTCTGGATTTTGGTTTCCTGAAATTTCTATTTCGAGGGGTGTTAGCGCGAACACCCCTCGAGCTCCCCGCGCGGTCCAGCGCAATTTCGACCTCCTGTCGGCGCTGGACACTGCGGCATCCTTG
>CAZYBU010000002.1:163745-166020 GCA_964645775.1 uncultured Leptospirales bacterium | reverse complement strand
CCTGCATGTCCCGGGCCGGGTGGTGGGCCGGAATGTTCAGGGCCTCGAAGTTGTAATATTCGGTCTCCACCTCCGGGCCGTCGAGAATACGGAAACCCATGGAGGTGAATATCTCCTCGATCTCCTTCTGTATCTGGGAGATGGGATGGAGAAAACCCCGATTTTGAGGAAAGGGGACCTCCTTCTCCAGGGTGACGTCGATCCACTCCCTGTCGGCAAGACCCTGGATACTGCTTTTCGAGAGTTCTTCCTTCCTCTCCGCCAGGGCTCCTTCAATTCTCTTTTTGATCTCGTTTGAGAGCTTGCCCACGGGACCCCTCTCTTCCGGGGAAAGGTCCTTGAGGGAGCGCAGGATACCGGTCAGCTCTCCCTTGCGTCCCAGGACACGGACCCGGATATCCTCCAGGCCGGAATCGGATGAGGAGGAGTCTATATCCTCCAGCGCCTTTTTCTCTATGGTGCGTAACTGTTCTTCCATGATGATTTCCTGCGGTTGGAAAATGAAGGTTCAATAACGTCCCGGGGACTCCATACGTCAAGGAAAATTGGTTTGACAGTGTTGTTCAAATGGCTATCGTATAAGCAGGTTTAATACACTATCAGAATTCCGGAGTTTGCCATGGCCAGCACTGATTTCAGAGATAAGCTTATAAAGGATTACGAGGACACGTCCCCCGCGGAACTTCCCGGGGCGCCCCTCCATGCCCTCCAGGGATTGAGCGAGAAGGACGCCACGCGGCTTGAAAAAGCCTTTAATCTACAGACCATCGCGGACCTGGCGGAGTTGAAATACATCCACTGGGCCGAGGAGATCGTGGACCTCGCGGAGAGTGAGCTGGCCGATATTCCCGCTCCTTCCCTTGAGGATAAACTGATCAGGAAATATGAGAAGACCCCGCCCCGTAAGCTTACCCGGGCGCCGCTGAACGCACTCCAGGGTGTGAGCAAGAAGGACGCGGACCTGATGGAAGCGGCCTTCCGGGTTAAAACGATAAAGGGGCTGGCGGGACTCAAATACGCTCAGTGGGCCCGGGAGATGGTGGCCTGGCAAAAGAGGGCTGAGGCAATGCTGCAGCAGCAGGAGGAGCCGGACAGGGGTGAACGCGCGTGGAAGGGAGTATCCCCCTCTAAACTTGTTATCGGAGCTATTATTCTCTTTATACTTGCCATGGCCCTCTATTACGGTCTGAGCCTCCTTGTTGAGGAGGAAGGAGATGAGGTTCCCTCACCCGCAACGAAGATCGAACAGCAGAAGAACGCGGCGGTTGACAGGGAGACTGAAGAGGAGAAGAAAGAAGAAGGAGCTCTCAAAGAGGAAAAACTCGATCCTTCGGAGACGCCCCGCAGGGAGGCTGAACTCTCCGGAGAGGAAGCGGAGCCCCTGCTGGATGAAGAGACCTATACCGTGAAAAAGGGAGATTCCCTGGTCTCCATCAGTCGCCATATTTACGGCACATACAGATTCTGGCCCGATCTCTATAAAGCCAACCAGGATAAGATAAATCACCCACGACATATCTGGCCCGGCCTGAAACTTGAAGTGCCGGCAATCGCTTATTTCCCGAAAGAAGGAATCGCGGGTGAAGATTTTTACTTCCTCGGATTGGAAAAGGAAGCCGGTAAGGATGGGATCTCCCTCCGGGGCGCCATGGTAAACCGTGGAGAAAGAAGATGGGATAACGCCCTCTTTACAATCCATCTTTTCGACAAAGCAGGCAGAGAGCTTATGGAGAAAAGCTTTGTCATTAATGATTTCAAACCGGGCGAGAAAAAGCCCTTCTCTTCCCAACTTGAAAATATTGCCGCAGAAGATATAAAACGCCTTCGTATTCGTTTTACGGGTGAAAAAAATTAATCATCCATGCCTGGTGTTTTTACCGGGGATTGATGGTTATTTCTTGACAATATCGTTACATTATTGAATGTGTAACTTGGCATATAGTACTGCTTTGTGCGTAACCGGTATCAGGTAAAACGTAAAGGGCGGGTAACTCTTTACCGGCCAGAAGGACGGGTCTTCTGAGAAACAGATCAAAGGGTTTGCCTCAGATTAACAAGATCAGGGAAGGTATGCGGTTCAGCGAGCTAAGATAATTCTCGAAGAGATACACCAAAAATAAAGCGCCCCTTTCGGGGCGCTTTATTTTTGGTTTGCCTGATTTTTATTATATCGCCCCTTTCGGGGCGCTTTATTTTTGGTTTGACTGATTTTTATTATATCGCCCCTTTCGGGGCGCTTTATTTTTGGTTTGCCTGATTTTTATTATATCGCCCC
>CAZYBU010000002.1:94408-163645 GCA_964645775.1 uncultured Leptospirales bacterium | reverse complement strand
GGTTTGCCTGATTTTTATTATATCGCCCCTTTCGGGGCGCTTTATTTTTGGTTTGCCTGATTTTTATTATATCGCCCCTTTCGGGGCGCTTTATTTTTGATTTGCCTGATTTTTATTATATCGCCCCTTTCGGGGCGCTTTTTGACAGGGTATATATGAATGAAGCAGGAGTCTCTCCGATGAATTTGAAGATGACCTGACTCTTCTCCTGCCTGACGTAAAAAAATAACAAAAACAACGAACTTTTTTTTTCATATTATCCCTCCCCGGCGTGTACCTGATAGAGGCATTTCAAGGAGGAGAAGATGAAAAAGCGCAGCGGACGGAGAAAACCGACCGTGAAGTTCCCGGTCTATCACGTAAATCGTATCTGCTGGCCCCAGGTAGATCTTAACGACCCCTTTCACCTCAGAGTCGTGGGTCAGACCCTGGATGAGGCCGGCCGTAAATTCGGGTACCTTGAGAGGGGGCGTTCCATCGGTGGAAACCGGATGGACCTCTATATCCAGGAGCTGTCCGGGAGGGAAGAGGTTTCACGGATCATGCAGTGGATCAACTCACGCATAGCCAGGGAGCACAACCGGGAGTACAATACGTTCGGTCCCTTCTGGATATCGAAACTGAAGATCCAGGAGCTTACCCTGGAGGAGTTCAAAAATGTGAAATTTACCACCGTACCCGGACTTCCTCCCGGATTCGAGTTCCCGGAGGAAGAAGGCATCGTACCGGTGCCCGGCATGGAGAACACCTACGCTGTTACCCTGGATCTTTCGAAAAGCGGCTTTTCCATTTAGATGTCCGCCGGGCGGTGCAGACCCTTCCGGTCGTCCGGATAGAAGAAGAGAAATAGTATCAGGGCGAACAGCGCGAAGGAGGATACCACGGGTCCCGTGAGCTGGATACCCAGGGGCCTCTCCACGGTATTGCCGAAGACGTCGAAGAGGATACTGGCCACCAGGGAGGAGACACCCACGAAAAATTTCAGGACCAGACCCTGGACCCCGAAGTATATGGCCTCACCCGGTTTTGATCCGTCCGGCAGACGAAAGTCTGAGAGCTCCGCTATCATGGACTGGGGCAGAATGAAAAGGGCCGAAATGGGAAAGCCGGTTATGCCCATGAGAATCATTCCGAATACCGCTGGAGAAAGACCCAGGGGAGGGTTGGGCACGAAAAATATGAAAATCAGGGCAACGGTCATGACCGCAGATGTAATCACTGACACCAGCCGGTTTCCCAGGTGTTTCAACATTAGATTGATTAGGGGAAAACTGACTGCCGCCACCCCGAAGGTGATCCCCAGGGCCGTTGACTGGAAGCCGATAGTCTTGCCCATGAGGACCGTCACGTAGTAGGGAACGCTGACGTTTACGATGAAGAATCCGCCCCAGAAGATGTTCATGCCGAAGAGGTAGACCATGAAGGGACGGTTTTTAAAGACCATCTTCATGCTCTCCAGGATGTTATTCTCTGTGGGACCTTCGCCCCGGTTCCTGTAGGGAAAAACCCCGACAATGGTAAGTACAAAGGTCCCCAGGGCAAGGAGTGCGATTATGGCGGTAGAGGGTATGAAAGCCATACCGTCGAAGGTACCCTTCTCTCTTGCAAAGAACTCCAGGAGAAGGGGCATGGCGATCAGGGCAATCGCCGTTCCCATCAGGTTGAAGACGGCCGAGGATGTGGAGAGATTTACCCTGTCGTCCCGGGCGGGAGAGAGGTCCGGGATCATACCCAGGTAAGGGGCCGCGAAAGCGGTAAAGAGAATATAGAAGAGTCCCAGCAGAAGGGCCAGGACAATGACCCGCAATGTCATGGAGCCGGCGTAGGATGGTTCAAAGAAGATCAGGAAACTGATCAGGATCAGGGGAAGGGCGCTCAGGGCCAGGAAGGGGATTCTCCTGCCGTGCTTCGACCGAAGACGGTCGGACCAGTTCCCGATAATCGGATCAGATACCGCGTCGATGATTCGGCCGAACATGAGAATCGACCCGATATAGGCGGCCGGTATAAGGGTCCGGCCCGTTCCGGGATCGAGAAAATAGAAGAGCCAGGTCTGGACCAGGATATTGACGAGGTTTATCCCGGCGTTTCCGCTTCCAAAAAGTATGACCCTCGGTGTCGATAACCTGTTTTCAGTTCCCATCGTGCCGCCTCCCTTATTTCTGGCCCCTGATATGGTCCCTGTACCAGTAGCCGCTGTCTTTTATGGTCCGTTCGCATGTATCATAATCGACGTGAACCAGGCCGAAACGTTTGCTGTATCCTTCGGCCCACTCGAAGTTGTCGAGGAAGGACCAGACGAAATATCCTTTGCATCGGGCCCCCTCATCAAGCGCCTTATGCAGGTACCGAATGTAGCCGTCCAGAAGGTCGATCCTTTTACGGTCATGAACCCGGCCGTTTTCCAGTCTGTCGTCGAAGGGAGCGCCGTTTTCCGTAATTATGGTAACCGGGTTGCCGTATTCCTCCTTCAGGTAGATGAGCACCTCGTACAGGGAGGGAGGGTAGACTTCCCATCCCATGGCGGAGTACTGGACCCCGTCCCGGACGAACTCCCCTTCCGGTATGTCCCGGAGCCCGGGCCAGAAATGGTTCTTCGGAAGCCACCATACGTAACGGATCGGGTCCCGGCTGTAATTGTTGATCCCGAGGAAATCGATGGGGCGGGAAATCTCTTTCAGGTCTGCGTCATCGATCTCGGGAAAGAACATTTTGTGGCTCTCGAAATAATCTTCCGGGTAGTGCCCCTTAAAAAGAGGATCAAGGAAGAGGCGTCGCATGGCCTTGTCCGCCATGGTAACGGCGTAACGGTCTTTTTCCGAGTCGGTGGCCGGGTAGAGGGGGCGCAGGTCCAGGGTTATGCCGGCCCGGTTATCTCCCGGTCCCTGATGGATAACCTCCAGAGCCCTGCCGTGAGCGAGCAGGGCGTGATGCACCGTGGAAAAATACTTCCAGGGATTGCGGAAACCGGGGGCATGGTCCCCGGTTATGTAACCGGCCGAAGAGAAGATAAAGGGCTCGTTCAGGGTTATCCAGTCCTCAACCCGGTCGCCCAGGTGTTTGACAACGGTCTCCGCGTAGTCCGCGAACCAGCCGGCGGAGGATCGGTTATTCCATCCCCCCTCCTTCTGAAGGGCCTGGGGGAGGTCCCAGTGATAGAGGGTGACAAAGGGACGGATACCGGCCTCCAGCAGCAGGTCCACAAGGTGGCTGTAGAAATCGATTCCGGGCTGGTTGATTGTACCCTTTCCCTGGGGCAGGATCCGGGGCCAGGAGATGGAGAAGCGGTAGGCCTCCAGACCGATCTCCTTCATGATTTCAATGTCTTCCCTGTGCCTGTGGTAATGGTCGCAGGCCCGGTCACCGGTGTCTCCGTTCTTGATTTTGCCTTTTTTATGGGAAAAGACGTCCCAGATGGAAGGTCCCTTACCGTCTTCGTTCCAGGCCCCCTCTATCTGGTAGGCTGCCGTGGCGCTCCCCCAGGTGAAGTCTTTCGGAAATTTCGGCATCGGTTCAGTCATGAGCACATCCTGGTCTCTTTTATATGGGAGGATGTCGCACAGTAGAGTCGAAAGGTCAAGCCGGATATTCTCTAAAAATGTAATGTATCTGGAGCGGTTTACGGAGAGCGGGACGCCTGTAGCTTACCGAGGGGTAGCCCAGGGCCAGGACCGTGTCTACCCTGTGGCCGGCCGGGATCCCCACGATCTGCTTAAGGGCCGGCTCCCGGTTCATGGCCTCCACAGCGTACCCGATAAAGCAGCTTCCCATCCCCAGGGTATGGGCCATGAGGGTCATGATGTATCCCGCGTACTGGGCGTCCTCCCGGGGTGTGCTTCCCGAGCGGGGGGAGTGGATCAGGATGAGGGCCGGGGCCCCGTGGAAGAGCCTGTCGTCCCCGCCCTCGGCGTCCCGTATGGCCTCCATGACCGTGGGCATGTATTCCCGGTAATAGTTGAGAAGGGCTTTCCCCATAAAGGGGATGGAACCGTACCGGATAAGGGGGTTGGATGCCATGCGGTTGAGCTTTTCGAAGAAGGCGCGTATGCCGCCGGCCAGTTCCTCCACGCCGGAACGGGTCGGCACAACCGTGAAATACCACTGCTGGTCGTTGCTTCCCGAGGGTGCCTGGCGGGCCGCCTCAAGCAGGTCCAGCAGGGTGTTCCTGTCCACTTCCCGGTCACGGTAGTTGCGAACGCTCCGTCTGGATCGGACCAGATTAAGAAGGGAGGCCGGAGATATCTCTTCCCCGGCGGTGAGCTTTTCCTCACAGGTAAAGGTCTGAAAGGATGGAGACTCCAGCCCCGGGCAGGAGACGGCCTCCTCCGGACAGATGGCGTAACAGTGGGAGCATTCGATGCATCCCTCCCTGATGATGAAGGCTTTCTTGTTGTTATCCAGCGCCAGGACACGTTTCGGGCAGTCGATGACGCAGAGGTTGCAGCCGGTGCAGAGATTCCTTTCAATAATCGGTTCCATACGCTCTCCCTGTAACGTTCAGATTTCCCGGTAGTCAGACTGGCCCGGTGAGATCGTCTTGCGCAACATAAAAATGTTTGTATATACTTCCCGTAAAACTGGTTGACAGGAGTGGAATCGATGAAATAGACTCATGTATCCTGAAGAGCCGGGAGGATGCCATGAACCGATATACCCGAAGGGATTTTCTTAAGCACTCGGCCCTTGCCTCTTTCACCATGGTGGCGGGGACTTCCATCCTCTCATGCGGCAGGGAAGAGTTCACGAAATCGACCGAACTTCCCAATATCCTCTTTATCACGGCCGACGACCTTGGATGGAAGGACCTGAGCTGTTACGGCAACCGGAACATCGAGACCCCGACACTGGACCGACTGGCCCGGGAAGGAGCCCGTTTCACCCACGCCTTTGTGGTCTCTTCCAGCTGCGCCCCGAGCCGCGCCAGCTTCATAACGGGCCAGTATCCCCATACACACGGGGTCACGGGCCTGACCCATATCTATAAGACCCGGGCACTCTCCCCCTGTCACCTGACGCTCCCGGACGTCCTTTCCGAGGCGGGATACAATACCGCCCTCCAGGGAAAGTGGCATCCTTCGCCCTATGTGCCGACATCATGGTACGGGTACAACGAGAGACTCTCCGGTCTCTTTCCGAAGGAGTGGAAAATCGACACGGCCGATGTGCCTGTGGAATTCATTAAACGTAATAAGGACAACCGTTTCTATCTCGAGATAAATTTCATGCAGAACCACAGGGATACGTTCGGAGAGTTTGAGATGGACCCCGGGTTTCACGTCGACCCGGAGTCTATTGAGGTCCCGGAGTACATGAACCTGCCCGACCTGGAGGGTCTCCGGGAGGATCTGGCGAGGTTCTACAGCCAGACTCTGCAGATGGACCATATCATAGGGAATATCCTCGACGCCCTGGACGAGTTCGGTCTCGCGGAGGATACCCTGGTAATCTTCATGAGCGATAACGGGCCGCCCTATCCTGGAAACAAGATGACCCTCTACGACCGGGGAACGGCTGTCCCCCTCATGGTACGATACCCGAAAAAGGTACCGGCCGGCAAAGTGGTCGATGGTCTGGTGAACTCCATCGATATCATGCCGACCATGCTCGACCTGGCCGGCCTTGATATACCGGAGAAGGTCCAGGGGGTATCCCTGGTCCCTCTGCTTACGGGAAAAAAGGAATCCATCCATGACGCTGTCTTCATGGAGATGACCAGCCACGTGATCCACGTTCCCATGAGGAGTGCGCGGACACGCAAATGGAAGTATATCCGGAATTATTCCGACAGCCCCGTGGGCCTCGACCAGAACGCACACGACGACTGGGCCTGGAAGATCGCGGAACTCCCGGACCAGCCCTGGGTCCGCTCCAGATTCCCGGAGGAGCTTTATGACCTGGAAAAGGACCCCCGGGAAAGGTATAACCTGGCGGGACGGGAAGAGTACGGTGAAGAGCTTGAAATGATGCGCCGCCTTCTCGACACCCACATGAAAGCGACGGGAGACCCCTATTTAAACAAGAGATTTGTGAAGGACTTTGACCCGGAACTTTATAAAAAGAGGGAACCGGGGCTGAAGTACAAGTAAGAGCTTATTCCCCGGCCGGTTCCACCTGGACCCGGATGTTGAATCTCCGGGGGAACTCTTCTTTCAGTATCCCGGCCTGGATCAGGTCGTAAAGGGGGTCCACCTGTTCCACCAGGGTGTTGGCTTCCCCTGATGGCTGGCCCAGGAGGAGCCAGCGGATCACCATGTGTTCAATGCTTCCCAGAATGACCGACCGCACCAGGTAGGGGTCGGTTTCCGACCGGAACTCTCCTGATTCCTTTCCCTCTTCGATAATGGTGATGACAAGCTGAAAGAGTTCCCTGAGGACCTGGTAGGTGTCCGTCTCCATGTATTTCTCGTTTGTTTTAAGAATCATCAGGGCCACGGACGCGTAATCCGGGTTATCCTGGTAGAACTTCAGCATGTGATATATGAAGCTTCTGAGACGATTCCCCGCACCCCGGATGTAGGGGAGATGGGTTTCCAGCTCTTCCCGGGAGGCCTGTATGATATCCCGGGGCACCGAGAAGAGGAGTTCCTCCTTGGTGGAGAAGTAGTCGTATATGGTCGCTTCTGAGACGCCCGCTTCCTGGGCGATGTCAGATATGGTTGCGTCGATGAACTTCTTGCGGGCGAAGACCCGGGCCGCCGCCCTCTGGATCTGTTCCTTCCGTGCTCCCTCTTTTCTCCCGTTTGCCATGCCTTGCTCTCCATAATTGAACAGATATCCTTGTGATACTAAGAAAAAACACAATAAATTATAGTTCGTCAATGAAAAATAATAAAAAAATAGAAAGAAAATATAATATATTTGACAAATCCAAAATGGAAGTTAAAATACAAACAATATTTCATACATCTGCTTTGACGACCGGGCTCTACCGAAGACCACCCCGGTCAACCTTCCGATAGAGCCGCCCGGTGTCATTTGCAGTGATGCACAGGGAGAGGCTATGAGAATCGCGATCATCGAGGGCTGCCGGACACCCTTCCTCAGGTCCGGGACCGGATTTACGGGTCAGGAACACTGGCGTATCGGACGTCACGCCGTAAAGGGACTTATGGCGAAGACCGGGATCTCCTCCCGGGAAATCGACCATGTTATCATGGGGGCCCTCTTTCACAGCAAGAAGACCAGCAATGTGGCCCGGGAGATCGTACTCTCCTCCGGACTGCCGGAGAGCGTGCCGGCCCATACCTGTACGGTAGCCTGCGTCTCGGCCAACATTGCCATCACCAACGGTGCCGGCATGATAGCCATGGGCGAGGCGGACACAGTGATCGCGGGCGGTGTCGAGTACTTCGATTTAGAGAATATGCCTCCATTTAAGGAATTCTCCACCAATCTGCTCATGGGACAGACCGCGGATCTCCTTGCCGGGAGACTCGGTATCTCCCGGGAGGATCAGGACGAGTATGCCGAGCTTTCCCACAGCCGGGCCGTCCAGGCCCAGGAGAAGAACCTGATCGACGGTGAGATTGTGCCCGTGGTGGTTCCGGGGCAGGATGGCTGTTTCGAGAAAGACAACGGACCCCGGGCCGACACGAAAAAGGAAAAGATCGCCAAACTTAAAGGCGCCTTTGACAAGGAGAAGGGCACGGTCACGGCTGCCAACTCCTCCTTTCTGACAGATGGGGCCACGGCCGTGATGCTCATGAGCGAGGAGAAGGCGAAGTCCCTGGGCCTGGAACCGAAGGCCTATATCAAGGGGTTTGCCCACACGGCCCAGAACCCCCTGGATGAACTCCTCCTGGGTCCCGCCTTTGCCATACCGAAGCTGCTGAATCGTTATAACTTTAAACTTGATGACATAGGTGTTCTCGAGATTCACGAGGCCTTCGCGGTTCAGATGCTCGCTGTTATACGTTTGCTCGCCTCCAGGGACTTCGCTCGTGATAAGCTCGGTCTTGCGGAAGCAGTGGGTGAAGTCGACATGGACCGGATGAACCTGTGGGGAGGCTCTCTCTCCCTGGGACACCCCTTCGGCGCCACGGGAGGAAGGCTGATTGCCACCTGCTGCAACCGGATGATCGAAGAGGATAGTAAATACGGCCTGGTGGCCGGCTGCGCCGCAGGAGCCGTGGGTAACGCCATACTTCTGGAACGGGCCTGAGGAGGATAGAGATGAATGACGAGAAACGAACCGTGGAGAAACTGGCGCTGCTGGGAACAGGGATCATGGGCCGGGGACTGGCCCAGGTCTCCCTGCCGGTATGCGATACCGTCTTAATGAAGGACGTTAGCCTGGAGGCCGTGACCGAAGCCATGAAGTTCGTATACGCCGGCCTGGAAAAGCAGGTGGAAAAAAAGAAGATGCCCCCCTTTGTCCGGGACGCCCTCTACGGGAAGATGGTCCCCTGTGATGACTATTCCATGTTCCGGGGAACGGGGTTGGTCATAGAAGCGGTCATTGAAGACCTCGACTTGAAGAAAAAAATCCTGGCGGATGTGGAAGCGGCCACGGGACCGGAGACAATATTCGCCTCCAACACCTCGGCCCTTCCCATCTCGGAGATAGCGAAGGGGTGCAAGCGGCCGGAGAAGGTAATCGGTATGCACTACTTCTCTCCCGTGCCGAGAATGCCGCTTCTGGAGATCATCACCACGGAGAAGACCTCGAAGGATGTCCTGGAGACGGCTCTGGCCTTCGGCCGGGAGCAGGGAAAGAAATGTATCGTGGTACGTGACGGGCCGGGTTTCTATACCACAAGGATCCTTGTGGCCATGCTGAACCAGGCTGCCCGGCTCATCGACCAGGGGGGCAACCTCTACGAAATAGACGATGCCCTGGCCGCCTTCGGTTTTCCCGTTGGTCCGGTAACCCTCCTGGACGAGATCGGTATCGATACCGGCAGCCACGTGGGCGAGATGATGAAAGAGGTCTGGGAGCCGAAGGGCATGGAGATGTCTCCCCTCTTTACGAAGATGTACGAGAAGGGGCTTTTTGGACGAAAGAGCGGGGCCGGTTTCTACCGCTACGACCTTCCGAAGGAAGGCGACCGGAAGGTGATCAACCGGGAGGCCCTGGAAAGCCTGGGTATCGAATCAAAGGGAAGCTTTACGGCCGAAGAGCTGCAGGACCGCCTGGTCCTGGCCATGGTGAACGAGGCGGCCCGCTGTCTGGAGGAGGGTATCCTCTCATCGCCGGAGGATGGGGACACAGGCGCCATACTCGGTCTCGGCTTTCCCATGGATAAGGGCGGCCCTTTCCATTACATGGACAACACGGGCATGAAGGAGCTGGTGGAACGGCTGGAGGCCACCCGGAAAAAGGGAGGCGAGGCCTACGCCCCGGCAGGCATTGTAAGCGACATGGCTCAGAAGGGAACAACCTTCTATTCATAAAGAGAGGAGAGTGACAGGATATGGCAACGGACAATCCGCTGGTTGATGAACGGGACCAGGACTTCGTACTCTACGACATGCTCGATATTACCGGTGTACTGGGTGGCACGGAGAAGTACGGTGAATACACCCGGGACGTTATCGAGATGACCATGGACGTGGCCAGGAAACTGGCAGCGGGACCGGTCTACGATACCCTCATGGAGGCGGACCGGGAAGGATGCACCTGGAAGGACGGTGAGGTGACGGTACCCTCATCCTACCATAAGTTGAAGGAGCTGTTCCAGGAGGGAGGATGGGGAGTCGTGGCCACCAGCCAGGAGGCGGGCGGCCTGGGGTTTCCCTACATCGTGAACCTGGCTGTCATGGAAGGGTTTATCAGCAATTTCGCCTTCACCTCTTACGTATTCCTTTCCACCGGGGCGGCCCATCTCATCGAGAAATACGGGTCCGATGAGCAGAAGAAGAAGTACATGGAGAAGATGTACGCCGGAGAGTGGGGAGGAACCATGGCCCTGACGGAACCGGACGCCGGCTCCGACGTGGGGAGTTTGACCACGAAGGCAATTCGCCAGCCGGACGGAACGTACCGGATTCAGGGCTCGAAGATATTTATCACCGGAGCGGATAATGACCTCTATGAGAATATCGTGCATCCGGTCCTGGCCCGCGTCGAGGGGGACCCGGCCGGCACGAAAGGGATATCGATCTTCCTGGTCCCCAAGTACCTGGTCAATGATGACGGCTCTCCCGCCCGCAGGAACGACTACACGGTAACCGGCATCGAGCACAAGATGGGCATCAAGGGGAGCGCCACATGCGCCGTCAGTTTCGGCGAAAACGGAGAGTGCTACGCCGAGCTTCTGGGCGAAGAGCGACAGGGCATGAAGATCATGTTTCAGCTCATGAACGAGGCCCGTATAGCGGTCGGCCTCCAGGGCGAAGGGGCCGCGTCGGCCTCCTATCGCCACGCCCTGCTGTATGCCAGAGAACGCCTCCAGGGTAAGCGCCTGACCGATATGCAGAATCCGGACGCGCCGAAGGCGGCCATTATTGAACATCCCGACGTGAAGAGGATGCTCCTCTGGATGAAATCCCATGTGGATGGGATGCGGGCCCTGGTCTACTTCTGCGGCCTCTGCCACGACCGGACCCTCTCCCTTGCAGACCCGGAAGAGATAGAGTACTGGCAGGGACTCCTGGACCTTCTCACGCCGGTATGCAAGGCCTACTGTTCCGATATCGGTTTCCGGGTGGCGGAGACGGCGGTCCAGGTCTACGGAGGATACGGCTATTGCCAGGATTACCCGGTGGAGCAGTTTCTCCGGGACGTTAAGATCGCCTCCATCTACGAAGGTACCAACGGTATCCAGGCCCTGGACCTGGTGGGTCGCAAGCTGGCCATAAAAGGAGGCGTACCCTTCATGAACCTGATCAAGGAGATGAATAAAACCGTGGAGAAGGCCCGGGAGACCGGAGACCTGGAGGACCTGGCCGCGGAACTCCAGGAGGCGTCAAAGATTATGGGGGAGACCACCGGCTACTTTACCCGCTGCGCGCAGGAGGGGAAGTTTCTGATACCTGTGGTCCAGGCCGTCCCCTTTCTTAACCTCATGGGCACGGTCCTCCTGGGATGGTTTCATCTCTGGCAGGCGTCGATCGCTTCTCCCCGGTATTCCGCTCTTCTCTCTGAAGCCGGTATCGATTCCGGTAACCGGGAACAGGTCGGCGCCTTCCTGGAAGATAACAGCGAGGCGGCCTTCCTTCAGGGGAAGATCGAGTCGGCCCGTTATTACAGTAAGAACGTCCTGCCCGGCGCGGAAGCCCTGGCCCGGGCGATCCAGTCCGGGGACAAATCTGTATTAAGCATTCACAACGAGAGTTTTTAGGAGGAATAATCATGAAAGATGTGTACGTAGTCAGCGCGGTCAGGACACCAGTCGGTAAGCGGAAGGGGTTTCTCAGGGAATGGAAGGTCCCGGCTTTGCTGGCCGCCTCCCTGAAGGAAGCGGTATCCCGCGCCGACCTGGACCCGGCCCTGCTGGACGATGTCCTGGTGGGGACTGTCTACCAGATGGGAGAGCAGGGCTTTACCCTGGCCCGCATGGGCCTACTTGAGGCCGGTTTTCCGGAGACCGTTCCCGGTATCTCTCTGAACCGCCAGTGCGGGAGCAGTCTTTCGGCCATCCAGACCGGGTACGCGGCCATAGCCAGCGGTATGATGGATATCGTCATAGCCGGCGGATGCGAGATGATGACAAAGTATACCATCATGTCCGACATGAACGGGACACTCTACGACGGGCAACCGATGGGGAATCCCGTAACGCAAAACTACCTGGAACGGTACGGCATGCCGAACCAGATCGTGTCGGCCCAGTTAATCGCCAACCAGTGGGGTATCACGAAAGATGAATGCCAGGAGTTTGCCGTGGAGAGCCACCGGAAGGCCCATCGCGCGACAACCGAAGGTTACTTTACGAACGAAATCATACCGATGAAAGGCCTGGATAAAGAAGGTAACGAGATCACCCGGGAGACGGACGAGACCATCCGGCCCGAGACCACGAAGGAGTCCCTGGAGGAGCTGAAGGTCATCGACGGCACGGAATGGCTGACCGCCGGCCTATCCAGCACCATAACGGACGGTTCCTCGGCCCTGGTCCTCATGAGCGAGGAGAAGGTCAAGGAGCAGGGGGCCAAACCCCTGGCAAGGATCGTGGCCAACAGCGTGGTCGGTTCCGATCCCAGGCTCATGCTGACCGGTCCCATACCGGCCACGAAGAAGATTCTGGACCGGGCCGGCCTAACGATGGATGATATCGACATCTTCGAGGTGAACGAGGCTTTCGCTCCCATTCCCCTGGCCTGGGCAAAGGAACTGAAGGCTGACAGAAACAAACTGAACGTCAACGGCGGCGCCATGGCCCTGGGCCATCCGGTAGGTAACTCCGGAAGCAGGCTCAGTGTCACGGCCATACATGAGCTGATACGAAGAAAAGGCAAATACGCACTTGTCACCCTCTGCACCGGGGGAGGGCAGGCGCCGGCTACCATATTCGAGGCGGTATAAAGGGGTATAGAGATGTCGGATGAGAAGACAACCATTGGAAGCTGCATAATCGAGAAGAATGAGGGCGCCGCCACGGTCATCCTTAACCGTCCGGAGAAGATGAACGCCCTGGGGCCGGACCTCTTCGACAGCCTCAGGGAGGCCTTTACCACCGTCATGGAGGATGAATCCGTCCGGGCCATTGTTATCGCCGGGGAGGGGGACCACTTCTCCGCGGGAGGGGACGTCCAGGAGGACATCGAGCCTCTTCAAAACATGGATGTCACGGAGTTCCGGGCCTACTTCGAGCCGTTGGCCCGCCTCTACCGGGATGTCTACCAGGTGGACAAGCCGACCATCGCGGCCATCCAGGGTTTCGCCCTGGGGGCCGGCATGGAACTGGCCCTAATGTGCGACATCCGTATAGCCGGGGACACGGCCCAGATGGGAGAGTTCTTCGTGAAGATGGGCCTGGTGCCGGAGACCGGTATGTGTATGCTTCCCCGGATTGTGGGGCCCGGCATGGCCAAGTACCTCTGTTTTACCGGTAAACTGGTTCCGGCCGAGGAGGCCCTCCGCATTGGACTGGTGGAACAGGTGGTGCCCGCGGCGGAACTCAGGGCCGAGGCGGAGAAGCTGGCTCGTAAACTGGCAAGGGGGCCGGCCTCGGTCGGTATCATGAAGAGGGCCATTAATGAATTCAGCGAGATGCCTTTGGAGTCGACCTTCAACATGGCCACCACCTACCAGTACCAGGCCAGCCGCACGGAGGACCATAAAGAGGCTGTACGTTCTTTCCTGGAGAAGAGGAAGCCGGGGTTTACGGGAAAATAGAACAGATAGATCACGGGCCACTCCAATAATGAACAGCTATCGTTGGTGTGTAAATGAAAATTTATGTGAAAATATGATTGACTATTCAATCAATTCCCTGTATTCTTACTCTTAGCTGAGATACAATCGGGTGCCTCGTAACTGTCCTGTGAGGAGGCAAAGTGGAAACATCTGAAAAAACAGTAAATCCTGTGATTCATCCTGCCGGGTTCTTTTTTCGCCTGACCATTAAGCAGGAACTGGCCTCCTACATACTGGGTGTTCCCCTGGCCGCCTATGTCATTGTACTCTGCGGTAACTACAGGGGGGAACGCCTCACGGCCCTTGTCATCGGTATACTGATCGCCGCGGCCCTGGTAACACCTGCCAGTATCCTGCTGAATTATCTTCGACTCGCGCCCCTTCTAAGGAAAATATCAGATCCGGAGTTAAGTAACCGGGATTTGAAAACCATCAAGGAGAAGCTCCTGGTTGAACCGAGAAAGGAGGCCTTCTCCATTATGAGAAGATGGTTTTTTGCCATCCTCATCGCCACGATCGTGGTTGCCCTCATCATCCATCTTGAGCCTCTTCATTACGTCATCCAGGTCATCGCACTTACCGTGACCCTTCCCTCGGGGTATGCCTACGCCTATTTTATCACGGAACGTGACATCGCCACTATCCTGAAAATGCCGAATCTCTCATCCGTTGAGTCCATATCGATTCGCCCCTTTTCCCTCATGAAAAAGATCGGCCTCTCCATCTTCAGCGTGGTATGGTATCCCCTGGCGGTTCTGAGTCTTATTATTTATGAAATGCATACCGGTATACTTGTAATTGAAAACATGTACAGGGATATCGGCATCTTCCTTGTGCTGGTGATCGTTTACCTGGTCTATATCATCTATACACTGCGCGGGTCCCTTCGCGCCATGCTCCGTATAACTGAAGAGAGGATGAAACACCTTTCAAGGGGAGACCTGGAGGTGACTATTCCCGTAGTTACCTGTGACGAGATCGCCGTTATGGGAATGGGCGTGGAGAGTATCGCCCGTAATCTGAAAGAGGCCGTCTCCAAGATCAAGGTGGAGTCTAACCGCCTGAAGGGGGACGCGGACGATTTGAAGGATAACGCCACCTCCCTTGCGGATAATACCGGTGATGTTGCCTCTTCCGTTGAGGAGATGTCCGCCGGCCTCGAGGAACTGGGTGCCAGTTCCGACCTTGTGGCTGACAACACGGGTGAGTTCCGGGCCAGGACCGAGGAGGTCATAGAACAGTACGATGCCCTGAGCGCCATGATCGGTACCATTGCAAGAGATATTGAAAGTGCCTCGGAACTGACGGATCGTTCCGTTGACCGTACAGGGGAAGGGGAGAAAATATTGCAGGAGACCCTGGAAAAGATTAATAATATCCGTCAGAGCACGGGGACCATAAACGAGGCCATATCAGTCATCAAGGAGGTGGCCGATCAGGTCAACCTCCTGTCTCTGAACGCATCCATCGAGGCCGCCCGGGCCGGGGAACATGGCCGTGGCTTCAGCGTGGTGGCCGAGGAAATATCCAAGCTGGCAGAGATGACCCAGAAAAACGCCGATGATATTTCCCGCAGAATAGAGGAGACCATGGAGTATATCTCCTACGGGACGGAACACATGGAGAAGACATCTGACGCCTTCCGTGAGATACGGGACTATGTCCACAGCACCTCGGAGATCATGAAAAAGATCTACGATGACGCCGGGACCCAGACAGAACTTAACATACGGGTAAAGGACCATTTCCAGCATCTACGGCAGCTGAGCCGGGAGAACCTGGAAGCAACCAGGGAACAGTCACGGACACACAGGGAGTTCCTGGAGGCCGTGAATCGCATAACGGAACTTGTTCAGCATATCACGTCCAGCAGTTCTAAGGTCAGTAACCTGGCCGGTGACCTTTCCGGGAGGTCCCGGGGGCTTACCGGTTTTGTCTCCTTCTTCCGGGTCAGGGAGAACTGATTTCCTCAGGCGGATTTTCTGATCATAATGGCGGTCAGGTCATCGGAGATGGACTTCTCCGGGCAGAAACGGTAAAAGTCTTCCATTATTTCTTCCAGCATATGGGAAGCCGTGCCTGCCGGACATTTCTTCATGCATCGGATAAGCCTGGATTCGCCGTATTCCTCGCCCGCCTCGTTTTTTGATTCCGTAAGGCAGTCTGTGTAAAGCAGGAGGGCGTCTTCCGCCTCCAGGTCAAATTTCAGGACCCTGTATTCCCCTTCCATCCCTTCTCCACCCAGCATGAAACCGCGAAAATCCTCGTCACCGGGATGTATTTTGCGGATCGTGTTTCCTCGCTTGTGAAGAATGTCAGGATGAGCCGCGTTTATGTACTCCACCCGGGATCCCTTTATCCTGAGAACAAGGCCGGTGAGATAGTAATCGACCTCACCGATTTCACGGGTTAGGGCCTGGTTGAAGTCCTTTACTATCTCTGAAAGTTTTCTGTCCCTTCCCTCTTCGAACTTTTCTCTCATGATGGTACGGGCGATCATGGTCACAAGGCCTGAGGCGATACCGTGGCCTGAAACGTCGAAGAGCACAACTCCTTCCAGCCGGTCCCCATCGATGTAAAAGTCGTACATGTCTCCGGAAACCCCGGACATGGGCCTGAAGGTGAAAGAGAGGTCCCATCCCCGGAGATTTGGAGGAGTGAGGGGAAAGAGTGACTCCTGGAGGCTTGTGGCCATCCTCATGTCGCGCCGGGCCATCTCCTGGGCCTCTTTCAGTTCCCGGTTCGCCTGTACCAGGTCATCGTTCATGGCTTCCATGACATTGAGGGTGGCCGTCAGCTTGTCGTTGGCCTGGCTCAGTTCCCCGGTGCGGATTCGCACCTTCTCCTCCAGTTCCGTGCGGAGAGATCTGATCTCCCTTGCGGTCCGGTTATAGTGGTGGGCAAAACTCGAGAATTCCCGGGTCCGAAAAATGGGAAAATAGAGGCCTTCCTCTCCTTCCGCAAGAGAGGTCGTTGATATGTTAATCCTTCTCAGGTCAAGCCTCAGGGAATAAACCAGGATGATGATAAGAGACCCGATGGTGAACATGGAGTAGAGGATAAAGACAAAGTGGTCCATGATATCATCCGTTCTTCGCAGCATGAGGGTGAGGAGGATCATACTGGAAAAGACCAGAATGATGACCGGCAGCATCTTCGATCCGATGGTCAGCATACCTGTACGGGGCAACCGGTCGTCCTCCAGATAAAGACCGTGGGCAATGGAGGTCTTTACAGGTCCGATGAAGTACTCGGAGATGGCATAGGCGCTGTAGGCGTAGATAAGGCAGGCGATGACTCCCGCCAGTGCAAAGAGGATGATGTCTTCAATGGCACCGGTTCGCATAAAATAGAGGATGATGGTCACAAGCGCCAGGGAGAGGGAGTAGAGCAGAGAAGAGATGAAGTTGATACGTGGAAGTCTCTCCATGGCCAGGAAAACCCGGGAGGGCATAACCGTGCGGTTGCCTGAAAAGTAGTCATTGATATCCCTGATGGTTGCGGAAAATCCGGCGAAACCGGCTTTGTGGAATAACCCAAAATGAAGGGCGTGGGTAAAGGAAGCAACTACCAGACCCACCAGGAGAACGACTATCACGAAAAGGGCTGTTTCCCATTCAAAGCTGATGGCGAAATAGAGGAAGGTAAAGGCGTAAAAAGCGGCAACCCAGGCGGATGCCAGAGAGAACAGGGCCACGGCGAATGTAAGGGATACCTTTTTTGCCAGGGATTGAAAAAGGTTCTCTGCTGTTGATGTTACCCCATGATAGTTTACCTCTTCAGTATTCTCTCCTGATTATGAGACAGTATGACAAATATTGATTGACAAATCAATCAATATTTTATTATGATACCATGTTTTTAACAACATTACATTTTATCGGGAACCTGCATACATCCAGGTTTCATAAAGAACAGAAGGGGAGGAAGACATGAATAGTTTCTCAAGATTTGTTTTACCAGGTATTCTGCTGGGGGTTCTGATACTGACTATACCGGGAGATAAAAAACTGGAAGCTGCGGCGGTAGGGACAGAACTTGCCAATGTCACCCTGACCAATGTTGACGGTAAACCTTCAACCATACCTTATTTCGGTACCCGGGTCATTTCCATCTTTTATAATGATGCCAATACCTCGGATATTGGTGACCCCCTGGCTGATGCCATTAAAGCAAAGAATTACTCGAAGGATAAATATGTCGGTATCGGTATTGCAAACGCTAAAGATTCCAGGGGAATACCGGACTTTGCTATTCGCCTTGTTTTAAAGGGTAAGGTGAAAAGGTACAAATCGACCATGCTGATGGACAAGGAGCATAAACTGAAGACCGCCTGGGGACTGGGTAACTGCGATGATACCTGTGTAGTGCTGATCATCGGTAAAGATAGAAAACTTAAATATGCTACACGCTTTACCAGCCAGGCCGGGGCACGGGCAAAGATACCTGAGGTCATCGACCTTCTTGATCGGATCGCAAGATAACCCTCATCATCCGGAACATAGATCATATCCCGGGGGGATTTTCCCGCCCGGGTTTTTTTTGTGCTCTTTCTGTTTCTAATAAAACCCTTTGACTTTTTGCCTCCCTGTCCATACTGTTCACACCTGCCGGCCGTCATGACTGTGGCTGTAAAGGTATTGTTCTATAAAGAGACATAACGGGGAGCAATGGCCTACCGGTAGAAAGAGAGAGACAGGGTTCTCCCCTTTTATGCTCATACTCTTTCTGGCTATGGGCTGCATGTTACTATCTGATGTCTATCATTTATAAAAATATTTCTCTTTCTGCAGGAATCCCCATCCTGCCCCAAATTTTTGCAGAACTGCTTTCCCTGATTTCACGTCTAAAGAGAGAAAGGGATAACCCCCTCGCCCTGACCAATGACGAGACGCTTGTCAAAAGATTCCTGGAAGGGGACCAGGAGGCCTTCAGGATGATTATATTGAGATACGCGGACCGGATCATGCAGCTGGCCTACAGGTACCTGGGTGACTATGACGAGGCGGATGACTGCGCCCAGGAGATATTCATACGTATCCATGACCGTATAGGCTCCTTCCGCTACCGCTCATCCTTCTCCACCTGGCTCTACAGGGTGAGTGTCAATTACTGTCGCGACCACCTCCGGTCCGCTTCCCACAGGCGGGCAAGGTCGAATCAATCCTGGGATAATCCCGGAGAGGGGAGGGGCCTTTCCGCCCGGGAGGACGAACGGCCCGAAAGGGTATTCGAGAGGAGCCAGGAGGAACAGAGGGTCCAGGCTGCCCTGGAGAAGGTCCCTTCCCGGGAAAGGCTCTGTATCATCCTCTCCGACATGGAAGGAAAACCGACCCGGGAGATATCACAGATAACGGGCCTGGCAGAGGGTACCGTAAAGTCCACCCTCTACCGGGCCCGCAAAAGGCTTCGAACTCTCCTGGAGGAGGAATCGACTTGAAGTGCAGGGAAGTGAGAAAGCATCTTGAAGGATACCTCTCGGGAGACCTGGAGAGGGACCTTCTGGAAAGAGTGGAAGATCACCTGGAAGAATGCTCCAGGTGCCGGGAGGAGTTCGCCCGCCAGGAGGAGGTGCGCCATAGCCTGAATGAGATGCCCGCCATAGAGGCCCGAAGTGATTTCCCTGACCGGGTCATGCGCCGTATCCGAAACCGTAAGGGAAAGAGGTTCCGCTTACCCGGGCTATCCTTAACCCTGCCGGGAACGGTCCTTCTCCGTGCCGGGGCGGCCCTGGCCCTGGCTGTTCCTGTCCTTATCTTTTTCCTCATTGAGAAGCCTTATTACTGGCAGCAGGTGCCGGGGCCTGAGAGCGTGGAGAGGATTCCGACCCTTTCCAGGGATATGCCTCCTTCCGGGGACCGGCTCCCTTCACCAAAGAGAAGCGGAGAGATATCTGATGAGAAGCTGGCGGATGAGGGAAGGTCTGATGAAGATAAAAGGGAAAAGATCTATTCCGCGAAGAAAGAAGGAGACGGGCTACCTGAAGGTCCCCGGGAAAAGCCTGCCGGGGATAGGGCGGAAGCCATCGTGGATGAGGGGAGACAGGATAAAAAATGGGAGCTCTATGAGGTGCGTATCGTTTCCACTGTAGAATCAGTCAGGAGAGACAGTTCTCAGGCCAGGCAAGGGGCCCCCGCCGTTTATCGTAACTCGAAGGCCGGGGAGAGAAGGGGCGATGAGGAAATCACGGCCCGGAGTGACAGAGAACGTCTCGAACAGGTTCTCGAAAAGGAAGGGGCCAGGGATATCCGCCTGGACAGGGAGGGAGACCGACCGGTTATCCGCTACAGGGCGAACGAGGCTACCCAGCGCCGGATCGAAAGGGCCCTTGCCCCTACCCACAGCGTCGAGAAGGAGACTCCCGCCGAAGAGATAAGACCCTCCGGTGAGACCATGAACCGGCTTCAAATAAAAAGAAAAAAATAGAGAACCGGCCTTTCCTCCTTTTCGTCAAAAGGGAAAGAAACAGGAGGAATACCATGAAAAGAATCCTTATCGTTGTTACAGCTTCTGTCATTGTCTTCATCGGCTGGAAGGATACCCCCTTCCTGTCCGCCCGGGAAGCGGGAAGACCGACGATCCAGGTGGCCATTCTACTCGACACATCCAGCAGCATGAACGGCCTTATCGACCAGGCCCGGACACGGCTCTGGACCATCGTAAACGAACTGGCGGAGACCAGGAAAGAAGGGGTCTCTCCCCGTCTGGAAGTCGCGCTTTACGAGTATGGGAACAGTAATCTCAGCCCGAAAAACGGATATGTTCGAAGGATTACTCCCCTGACCACGGACCTGGACCTGGTCTCCGAGAACCTTCACGCCCTGATAACCAACGGCGGGAGCGAATACTGCGGGACGGTTATACAACAGGCTTCCCGGGAACTGGCCTGGGATCCTGACCCCGGTTCCCTTAAACTGATTTTTATCGCCGGTAACGAGCCCTTTACTCAGGGAGCCATCGATTACCGGAGAAGCTGCCGTAACGCCACTCACAGGGGGATCGTTGTTAACACCATCTTCTGCGGCGATCACCGGGAAGGTATCCGGACCAGCTGGAAGGATGGAGCCATCATGTCAGACGGTGACTATTTCAGTATCGATCATAACCGGGACATCGTCCATATCCAGGCCCCCCAGGACGCGGAGTTGACCCGGTTAAGCAGACAGCTGAATGAGACCTATATCCCCTATGGGGAGGAAGGGAGAATGAAGAAGGAGCGTCAGGAAAAGCAGGACAAAATGGCGGAAAAACTGGCGCCCTCCGTGAGCGCGGACAGAGCCTCGGCCAAATCGAGTTCCGTATACCGGAACAGCGGCTGGGACCTGGTGGACGCGGTCCGGGACGGCAGGGTCGACATGGAATCTATTGAAGACGATCAACTTCCCCGGGAACTCTCCGGTATGAGCTCCGTAGAAAGAAGATCTTATGTGGCCGGAATGCGGAAAAAGAGAGAGGCCCTCCAGAAGCGTATCCGGGTGCTTGGCGGAGAGAGGGATGAATATCTTCGCAGAAAACGGGCGGAATCTGCGCAGAAGGACACCTTTGACCGCGCTGTCCTGGAATCAGTCAACCGGCAGGCGTTGAAGAAAAATTTTACCCCGAACTGATGACCCGGCCGGCGGCGGTTTTCTCCGCCGCCGGTATCTTTCCTGTAAAAAAATGTTCTTTACATGGCACCGAAGCTGGAGATCACTTTAACCTCCACTGTGAAAGGGGTCATTTCCATGAAACGAATACTGTTGATTGCTTTACCGGTTATTGCCGCGGTTATCATCTCTATCTTCCTGTTGATGCTTCCGGGCATCGATGACTATACCACCAGCGGAAAGCTTCCTCTCCAGGGCCTGGAAGGAGAGGTGCGTGTGGTCAGGGACGAAAAGGGAATGGCTTACCTTTACGCATCTTCCAGAGAGGATGCCATCAGGGCCCAGGGGTTCCTTACGGCACAGGACAGGCTCTTCCAGATGGAACTCTCCCGTCTCATGTCCCAGGGCCGAATAAGCGAGCTTGCCGGTGAGCAGGCCCGGGAGCTCGATATCCGCATGAGGACCCTCGGTTTTTACCGTGCCGCTAAAAAGCACGCCTCCATCCTCAGTCCCGAATCAAAAAAATTCTTTCAGTCTTATGTGGATGGCGTAAACGAATTCATACATAATTATCCGGAGGACCACCAGAGGGCCTTCTCCCTTGCCGGCCTGGAAGTCCGTCCATGGACCGTTGAGGATTCCCTGGCCATCATGTATTACATGGGATGGATCACCTCGGCCAATGTCCACAGTGAGATCATAGGACAGATGATTATCGACGCCGTGGGAGAAAAACTCTACCGTGAGATTTCCCCGGTGAATATTAACCCGGATGACGAAGAAGAGCCTTCTATCGCGGCCGTGCGGCATGACCGGAGACCTGTGGGGATTCAAGATCTGCAACAGCACCCTCTACTGGCCGGAATCATGGAGGATGGCGCCCGTTCCCGGGGATTGGGGAGCAATAACTGGGCCGTAAACGGCACCCGAACCGGCATGGGCATGCCGATAGTGGCGAACGACCCTCATCTGGAGACCACCCTTATGCCGGGTCCCATGTATCCTATAGGTATATTCACGGAGGACATCCGGATGGTAGGAGCCGTGGTTCCCGGTATACCGGGAATTATCGTTGGACGAAACAATAACATTGCCATGGGGATAACCAACGCCTACGGGGACTGCCAGGACCTGTACCTGGAGACCATCGATCCATCGAACCCGGGCAGTTACATGGAAAAGGGTAAACCGGTCCCCTTCCAGGTGATCCGGGAAACAATCCTTATCCGTGACAGCAGAAGCGTCACTGGAATGAGGGAGGAGACCATTTCCATTCGGAAAACGAAACGGGGACCGGTGGTATCCACCGTGTTGCCGGGTCTAAAGTCTGACCATGTTCTCTCTCTCCGGTGGGCTCCCTACGAGGCCATGAAGGAGGAGACAGGCATAGAGAGGATTATGGATGTCAGCTCAGTTTCCGAGCTTCGTGATGTTCTCTCCAGGGTGACTCCTATCGCCCTGAATTTTGTTATGGCAGACACGGACGGTAATATTGCCTGGCAGACCACGGGACAGCTTCCCATCCGCAGGGGAAGGGACGGCTCCCTCCCGGCGCCCGTTCCGGACCGGGACGACTGGACAGGTTGGATACCGAAGGATAAGATGCCCCACCGTGTAAACCCGGATAAGGGTTGGATCGGTACCAGCAATCATAAGGCCATAAAACGGGACTATCCTTACTACTATTCTTCTTATTTCAGTTCTTCCTTCCGGTACCGCAGGTTGAAGGAACTCATGTCAGAGCATCCTGAACAGGACTGGAAGAAGAGCTGGAAGTTCCAGAGGGACAACCGGAATAAACTGGCTGAAGAGATGGCGCCGGTTTTTGCTGAGATCCTTATGAAAAGGGAGGATACCCGTGATCTGGGAGATATCCTGCTGCGATGGGACAATCATGACAGGGCCCGGGAGACGGCACCGGCCCTCTTCCAGATGCTTTTAAGGCGCCTGGTCTACCTTACCTTCCGGGATGAACTGGGGGAAGAGCTGACAGGTACCATGCTCGACGTGGACTATTACTGGAAAGAACGTTTTCTCCGGATGTTCCAGGACCCTGACAATCAATGGTTCGACGACCGCTCCACGGCCCGCAGGGAGAACCGGGACGACCTTATCCTGCAGGCCGTGGACCATGTGAAAAAGGAGACAGGGGAGCGTACCGGAAAGAAAGCGACCATGGTAGAGTGGGGTGATATCCATACCATGTACTACATGCATCCCATCGGTCGTTCCGGCATCCTGAAAACTCTTCTCGGGAAGGGTCCTGTCGAGATGTCCGGTTCCAACGAGACCCTCTACAGGGCCCTCTACCGGTACAGCGATCCTTACAAGGTTACGTATTCAGCCGCCCTCAGGATGGTAGCCGACCTTTCCGACCCGGACCGGGTGGCGGCGGTCATCTCCTGCGGTGTCACGGACAGGCTTTTCCATCCCCACGCCTCGGACCAGATTCGTGCCTATCATTCAGGCACTCCTGTTTTCTGGTGGTTCAGCGACACCGCCGTTTCCAGACATGGCAAAGTGATCTATCACCTCGTGCCGGCGCCCGACGGCTCCGGAGACGATTCCTGACATGCCGGGCCTTTCAACCGCGTTCTTTGCCCGTACAGGCAGAAGCCCGGCTGAAGCGGCCCGGGCCGCCCGGGATATGGGGGCTGAATATCTGGAACTGGAGTACCGCATGGAGGAGGGGTATTTCAATGAACTTCTCTCCGAGGCCCGGAAGCTGGGGATCGGAATCAGCAGTCTTCACAATTACTGCCCCCTCCCCGATATAGTAAAGCCTGAGGATGCCGACGGTGACATCTTTCGCCTCTCCTCTCTGGATGATGAAGAATGGGAACGGGCCGTGAAGTATTCAAAACGTACCCTTGAGTTCTGCGACCGGGCCGGGGCCTCCAGGGCCGTGTTTCATCTCGGGGACACCGGAATTGACCGGCGAAAGAAGAGCTATCAGGAGCTGGCGGATAATGGTCTGCAGAACACGGCAGAGGCCCGCAGTATGATCGATGAACACATGAAACTCCGGGAGAAGTATGTCTCTCTCCATCTGGACCGGGTACTGAAGGGGCTGGAGAGACTCATCCCTGTTGCCGAAAGGTACGGCATCACCCTCGGCCTGGAGAACCGCTATTACAGGAGCGAGATCCCGAACCTTGATGAGACCCGACAGATCATCGACACCTTCCGTGGCGCCCCACTGGGACCCTGGCTCGACTGGGGGCACGCCTGCGCCACGAAACTCTTCGGTGGCCCCGGCCTCGATGATTACCTGGAGACCTTCGGTTCCGGCATCGTAGGATATCACATTCATGATATTCGGGTAAGGCATGACCATCAGCCTCCCGGCATGGGTGAGATCGATTTTGAGAGATACGGAAAATGGATTAGAGGCAATGATCTCAATATTATCGAGATAAAATCAAAGTACAGTGACGACCAGTGCGCCCGGGGACTGGAACTGATCGCCTCTCTGGAGAAGAGATAATCAGGGCAGGATGGTTATGTGGTAGCAGCGCTGCCTCTTTTCCAGGATGACGTAGAGTCTGCCTTCATTCTGCATCTCAATAAGTGTCTCCATGAGAATGGTCCTGAATTGTCTTCTCAGTCCGTCTCCCAGAAGGAATCCGGTACGGCTGGTCAGTTTCCCGAAGGATTCCTCCATGGGTGCGGGAATATTGTAAACGCCTTCAACCGCGACGAAGAAATCGTCCCAGAAAATGTCAAAACTTGCCCCGTAGCTGTGACTTGAAATGACACTGGCGTTGAGGTTTTCTTTCCGGAGTTTTTTCTGGTACGCTTCGCTCCTGAAGGCGGACGATAGGGCCAGCTTTACCTTGCCCTTTCCTCCCCGTCTGCGGAGATTTTCGTTGAACCTGCGGGTTACCTCCTCCAGGCCCCTGCGGGCCTGGGGCGTGAGAAATCGGTTTTCCCTCTTCAGGCCGTAGAAGAAGAAGAGGCTTTTCGGGTTTCGCAGGATCGGGACAAGCTTGCCTTCACGTTTCGCCTGGTCCGGGTCTATGTCTGGGGCCAGGCCGTGTCTTCGGGCAACTTCCAGGTGATCGGCCAGAAGGTGAGTGCGAAGAATAGCTTCTCTCCTGCCGGTGGCGTAATCTGAGTAGATGGGCACCGTTTCTATGACGGAACGCTCCAGCGCGTAGACATCATCGGTGAAACGGCCGATTTCCCGGGACCATGTCTTCAGAGTCTCGCTTTTTTTCTTTTCAAGAAGGAGGTATCCTGCACCCGCGCCCAGGAGAAAGACCGGGATCAGAAGAAATAGAGGCAGGCGGTTTATTCGCATTGTTATCACCCCGGGAAAAGGATAGACCGACAGGGATTGTTCGGGCCGGCGGGACCACTATCCTCCAGAAACGGGTTCTGTCAACTCTAAAGGTATGGTTTATCTTGCTATCAGATGAGTATCCACTTTGATTTGACAAAATGATTACTGGAGATAGAACTGTAACGATACATTGCGCGGGAGTGAACGAATGTCCGAAATAATTGATGGAAACGCGGTGGCCGCCCTTATGCGGGAAGAGATTAAACGGCAGGTGGATGAGATTCGCGAGAAGCACGGGGAGGCGCCAACCCTTGCCGTGGTCCTGGTGGGAGACGATCCGGCTTCTGGCGTGTACGTGCGCATGAAGGGGAGGGACTGCGAGGCCACCGGTATCCGGCCGGTACAGCACACCCTCGACGCCTCGATCCCGGAGAACGAGCTGCTTGACCTTGTCGACAGACTCAACGCTGACCCGGATATAAACGGGATACTGGTACAGCTTCCCCTGCCCGGTCATATCCGGGAGGACCTGGTCATCGAAAGGATAGATCCAGCCCGGGACGTGGACGGGTTCCACCCGATAAACATGGGCCGCCTTGTTATCGGGGACAGCCGCTGTTTCCGCCCCTGTACACCGGCCGGATGCCAGGAGTTGATACACCGGTATGAACCTGACCTCAAAGGGAAACACGTTGTCGTCGTGGGCCGGAGCAACATCGTGGGTAAACCGATGGCCAACATGATGTACCAGAAGAACGATCAGGCCAATTGTACGGTCACCATATGTCACACCGGGACGAAAGAGATGGGGTATTTCACCCGCCAGGCTGATATCCTTGTGGTGGCGGCCGGAAGACCGGGCCTTGTCACCGCGGATATGGTAAGGGAAGACGCCATTGTCATAGACGTGGGAATGAACCGGGTGGATGACCCCGCCACGGAAAAGGGATACCGACTTGTGGGAGACGTCGACTTTGAAAAGGTACGGGAGAAGGTCCGGGCCATAACACCCGTCCCCGGCGGGGTGGGCCCCCTTACCCGCACCATGCTTTTAAAAAACACACTCCACGCCTGGTATCTCCAGAAGGGAGTGGATGTCTGTTGAAAGGAGAAAGAGCATGAGTGAAGAGGGAATCGTATGGGTAGATTTCGATACCATGGAAAGGTTCATGGTGGACGTCCTCATGAAGGTCGATGTACCGGGGGATGACGCGAGGATTATAGCGGACGTGCTCATCAAGGCGGATAAGCTTGGTATCGATTCCCACGGTATGAACCGTCTCAAACCGATATATATCGACCGCATACAGGCCGGCATCGTTAATCCTGTAACGAAAATGGAAGTGGTCCGGGAAAGCCCGGCCACGGCCGTCATAGACGGTCATAACGGCATGGGACACGTTATCGGTAAAAAGGCGATGCAGATGGCCCTTGACAGGGCGAAGAAGTACGGAGTGGGAATGACAGCCGTGCGGAATTCCAGCCATTACGGCATCGCCGGTTACTATCCCCTCATGGCCGTGGAGGAGGGGATGATCGGTATTAGCGGGACTAACGCCCGTCCTTCCATTGCCCCCACCTTCGGGGTGGAAAACATGCTGGGGACCAATCCGCTGACCTTTGCGATGCCGACGGACGAGGACTTTCCTTTTTTACTGGACTGCGCCACATCCGTCTCCCAGAGAGGAAAGATCGAGGTCTACGCCAGGCTGGGCAGGGATATGCCGGAAGGATGGGTCATCCGCCAGGATGGCACTACCGGCACGGAACCGAACCAGGTCCTTAAAGACCTGGTGGCCGGAACCGCGGCCCTGGTCCCCCTCGGGGGCATAGGGGAGGATACCGGAGGGTACAAGGGATACGGATACGCCACGGTTGTGGAGATACTCTCTGCCGCCCTGCAGGGAGGTGGATTCATGAAGATGCTGACCGGACTGGATGAATCGGGCGAGAAGCGACCCTATAACCTGGGACATTTCTTCCTGGCCATAAATGTGGAGCATTTCATTGAACCGGCCGAGTTCAGGAGAATCTCGGGAGAGATTCTCCGGCAGCTTCGCGGCTCCACTCTTATGCCGGGAGCGGAACGTATATACACGCCGGGAGAGAAGGAGTGGATAGCATGGGAGGAGAGAAAAGATAAGGGTGTGCCTCTTAACCGGGAACTGCAGAAAGAGGTTACGTCCCTTATCCGGGAACTGGGCGTGGATGGGTACGATTTTCCCTTTTAGTTGAAGGGGCACTAAAAGGAATCTATCCAGAGGCGGAGCAGGCGGTCCATCTTCTTCTTTCGGTCACTTATCCAGGCGTTGATGATCCGGGTCTGTTCCAGGCTGCGGTGTTCCTTCGATGTTTCGAAAGCCTTTCTTTTTCCGTAATCGGTAACGAAAAGGGAGAAGAGGTATTCCTTTCCGCTTTTTCCCCGCAGGGTCCCGGCCAGGCCCAGGGCGTAGTTGATGGTGCCGGTCTTGGCCTGGATCCGGAAGACCTCATCCGGATGGTTCAGGCGTGAGATGAGAGACCACTCCCAGCCGGATAGGGGAAGGAGTGAAAAGAAACGTTTTTCTCCGTACCGGCTCCGTGAAGCGTACATAAGGACAGCGAGCATCTGCTCCGGCGATATACGGTTAGCGCTGGTAAGGCCGGAGCCGTTTACCATGTGTAGGCCGCTCCAGTCTATCCCTTTTATTCTTTCTTTGCAGAAGGACTCGAGGAAGAGTCCCCCTTCCGTGAGGGTTGAGCTCCGTCCCAGGAAGGAGGATACCGTTTTGAGAAGTATCATCTCTGCCATGATATTGCTGCTGTAGGTGAGCATGGTGTCCATATATTCGAGGAGGGGACGACTCCCGTGCTCGGCCAGGATACCGTGCTTATCGGGAAGCGTCCCCTCCCTCGGTGAGGACAGCTCTATACCCTGGTGGGAGGCCAGGAGACGGAAGATAGCTGCCGTGTGAAGTCCCGGTCTTTTTACCGGCAGACGGGCGCTGCCCCGTTTTTTTCTCGGCTCAGAGGTCATGACCCAGATGGTATCATCCATTTTTTCCCGGGGTTTGAAGGTCATGGTCTCCTCAAGCTTTTCGCTGCCCTGTCTGACCTTAAGGTTCGCCAGTCCCGGGGTCAGGTAGAGTTTCTTTTCATTTTTGTCCCTCAGGTCCCACCAGGCGAATATGCGGTTGTAATCGAGGGAGAGGGGACCGATTCCGGTATTGTAGGAGCGGTCATCCGACATCTCATTTTCAATGCGGGAACGCACCTCGAAGGCCCCCTGGTCATAGATAAAACTTCCGCGAATCTTCCTGATACCCTTTTCCTTCATTTTTTCGATCATGGTCATAAGATGGGAGGCGCTCAGACCCGGGTCACCGGAACCGACAAGGTAAAGATCTCCATGGAGAACACCCTTTCGTATAAAACCGCTGTGGGCCAGAATCGTGGAAAAGGTGTAGTCTTCTCCCAGGGTTTCCAATCCGGCCAGTGCCGTGATGAGCTTGGTGGTGGAAGCCGGGATAAAGGGAGTGTGACGGTTTGAGGAAGTGATGATTGTTCCGGTCGCGGGATCATAGAGAATGAATCCTGTCTCATCAGAGGGAAGCCCGCTTTCATTCAGAAAGGGGGCGGCCGACTTGAGGGAGGATTTGGGCAGATGAAGCGTCAGACTTGTTCTCTTCCCGTCCGGAGAACAACCGGAGAGAAGGGACAGGATAATAAGAAAGGTAACTACAAAACGGATCATGGATTTTGCCGGGAGATGAGTGGAAATCACCATGTTCTGGAATTGAGAAGGTCCTGTTCCGCCCTGTCAATAAGATTATCGGGATGGAGTTTCTCAGAGGTAACGGCCAGGCCCAGGGAAGGTGTCGGTTTCAGTACCCTGTCCTGGCCGGTTGTGATTCTGAAACGGGAGAGTTCCCGTTTAATCTCCGATGCATTTTCCCTGATGGCCCGCAGCGGTTCTCCATCCAGAAGGAGCGCGAGGTGACCCCGGTAGTGGTAGATCGGATGCCCCCTGCCGGTCTTCTCTTCGATAACAGGCGCCACAAGACGGACAACGGTATTGTATTCTTTCTCGGAAGAGGGACGTTCATTAAAGAGACGGACAATAAGACAGCCGAAGGGTCTATGGTTCTGTTCCCAGCGGGATGAAAGCTGGTGAAACCGAAGGGTGAAGGCGGATTCCGTGTAGAGACCCGTGTCCCGGTCCAGCATGACATCGTTTATTACCAGAAAATTATGTATCTGACCACTTATCGATTCCAGCTCCTGTCGTATATGAGTTGAGTCCCGGCCGCTGAAAGGAGCGGAGCCGGTTATCTCCAGTAGTCCGGACAGTTCATTGCCGTGAAACAGGGGTATGAGTAGTGTTTTCCCACCGTTTAACAGAACGGAAGAGGACCCCTGAAGCTGGTTTTCAAGAATATGGTCTATCTCCCGGGTATCGAAATCGGATGAATCGATCTTGAGAAAAGATTTTCCCCGGAGTTCATAGGCCTTGGAGAGCTGGGCCGGTGAACTTTTCAGGTAAAGGGAGACGTTCTCCGGAGCGTATCTGCGGTAAATGGATCGGAAGAGGGAGTAAACATACTGGTTCAGCGCGTCCCGGGCGATCCGGTTCTCTTCATTTTTGCTCTTAACCTGTTCTTCCACCCCTTCTCTGCGGATCAGCGGAGGTTCATCTTCCTCCGAGATTATATCATCTTCAACCGGTTCCGGTCCACCCTGCTCATCCTGCACGCTCACGCTGTTCCGGGAGCTTTCATCTTCCATGGGAATGAATTCATTATTCTCTTCTTCCTGCGGGGAGGAGGATGCCGTTTTCTCCTTCGTCTCTTTCATTACAACGTTACTCTCCTGCGCTCTGTTCAGGCGCAGATAGACCACTGTTCCGATCACCACCCAGGCCAGAAAGATCAGGAAGCACTCCAGGCCGGTCATGATCAGGGAGCGGGTGGGAAGAGCGTGTCTTTGGGCCGTATAAAGGTTCAGTGAACCGGCCTGCGCGCGGAAGAGATAGTATTTCTCCTGACCGGTTCCCGAGGAATCCAGGTCGTAGTAGCGTACCATGAAATCCGTGTCTGGAGGGTCGATCCGGCCTGTTCGAATGTCTTCCAGGATATGTTCAATGGTGGCCGCCCGGTCGATCATGGAAGGATGGCGGCTGGAGAGCTGGATGGTCCCCTCTCCATCCGTAACAGCCGCCAGGACCGGGGAACGTTTGCTGCCGGTAAGGGCTGTGAGAAACTCGTTCATGTTGTCTTCAGCCGCGACGGCCCTTTCAAAGAGGGTCGATGTCCGCTGGTGAGTCATGCGCATCTCTTCGATATAGGAATCCTGAACCGAGCCGATGCGGAAGAAGGCCAGGTAGGCTGTGATGGTGAGGGCAGAAGCCGCCAGTATAATGATGATGTAAGGTATCTTTCGTGACATGTATTGCTGAGCGGCTCCGGGATTATTGGTTTACCTTCTTAATTTCGACCCAACAATCCCGAAAATTAAGCAATAAGAAAGGGTCTGCCTTTACGCCAGGGAATTAAAATTCAAGGATTATCTCTTCCGCGTTAATCAGCGGGTTGTCGTCCAGCACCTTTCGGAATTCGATCAGTTCAACAATGGATCCAGCGAGTATTCCTTTGCCTTCAAAAATGTAATCGTGGTCCGGCGCATAGAGTTCAACGCCTTTCGATTCTTCGTGCACCTCTTCCTTCGGTTCATAATCAGTAAGGAGAATCCCTTCAGGACGTTCTTCCAGTCTCCTCTTGATGTCCGCTCCATATTTTCGGGCATAGGTACGGAAGGAAAAATTGAAATGTGCGTTCTTGATGACCTTTGCTGATTTTATTCTGTGAGAATTCAGGGGGGCGGACTCCGGCGCGGACTCCAGGGATTTCCGTAACTCCTGGCAGAGGTCCTCCCGGGCGATTACGTGCTGAAGTTTCGCCTTGAGGCTTATCCACTCAAGTATGATATCGGAAAGGGTTTCGGCTTTAACGCCGACGTCGCGGCTGAAGTAATAGGTAGCGTCCGAATTACTCCCCAGGGTGTACCCCAGCATAAAGCCGGATACAGCATTGAAATGGCCTTCGATTACGAGTTCACAGTAAGGTCCGTTCATGGTCATCTCCTCTAAAGAAAGAATATCAGGGTCACAATAACGAATACCGGCAACAGGACCGGTATGGTGTACTTTATAATGTATCCGAAGAAACTCGGCATGTTAACACCCGCTTCTTCAGCGATGGACTTGACCATGAAGTTGGGGGCGTTACCGATGTAAGAATTCGCCCCCATGAAGACGGCCCCGGTGCTTATGGCAAGCAGGGTCTCTGCGTGTGTGGTCATAAGCTCCATGGCGTTGCCGCCGGCGGTGTTAAAAAACACGACATAGGTGGGGGCGTTATCCAGAAAACTGGACAGAACCCCGGTGGCCCAGAAGAAGGCTGAGTTATTATATTCACCCCCGGGTGTTATAACCTGGTCAATTACAGCCCCCATTGGGCCGGCGGAACCGGCCTTGAGCATGGCAATAGGCGGTACCATGGTGATGAAGATGGTGGCAAAGAGTTTCGCCACCTCCAGTATCGGCTCCCATGTGAATTCGTTCCCTTCCCTGGTCTCCCGCTTTGTGATGATCAGGGAAATGACCGTGATGGCGAGCAGAAAGAGCACCTGCAGAAGCTTTGCCGTGGGCACTGTTACGTAATGCAGCGTGAAGGCGTCTCCCAGCTCGAGACTGGAGGAAAGAACCGCCAGAACAACGGCCGGTACCAGGATCAGGTTCTGTCCGCCTTCGATGCCCAGTTTCGTTCCCTCGGGGTCCTTTACCGGCTTGTTCGGTTCCTTTCTGTAGAAGTAAACGTCAAAGGCGAAGAAAAGTGCCATAAGAATGAGTACTACCACCACCATGGGTATGAACATGTGGGTAGTGGTCCAGAAAAAGTCGACCCCCTTCAGAAAACCGAGGAAGAGGGGAGGATCGCCCAGGGGAGTCAGGGAGCCCCCGATGTTTGCGACAAGGAATATGAAAAAGACCACGGTGTGGACGCGGTATCTTCTCCAGGCGTTGGCCCTGAGCAGAGGACGGATAAGGAGCATGGCGGCCCCTGTAGTCCCCATCCAGCTCGCGAGGATGGTTCCGATGAAAATAATCAGGCCGTTTACAGCGGGAGTACCGATGAGGTCTCCCTTGAGACGGATACCGCCGGCCACGGTAAAGAGGGCCAGCAGAAGTGTTATAAATGGGATGTATTCCAGCAGGTAGACCTCTACCACGTAGAAGGCGCTGACATTGGGGCCATACCCTATGGTAAAAGCTATAACAAAGATAACCCCCCAGAACAGGGAGACCTTCCCGTAATTATGGTGCCAGAAATGGGGAGTCACGAGAGGAAAAATGGCAATGGAAAGAAGAATTCCAATGAAAGGAATAATCCAGAGAAGATTCATATGGGTGCCGTCAATATGGGGAGCGTGCCCATGACCGTGACTCTCTTCACCGTGGCCATCGTCAACCTGATGGTGGGCGGCCGGTTGGTCACCCTGGGAGGGCGTTCCGGTCGCGGCGTAGGATACCATGGGAAGGGAGAGGGCGAGTAGAAACACGGAGATGAGAACGAAAAGATTATTTTTCATGTCTTTTTCCTTAATTAATAATAGCATAAAAGGCCTGGATCGATCTCTGGAAGATCAAAACAATACATGAGATATTCCTTAACTTATTTGCTATAAAAAGACTCTGATATCACCGCCACTTTCGGCAGGGATAGTAATTCATATTTGGTTGCACTTCTCGATTGAAGTGGGACATCTTCAGAAATGATTACTGAAACAATTAAAGGGATTTTGTCAATTTAAAATTTGAATATGTAATTCTTTCCCTGATAGAGTTGCGCATTTTTCATCTTGCCCGGGATTGATCTGATAACTTTATTTGCTATAAAAACATAATTGTCTCCGCCATCTTCGGCTGCGGGGGTTTGTCTGCACGTAAAAGCATCTTCAGGTATAATTCAGGCAATTTTTTTACATTTTTTTAAAAAAGGTCTAATGTCATAGATAAAGAAGCATATATGGCAATAAATGTCTTTAAACATTTGTAATCGTCTCTAACAAGGTTAAATGAACGGACCGCAGGTGACGAATTTACGAACAGGGATAGATATCCCTGATGCCGGGTTCTTTGAAAACTCTTCAGATCACCAAGTCAGCCTTTATGGTTACAGGTTTGTATGTGCCCAGATACAAGCCTGGAATCAGGTACTATCCTGCTGTTGTCAAAAGGGAACAGCATTACTCAACCTGGTATTAACCATCAGTCCTGCCGCTCGGGGCTGTGCTGGCAAGGAAGCCAGAAAAAAAGAGAACAAAGGAGTGTAAAATGATCATCAATCACAACATGAGTGCAATTAACGCCAACCGGTCACTCAAGTTCACCAACTGGGATCTTAACTCCAACATGGAGAAGCTCTCTTCCGGTGAACGGATAAACAAGGCCGGTGATGACGCTTCCGGTTTGGCCGTGTCTGAAAAGATGCGGACTCAGATCTCCGGACTGCGCCAGGCCGAGAGGAACACGGAAGACGGTATGTCCTTTGTGCAGACCGCAGAAGGGTACCTCTCACAGACGGCGCAGATAATTCAGAGAATCAGGGTCCTCGCTGTTCAGTCTGCCAACGGAATCTACAGCCCGGAGGATCGACAGCTCATTCAGGTCGAGGTGTCGGCTCTGGTCGATGAAGTAGACCGGATAGCGTCTCAGGCTGAATTCAACCGGTTCAAGATATTGACCGGTGAATTCTCCGCGGTTAACTCGAAGTCAAGCATGTGGTTCCAGCTTGGAGCCAACATGAACCAGAGGGAGCGCGTCTTTATCGGAACCATGACGGCCCAGTCTTTTCAGATAAAGGATGGGACGGGTCAGCTTTCCGTGAGGCTCGATACTCCCGAGGGCGCGAATAAGGCTATAGGTCTGATGGATGAAGGTCTCCAGAGGCTCAATAAGCAGCGGGCCGACCTGGGAGCCTACTACAACAGACTTGAATTGACCGCAAAGGGTCTGATGTCAGCCTATGAGAATATCCAGGCCGCCGAGTCACGTATCAGGGACGCTGATATGGCTGAGACCATGGTAGAGTTCACGAAAAACCAGGTTCTCATGCAGACCGGCGTGGCCATGCTTTCTCAGGCTAATAATCAGAGCCAGACGGTGCTTCGCCTTATCAACAGCTGACAGGGATGATCGGAAGATGTAAACCCGGCATGAACAAAAAATGGTTCTTTGAAAACAGTGTTGATTCTCATACGTCCGATGTCGTATGGAACGTCCTGTCCTCATCGGCACCCGGTTGCTTCGGCAGCCGGTGATGCTGGGAGGGCATCACCGGCTGCCGAAGCGTGGCCGGTGTTGTTTGGACTTTGGGCGGTCCATACGGCATGAAAAGGAGAAAACCTTCGGGTCCTGACGGGCCTCGTCACTGACATGATGTCGGGACGAAAAACCTGATCCGCCAAGATAGAAAACAGGAAGAGCGGCTCAGACAATACAAGGGAGGGATTGATATGAGAATCAACCACAACATGAGCGCCATCTTTGCGAACCGCCAGCTTCAGAATGTGGCAAATCGGATGGACAAGACCATTGAGAAACTCGCATCGGGCCAGACTATTAACAGGGCCGGTGACGACGCCTCGGGTCTTGCCGTTTCCGAGAAGATGAGGACCCAGATATCGGGCCTGATCCAGGCTGAGAAGAACGCCCAGAACGGGCTTTCTTTTATTCAGGTGGCTGAAGGATCATTTCAGCAGATCAATGACATCCTTCAGCGTGTCAGGGTTCTCTCGGTCCAGTCGGCGAACGGGATCTACTCGAACAGCGACCGGACTCAGATCCAGGTCGAGGTTTCGCAGTTGATCGACGAGATCGACCGGATATCCACTTCGGCGGAGTTCAACAGGATGAACATGCTTTCTGGACGGTACGCCAGAGGAAGTACAACCGGGAGCATGTTCTTCCACGTGGGACCGAATCAGAATCAGCGGATTCGTGCGTTTATCGCCACCATCAACGCCCAGGCGTTGAATCTTAAAACGGCGGAGGAAAAGCGTTCGATATCCACGGTTGGAGAGGCTAATGCCATGATAGGTATTGTCGATTCGGCTCTCGAGAAGCTGAATCGGCAGAGAGCGGACCTTGGGGCCTACTACAACCGCATGGAGAATACCATCAAATCTCTTTCGATGTCTTATGAGAACATGATGGCCGCTGATTCAAGGATCCGCGATGCGGACATGGCGCAACAGATGGTGAATTTTACAAGGGACCAGATACTCGTGCAGACAGGTACTGTGATGCTTGCTCAGGCCAATTTCAAACCTCAGATGGTTATGAAACTTCTGTACGATAAGGCTCTCTGAAATGCCGACTCTTGCAGTGCAGTCGGCACCTCCTCCCGGTCCAGGCCGGGAGGAGGAACAACTTTTTTTGAAACCGTGTAAAGGAATACATGGAGAAGAGCAAGGAGGCATAAAATGAATTCTGTGAGCATGATCGATCAGATCAATCGCTTTTACCGGAACGCCGGGGCGGCGATTGAGCGGACCAGGGAAGGTCGTGATCCGACCATGAATGTCCATCCCCGTCGATTTTCAGGGAAGGAGATCGAGGGGATGGTGCGGCAGTTAAACGAGAACGCGCTTCAGCGGGGAGAGAGGCTCAGCTTCTCGTATAACGAGAAGGCGGACCGTGTCGTGGTCAGGATAATGGACAGGAATCTGGAGATAATCCAGCAGATACCTTCCGAGGAGATGCTTCGGCTTATCGAGCATTTAAAGGAATCTGCCGGTATATTTATTAACGAATCCAGGTAAGGAAACGCGTATATAAAGCGCAGAACAGGGGAGGGTGGAATACATCTGCCTTTTTTTTGTACGTTCAAAAATATTATGTCGCATTAGGCTTTTCCCTTTCTGTTGCAATAACCTGTAGTCACGGGATCGCGTTTTTTAGGGTACCGGAGTCGCTGCTGAGAGGTCCTGGCAACAGAGGAATTTGTTTCTTGTCAACTCTGAACATTAAATGAAACATTATCCCTCCTGTCACTATGTCGCGGAAGGAATACAGAGGGGTAACTTCCGGTTTTTTACGGTACCAGATAACCGTAGTCTCAGCAAGATCGGGATTGTCGCATTTTTTGAGATATGAATGAAATCCCTCAAGGGATTTATGAAATCTGACGATATCTATTGATAGTGGGCGTATCAGTCGATATATTTAGGAAAGAGCTCACTGCAATCCAGGGAGGGTGTGTACAATGCCAGTAACAATGAGTGGAATGGCTTCTGGCATGGATACGGACAAGATTATAGATCAACTTGTCCAGGTCGAAGCCCAGCCGATTAAACAACTCGAAGAGGGTAAGAAAAAAAACCGGGCCCGTAAAAAGGCCCTGGAGAAACTTGAAACAAACCTCAAGGAACTTAATGGAACAGCGAAAGACCTCTTCGGCATCAATGCTTCCTATAACGGGAAAAAGGCGGAATCTTCCAATCCGGGAGTAGTTGAGGTTAAGGCCAATAAACTGGCGGAAGAAGGAATCCGAAAGGTTGAGGTTCTGGAGGTCGCATCCCGCCACAAGATATCGAGCGATCCCGTTGAAGAAAAAGAGAAACTGCCGGGCGGTACCTTTATCCTCGAAGTGGACGGTAATCCCCATAAAATACGGTTTAAAGGCGGGACCCTGAAGAATCTCAGGGACGCCATTGAAGAGACCGCCTCTGATTCAGTGGGGACTTCCTACGTGAAAACGGTCGGTACGCGACACATAATCACACTGACATCGAAGGTTGAAGGGAAAAAGGGCCGGATTATACTCAAGGACGGTGAGAAGCTCCTCAGGGCCGCGGGCCTGGTGAAGGGACCGGGCGAAGAGGAGAAGAAGACCGCGAAGCTGGTCTTCGATAAACGGTATTTCACGTCCTACATGGGTGACAAAGAGCTTGATACAATCAGCGGCAGTCTCAATGTGGGGGAGGATGGCAAATCTATAGACGTGGATGGCTACCTGTGGCAGGAGTATACACTCCCCGTCCAGACAGAAATAAAGAAGGACACGCGACTCGAATTCGACCTCGATTACACGAAGCCGGAGGAGATCCCGGAAGAGGATAAGAATATACCTTACAGGGTGGAGTTCGGTCCCAAAGAAAGCATAAACATTAAGGGGATTAACCTGGAGAGCTATAACGTCTCCCGGGTCCGGCCCCAGGAGAAGAAGGAAAAGAAGAAAGAGTACGACAGTCTCGTGGGGATCGGTGTCGTTTCCCAGGACAAAAACGGTAACCGTGTAGAAAAGGTCTATTCTGTGGAACCTGACGCTAAAGGCAGGCAGGAGATACCCATAGGTAAGGATTTCGCGGGCAAAAAGATCTATAACATTATCTTTTATACCAACGAGGGTAAAAGCCGTTTCTCCGAGGCGGCTATCGCGACTCCTCTGGACAGAAAGGGGGAACTGGACCCGAAGAACACGATCGCGAAGGCGAATAACGCCCGACTCAAGGTCGACGGTGTTGAGGTTGAAAGGGAAAAGAACGAGGAACTGGATGATGTAATCAAGGGTCTTACACTCAGCCTTAAGCGCCCACACGACAGGCCGGTTGAAATAAAGATTGAATCGGACATCGATAAGGCTGTTGAAAACATCAGGAAGTTTGTGGAGGCCTATAACAGCTACAGGGACTACCACAGGAAACTCGTGGAGGCGGAGCTCTCGGAGGGACCGGATAATAGCCTCTCCTCAGGAAGAAACAGGAACCAAAGGAAGGGCGGTCCCTTTGTGGGAGACTCAACCCTCATGAGGCTGGAATCAATGCTCCAGAGAATCGTGAGTAACTCCTATCCCAGCCGGGCCGAGGAGCCTGTCAAGATCATGAACCAGCTGGGAATCAACACCGGGGCCGTTAACGCGGACTGGAGCACCATCAAGGAGGGTAAACTCGTTCTTGACGAGGCCAAATTGAAAGAGGTACTGGCCGAGAACCCGGAAGGGGTTGAACAGTTCTTCGGTTCCGACACGGACGGGGACAACAGGACCGACAACGGCATGGCCTACCGGATGGTCTCGGTTCTCAAACCTTACATATCTTTTGGGAATAACATAATATCGAGCAAGATCACCCTTGAAGAGAAGGCAATAGAGTCGGCCAATGATCGTATAGAGCGGCATACTGAGCATCTCAGGGCATACGAGGAGAAGCTGAGACAGAAGTTTTCCAACATGGAACAGGCGATCAGCGGTTCCAAGAAACAGAGCCAGTGGCTCAAACAGCAGATGGGTGGCGCTAAAGGCGATAATGAATAATAAAGACGTAAAGGACAGGTTACAGAGAATGCAGTTACTTATGAATAACCAGCCCATTGATTTCGAACTCGAAAAGGAAGAGAGCGTGGCCGATATCATCGATTCCATCTCAGGCTGGTCCAGGGAACGGGGGCTGATATTTATAAACGCGATTATCGATGATCAGTTCTATGGTATCGACGATATCCCGGACAAACCCCTTTCTGAAATAAAAACCATTAACTGTATTATACAGTCAATCTCTGACATCGTCTATTCGAGCGCGGATGAAGCCTCCGCGTACTGTAACCGGGTCCTTAATTTTATCGACCAGGTGGAGTCTCTGAAGGATATCGAGGATGAGAATATCGAAAACCTCAATGCCGGCATGGAATGGCTCGCGGAGGTGGTTAGATACATCTTCCATCTCCTTGAGGCGGAGCCGGAGAAAAGCCGTTACAGGGATGAGTCGGTTTCAGACTTCCTGGCCCACCTGGAGGCGTTCATTGATGAGGTGAACCGCAACCTGGCCACGGATGAGCTTGTCACGGTTCTGAAAAAGGGGAGGGAATACTTTGTTCAGCTTAAAGAACTTTTACAGATGACGGTTACCAGCGATGCCATGAAAAACCTTGTCATGTCGAGCATCGACTCTCCCGACGTTCTACTGCTGAACCTTAAGCAGGTGAGGGAAGAACTCCCTGTGCAGATTGAGAACCTGGAGCAGATTGCCGCGGCCTTCCAGGGAGGGGATGATTCCGAGGGCTCCGAGCGGCTTGGCCATTTCGTCGATTTTATTCACAGGTATATACGTCTCTGTTATCAGCTTGTTCCTGTATTCACGATAGATCTCTCTTCCATCGTGGTTCGGGAGTTCAGCCTCGAAGAGAAGAACCGTGAACTTCAGGATCAGCTGAACGGCATTCTCGAAGTCATGGAAAACGATGATATCATAAGCCTGACCGATATGCTTGAGTATGAGGTGCGTGAATCTCTGGAGGAGATCGGGGAGTACCTCGAGGAACTCACCGTCAGGCTCACTTCAGACAGTGGTTAATACCTGACCTGAGCAGGCATCACAGCCCCGGTTCTGCCGGGGTTTTCTTTTTCAGGAATAAAAAAAAGTGGAAAAATGAGCGCTTCCGGGGTGAGAGTGGATTCAATCATGGGCTAAAAGGGGAATGAAGATGAACAAGTATCTGTTCCTGGTCAGACCGAGACGGAAAATGGAAAGGGATGAAGCTACCCGCCACATACTGGGAGAGGTACAATCGGATCTTCTGGCCCTGGAGCCATCCGGTCTGATCATCAACGTAACGGACCCGGAATCGAATATCCCCTCTCCGGCCCCGGGTAAGGATAGGACCTTCGAGCCTGTGGCCCTTGTCGATATATGGCTTTCCGGTCCGGACGAAGCCGGAAAGGCCCGTAAAGTATTCGAAGACCACGATCTGAAGATTGACGGTTATCTTGTGGAGGAATCGATTTACAGAGAATACGGTGAGAATGAACACCACCGGAAAAGGGACTGGCAGGATGGTGTCCGTTCTCCCGGTATCGTAGCCGTTACCCTGCTGAAAAAACCGAAACGCCTGGATCGTGAAGAATGGGTTCGCCGCTGGCATGGGAGGATGTCCCCCGTTTCAGAGAGGATACAGCCCAGGGCCCGGTACGTGAGAAATCTTGTCATCGAAAAGCTAAACGGTGACGCCGGGGAGATTGACGGTATCGTCTCCGAGGTATGGCCCACAACGGAACACGTGACCAATCCCTATCTTTTTTACGGGGCAAAGAACCCTTTCCAGCTGCTAAAGAACATGGCAGTCATTCTAATGACCGTCCTCTCAATTCTCGACCTGATGAAAATTCGCACCTATATGATGGGGGAATACTTTGTTAAAACGGATTTCACATCATCTTCCAAAAAGGGAGGAGACACTTCATGAAGATATCTCAGTTCTATGGACTCGATATAGTTCTTTTGTGCGGACTCTACGGGGCGGGTAAGACCGAGTTTTCGAAACAGTATTTCAAAAACAGGGACTTCTACCGCGTCAGTCGTCTTGAGATCCGCAGGTTGCTTTTCGAGATGACCCGATTCGGGAAGATGTGGAACGCCGATGAATTCAGTGAGGAGAATGACTCCCTGGTTAAACACGTGGAAAGAAAGGTTGTTGAGCATTATATACATCATAACCACTCCGTGCTTCTAATAAACACTTTTGTTACCGAAAAATCGAGAGCCCGTTTTCTCTCTTTCGCGAAAGAGAGAAGAAAAACCATCGGGGCCATCTTCATAGATACTCCTCTGGAGCAGTGCGTGGCACAGAACGACGAATCGAAGAGCCGGGTGCCGGCTCGTGTGATCTATGACCTTAGTGTCCGTAAACAGCTCCCATCAAAACAGGAGGGGTTCGACCTGGTGGCGGTCCTTCACGATTATACGCCTCCAAAACCTGAACCTGAGGATCCGGACGCTATCGAGGTGCCTGACTTCGAGTAGAGTAACAGGTCCTGTGTCATAATAGTCCGTTTTTTTATTGCCAGATGGGGAAATGTCAAAAGGATACTCTGCATTGACGAGAGAGGATCATTCATATAATGACAGAAAAGAAGAAAACCACAGGCGCTTCAAAAAAACTCTGGGGCGGACGCTTTGAAGGCCAGACTTCAGAGATTACGGAACGTCTCTCCGCATCCATCGATTACGACAAGCGCCTTTACCGTCAGGACATCAGGGGTTCCCTGGCCCATGCCGCCATGCTCAGGAATATGGGCATTCTGAAAGAGGATGAACTTGTGAAAATCCGAAGGGGGCTGGCTGAAATAGAGAATGAGATCGAAGAGGGTATCTTCCCCTTTTCCTTCGCCCTGGAAGATATACATATGAACATTGAGGCCAGGCTGACGGAACGGATAGGCGATGCCGGACGCAAACTCCACACCGCGCGGTCACGTAACGACCAGATTGCCCTGGATACACGCATGTATATTCTGGACGAAGGAAAAAAACTGAATGAATTCCTGGTTCGGTTAACGGGGAGTCTGTTCGATCGGGCGGAGGAGTACCTGGATCTTGTTCTGCCCGGTTACACGCACCTCCAGGCGGCCCAGCCGGTACGCTTCAGCCATCATCTCATGGCCTACGCCTGGATGTTTATCCGTGACTTGAAGCGGCTCCAGTTCGCCCTAGAATCGGCCGACGCCCTGCCTCTTGGAAGCGGGGCGCTGGCCGGGGTCAATTACGAGAACGACAGGGAATTTCTTCAGCAGGAACTGGGATTCAAATATATTATTGAAAACTCCATGGACGCCGTAAGTGATCGCGACTTTCTGCTCGATTTTCTCTACCAGATGGCTGTCTGCGCCATGCACCTCTCCCGCCTCTCCGAGGAACTGGTCCTCTGGTCAAGCGGGGAGTTCGCCTTTATTCGCCTCTCGGATGAACTTACAACCGGTTCCTCCATCATGCCCCAGAAGAGGAATCCGGACCTGGCGGAGCTTATCCGCGGAAAGACCGGAAGGGTTTACGGCAACCTCACCGCCCTCCTGACCACCCTGAAGGGGCTCCCCCTTACCTATAACCGGGACCTTCAGGAGGACAAGGAGCCCCTCTTCGATTCCCTGGATACCCTTCTCATCTCCCTGGAGGGGATGACCGCCATGATCTCCACGTTCCAGGCAAGACCGGAGGCCATGGAGAAGGCCCTCTACCGGAATTTTTCCACGGCCACGGATCTTGCCGATTATCTGGCGAGAAAGGGTGTTCCCTTCCGGAGTTCCCATGAGATCGTTGGCCGACTGGTCAGGCACTGTGAGGAGGCAGGGGCCGATTTTTTCTCCCTGACGGCCGAAAAGATCCGGGAATTCGCTCCCCTCGCGGAGGATGATGTTGTGGATGTCATAACACCGGCAGGTTCTACGGAACGGAAGCTCTCCAGGGGAAGTACCGCACGACGTGAGATAGAACGACAGATCGAACTTCTTCGAAAGGAACTGTCTGACTTTATTCATACTGCTTGACAACAGGGGAGCTTCAGGTATCCTGCTTGCTACCAAAGGAAGGGGTGGACTGTCATGAAACGAACCATCGAACGGCCCGATCTGGAATGGAAAAACCTGCCCTTCAGTTATGTTCGGACGGACTATAATATCCGATATCACTGGAAAGAGGGGGAATGGGGAGAAGGAGAGCTTGTCTCAGAGGACAGCCTGCAGATTCACATGTCTGCCCCCGCACTCCACTACGGCCAGCAGGCCTTTGAGGGGTTGAAGGCCTTCGAAACCCGGGATGGCCGTGTCGTCACCTTTCGGCCGGATGAAAACGGGAAACGGCTCCAGTGGAGCAGCCGAAGGATCTTTATTCCTGAGGTGCCGGTGGATATGTTCATTGACGCTGTCCGCAGGGTGGTTGAGGCCAATATCAGGTTTGTCCCGCCCCATGGAACGGGCGCGAGCCTGTATATACGTCCCCTTGTCATTGGTGCCGGAGCAAAGGTAGGCCTTGGACCGGCGGAGGAGTATCTCTTTGTTGTCTTCGCCACGCCTGTGGGGCCTTACTACAAAGGCGGTTTCAAACCGGTTCAGGCCCTTGTCGTGGAGGATTATGATCGTGCCGCTCCCCTGGGAGTGGGAGACTGCAAGGTAGGCGGGAACTACGCTGCCGGCCTGGCGGGAAGCCAGTTCGCCAATGACAAAGGATATCCGGTGGCCCTTTACCTGGACGCCCGCGATAAGAAATGGATCGACGAATTCAGCACCTCCAACCTTATCGCTATCCGCGGGGATACCTACGTTACCCCGGATTCCAGGACCATCCTGCCGAGCATAACGAACCGCAGCCTCGAGGTTCTGGCCCGGGACATGGGCATGGGCGTTGAACGAAGACCGGTGGCCGTTGACGAGCTGGAGAGTTTTGACGAGGTCGGGGCTGTGGGGACGGCAGCCGTTATTACCCCGGTAAATAAGATACATTATCGTGGTAAGGATTTGTTCTTCGGGAGTGGAGATGAGGCTGGACCGGTCATTTCCGCTCTCTACGACCGTTTGACCCGTATACAGACCGGGGACATGGAAGACAGCCACGGCTGGTTATTCGAGGTTTAACGAAAAAAGGCGGGTTACGAACCCACCTTTTTTGTAATGTCGATTAAACGAAGGTTCAGGTTATTCGTCAACTGAACCGGTTATTTTTTCCGCCTGGAGGGCCAGGTATCGAACGAGGGTTTGCTCGGTAATGGCGCCCTGAGTAACGAGGATGATACCGATCAGACCTCCCTCTTTTTTCTGCACTTCAAGGGCCCTGTCCAGTTGCTCCTGGGATATCTCACCCTTCTCAAGAAGGATCTCGCCAAGAAGCGGTTTTGCCATTACGCCCTCCCTTACTGTTTATTTCCAAGCAGTGTGTTGATCGCGTCCTTCCAGTGTTTCCGTTCTCTCTCCCTGAGAGAGTTGTCCATGGAAGGTTTGTACTGTTCCGATATTGTATTAAACGACGCGATTTCGTCAATTGTTTTATAGAGACCCGCGCTGATTCCGGCCAGATAGGCTGAGCCGAGAGCCGTGGTCTCCGGGTTTTCCGGCACCAGAACCGGGATATTCAGGATGTCTGACTGGTACTGGAGAAGGTATCGGTTGGCCGTGGCTCCACCGTCAACGCGAAGTTCCTCGATTTTTTTGCCGGAATCCTCCTCCATGGCGATCATGACGTCCATCGACTGGTGCGCGATCGATTTGAGGGCGGCCCTGGTAATCTGTTCCCGTGTGGTGGAGCGGGTCAGGCCGAAGATCGCTCCCCGCACGTCCATGTTCCAGTGAGGTGCGCCAAGGCCCACGAAGGCGGGAATAAAGACTACACCGTCATCACCGTCGGCGGAGAGGGCCATCTCTTCCGACACGGATGACTCCTCGAAGAAGTTCATGTAATCCCGAAGCCACTGGATGACAGCTCCCGCCACGAAAACTGAGCCTTCGAAGGCGTAAGCGGGTTCACCCTTCGGGTCACTGACAATTGTGGTGAGCAGGCCATGTTTCGATATGACGGAATCTCCGCCATTATGCAGCAGGACGAAGCAGCCTGTGCCGTACGTGTTTTTTGATGTGCCGGGAGTGACGCAGTTCTGGCCCACCATGGCGGCCTGCTGGTCTCCGGCCACGCCACCGATAAGGGTACCATCCGGGAGTCCGGGGACACCGGAGGTCTCTCCAAAAACAGAGGCCGGGGGTTGCACCTCGGGCAGGAGGGAGCCAGGTACTTCCAGAATATTCTGCAGTTCGGAGTCCCATTTAAAATCATGTATATTAAAAAGTAGCGTCCGTGATGCGTTGGTCATGTCCGTCACGTGGTTCTTGCCCCCGGTCAGTTTCCAGATTATCCAGCTGTCGATGGTTCCGAATGCGAGCTTGCCTTCATTGGCCGCTTCGCGGGCCCCTTTTACGTTCTGCAGAAGCCAGGTGATCTTAGTGCCGGAGAAATAGGCGTCAATGAGAAGGCCTGTCTTCGTACGGAAGGTATCCTCGTGCCCTTCCTTTTTGAGACGGTGGCAAATATCCGCCGTTCGGCGGCATTGCCAGACAATGGCGTTATGGATCGGTTTTCCGGTGTTCCGGTCCCAGATAACGGCCGTTTCACGCTGGTTGGTGATGCCGATACCGAGACAGTCTTTTCCTTCAAGGTTTCCTTTCTCCAGTGTCTCAGGTATGAGCCTGCTTACAGATTGCCAGATCTCCTCCGGATCGTGCTCGACCCATCCCTGCTTTGGAAAATGCTGAGTAAACTCCCTGTAAGAACTGGAGATGACCTTTCCTTTCTCGTCCAGACAGAAGGAACGGTTTCCCGTGGTTCCCAGGTCCAGGGAGAGGATAAAAGATGTTCCCATGGTGTACCTCCGTTTACTTTTACTATGATCCGGAAAAGCCAGATGTCAAATTAATTTATATATGATAATGCCTGAAAGGTTAAATAAAAATGAGGGTCCCCTTTTTGGATATCCTCAGGTTTATTGATTTTTGTCGAAATAGGCTTTGCGGGTGTCCCGGTTTGACTTGAGACAGGATACGATGCGTCCCCTGCAGGGAGGGACAATAGATTTTTATAGCAAATAGATTTAAGGAATAAATACGGGATCCATATATAAATGTTGTGTGGATAGTTAAGTGATAACCTCCTTTTCCGGTAGGGCCGGTAGAAGAATCGTAAAGACGCTTCCTTTTCCGCTTTCACTGGTAACTGTTATGGAACCTTTCATTTTTTCGATGAACTCTTTGCATAGTATAAGTCCGAGGCCTGATCCGGCTTCCCTTTCAGTGCCTTTTGTTGAGTGCTGCCGATCAATATCAAAAAGACGGGGTACAACATCCTCAGGAATACCCACACCGGTATCCGCCACAGAAAGGTTAACCATATCACCATTCCGTTCTGCCCGCAATGCAATGGTGCCTTTTCGGGGTGTAAACTTGATTGCGTTGGAAATAAGATTACGTAATATCGTCCGAAACATGTTTCCATCCCCATAGACAGTCATATCTTTGCGGATTTCGCGGGTAACAGTTATAGCTTTATCATGAATCAGATTCTGATGGATGGAAAGACTCTCCTGTAAATAGTCATTAAGGGAAAGTGCTTCCGGCTCTGGTTTAATGATTCCCCTCTGTAATCTCGACCATTCCAGAAAATTTTCAAGGAGCTTATATACTATCAGGGATGAGGAATGTATATCTTGTACAAACTCGATGATTTTCTCTTTCTCGAGTTTTTCTGACTGCTGATTGATTAACCCGGACATCCCGATGATACTGTTAAAGGGGTTTCTCAGGTCGTGCGCAATAATCGAAAAGAACCGATCCTTTGTGGCATTAAGATCTTCCAGTTTTGATTCATGTTCAATCAGTCTTTTCTCAATGTCTTCCCTGAGGGCGATCTCCTTTTCCAGAAGAACAATATTTTCCTGGAGTTCCAGGGTTCGGTCTCTGACCTTCTCTTCAAGATTATGGGAGTACTCTTCCAGCTGGTTCGACTTTTCCTTAAGTTCCTGTGAATTTTTCCGGAGTTTAATTTCAGCATCAATGTAATTTTTTATCAGGATGTAGGCAAGGAACAGAGTAAATATTAGCAGTCCAATATGAAAAAAGGATCGACCTGTGTGTATTACACGGAAGGTGGCGAGTATATCGTGAATAATTGAAAAGAAAAATATTATTTCTCCGAGGGTGATTATCTTTTTATTGAACAGGCTTGTTGAACCACTTTCTCTTCTTTCATTGAAAAAAACCGGGAGACTCAAAACGAAATCTACAATAATATTGACCCCCAGCAGCATAAGAAAATAGGGAAGCAGGGACATATATCCGAGTATTCCGAGTGCCTCCAGAGAAATGGCAAACATAGCAAAAATCAGATGTAGTTTCCATTGAACACGGTTCACCTGTTTCAGCGGACGATCCAGATTATATTCAAGGAAGGAGAACATGCCAACAGGAAAGGAGTAAAAGGCCACCATAGAAACATACCAGGAGATAAGGTGAGGCAACTCAAAAATTTCTCTTGTAAGATCCGCGTTGACCAGAAGGTACAAACCTGCTGTAACGGATAAAATCGAGTATGAAAGAGGTTTTCTCCTTTCGGATGGAATGTGCACAGCGGCAATAAATGATATTAAAGCGATCAGTATAAAAACCAGACCGATTGCGGAAAATTCAAGGGTGTGATGAACAAGTTGACGTTTAACACTGGATGACGATGCGAGACGCAGGGGAGGGGAAAGCTCTACAGGATGTGATTCTTTAGAGTGCAGCAGAAAATCTATACTGTCAGATTTAGTCTGGCAGGGAAGCGGAATCAGATGAACCTGTCGGGTAAGGTATTTCTCAGCCCACTTGTCCTGAAGAATAGTTTTGTATATCCTGTTCCCATCTATATAGGCCTCAAAGGCGCCATAATAAGAAAGGGCGGGGACAACAATGACCGGACATTGAAAACTATAATTTGGCAGAGGGATACGAATGATAAGGTAAGGGTAAGGTGAGGGATTATCGGCTGGTCGTTTGGAGTTGTAATCCCGCCATGTCAATTCTGTAGTATATTCTTCCATGTTTTGGATTGTATCCCTTGTATCTGTATAGGTATACTTCCAGTTATCTCCTCGTAAGGGAATTGAATTTTCTGAAAGATGAATATGCGACACAGGTTCCTCTTTAGAGTATAAAGGGGTAGCGCAAATTGTAATGGTAAGGACAATATGAAGGAACAGATATGTATAATTCATAAAAGCTAAAGGGATTATCTGGATTTGATTCATAATGCAATAATTACTGGTTTTTGGCAAATAATAATATTTGTCATGTATGATAAAAAAGTGTATAATGATATAGTCATATAGAGTAAACTAATGAATGTAAAGGTGAGGTTTGCATGAAAAAGAGACTGTTGATAGTTTTAATTGTTTTAATTGTTATACCCCTGATCGTATCCTGTAAGAAGAAGCCAAGGGGAGATTTCGCCACCTTGCATATGGCTGTGGGGAATGTTATTGTTCATAAGGAAGATGGTACTACGAAGAAAGCTCGTGTTGATCAGAAACTTTTCAGGGGGGACAGTATTGAAACCGGAAGCGATTCCAGTGCTACTCTGACGATGGGAGAAACGAGGATAGAGATAGGGCCGGAGGCAAACATGGAGGTTAAAAAAGTCATCTCTGCCGAAAATAGAGGGTCTGCTGATGGTGAAATATTCCTTTCCAAAGGATTTCTCAAAATCTTTTCAACGCTGAATAAGAAACAAGGGGATAGTTTCAAAACTGAAACGGTAAATCTGGTGGCAGCTGTTCGAGGAACCGAGTATTCCATCAGGAAGGATACTAATCAGACACGTGTGGAGTGTTATAAAGGTTCTCTTGAGATAGATGATCCGGAAGGTGAGCGTGAAGCCCTTGTCCTGAAAGAAGGTGAATACATTACCGTGAATAATGATGGTTCCGTGGAGATGGGAAAACTCGGTACCGGAAAGGTGGGACCGGGTACCGGAAGTGAAGCAGTGGAAAGCAAAAATGATCCCCTCGGATCAGAGAAGTTGAGACCGGAGAAGAGGGAGCCGACTTTCTCCGAGAAACCGACAACCGGGGTTCCTTCACCCTGAGTAATTGGTGCTTTTTCCTTTTGCGTATTCTTTCCCCAAATCTTTTTTGCGAGACCTTGCTCTCCTTAAATCTGTTGTACTTTCTTTGTCGCGTCAAAGGCCGGGGCAATTTGAACATCCTGTTCAGCCCCGGCAGTGGCGCATCCTTGCTTATCAAAGTACCAAAGAAAGACGGTCCAGCGCGATTTCGACCTCCTGTCGGCGCTGGACACTGCGGCATCCTTGCCGGGAGCCGCTATTCGCCGCGGGGCCTATCAAACTAACCTGAATCATTGCCACTGCTCCGGAGGCCCTCCTGTCGTCCTCGCGTGACTGGCCGCCATCCATGGCGGCCAGACTGTTCAGAAATTATTCTTTTTATGAATAATACCAGGTAGGGCGTTTTATGAAGGGCACCTTTTCAAAAACTGGTTATGCCAGCCATTTTTTTGTTCTGCTGCTGGTTTCTGTAATACGTTATTTTTGTTTTGATTTGCAGTGGTTAAAATTGATTCTTAGATATAGGCAATTTTAAAGAACCAAGTTTTTCTGCTTAATTTGCTGGCATGGAAGGGTTTCTTTTTCCTGGTTGCAAAGGGTACTCCTTACTCATCACTTATCACTCATTACTGAAAAACTATCTGGTCTTCTTGATCTTCGCGAGCATTTGATCACAGTAGGTGACGCCCTCCTTTGAACCGGCTTCCGTGTAGAGCTTGAGGGCTTCGGTGAAGTAACCCCTTGAGGCCTTGAAGTCCTTCCGGTCAAAGGCGATCTCTCCGAAGGAGGCGTTGCAGTTGGCCATTCCTGTTTTCATTGAAATGGCCCGGTATTCATCCAGTGCCCTGCGGTACAGACCGACGGCCTCTCCATATCTTCCCCGGAAATGGGAAATCTCGGCCTTGCCGTATAGGACATTGGCTATACCGAGTGTTTTCTTTTCCCGCTGGTAGAGGGTCTCTGACTCATTGTAGAGTCTGAGGGAGCTCTCCAGCTTTTTCATGCGGAAAAGGGTACGGGCCTCCTTGTAGAGGGCGTTGGCTCTGCCCGTGGTAAGACCGTCTTTTCCGTAGAGGGCTTCGGCCCGGGAATAGTGCTCCAGGGCACTGGTATATTCCTTCCGGTTGTAGGCCCTGTTACCCTTTTCCATCTGGGAAGTCGCGTCTTCTATCTGGGTTTTGTTCCCGGAGGTTTTATCTGTGCCTGTCTCCTCTTTCCGGGTCACGTTCCCGGAGATTTTATCTGTGTCTGTCTCCTCTTTCCGGGTCACGTTCCCGGAGGTTTTATCTGTGTCTGTCTCCTCTTTCCGGGTCTCCGTACCGGATATTTCCCCTCTATCCCGGTCCTTCTCCACGGTCTCTTTATCCGCGGTTCCCTTCTTGAGAAGCTCGATTCTCTGTCGGGCCGCCTTTTTGCCAGGTTCATCATCCTGCAGGTCGTAACTCTCCAGGGCCGACAGGTAGTGCTGTCGGGCCGTGTCCGCGCCGGAAAGGACAGCCTCTATATCGCCCAGTCGTAGCTGGCAGTTAGCCAGGCCCTGGCTTGATGAGACCTGTTCATATTTCTTCTCGGCCCGCAGGACCATCTCACGGGCTTCTCTGTAGCGGCCCTGTAAGAAGAGGATGTCCCCTTTCCGCTTAAGAGAGTTGGCTTCTCCCATGAGGGAAGACTCGCGCTGGTAGATTTGCAGTGCCCGGTCAAAGGCCTGCCGGGCTTCATCGAGCCGATTTTTTTTCAGGTGGATCTCTCCCAATCCCTTGATGCAATTGGCTTCTCCGATACTCATTCCCTGGCCGCGGAAGATCTCCCGGGCCTGCCTGTATCTCCCATCAGCCTCTTCCAGGTTCTCCATGCGGAGGGCGATGTCTCCGAGACGTTTCCTGGCCGCCCCCTGGCCCCGGACCCGGTTCTCTTTCTGGAATTCATTCAGGGCCAGATTGAAACGATCCCTGGCGCCGGGATAATCCCTTTTTCGAAACCGGATGTCCCCAAGACGGAGGGCCACGTCCCCCCGGCTGACGCTGGTTATGTTTTCAGGTCTTTTTTCAAGAAGGGGGGTCAGTAACTGTTCGGCTGTGTCATAATCTTCACGGGCGTATATAAGGTGACTGGCCAGGGCGTAAGAGTGAAGGGTCCGGAGAGGTTCATGATCTCCCATGTCTATCCAGACGTCCAGGACCTCAACTTTCTCAAGATTTTCTTTTCTGTAGAGCTCTTTGTGTGTCAGCAGGCCGAGGAGCCTTTCCCGGATATACCCGGCTGTGATTCTCTCCCGGTTCTGTGTGTAGAAATCTTTCCGGTTCTCCTTTCCGGTGACGGCCTTTTGCAGAAGTTCATCCGCCGGGGCGGATATGGTCAGGGCCAGGAGAAAGACCAGAAAGAGAAGACCTGTCCTGTTCAACATTATCCCATCCTTCATCTTTATATTCGAGATTCTCTCATGGCAGGTATATCATGGCAAATAATTATTTTTTATCACGTAATTATTATATGACCGGGACAAGTTCTGGTCTTTGGGTTAACTCATTCGCGGCTTCCGGTTGAACTGTTCACGTTAATTTTGTATATTTCCGGTATAAAAGGAGATAATAATGATAGTACTGAGCAGCGCGTTCAATGATTCCGATTCCATACCGGAGAAATACACCTGTGACGGAGCGGATTTTAACCCGGAGCTTATGTTTGAGGAGATACCTGAAGGTACCGTCTCTCTGGCCCTGATCGTTGACGATCCGGGCGCGCCCAACGGTGACTGGGTTCACTGGGTCCTGTACGACATACCTGTAATGGCCAGAATCGAACAGGACTCCATACCCGGTACTCAGGGGATGAACTCCTTCGGTGAACTCGATTACGGCGGTCCCTGTCCTCCTTCCGGCACACACAGGTATTTCTTTCGGCTTTATGCCCTGAACACGACCCTTGGACTGCCTGAAGGTGTCGACAAGAATGGCCTGAAGGAGAGGATGGAAGGGCATATCATTGAATATGCCGAGCTTATGGGAACATATCAGAGATAGGTGATGATCGAGAGTTACCGTTTCGGCTCCATGACCGTTAATGGTCAGGATTACGAGAATGACCTTATCCTCTTTCCGGAGAGGGTCTCACCTGGATGGTGGCGGAGGGAGGGACATTCCCTTCTCCCTGAAGACCTGGAGGAGGTCATCAGGTACAATCTCAGGACCCTGATAGTGGGGACCGGTCATTCTGACAGGATGGATGTCCCGCTCTCCACCAGGAAGTTCCTGGAAGAGAAAGGGATAGAGCTTCTGGCCCTGCCCACCGCTCGGGCCGTTAAAGAGTTTAACAGGATGGTGGAAGAGGGCCGGGACGATCTTGCCGGCGCCTTTCACCTTACCTGTTAGTATCTGTTATTTTGTACCCGATGGGGGCGGAACGTTCTCCTGGAAACGCCCCTGGTAGTTCCCGGGAGGAGTGTAGTTGCATACAACGTAGATACCGCCGCGGGATGATTGTGCCTTGCCGCATCCCAGTTCTTCCGATCCTTTCCAGACCACCTGGGTGAAATGCCCGGTCTTGTAGCTGAATCCGGCATTGGAGTAGTTGTAATAGCGGATTTCAGAGTACCATGAATCGACCGGCCTGTCGGCGTTGAAGACGCCCCCCGACTGCCAGTAGATGTTTTCGCCGTAGCTGCTTCCACTCCGGTGATACATCCTGTCTTCCCGGGCGAGCCGTTCGGCCCACTGCCTGGCAAAGGTGGCGATCTCCTCGTTCCAGGTAAGAGGGGGAACGTTATGTTTTGCCCTGTACTCGTTGTGCCGCTCCAGTATCCGGGTCTTGAAATCTCCTGTCTGCGGAAGGGCGGACACGGCGAAAACCAGGATAGAGAACAGGATAATGGTCTTTTTCATGGGATAACTCCTTTCCTGTATCGATGGAGTAACTTTTATTGAATGGTCAATTCATACATAAAAATCGGGGCAAAAACAAGCAGTAATTATTTCTGGAGACGCTTTTACGTACAGACAATAATGAATCATTATCTCCGCCCCCTTTCAGCGGCAGGTATAATAGAGTTTTTCTTGGCCAATAAAGTCAAGAAATAGATACTGAAAAGCAAATAATAATTGTCCCGTTTCGCGATGCAATCGGAGAAGAGTAAAATAGATTTGCCAATTATTCCACTCCTGAGAAGACTGCCAGCATGCTTGACCGTGAACATACTATGGTAAAAAATGAGGATCGACGCGGTTTCTACGTAGCGGAAATCGGTCTGAATCATAACGGGAGCCTGGAAAGGGCCCTGGAGATGATCGATCTGGCAGCTGGAAGCGGCGTGGACGCCGTTAAGTTCCAGACCTTCACGCCTGAATTGATGAATTCCGAGTTCACAGGCTCTCTGCTTCAGGGCCGCGGCTGTTCATTCGCGAACAGCAGGGAAGTCGATTTCTTTAAAGGGCTCACCTTCCCGAAAGAACAGTGGAGAAAGGTGGCGGACCGCGCCCTTGAGAAGGGAGTGATTTTTTTCTCGACCCCCTTTGATCTTCCCTCGGTCGATCTCCTTGAGGAGCTGGAGGCCCCCATCATGAAGGTGGCATCCTCGGAGGTTACGAACCTTCTTCTCCTCAGGAGGATAGCTGAAACCGGGAAGCCTGTCTTTCTTTCAACGGGTATGAGTACGGATGATGAGATCAACCGGGCGCTCCAGAACCTTGAGGGGTACGGGAGCGGAGAAGTTACGCTTCTTCACTGCGTCAGTCTCTATCCCTGCGAAGATCACCAGGCCAATATCGCCCGGGTTCTGACCCTGGGAGAGCGCTATGATCGTCCCCTGGGGCTGTCCGATCATTCCCGTTCCTCCCTGAACGCTGCTCTGGCCGCGGCCTGCGGGGCACGGGTCTTTGAAAAACATTTTACCATTGACAGGGAATATGAGTGTCCCGATAAAGATGTCTCCATAACCGCCGATGATTTCAGGGAACTGATAGTTACGGTGGAGAACGCCCTGATAAGGCTCGGCACCGGAGAACTGGAACCGGCGATGGAGGAACTGGAAACGGCCCGTGCGGCCCGGCGAAGCCTGTTCGCGGTTCGTGACATTTCCCGAAACGCCGTTATCACGGAAGAGGACCTGGTGCTCCTCAGGCCAGGTACCGGTATACCGGCCCCGGAGATGGACCAGGTCCTGGGAAGAAAAGCGGCCCGGCCTATTCGCGCCCGGTGCATCATTACTAACGACGATCTGATCTGACAAGGAGATCCTATGAAGCGGCTCGCGCCACTTGTTATTCTTGCACTTATCATCACAGGATGCGACATCCAGGAAATATATTTTTCCATGACTCGTGAGACCAGCGATTACTTCACGGAAGAGGAAAAGACCATCCTGAACGCCACCACCGCGGCCCTGGGATATGATAACGGTTATAGCCCTGATATGGATATCGACTACGTAAACAGATTCAAGCATTCGACCCCGGCAAGCCGGGCGGCCAAAGCGAAGATGAGGGCACAGCTGGCGAAACTGGATGAAAAGACCCTTACTTCCTATTATGAGAAGATCTACGGCCTGGTCGTTATAACGAAGGAGAGGGTCTACTATTATAAAAAGATGCAGGACTGGAGTAACCACACCTTCACGAAGAAGTATCTCCTTCCTCCTCTCCTGGATTACTTCACCATCCTTGAAGATTATCTGTTCAAGGTGAACCGTGAATATGCAGAAAATAGTAAAAAGAAGAAAAAGGTTCTAAAAAAGAAGGTCCTGGCCCATGTGCGAGAAAAACGGGCAGCCGGGGAAGCTAAGGCTGTTCACTGCCCTTAGCCTGCTGCTCATCTTCCTGCTTCCACAGGCCGCAACCGCTACGGAAGAATCCAGAGTCTATGTCATAGCCTACCACGCTTTTCTGGATCGCGATAACCGTTACTGTTTTACCAAAAAGGAACTGGCCGCCCACCTGGACCGGCTGAAACGTTCCGGTTTCCGTTTCGTCTCCTTCGAGGAGATACGGGAGGGACGAATCAGTGGAAAACGGAACGTTCTGGTAACCGTGGACGACGGGAACCGTTCCGTGTACGATGCCTATTTTCAGGTCATGAAGCCGAGGGGAGTGAAACCCTTACTGGCCGTCTACCCGGCTGTCATCGGAAAACAGAAGTACGCCCTCACATGGGAACAGCTTGACCGCCTGGCGGAGGAAGGATGCACCATCGCCTCCCACGGCTTCTATCACCTCTATGTCAACGAGAAACTCTATCGCAGGGACAAATGGTCCTTCATGAAGGAGATATATACCTCCCGAAAGCTTCTTGAAAAGAAACTCGGCCGCAGGGTGGATCTCTTTGTCTACCCCTACGGTTCCTTTTCTGATATTACCATTGAACATCTGAAAAAGGCGGGATACAGCTATGCCTTTACCATCTACTGGGGCGCTGTGGCGGCAGATCTTGCTGAAAATCGGAACCCCTATCGCCTGGGACGCTATATGATGGTCCGGGGGTCCGAGAGTCAGCAGCTGGCCCGCCTTGAGTCACTTCCCGGATTATCCTCCCGGACTCTGGTGGCATCGAAGAACGGCAAGGGGTATCCTGCCCGTAAGAAAAGGGAGAGTGTCGCTCAAAAACCGGAGGAGAGAAAAACGGTACCCCGGAAAGAGGAGAAAAAGGTTTCAACCCGCGAAGAAACGCGTCCATCCTCTACCCATGAAAGGATGGCGAACATCAAGCCGGTCTCTCCCGATCCCTGGAAGCCTGAGATCCACGCCAGGCCGGTCCTCTTTGAATCCGGGGGAGGGGCCTTGCCGAACCTGTCAGGCAGCGGGAGCAGAGAAAGGATACCCGGACCCGTACCCCTTGAGGGGATTTTTATTACCCGGCTGAGCCTGAGGGTGCGAGAAGCCTCTCTGGGGCCCGATTCCCTGAAGTCGGTGAAGGACTACGACGGTTTTCATGACCACATGATCGTTACCTGGACCGGCCTCTCGAATAACATGGTGGGAGTGAGTCGTTCTGTTCTCGATACCTGGGAGGAACGTATGCTGTCAATCGTCGCCAGGCTCAGGGAATGGCTCAGTTCCCTTCTGTAGAAGGTTTACGCACCATTCAATTTTTCTCTCTGAATGATACTTTCTTGACATCCACCTTTCCGCTATTGCAATGTGACAGACGGCACCCGTACCTCTGTTTAAGGAAGTCCAGTGGCAGAAAAGATTCTCGGTATAGATGTAGGCGGCACCCATACGGACGCCGCCCTGCTTTCAGGAAGCAAGGTTCTTGCGACAGCCAAGGTTCCGACGAACCGTGGCCGGCTCCTCGATTCTCTGGCTGAAGTAACGAAAAAGGTGATAGAGGGAGTGGACATCAATTCAATCGACTCTATTAACCTGAGTACCACCCTCTCAACTAACGCCATCGTTGAACAAAGAACCGAACCGGTGGGGCTTGTCATATCCTCGGGACCGGGCCTGAACCCTGATGTATATAAAATCGGAGACCATTATTTCATTTTACCCGGCTCCATCGATCACAGGGGAAGTTCCATTGCGGACCTCGGTGAAGAGGAGCTCGCCCACGCGTCCCGTTCATGTGAAGAGAAGAACGTTCGCGTCTTCGCCCTTGTAAGCAAGTTCTCCACCCGTAACCCGGATCACGAAAAGAGGATGGCGGAGATTTTCAGGGAACAGTCTGATTTCATAACCATGGGGCACGAACTCTCCGGACAGCTCAGTTTTCCCCGTCGTATCGCCACGGCCTATTATAATTCAGCGGTATGGAGAGACTATAACAGCTTCGCGGACGCCATGGAGGAGAGCCTCCGTTCCTTCGGGATTACGGCCGATATCCACATACTTAAGGCGGACGGAGGCACCCTTCCCCTTGAAATTTCACGGCGCCTTCCCGTTGAGTCGATCCTTTCCGGTCCCGCGGCCAGCGTTATGGGAATTATCGGTTTGTCAAAAATTACGGAAGATTCCATAATCCTTGATATTGGAGGAACGACCACGGACATAGCGGTCTTTGCGGACGGCGCTCCCCTGGTAGTACGGGACGGGATTACCATTCGGAAATACCCGACCCTTGTGCGGGCTTTGAATACCCGTTCCATAGGCATTGGAGGAGACTCGGCCCTGAGTGTCGTGGATGGGGAGGTTCGGGTGGGACCGGACCGTCTGGGACCGGCCATGGCCCTCTCAGGGGATCATCCCACCCTGGTGGACGCCATGAATTTCATGGGATTTATGGAGCACGGAGACGGAGCAGAGTCTCAAAAGGGGATTGAAGAACTGGCCGGTAGAACCGGGATGAGCGCCGCTGACCTGGCCTCCGGTGCCGTGGAGTACGCACTCTCGGAGATCCATCGGGAGGCTCTCTCCATGGTGGCTGAGATCAACAACAAACCGGTCTATACCATCCACGAGATGCTGGAGGGTAAGGTCATTCTCCCGAAAAAGATTTACGCCGTGGGGGGGCCTGTTGGGGTGATGCGCGGCCTTCTTGAGGAACGTTTCGGGCTGGAGGTTCATGTACCGCAAAACCATGATGTGGCCAATGCCATAGGAGCCGCTCTGGCCAGGACCACATTCGATATAGAACTTTTCGCGGATACCGCGAAAGGTACCCTTATCGTTCCTAATCTCAATTTCCAGAGAGAGGTGGACCGGCAGTATACCCTGGAACAGGCCGAGGAAGAGGCTCGAACCCTCCTGGCCGATCATATTCGTAAGATCGGAAGCAACGTAAGTGATGAAAACATAGACATCATTGAGGCGTCATCCTTCAACATGGTAGGCGGTTTCTTCAGTCGCGGTAAAGACATCAGGGTAAAGTGCCAGGTTCGTCCCGGCGTGACCACGGCCGTGGAGGTTTCGTGAAATGATTACTGCCAACCGTAAGATGGGACTCATATTCTTCCCCGCCTTTGACTGGGCCATCGATCCGGACCATCCTGAACGTGAAGAGCGTCTCCTCTATACCCAGGATCAGCTGAAGGAGGAGGGTGTTTTTGATATCCGGGGGATCGAGGAATTCAAACCACTGGTGGCGGACCCGGCTGACATCCTGCGGACACACTTCTGTTTCCCCGACATGGAAACGGTTACGACGGAGTCCCACATGATATCCGCCGGGGGAGCCATACGGGCCGCCCAGGTCGTACTGGAAGGGGAGGTAGACCGATCCTTCGCTCTGGTGCGCCCTCCCGGCCACCACGCCTGCAAGGTGGTGCTGGGAAACAGGGGTTTCTGCAATATTAACAACGAAGCGATCATGATCGAGTATATCCGGAGCAACTACGGCCGGAAAAAAATAGCCATCGTCGACACCGACTGCCACCACGGGGACGGTACCCAGGATATCTACTGGCACGACAGGGACGTCCTTTTTATCTCTATCCATCAGGACGGGCGCACTCTGTATCCCGGAAGCGGCGCCATCCTGGAAACAGGCGGTCCCAACGCAAGGGGACGGACCATTAATATTCCCCTTCCCCCCGACACGGGAGAGGAAGGTTTCCTCTATACCATAGACAATATGGTCCTCCCCATTCTGGAACAGTTTAAACCGGACATAATCGTAAACTCCGCGGGCCAGGATAATCACTATACCGATCCTATTACCAACATGAACTTTACGGCCCAGGGTTACGCCATCCTGAATGACAAACTGAATCCCCATATCGCTGTTCTGGAAGGTGGTTACTCCATCAAGGGCGCCCTTCCTTACGTGAACCTGGGTATCGTGCTGGCCATGGCCGGCATCGATTATTCCTGGGTCAGGGAACCGGATTATGACCGCAGGGAGGGTGCCCAGGAGAAGCATATCATGGATTATATCCGGGGGATAACCGATGACGTATTGAACCTCTATCTTCATCCGCCGGCCATGCGGGAGCTGGTCTATCCCGGCGATTTTATCGAAAGGCGTAAGGACATCTTCTACGATACGGAAGGTATCCATGAACGTCAGATGGAATCGATCATGTACTGCGAGGAGTGTTCAGGACTGCTGAAAATCGACAGCGAGTCGATGCTCTCCGGTAAAAATCTGGGTATTGAAATCCCTTACGGGGCCTGCGATCATTGCTATCAGGCAGGCTTCCAGGAGATTGAGCGTCTCCAGGAGACGGGCCGCTACAACCGGATCCAGTTTATCAATCGCAGAGACGGCACTCAGGAATACTTTTCCTTCTGATTTGTTTCTTTTTGCTACCACTTTGTAATGTTACAGATGTGTTAAATTACGGTCTGGAAAGGATATTCCCGGCCCCGGACATTGACAGAATATTTTGGTCGGTCATTATGGGGTCATCCTGAAAGGGGAACTGTATTTGGAGGTTACCATAATGAAAAGCGCAGCAGATGTATTAAAATTCATCAAGTCTGAAGGTATTCAGGTCATAGATCTTCGTTTTATGGACTTCCCGGGGCTCTGGCAGCATTTTTCCATACCGGCCCGGGAACTGGACGAAGGTTCTTTTGAGGAGGGTCTCGGTTTCGACGGTTCAAGTATCCGGGGGTGGCAGGCCATCAACGAGTCGGACATGCTCGTCAAACCTGTACCGGAGACCGCCTTTGTCGATCCCTTTATGGCGCACAAGACCCTGGTCATGATCTGTAATATTCATGATCCTGTCACAGGGAAGGATTATCCCAAGGACCCCAGACATATTGCCGTCAAGGCTGAGAAATATCTCCAGTCTTCCGGTATCGGAGACACGGCTTTCTTTGGTCCTGAGGCGGAATTCTTCATTTTCGATGATGTTCGTTTCGATCAGAACGAGCATGAGGGATACTATTTTCTCGATTCCGTTGAAGGACGATGGAACACCGGGGCCTTTGAAGAGCCTAACCTGGCCTATAAACCGAGGTACAAGGAAGGTTATTTCCCCGTGCCTCCCACCGACCATTTCCAGGATATCAGGAGCGAGATGATGCTCATAATGGAGAGCCTGGGTATGGAGGTGGAAGCCCAGCACCACGAGGTTGCCACGGGCGGACAGGCGGAGATAGACATGAGGTTCTCTCCCATCGTGGAGATGGGCGACAAGATGCTGAAATACAAGTATATCATCAAGAACGTGGCCCGGAAGCATAACCGGACCGTGACCTTTATGCCGAAGCCGCTCTGGAACGATAACGGTACCGGAATGCATACTCACCTCTCTATCTGGAAGGGAGGGAAAAATCTCTTCTTCGGTGACCGGTACGCTGGTCTCTCCGAGATGGCTCTCCATGCCATAGGTGGCGTTCTGAAGCACGCCCCGGCTCTGCTGGCCTTCACGAACCCGACCACCAACAGCTATAAGAGACTCGTACCCGGTTTCGAGGCCCCGGTGAACCTGGCTTATTCAAGCCGTAACCGGAGCGCCGCGGTCCGTATACCGATGTACTCCAAGTCTGAGAAGTCCAAGCGTTTCGAGTTCCGATGCCCGGATCCTTCAAGTAACCCTTATCTGGCCTTTTCGGCCCTGCTTATGGCGGCCATTGACGGGATACAGAACAAGATCGACCCGGGTGACCCCCTGGACAAGGATATCTACGATCTTCCTCCCGAGGAACTGGCCAAGGTTCCCACAACCCCCGGTTCCCTCCGGGAGGCCCTGGAGGCCCTTGAGAAGGATCATGACTGGCTCCTGCGGGGTGACGTATTCACCGAGGACGTGGTCGAGACCTGGATCGATTACAAGATGGAGAACGAGGTCAAGGCCCTCGACCTCAGGCCCCATCCCTGGGAATTCGCCATGTATTACGATATCTAAAGCCGGTATCCTGGATGATGAAGAGGGTGTCCATGAGGCACCCTCTTTTTGTGCCTGATTTTGCCGGTTTCTTCTTGTAATGCTCTCGGAACAGTCTTTTGTTTGACAAACCGGATTTATCAGGTAAAAATACAGGATGTTGTTTTGCTTTCAATGAAAACCAACCGGTCGGCATGTATGACAATGCCTGGCCGGAGCTGATAGTAGATCACAGGTGAATTTCAGGTTCTTAGATGACGAGGTCCAGAGAGAATGAACAGTCATGATTGTATGAACTCGGGGTTCCGGTTAAAGAGACCCTGAGGATGGATTTGAGCATTCTTTCCGTACATATCATGGCGGCGAAGAACTCCCATAGAAAGGAGATAGAGAACAATCTCTCCACCATAGGAGTGTCTGTCTCCGGAAGAAGTATGCTTCCGGAAGCGGAAACTCGAAAAAAGAGAATCACGGATACGGACTGTATCCTTATCCGCCTCGGGGAGGATGACACTCCGGAGCCGGCCGTTAATCTTTACGGTGACGGTAAACTGCCGCTTCTGTTTCTTCTGCCGGAAAACGCTTCAGATCTGGCCCATTCCCTTCATGAACTCGGGCAGTACGAGATCCTGGTCTGGCCCTGCGAAGAGAAGCAGCTTCTTCTGTTTCTGGAAGGTTGCGTCCGGAGGCACGAAGAGTTCAGCAGATACAGGCGTACCAGGGAAAGGTTTCTCCGGGTCGCCGCGAATATTGAGGCCGGAATTTCGATCGTTGAAGATGGGGAAAATGTCTATATCAGTGACAGACTGATCGAGATAACCGGCTACACAATTGAAGAGCTGCAGAATATGACCGGACTCGACCTGGCGATTCCGGAGGAGACTCCCCGCCTTGAAAAGGAACGCAAACGTCTGAAGAAATCACCTGAGCCGGCGAATCTCGAGTTCTGGATCAGGCGCAAAGATGGAGAGATCCGCTTTATTCAGAACGAGTACCGGCCCCTCTACCGTGAGGGGGTGTACACAGGCTGGGCCGTTATCACTCATGACAGGACCGGGGATCAGGACGCCTGGGAACGCCTCAGGGAGAGCGAGATCACCTTCCGTAACCTGGCCGAATCGACTCCCATGGGTATTATGATCTACCAGGATGCGAAATGGGTCTACATCAACAAAGCCGCGGAGATGATAACAGGGTACCCGCGGGAAGAGCTTATGGGAAAGATCGCCTGGGACATCGTGCATCCGACCTACCGGGAGATTGCCCGGGAACGGGCCATAATACGAGAATCTGGTGAGATGACGGTACCGAGGTATGATCTGGTAATTATAACAAAATCGGGGGAGGAGAAATGGATATCCATCAGCGGAACCAGCAGTATCCATTTCGGCCGGCCGGCCGGCCTCCTCTCCGTCATGGACGTTACGGACCTTAAGGCCACGGAGGAGAACCTGCGTAACACCAATACCGAGCTGGCCGCCGCTAATGAAGAACTTGAAGCCATGAACGAGGAGTTGACAGTATCCCAGGGGGAACTGGAACAGAGTCAGTGGAAATACCGGGAACTCTTTAAAACGGTTCCCATCGGAGTTTTCCAGACCACTCTGGAAGGAGCGATTCAGGCGGCCAACCCGGAACTGGTGCGAATTCTCGGCTATCCGTCCGTTGAAGAGGTTCTTCAGATACAGGATATAGCCGGAACCATCTATACCAATCCGGCCGACAGAAAGAGGTTCCTCGATGAAATGTTGTCGAGAGGAGAGGTGAACGGATTCAGGACCCGGTACCGCCGCCGGGACGGCAGGGACATCTGGGTCTCCATATACGCGCGCAGCAGCCATCAAAAGGATGAAGGTACCCGCTTCTTCGGATATATCATGGACATTACCCGTGAGAAAGAGGCGGAAGAAGAACTTCGCAACAGTGAGGAGAAATTCCGGGTAATTTCGGAACAGAACCTCATGGGTGTCCTTATCATCCAGGACTATGTGGTAACCTACGTTAATCATGCCTGGGCCGAGATGGTTGAGCTTCCCGTTAATGAGCTCATGGGAATGCGGGCCGAACGTTTCATGCAGAATGTTCACCAGGAAGACAGACCCTTCATGATCGAACAGATGGCGAGGAAGCTTTCAGGGGATCCGGACGTCAAAAGGAACTACAACTTTCGTATTTACACCAATACGGGAAAACTTCGCTGGATGGCCCTGTACTCCAACACCGTTGTCCTCGGGGGACGCCCCGCCATCCTTGCCAGTATCCTGGACATTACCGACCTGAAAGAGACGGAAGAGGAGCTGCGCCGAAGTGAAGGAAGATATCGGGAACTTGTGGAGCTTCTTCCCCTGGTAGTGGCCGAGACCGACGCGGAAGGAAATATCACCTATATTAACAACCGGGGCATGCAACTTACCGGGTATACCCGGGATGACCTTGAAAAGGGCCTCAACGTTTTCAGTATTCTCCATGAGGATGACCATCCGGTTGCGTTTGAAAATTTAACGAGTCTCGAGGAAGGGAAATACGTTCGCGGGAACGAGTATTCGTGCCGTTTGAAGGATGGCGGTTATATTCCCATGCTCTTCTATACGGATCCGATTTATACCGATGAGATGATTACCGGTTTCAGGTCGATACAGGTGGATATTTCCCAGAGAAAAGAATACGAAAGGAAGATCAAGGAGAGCGAAGAGAGGTTCCGTGTGCTTCACAACGCTTCTTTCGGCGGTATTATTATCCATGAAAATGACGAGATCATTGAAGCTAACCAGGGAATGGTCGACCTTAGCGGTCATGGTTACGATTCTCTTATCGGGATGAAGGTGACCGACCTCCTTGATAAAAGATGGGGACGGGTCTTTTTTCATGTGATCAAGAATGGAGAATCACGTACTTTCATCGCAGAGGTGACAACTCCTGATGGAAAGATTTTTCCCGTGGAGATTCACAGCCGGGAGATCCCTTATTACGGAAAAATGGTCCGGGTATCGGAGTTCAGGGACATTCGGGAGAGAATAGAAGCGGACCAGGAGAGGGAGAATCTTGTGATTCAGCTTCAACAGGCCCAGAAGATGGAAGCCATAGGGAGACTGGCCGGGGGTATCGCCCATGACTTTAATAACCTGCTGACCGCCATCCTGGGTAACGCGGAACTGGCCCGGAATATGATTGATCTGAATGACCCGGTTCAGGAGAACGTCGAAGAGATCATACGGACTGCGGACAGGGCCGCTCAGCTTACCCGGCAGCTTCTTGCCTTCAGTCGAAGACAGATTATCGAGCCCGTGGTCATTAACCTGAATAATGTGATAGAGCGGATGGACAGGATGCTTAAAAGGGTTATCGGCGAGGACGTCGCCCTGAAGGTGGAGGTCGACCCGGACATTCACAATATCATGGCGGACCCGACCCAGATTGAGCAGCTTATAGTGAACCTTGCGGTAAACGCCCGGGACGCCATGCCTCGGGGAGGGGAACTGAGGATTACCACATCCAACCTTGATGATAGTCATAACCTGAAGAACGAGTTCCCGGAGGCCGTTTCCGGTGAGTACGTCATGCTCACCGTTAATGATACCGGAATGGGCATTGATCCTGATATTCTGGAGCGTATCTTCGAGCCCTTCTTTACCACCAAGGGAGAGGAAGGAACAGGCCTGGGCCTTTCCACTGTTTACGGCATCATACGACAGAACGATGGTTACGTGCGAGTCCATTCCGTTATCGAAGAGGGAACATCTTTTCTTGTTATCTTTCCGGTGACCGAGGGCGAGCCTGAAGAGACGGTCGAAGAGAAATGCCTTTACCGGGGAGAGACCGAAAACCGGGAGACCATCCTTGTGGTGGAGGATGAGGATTCCGTCCGCAGGATGATTGTGCGTTCTCTCCAGCAGATAGGATACAATGTTCTGGAATCGGCCGGCGGACGAGAAGCCCTGAAAATCTGCGGAGAAAAGGGAGAGGGGATCGATCTTATTATATCCGACGTGGTAATGCCTGAGATGAGCGGGCCGGAATTTGTCTCCCGGGCGGAAGAGTTTCTCTCCTTCCACCGGGTTCTCTTCATGTCCGGCTATACGGAAGACGCCATTGTGGACCGTAACGTATTGAGGCCGGACGTAAATTTTATCTCCAAGCCCTTCGGTCCTGCTGAACTGACGGCCAGGGTAAGAGAAATACTCGATTCGGCAAACGGAACCTGTTTATGATACGAAAACCCGATCCTGCTGAACTGATACAACAGGACCCCAACCTTGACCCGGATCTTGTGAAAGAGCATCTGGAACGGCTCGATGATGAGTACTTCGATTTCTTTTCCTTTGCCGATTTCGCGCATCACCTGAGGGGTCTGGATTCTATCCGAAGGGGATCACCCTGGCATCTCGAGGTGGTCACTGAGGAAGGATCGGCATTTGTCACCATCATCTCCAGGGATCATCCCGCTCTCTTCTCTCTCCTCGTGGGAATCCTCTCAAGCTCCGGCATGGATATCTCCTCTGGAAAGGTCTTTACCTATCAGAGAAAAACAACGGACAGAAAGGAGAGCAGAAGAATTCTGCGGAATCGCAGCCTGAAACGGAAAGAGCGGGGACCTGACAGATACATTATCGATTATTTCCAGGGCACGTTTGGTCATGGGAGAATGGAATATCTTGACCGCGTTCTCCGGGAAAGGATGGAACGGGTCTTCCGCGCCCTGGAAGGGGAGGGTATGCAGCGGGCCAAGGAGATCGTCAATGAAATGGTCGTGTCGCGTCTTTCTGATATTGACCATGATCATGCTGTCAGCTACCCGGTAAAAATCGATTTTCATAACGACGGAGGGTCTTTCACGGAGATACGGGTCCAGTCCGAAGACACACCTTTCTTTCTCTATACCCTTTCAACGGCCCTGACGTTCCAGGATCTCAGTATCGAGCATGTGGATATCAGGACTATCCGGAACCAGGTGGTGGACAATTTCTTCGTCCATGACGGAGAGTATCGACCCATCAGGGATGATAAGATCCTGAACAGGCTCCGTCTTTCCATCCTTTTCACAAAGCAGTTTACCTTTTACCTGGGCACGGCGCCTGACACCTACGCGGCCCTGTCACGTTTTGAATACCTGTTACGGGAACTTTCCGGCATCCGTGACGACCAGGATCTCATGGAGATATTCTCCACTCCAGGTACGATGAAGCGGCTGGCGCGATTACTGGGTACCAGCGATTACGTCTGGGAAGAATTTATCCGGACACAGTACGAATCGATCCTGCCGGTGATCGAGGATGACCGTCCCTTCATGAGCAGCTGGGAGAGCATCGGTGACAGGCTCAGGGAGGAACTGGAAAGGGTGGATGGCCTGGAGAAGAAAAGGAAGGTCCTTAACGAGTTCAAGGATCGGGAAAACTTCACGATCGATCTTGAGCATATCCTTAACAGGGAGGTCGATTTCCGGGAGCTCTCCAGGCGACTCACGTTCCTGGCGGAGAATGTTGTGCGGGCGGCTCTTGATTTCAACATGGAGCATCTTGTGCGGCTCCACGGCCGTCCCCGGAGTGTGGCGGGCCTTAACGTGTCCTTCGTAGTAATGGGACTCGGTAAGATGGGAGGGGCCGCACTGGGATACGCTTCGGACATCGAGCTTCTCTTCGTTTACAGTGACAGCGGCGGCACGGAAGGCGAGAAGTCCATTCCCAATGCCCATTTCTTTGAAATCCTTGTCCAGGAGATCATCGCTTCCATCCGGTCGAAGCAGGAGGGGATTTTCGAACTTGACCTGAGACTACGTCCTTTCGGTTCCGACGGTCCCCTGGCTGCGAGCCTGGACAGCTTCGTGAGGTATTACGGTCCCGGAGGAAACTCACATTCCTACGAGCGTCTCGCCCTGACCCGCATGCGTTTTCTCGCAGGGGAAAGGGAACTGGGAGAGAGACTGGAGAGGCTGCGGAACGAATACATATACACCTCGCCCTCCATCGATTTTTACGAAATCCAGGAGCTCAGGGAAAAGCAGTTCCAGGAGAAGAGGGGAGGGGGAGAGATCAACGCCAAGTACAGTCCCGGATGTCTCGTGGATATCGAGTACACTGTGCAGATGCTCCAGGTCCGTTACGCGCAGGAATTTCCCGGCCTCATGACGCCCCGGATCCACGAGGCGCTGGATGTCATGGCGAAAGGTGGGATCATCGAAGAGGAGAGGAACCGGATGATTCAGGCGGCCTACGACTTCTTCCGGAGGCTCATAAACGGTCTCCGCATGCTCAGGGGGTCCGCCCGGGACCTGCTCCTGCCTGAAACCGGGAGCCTGGAGTACGATCATCTGGCCCGCCGTATGGGGTACCGCACATGGGGAGATCTCTCTACCGGCAATCAGCTCTATATCGAACTGGAGACCCACTCCGCCGTTGTGCGAAGCTTCATTGAAGAACGGTTCGGCCGCGATTCTCTTCCCGGTCCGGAGACGGGTAACGTAGCGGACATTGTCCTCTCCACGGGGCTTGACCTTGAAGCCGTCCGGTCCATCCTGGAGAGATACGCTTTCACGGATTCACGGAGGGCAGCGGATAACCTGAGAAGACTGGCCGGAGAAGGACCCTCGAAAAATCTCTTTGCCGGTCTTGCCGTGCTGGCGGTCGATATCCTCGCCCGCTCCGCGGACCCGGATATGGCATTGAATAACTGGGAGCGTTATGTTCTTTCCGGGATCGACAGGATGGACCATTACCGTTCCATGCTTACACAGCCGAAAAAACTCCAGGTCATGATCGACATTTTCGCTGCCAGCCAGTTTCTCTCCGACACCCTGGTACTAAACCCGCTTTTCCTGGAATGGGTTGTTGATCCGGCCCATCTGTATAAGGAACTCCGGAAAGAGGACCTGGAAGATGAGCTGTGGATAGAGAGCGGGGATGACGGGGAATGGATGGATCATATGCGGAGGGTAAAGAAAAGAGAGATGCTTCGGATCGGGACACGGGACATCTGCCTCCGTGTAGACCTGGAGAGCGTGGTGGAAGACCTTTCGGTCCTTGCGGGCGCCATCCTCTCAGTAGCTGCCGAAAGGTGCGTCCGCTTCCCGTCAGACAGGATGGACGCCCCATCCTCCCTGGTCCGTACCCGATACGTTATATGCGCCTTCGGGAAACTCGGTGGAGGGGAACTGAATTACAGCTCCGATATCGACCTTCTCATGGTCATGGACGGCACGGGCCTGGAGGAGAAAGAATCCGCGACTCTTCTCTCGTATTACACGGAAATGATGGAACGGGTGACCCGCCTTCTTTCTGAACCTACTTCCGAAGGGTACGCTTACAGGGTGGATTTAAGGCTCCGTCCTTACGGATCGGCCGGTCCCCTTGTCCAGTCTCTTACTTCCCTGGTCCGCTACTTTCGGGAGAAGGCCTCCCTCTGGGAAGTGCAGGCCCTGCTGAAACTGGGCCCGGTGGCGGGTAAGTCGATCCTGGCCTACCGGTTTCTGGAGGAGGTTAAGGATACCATGATCTCCCTCGATCCCCGGGAGGTAAAGAAATCGATCCACAGGCTTCGGGAGAGTTCAATCCGGGAGAAGGAAAAGGGCCTTGCTTCAGGCTTCGACGTCAAGAACGGCCGGGGTGGAATACGGGACATCGAATTTCTCGTGCAGGGACTTCAGCTGGCCGGGGCGGGAGAACAGCCCGATCTGCTCACGGGTAACACTCTCCAGGCTATGACGATCCTGGAGACGCTGGGTCTCCTCTCGCGAAAAGAGGCAGAGGAGCTGAAAGAGGATTACAGGCTATTCCGGAGAGTGGAACATTTTCTTCAGCTTTACGAAGATCGCCAGACTCACGTCCTTCCGGAGGACGAGGCTAACCTGAAGGCCCTGGCGAGGAGAGTGTTCGGATTCCGTGAGGGGCAAGACAGATTTATGGAGGATATAGAGGCAAGAAGGGAACGCGTGCGGGGATACTATCGGCGGTATATCATGGAAGAAAGGGATGAAGAATAAAGGCGTCGAGCATCTCTTCCAGCAGGGGCCGGCTCGAAAGTGTTTTATGTATCGTCTGTGAACGTATGGTATCCGGGTCATCGACGTATTCTCCCCCGCCGGTCAGGTCGATGGCTGCGTGTTCCAGCAGGAGTTCCACGCTGGACGGTGTCGATTCAAGGTGAAACTGCAGGGCCAGCGCCCGGTCACCGTAAAGAAAGGCCTGGTTTTCACACGCATCGCTCCTGAAGATATGAACCGAACCGTAAGGAATGGAGAAGGTTTCGCCGTGCCAGTGGAAGGCCTCGAAGCTGTCCGGCAGGTGAAGTTGGTCGCTCACACTGGTCCCGGCAGGTGTCCCGTAGACCGGGAACCATCCGATCTCCTTCTTTTCCCCTTTTTCGACCTTCGCTCCCAAAACCAGAGCCATGATCTGGGCGCCGAGGCATATGCCGATGAGCCGTTTTCTCGACTCCAGGGCCTGCTCCACGAACTCGAATTCCTTTTTTAGCCACGGATACGTTTCTTCGTCGTTAACGGACATGGGTCCGCCCATGATAACGAGGAGATCGAAGTCATCCATCCCGGGAAGGGGGGAATCCTGATACAGATGGCTTCCCTTGATGGACAACTCACGGTTCCGGGCCCAGTCCATAATGGCGGCCGGGTCCTCAAAGGGGACATGCTGGAGGTAATGGATTCGGGGTGACTTCACGATTCTTCTGTGTTGTCCCCGGTGGAAACGTTCCCCGATTTTTCTGTCTTGAACCGGTTTACGATCTCCTTCAATATCTCGGACTGGGAGGAGAGTTCCTCGCTTGCGGCTGCCAGTTCCTCCGATCCGCTTGCCACGCCCTGGGTAACGTCGTTTATCTGGTTGATCGCCTTTATGATTTCGTTGGAGGAGATACTCTGTTCTTCCATCATAAGGGAGATTTCCTCGGCCATCTGATTGACCCTCTGGATGTTTAC
>CAZYBU010000002.1:63342-94398 GCA_964645775.1 uncultured Leptospirales bacterium | reverse complement strand
GTTTACCTTAACCGTGTCGCCCCGACTGTTCAGCTCGGTGGAGGATTGGGCGATCTGCTCCATGAGACTCGCCGTGTTCTTCACGTTTTCGATGATGCTCTTCAAAGAGGTGGCCGTCTTCTGGACCAGTTCCGAACCGGATGTGACCTTGTCGTTGGTCTCCAGAATGAGTTTGTTGATTTCCTTGGAGCTGTCGGCCGTCTGCTCAGCCAGCTTGGATATCTCGTCGGCCACAACGGCAAAGCCTCGCCCCTGTTCTCCGGCCCGGGCCGCCTCGATGGAGGCGTTCAGGGAAAGGAGGTTTATCTGGTCCGAAATATCTGTGATGATCGTCACGATCTCGGTGATCTTGTTGGAGCTGATGGAAATCTCTTTCATGCTCTCCACGGTCCGGGAAAGGACCTTCTCTCCTTCTTGGGCGAAGTGATGGGTCTCGTCCGCCATGGTACTGGCGTTCTGGGCGTTCCGGTTGATTTCACCGATGGAACCGGCAAGGTATTCCATGGCCTCGCGGTTCGAGTTCGCCTTTCCGGCCTGCTCCTTGGCGTTTTCCGATACGGAGTCGATAGTGGCTTTGATCTCTTCCATGGCCGAGGAGGTCTCTTCAATAACGGCCGCCTGGTCCTGGGCCACGTTGGCCAAATTTTCACTGGACCCTGTCATCTCTTCCGAGGATGCGGCCACATGGTCCGATGACTCCCGGATCCGGAGAATCATTCCCCGCATCTGTTCGATAAAGGTATTGAAGAGATGGGCCAGGTGCCCGGCCTCGTCATCCTGTTGTATTTCGATGGTCCGGGTCAGGTCCCCCGCGCCCTCGTTAATCTCTTCAAGGGACTGGCTCATACGGTCAAGGGGGAGGAGAGAACGTCTAACCACCCGGCGAATAAGGAAGATGGCCGCGAGGAGGATAACGGCGTTGATGGCCAGGTTCGTCCCCACGGCCCTGAGCATGATCGCTTTTATTCTTTTCGTGGAATAGATGATCTCAAAGGCGCCGTGGACCTCGCCCACTTTCCATCCTTCCATTTTTGTTCCGGTTGGGTCCTTCCCGTCGGCCCGTCCCCAGTACTCTTCCGATTTGTTCGGGTCCCCGTGACAGAGCAGGCAGTCTTTCGTAAGGCGTACCGGTTTGAAGAAGCGTATCCGGTTATTTGCTGAATCGAGTACAATATGTTCCTGGAGGTTTTTTTCCTTTATTGTTTTCAAGACCTTCAGCTCCACCGGGTCAGGCTCGTTTTCGGGGTTGCGGGGGCTGACCTTGGGTACCCGGAACTCGTATCCCAGTTCATCGGCCTTTTTCTTCATGGTTTCAATGGCTGATATGATAGGTACTGCGTAGATGAATTTTCCCCGGATGTCTTTTACCAGCTCCTCCCTGTCGAAAAGGCCCCGGTCCCAGTTGTCCGCCTGGTACTGTCGTACCGCCTCGCCCATGGTGGTAATGGAACGGGCGTCCCGGGTGATGGCGAGTCGTCCCAGGGCTGTGATCTCAACGGTATAGAGTATATTGGTTATGATCAGGGAGACAGCGATGACGATGATCACGCCGATAATAACCCGGTTCTTTATGGTCATGTTCCCGTAACGAATGGATAATGTCCTGGTTTTTTTCTTTTCTTCACTGTCGGATGTTGTCTTCTTGTCCACCTGAGACATTGCTTGACCACCTCTTTCTGGAGTGTAATGATATCAGGCTTCCCTGGGGAGCTATCCGGGGCTTGATGCCAGGTATCATTGTAAAAGCATTAATAGGTATTAAGGCAATGAGTTCAAGCAAAAATCAGGATATCCGGGGCAGGAGAAGAAAGTGAAGAAAAGCGAGGTCCTGAATATCCTCGACAAGAAGGGTTTGAGGCCTGACAGGGACCTGGGACAGAATTTTCTACTGGATGAAGAGATTGCCGGGAGGATCATCGAAGCCGCAGGAATTGATGGCGGAGAATCGGTTTTGGAGATCGGTCCCGGCCTGGGGGCCCTGACCGAACGTTTGGGAGGAGTGTCAGGAAAATGTACTGCCCTGGAGGTCGATTCCGGACTCTTCCGCGCGTTAAAGGAGAAGTATGAAAACCGGCATGATATAGAAGTTGTGCATGGAGATATACTGAAAAAAGCTTTGCCGGGTCCTTTCCGGCACGTGGTCTCCAATCTTCCCTACTACTGCGCCTCTGAGATTCTGTTCCGTGTGGCGGACCTCTATCCAGGCGCCACGGTAACCGTGATGATGCAGAGAGAGATGGCCCGGCGGCTGAACGCCCGGCCTGGCAGCAGGGAGTACGGCGCCATGACCGTGACCCTGGCCCTTCGATACGGCAGGGAACTCCTTTTCGACGTGGCGCCCTCATCCTTTTATCCCAGGCCGGAGGTTGTCTCTACCGTGGTTCGACTGGTTCCACTGGAGAAGAAACCGGAAAGAAAGGTGGAAGAAGCCCTTCGGCTTCTGGTCCGCTCCGCTTTCTGGGGACGAAGAAAGACCCTCCGCAGGGCCCTCGTAGATTCCCCTCATTCCGACTGGCCCCCGGAGAAAGTGGAACGTCTTCTCAGGGATTGCGGTATCCCGCCCAATGAACGGGGTGAGAATCTATCCCCGGATCATTATCTTGAAATGGCGAGAGTACTTTTGTCTCTGGAGGGAGAAAACCGGTGAAAGTTGCCATGGAAACGCTGTATCCACGCCTTCTGGAAGTTCAGCGACCTGCCGCCTATCTCGGGGGTGAACGTAACGCTGTTGTGAAACCGGAAGCTCAACTCCGCATGGCGGTCTGCTATCCGGACCTCTATGAAGTCGGTATGGCCAACAACGGGATTAAGATTCTCTACGACCGCGTAAACACTCTTGAAGGGGTCGCCTGCGAACGGGTCTTCGCCGTGGCCCCGGATATGGAACGTCTCCTCAGGGAAAAAGACGTATCCCTCTATACCCTTGAGACCAGGGAGGCCCTCTTTGCCCTGGATATTTTGGCCTTCAACATGGCCCATGAACTTCTTTATACCGGCATGCTCCAGGTCCTGGATCTGGGCCGAATTCCCCTGAGAAGAACTGATCGCGGTGAAAAGGCCCCCCTTGTACTGGGGGGAGGGGCGGCCCTCTCCAGTCCCGCCGCCGCCTATCCCTTCCTGGACGCGATCTTTCTGGGGGACGGTGAGGAGGGCATTCTTGAAATCGTCCGTCTCCTCCTTGAGAACCGGGAGCGGCCGAGAGAAGAGCGTCTTGGACTCCTTGGCGCAATACCCGGGGTCCTGGTCCCGGGCCTCAGGGACTACCGGGCGGAACCGGTGAAACGGAGAATCTACCGCGGGAAACTTCCGGACCCGGAGCGCCCTCTCGTGCCGAACATACGGATAAGCCAGGACCGGGGAGTGGTGGAGCTTTCCCGGGGATGCCCGAATCTCTGCAGGTTCTGTCACGCCGGTTACTACGAACTCCCATGCCGCGAGAATCCCGTCCATGAACTTGAAGAACGTATTTTTCGTATAATTAAATCGACCGGATACGAGGAGGTGACCCTCTCCGCCCTGTCGGTAAGCGATTATACCCTCCTACCGGAACTATTGAACCGTATTCTTCCGGAACTGACCCGCAGGGGTGTGTCCCTCTCCCTTCCTTCCCTCCGGGTCGACCCATCCACCCTTCCCGTTATCGAGGCGATTTCCGACGTGAGAAAGACCTCTCTTACCTTTGCCGTGGAATCGGCCTCGGAAACCATCCGGCTTTTGGCCAACAAGAGACTAAACCTCGATGAGATGTATGACATGGTGGAACGTCTCTTCTCCATGGGATGGAAGGTCATCAAGTTCTATTTTATGCTGGGCCTCCCCGGTTTCCGGGAAGTGGACGAGGTGGACGACATCCTGGTCTTCCTCAGGGAGGTACGAAACCGGACCGGGCGACGGGGAGAGGTCCATGTTACTCTCTCACCCTTTGTTCCCAAGCCCCATACTCCCTTCCAGGCTGAAGAGATGGCGGACCATGACTACCTGGTTGAAGCGATCGGCCGGGTACGGAGAGGAGCGCCCCGGGGTACCCAGGTCCGTTTCCATGACGCGAACTCCTCCCGGCTGGAGTGCGTACTGGGCCGGGGAGGGGAGGCCGTGGCCCGTGTTATTGAAGAGGTATACGCTCGTGGAGCAAGATTTGATTCCTGGAGGGAATATTTCAACTGGGATATCTGGGAGGATGCCCTGGATAAAGAGATGCCGGAGTGGAGAAGGGTGACCGGTAACCTGGAAGGGGAACTCCCCTGGAAGGTCGTCGATTCAGGATGGGAACAGCTCAGGAAGCGCCAGGTGATAGAAAAGGAAAAGAGAGCTATCCGAAAACCGCTGCCCGCCTCTTTTCGCTGGGAGAGTCCCATAAACCTGGAAGAGCTGGAAAAAGCGGGAAATGATTTTGAGAAAAAGTACCGGGTACATTCCCGTCTTCTCCTTCGCTTCACCAGGGAGGGAGATCTAAGGTTCCTCTCCCATCTCGATTGGGTCGAGATCATCCTGCGGGGCCTTCGCATGAGCGAGGTTCCGGTATCCTTCAGTCAGGGATATAACAAGCGTGAGCGGGTCTCCTTCGGGTTTCCGGTCCCCCTGGGGGTGGCGAGCCTCTCGGAGCTCTGCGAGGTGCTCTGTTACGAAGACTGGCAGGTGGATTATGTCCGGGTTAACCGCTCTCTTCCCACCGGTGTTCGACTGCTCTCGGCCGGGAAGGAGGCAGGAGATGAATCCCTTATGGGCCGGATCGGTTGTGTCGAGTATTCCCTGTCGGGGGACCCACGAATTTCGGATGCAATTAGTCGGGCATTGAAGGAAGGAAAGTATGTAAAGAAGAAAACGAAGAAGGGAGAGAAAGTGATTCCTCTTTCGGAGGTCATCGCGTGGCAGGTGCAGGATGGGGAATCTGTCAACCTCGGACTCCTGTCCGGGACACCGGAAAGTGTCCGGATCGATCATCTTCTGGAACAGCTTAAATTCGGTGAGGAAGGAATCTATCCGGAGGTGGTAAAGATAGGACAGTACGGGTGGAAAGGCGATAGATGGCATTCCCTGGATCCGGAACCCTGATTTTCTGTCGGGATCTATTCCTCATCGTATAGTTGCCATAAAAATACACTATTATTTTGTCAGCCGAAGATGGCGGAAATACTTCATTTTTATCCGCACATAAAGGCATCTTCAGGAATAATTGCTGATTTTCTGTTGAATTTTTACTATCATATATATAGAGGTATACAATTACCGGGGAGGGAACCATGGAAGCTCAGAATATAAGTGGACCGGACATTCAATCAACGGAATTTCGACCCAGCTCACAGGTTGAGGTGAGCCGGGAAATACCCAAGTCTGAGGAGCCTCCCGCCGATACTCAGAATATACCTGAAGAGGGACGGGGAGCGAACATCGATACTTACGCTTGAGATGGAAACGGGATGGCTATTGGTAAAGCTGAAAAGGCCGCGTTTAATGATGAGATAAAAGACCTCCGGAGGGAGGTTGACGACATTAAGAAAAAAGTAAACGAACTGGCCGTAAAGAAGAAACGGAAGAAGAACGTTGAACCGTATTACAATATCGAGTCCGTTATTCTGCTGATGCGCTCGGTGGGTGCTAATTGTAAGATGAGCAATGTCTCTTTGAAGATGCTCGGATACCGTAACACTAAATTTCTGGATAACGCGAAGTCTGACTTTTCCCGGATCCTTCAACTCATGGGAGAGACCGTGGGCCTGGATGTTGACCGAAGCCTCAAGGAGAACGATCAGTATCTTGAAAAGATAGACCGGATAACCCCGGCCCAGATGCTGAGCCTGATCCAGGATATCCACCATACCTTCCGCAACCTGAGAAGCGCTTTCGGTGAGGACACCAAGTGGAAATGGCTTTTCGTGGAGATGCAGGCCAAGTCGGCCCTTATCACGAAGAACGCCACCAGCTTTTCGGACATTGCCCGTCTCAGGGACCCTCGCACAGAGTATTTCAAGGAGAGGAAGGAGCTGATGGAACTCTGCAAGAAAAGCCTTGCGGACGCGGCGAAACAGTATCGCACCAAGTATGAACTTTCCGGTAAGGCAAGGGACGATCTGCAGAGGACCATAGAACTCCTTTCAGCCTTGAGAAAAATCCATGTTCTTTTCGGCGAAGAGAATGAGGCCAACAAGCTGAAGACTACCATTGACGCGAACCGCCAGACCCTTGAGGCGGGAGACAAATCCAAAAAATAAAGAGAAAAAAAAGTAAAACAGGGCCTCTTTTTCATAATAGGGCTTGACTCTGGAAAATTTTATTGTATGTTATTATTAGCACTCAGATAAAGTGAGTGCTAATAACCAATAGAATACTTATGGAAATAAATAGAATACGACAACTGGAAGAACGGGAAGCTGCTGTCCTCAGGAGTGTGGTCTATGAGTATATAACCACGGGTAAACCGGTCGGTTCGAGGTCTTTTGTTCAGAAATACAATTTTTCCATCTCTCCGGCTACGATGAGGAATATCATGTATGATCTGGAGACCATGGAATATCTGAAACAGCCTCATACTTCGGCCGGCCGGATCCCGACGGACCTGGGATACCGGTTCTACGTCGACTCCCTTCTCGACAGTTATGATTACACCTCTGTGCCTGATGTCCAGGTCAAGGAGGAAATGATCAAAAGGGAACTGCAACTGGAGCGTATTTTCTCATCCATAACCCGGCTTCTTTCCCAGGTCTCGAAGTATTCCGGTGTTATGCTCACACCGAAACCGGATTTCACGGTGATCAAGCGTATAGAACTTATTCCGCTGGATACCAGTGATGTCCTCGTTATTCTGATTACCCGAACCGGGCTGGTCTTCAACCGCAAGGTGGTTTTGTCCGAGAATGTTAGCCGGGAGGATCTGAGCGAATTTTCAGGATACCTGACCTCGGAGCTCTGCGGTTATTCCATTATCGAGATCAGGGAATCCCTGGTCGATGATCTGAGAGCACGGAAGGAGACCGGTTTCGATTCTGACAGGGCCCTGGATATTCTTAATCTGGCCCTGAAGGAATTCGAGGAGTCGGAACTCTATATCGATGGAGTGGAGAATCTTCTCAAGATTCCGGAGATGGTTGAGTCCGCTCGCCTGAACAGTCTTCTTAATATCATCGAAGACAGGGAAACCCTTAGAGGTATTCTGGAGAGGCTGATGGAAAGGGAAGGGATATCAACGCTTATCGGCGATGAAATCGAGAATGAACGGGTATCGGGCTGCAGCATGGTGGCCACAGGATACAAGATCGGCAATAAGAGAGTTGGGGTCATCGGGATACTCGGACCCACCCGGATGGATTACGAGAAAGCGGTCCCCCTTATAGACTATACGGGCAATTTGGTTTCAGATTTTCTGACTCAGATGTCGAAGTAGGACGTTTTCTAATAAAGAGGTGATGTGAATAATGGGAGAAATGGAAAGAAAAGAAAAGGAAGCCGACCAGGCGACTACTGAAAAAAAGACAGATGTGAATAAAAAAACCAGTCAATCCGCCAATCCCGAAGACTCGGGGGAGGGAACCCGTTCCAGGAGAAAAAAATTCCGGAGAGAGAATGACCGGGATGCGGATGAGCTTCGAAAAGAACTGCATGAGAAAGAGGAAGAGAGCGACCGTCTCAAAGAGGAGATAGCGAGCCTCAAGGACACGGTCCTCAGGCGACAGGCCGAATTTGAAAATTACAAGAAACGGAACCTGAAGCAGCAGGAGGAATTTCGTAAACTTGCTGTTAAGGACCTGGCTCTTGATATTATTAATATCAACGATGATCTCCTCCGGGCCATTGATGCGGCCTCGGCGGGTAATAAGGAAGAAATTCCTGAGAGCACAAGGTCCTTTGTCGAAGGCGTTGAATTGATCTCCCGCCGTATCGAGGAGACCCTGGCCCGCTACGGGGTCACCGAGATTGAAGCGGAAGGTTGCGAGTTCGACCCGAACGTACACGAAGCTTTCGAGATAGAGATGAGCCCTGACGTTGACAGGGAGATGGTTACTCTGGTTCACCAGAAGGGTTTCTCCCTTCATGGACTGGTCCTTCGCAGCGCGAAGGTCAGGGTAACCAAGCCTCAGCCTGCCGGCGCATCCGGCCAGGAGGAGAAAAACAAGTAAAGCGGGGATAACCCGGTAAAAATGTATGATTATGAATAAGGAGTGTTGAAAATGAGTAAGATTATCGGAATCGACCTTGGAACAACGAATTCATGCGTGGCGATTATGTCCGGCGGTGAACCGGTGGTGATACAGAACTCGGAAGGCCAGAGGACAACGCCATCCATTGTCGCGTTTAATGACAAGGGTGAACGTCTGGTTGGCCAGGTGGCCAAGAATCAGATCATCACCAACCCGGAAAACACGGTACGGTCCATAAAACGCTTCATGGGCCGTCATTATGACGAAATTAAGGAAGAGATCAAATATGTTCCTTATAACGTGGCGGACGATGGAAAGAACGCCGTTGTCATTAAAACCGTGGCCGGTGAATTTTCTCCCCAGGAGATATCGGCACGGGTTTTACAGAAGATGAAACAGACAGCCGAAGATTACCTGGGTGAAGAGGTGACCCGCGCGGTCATCACGGTACCGGCCTATTTCAACGACCAGCAGCGACAGGCTACAAAAGACGCGGGACGAATCGCGGGTCTTGAAGTTGAGAGGATCATTAACGAGCCCACGGCCGCATCGCTGGCTTACGGTCTGGATAAGGCAAAGGCGAACGAAAGGATCGCTGTCTATGACCTGGGTGGAGGTACGTTTGACATCTCCATACTGGAACTGGGTGACGGTGTCTTCGAGGTTAAGTCTACCAACGGAAATACCCACCTTGGCGGAGATGATTTTGACCAGAAGGTCATGGAATGGCTCATAGACGAGTTCAAGGGCCAGACCGGAATAGACGTTTCCACTGATAAGATGGCCCTCCAGCGTCTCAAGGAGGCCGCCGAGAAGGCCAAGATTGAGCTGTCCAGCCGTGCCCAGACGGAGATTAACATCCCCTTCCTGACGGCTGATCAGAACGGACCCAAGCACCTTGTCACCAACCTGAGCCGTTCCCGGTTTGAGCAGCTCGTCGGTGACATGGTTGAATCAACGGCCGATCCCTGCAGGAAGGCCCTTGATGACGCGGGGCTTACCTCCGGTGACATTGATGAAGTCATCCTGGTGGGAGGGTCTACCCGTATCCCGGCCGTGCAGGAACTGGTCAAAAGAATATTCGGCAGGGAACCCCACAAGGGTGTTAATCCTGACGAGGTCGTGGCCATCGGTGCCGCTATCCAGGGCGGGGTTCTTTCAGGTGACGTAAATGACGTTCTCCTTCTGGATGTTACGCCCCTCTCCCTGGGAATCGAGACCCTGGGCGGTGTCATGACCAAGCTCATTGAGCGGAACACCACGATCCCGACCCGGAAGAGCCAGATATTCTCGACGGCTGCGGACAACCAGCCGGCTGTTTCTATTCATGTTCTTCAGGGTGAGAGGGAGATGTCAAAGGACAACCGTACTCTGGGACGGTTTGATCTTGTCGGTATTCCTCCCGCACCAAGGGGCGTGCCTCAGATCGAGGTTACCTTCGATATCGACGCGAACGGTATCGTCCATGTTTCAGCCAAGGACCTTGGCACGGGTAAGGAACAGAAGATACGAATAGAGGCTTCAGGAGGTCTTTCCGAGGATGATATCGATCGGATGGTCAGGGATGCCGAGAGTAACGCGGAGCAGGACAAGGAAGAGAGAGAGCTTGTCGAAGCGAAAAATGAGTCTGACACTCTCGTCTACTCCATGGAGAAGATGGTGAACGAGAACGAAGATAAGCTCGAGGCCTCGGAGAAGCAGTCCATAGAGACAGCTATTGAAGAGTTGAAGAAGGCGATGGAAGGCAATGACCTTAACGCCATCAGGACAGCGAAGAGCAATCTCGAGCAGTCTTCCCACGCCTTTGCCCAGAGGGTCTACCAGGACGCTTCTCAGCAGCAGGCGGGTCAGCAAGAGGCTGGGGATGCCGGTCAAGGTCCGGCAGGCGAATCCGCCGAAGGCGAAGGTGAAGAAAAAGTCTACGACGCCGATTATGAGGTGGTTGACGACGAAGAGAAGAAGTAATAGCTTCAACATATACCGGCCCACAGCGGCCGGTACGTGTTATTGTTACCCTGAGAGAGAATGCTTGTGAGAGGAAAAAGTGGCGAAAAGAGACTACTATGAAATTCTTGGGGTCGGAAAGAACGCTTCCGATCAGGAGATAAAGGCGGCATACCGGAAGCTGGCCCTGAAGTATCACCCTGACAAGAACAAGGGCAATGCAGAGGCCGAAGAGAAGTTTAAGGAAGCGACGGAAGCCTATGAGGTTCTCAGGGACCCGAAGAAGCGCGCCTCCTACGACAAGTTCGGCCACGAGGGCGTTTCAGGCTTTGAAGGGATGGGCCGCGGCGCCTATTCCGATTTCTCCGACATATTCGGAGATTTTGACATCAATGATATTTTCGAGGGCTTCTTCGGTTCGGCCTTCGGGGGCGGAGGAAGAAGACGTTCCCGCAGCACGAGAAGGGGAGCGGACATTCAGTACGATCTCTCCATCAGCCTGGAAGAGGCGGCGACCGGAAAAGAAGTACAGATCGAGGTTCCCAGGAACGAGGAGTGTCCCACCTGTAAGGGGAGCGGCGCCACGCCCGGAACCCAGCCTACGGTCTGTCCCGTCTGCGGCGGGGCCGGCCAGATCCGCCAGACCCAGGGTTTCTTCTCCGTTACGCAGACCTGCTATAAATGCAGGGGAGAAGGAAAGATCATCTCCTCGCCGTGCAAGACCTGCGGCGGTTCCGGTCTGGTGACAAAGAAACGGACCATTACAGTAAAGATTCCCGCCGGTGTGGAGTCCGGTTCCAGGTTGAAAATATCGGGAGAAGGAGAGCAGGGCCCCCACGGCGGACCTGCCGGTGATCTGTATGTCCTTATCCACGTGGCGAAGCATTCCGATTATGAACGTCACGGGAACGATATTATCTCCCAGGTGGAGATATCCTTCCCCATGGCGTGCCTGGGAGGCGAGATCCACGTTACGACCATATACGGGAACCGGGTCAAGATGAAGATCCCGGCCGGTACTGAGAACAACCAGATCTTCCGCCTTAAGGGACACGGTATATCTTACCTGGGCTCCTATGGCAAGGGTGATCATATGGTGAAGGTCATAATCCGGGTGCCGAAAAAACTGACCTCCCGGCAGAAGGAGCTCCTTAAGGAGTTCTCGAGGATTGAAGGTGAGGATATGAGCGGTTCAGGCCGTGATTTCTACTGAGCGGTTGAGCCGTGGTTTTCGTCTTGACGCCCCGCGCTTATGATGTGAATTCTGTAATCGATTGCCCGGCTATCTCCTGTCTTCGGAGTTGTTCATGATCCCCCTTATTGATTACGGCGGAATCGCCATTATTATACCCATGGTAACCGCTATCGGTTCCACGGAGGAGGAGAAGGGCCGCTTCGGTTTCGATGTCTTTATGACCGGCGGATCCGAACCTTTACGCATCCATTTCGCGACCGAAGAGGAATCGGAAGAGGCGAGAGAGGAGCTTCTGGAAACCGTTGCGCGCTACCATGTTCTCAGGGACTTCGGTCCGGAGGTTGAGTTGGAAGGCCCCGATGAAAGGGATGACACACATTGAAAGTGGGAGTACCGGCAGATGATTAAGAATGATATAGACCTTCTCCGTCGCGGAACGGAAGAGATTATACCTGAGGACGACTTCGCGAAGAAGCTTGAACGTTCCGAAAAAGAACAGAAACCCCTGATCATTAAGGCCGGCTTCGACCCTACGGCACCTGATATCCATCTGGGACACACGGTATTGCTCCGTAAGATGCGTCATTTCCAGGGGATGGGGCACACCGTTAAGTTCCTGATAGGAGATTTTACCGCCATGATAGGCGATCCTTCCGGAAAATCGGAGACCCGCAAAAGGCTTACCCGGGAAGAGGTCATGGAGAACGCGGAGACCTACCGGAAGCAGGTCTTCAAGATACTGGACCGGGAAAAGACGGTCATAACCTTTAACTCGGACTGGTGTATGCCGATGGATTTCGCTCAGGTCCTCGATTTGACTTCCCGTTATAATGTTGCGCGGATGCTCGAACGGGATGATTTCCATAAACGGTACCATTCCGGAAAGACCATATCGATCCTGGAGTTCATGTATCCCCTTATTCAGGGATACGATTCCGTGGCCATGGAGGCGGACGTGGAGCTTGGGGGTACGGACCAGAAGTTCAACCTCCTGGTTGGACGGGACCTCCAGAGGGAGTACGGCCAGGAACCCCAGGTTATCATGACCCTTCCTCTCCTGGTCGGCCTGGACGGCACCCAGAAGATGAGCAAGTCCCTGGATAACTATATCGGTATCGATGAAGCCCCGAACCAGATATTCGGCAAGGTCATGTCTATATCCGACGAACTGATGTTTACCTATTTCGAATACGTAACCGATGTTCCCATGGAAGAGGTGAAGATGATGCAGGATGATATTGCTTCCGGGAAACTTCATCCCCGTGACGCCAAGGCCCTGCTGGCCCGTGAGATAACGAGCCAGTTCTATGACGAAGAGACGGGACGGGCCGCGGAAGCGGAGTTTAAACGTGTTTTCGTGGAGAGGAGCAACCCTGAAAAGATGCCGGAGATTCTTATTGAAGATGAGATGATACGCGACGGCAGGGTCTGGATCATCCGTCTTCTGGTCGACTCAGGTATGGCCTCCTCCAACGGTGAGGCCCGGCGACTTGTGAAGCAGGGGGCGGTCAGTTTCGAGGGGGGACGGATCGATGATCCGGACCACGAATTCGATCTACCCCTGAAAGGTGTATTCAAGGTCGGGAAAAAACGTTTTTTCCGGGTGACGGAAGAGGAAAAAAAGAGAAATTAATCTCAGAAAGGGTGTAACCCTGCGGAATTGTTTATGTCTGACAGAGAAGATATACAGGTAATAGATGCAGTCCTGTCGGGAAAGACAGAGTCTTTTACCAGGATTATTGAAAAATACCAGAACATGGTTTTCCGGTACGTGTATAACCGGTTTAACGACATGGACGAAGCTCAGGATATGACCCAGGAGATATTTATTATGGCCCTTGAGGCCCTCCCCTCTTTTCGCAGGGAATCGAAGTTTTCCACGTGGCTTTACAGCATCATGGTGAACTACTGCCGCAACTACTTCAAAAAGAAGAGGCGTCAGCAGACCTTCTCTCTTAACCTGGTGAAGGGAGAAGATGAATACCAGATCGACCTCCCGGACAGTCGCGAGACCCCGGAAGACGACGTCGTGGCCGATGACTCTCTCCGCATCATGAAAGATGAACTGGCCCGTCTGCCGGAGGATTACAGGGACATCCTCGTCCTCCGTGATATCGACGGTCTTTCCTATAATGAAATAAGCGAGATTCTCGGAATTCAGCTTTCAAACGTGAAAGTTCGGATCCACCGTGGAAGGGAGATGCTTAAAAAACGACTGCACCTCAGGGGGCTGGTATGAAGACAGGCCATCTCGATTTTTCCGCCTTATGTGATCTTTACGAGGGACAATATTCAACGGAAGAAGAAGCGGATAAGGTTCGGGAACATATCGATTCCTGTCCGGAGTGCTCTTCGGAGTATGATCAGCTTAAGCGATACATGGGCCTGGCCAGGGATTATCGGATTGCCCTGACCCTGGATGACACCTTTGCCGGAAAAACCATGGCCCGTTATACCCGACAACGTATGCGTAAACGGGTGATCAAGATAGCGCCTGCCGCAGCGGCGATTTTTATCGCGGCCCTTACCTTTACCTTCATCGATATGACTGCCAGTAAATCACCCACATCCCGTGCCCCGGTGGCCCGGGAAGAAAAAAGGGAACCTGTTTCTGACCCCTCGTCCCAGAAGTCCGTTGTCTCTATTATACGTGAAGGCCAGGGAAGGGTCCTCCGTATCACCGATGATTTTATCGAGGGGGAAGTGACACTGGATGAGTTCAGCGACCTCAGGAGAAAGCTCGGGTTCCGCACCGTTACCTACAGGATCACTAACACTTCCGTCCGCACGGCTACGGCGCCGTCACGATCCTGGAGAAATGTGGAACCGGTATCGGCCGGTGGTGCTTCCGGCATACAGTATTCCTATCCCAGCTATGAGGGATCATCCTCGGAGCGGACTGTACGTTTCAGGGTATTTAACCGGTGATGTAATCGATCACCTGGCGGCTCTCCAGGACAGGGTTTCCCAGCATGGACATGGAAGAAATGAGGGAGGCCCTGTGAATATTCTCGGAGTAATCGGCCAGACCGTCTTCAATCATAAAGCATGAAAAACCGAGGTCCGCGGCGTCCCGGGCCGTCGATTCAACGCACTGGCTTGTGGCCAGTCCGGTAAAGAATAATCTCCCCACAGCCTTCTCTTTTAATGTCTCCTCGATCTCCGTGTCGGTAAAGGCGCTGAATCTTCCTTTCTGGAGGAGAATACTCTCTGGAGGCAATTCGATCATTCCCGTGATCTCTGCCATCGGGTCCGATAAAAGAGGATAGATATCGGGAAAGCCGAGTTTTTCCCCTTCCATAAATGTCTCCCGGAAAAAGGGATGAAGGTCCGAGCGGTCTTTCTTGCGGCTGCAGAGCTGGCAAAAAATAATCGGAAGTCCGCGAGAAGCGAAAAGTTCCACTAATTCCCGGACAGCGGGTATGACATCCTGCCTGCAGCGGTGCCCGATGTATTCCATGGAACCGGGACTCAGGGTGGAAAAGAAACGATGATAGGATGATTCCGGCTCCAGGTAATATCTCTGAAGGTCTACCACTACCAGGGCCGAGGCGGATGGTCGCAGGTACGAGGTCATCACTCTTTTCGATTGGTAAGCATCTCCAGGGTCTCCTGGAATTCCCCGTAAAAATCCTTGAGATGGTCGCCTTTGCGCAGGGGGCGAAAGCCGGGATCTCTCCCCTCCCGAATGTTCCTGAGGTGCCCTCTCATGACATGAAGGGGACCGGACATCCTGTGTGTATAGAAGATGAAAAGGGCGAAGATAATAAAGGTCTGGGCAATGATCATAATGACAAGAAAGAGGAAAAGGAGCCGACTGTTGCCGGTAATCTTACGGCTGTTTTCCGTGATGCTCTTCAGTTCCCCGATATTCTTCTTGAAGGTCCCCACTCCTGTCTGTATGGCCGGGTTCTCCACGTCCTGGAGTGCTGGTGTAGTCAGGAAGAGTTCGATCATCCTGTCCTGATTGGAAATAACGGTCTCTATGGTACTGTTGTTTTTCGAGATAAGGGCGTGGGTCCTTCCCTGAAAATAGAGGAGCACCCCTGAGAGAAGAAGGCTTGTTAGTAGCGGCAGGAGGATGGCTCGAAAGGAGGTGTTCAACTGAAATTTTTTATCTACCAGGTATTTTTTTCTTGTCAACGCCATCTCTGACCTCATCTTCAAAGTAGATAATGTTTCGCAACGCTCACAGGAAAGCTATCGTGAAGCAGTGATTACGTCAATTGTAAAACCGGAAGCAACCCGGAGTCCAGAATGAAAACCCTGAGCCTCTTCGCAGCCCTGGGGGCCTCGGCCTCCCTCCTTTTCATGGCGGCCTTTATTATGATCAAGGACTGGCGGGACCAGGTGAACCGCTATTTCGTCCTCTGGAACCTTTCCGCCTTCACAATTCTTTTTACCATGTTCCTGACCTACCTGGACCCCTTAAGTGAACACCTGACCCTGTATAATAAACTGACCCAGGCCGCGACTGTCCTGACCTTCGCGAGCTTCCTGGTCATGTCCCTGGTCTTTCCCAAGCGAGAGCAGAGGTTCCCCCTCCAGCGGGCCTTTTTCATTTTCATCCCGGCCGTTCTCGTGGCCCTCGCCATCGTCATCTTTGACCTGACCATTACCCGGGCCTATTTTTCCGAGGGGCGCCTCATGCGGGACCTGAATCCCGTTTTTTACTACATCTATTCAGGTATCTCATTCAGTTATCTCCTGGCAGGTATCATTAGCTTCGTGCGCAAGTATATCTCTACCCGCATTGCAATATTCCGTCTCCAGATGAGGTATGTCTTTATCGGCGCCGGGGTTGGGATGTTCCTGGCGGCCGTGGCTTCGATTATCCTTCCCTCGGTTTTCGGTATAAGCGATTACTATGTCCTGGGACCGGCCGCGGCCTCCTTCTTCACCACCGCGGCCCTTTTCTATTCGGTTACTTCCTATAACCTCATGAATATCCGTACCGTTATTCACAAGACGGTCATGTATACCGTTTTCTCCATATCCATTGGTGTCCCCATCCTGCTGGTTGTACTCGGCTACGACAGGAACGTACTTGGACTGGGTGCCATCCAGGAACATATAATGGCGGCTTCCCTCTCAATTCTCTTTATCGGATACGCGCTCTATATTCAGCCTCGTATCGACCGCTTTTTCAGACGGGAACAGGTTGAGTTCGAGAACATCGTTAATACCTTTATCCGGGATGTCTACAAGCTCCAGGACTTCGACAGCGTCGTCCGGCGCACCCTGGACATTCTCAATGACAGTCTGTATCTTAACAGTTCCTTCTTTCTGCTCTACAATGACAGGGTCCGGCTCTATGAACCGGTTCACTACCACGGGTACCGTCCCCAGGAACTGACTCCCCTGGATCGTAACTCCTCCCTCATACTCTGGTTTCAGCGTAACGCCGAGATTCTTCAGAGAGACAGAATACACGCGGACCCGGCCTTCGAGGAGCTGAGGGAGACCTTCCTGGAGTTCTATGAAAAGTATGACCTCAGGATCATCCTCCCAGTGTACCATGATAACCGGCTACTGGGGCTTATATGCCTGGGGCAGAAGGAATCCCTGGCAGCATTCTCCACGGATGAGATCGAAAAGCTGGAGTTTTTCCGGTCGAAAAGTAATGATTTCATTTCCACGGCCCTGACCTACCGGAAGGCCATGGAAGAACAGTTCGTAACCCGTACCGTCGACCTTTCGGCCCGCATACAGGGTAACGCTCTTCCTGTCGTCCTTCCCAATACCAGTGGAATAAAATTCGGCGCCTTTCTCATCCCCAGGTATAAGATGGGTGCTGATTTCTTCGATTTCATCAGGCCGGGAGACCAGGGTGTCGGTATCATCGCCACGGACATTTCCGGTATCGGAATATCCAGTTCCCTCTACTCCGTGGTTGTCCGTTCAGCTGTCCAGGGACTTATCCACGAGGCGCCCTCCACCTACTCCTTCATGCAGAAGCTGAATCGGGTACTCTGGGAATACACAAAGGGTATGGGTGCTCTGATAACGGCCCAGTATATCTTTTACGATTCACGTAACAGCCGGTTGATGCACACTAATGCCGGGTTCCCGGCCCTGGAACTATTCCGGGTTGAGAAAAACGACTTCGATTCACTCGACACGGAAGGCATTCCCCTGGGGAATACGGCTCAGGCCAACTACGGTATCGGCCGAACAAACCTTCAGAGGGGAGATATCGGTACGATCTACAGCAAGTCTCTCGTAAACTCACGGAACCAGAAAGGGGAGAGCTTCGGTCTTCTCCGACTCAGGAGGGTCATAAGCGAGAACCGGTCCCGCAGGCCCATGGATATCTGCGAGGAACTCAAGAATACCTACAATGCCTTTATGGGACTCTCATCGCCAACATCGGACGTGACCGTTATTGTCTTCAAAATAATATGAAAGTGACATTTTCTTTGGAATATGAGACTTTTAAAAAAGGCGAGAAAGCAACTATGAAGATATCAGTGAGGCACGTATCCGGAATAATCATCTCATCTCTGCTGCTCTTTTCATGTTCATCCCCGGGTGATGTTGAATTGAAATTTATGACCGGGAAGGGTGATGGCCCCCGGCAGGATATCTCCTGGCCAGACGCCCGCTTCGCGGTCTTTACGGATACGCATTTTCATTCCCGTGAACTCGGTACCAGCGGGAAGGCCTTCGAGAAGTACCTGGCGGGTGATCGCAAGCTCCTCCGGGAGTCAGAAGAGGTGCTGGCCAGGGGAATCGAGCGGATTAACCGGGAAAAGATCGATTTTGTCCTGGTCCCGGGAGACATGACAAAGGACGGCGAGGTCATCAATCACAGGAAGGTGGTAGGCTATCTCTCGAAGCTTTCCCCCGGGGTGAAGGCTTACGTGGTTCCCGGCAACCACGACATCCTGAGCAGCGAAGCCGTAAAATACGTCGGGGATAAGACAGAGAAGGTGAAGAGCGTGAAGCCGGATGAGTTCCGTAACCTCTATGATTCATTCGGGTACGGTGAGGCGATCTATTCCGATGAACATTCCCTCAGTTACGTGGCTGAACCGGTTAAGGGCCTCTGGCTCCTGGCCCTGGACTCCTGCCTTTGGCGGGAGAACACTCCCCATGAGTACCCGAAGATCGACGGACGCTTCCCCACGGAGACCCTGAAGTGGATCGAGGAGATGCTTATCCAGGCCCGTAAGAAAGGGAAAGGTGTCATCGCCTTTATGCACCATGGAATCATGGAGCATTATTCCACTAACGAGGAGAATTACGGGGAGTACCTTGTCGACAACGGTGACATCCTTTCCCGCATGTTCGCTTTTTACGGCGTACGGACGGTCTTTACCGGTCATTTCCATGCCCAGGATATCACGGTGAAAAGCTTTCCCCTTTATAATGCCAACCTCTACGATATTGAGACCGGCTCCTTCGTGACCTGGCCCTGTCCCTACCGGCTGGTTACCATCCGGAACAGCGTCATGAAGATTGAAAGCCGGTATATAAAGACTATTCCCTCACATCCCGATGATTTCCAGCGATTTGCCCGGCAGTATGTCTTTGACGGGACCGTTGGCCTGGCCAGGGACGCGCTGGAGGGATACCACGTCCCGGAAAAGGACATAAAGCTCCTGGCGCCCCAGATTGCCCGGGCTTACCTGGCGCACCTGGCCGGGGATGAGACTATGCCGGAGAAACCATTCTCTTTGAAAGATGCCAGTCTCATGGGCAAGCTGGTAGGATGGCTCAGGCAGGATTTGATCTACGGCTGGTGGAGGGACCTTCCTCCCGCGGATAATGAACTGGTTATTGATCTAACAACAGGTAAAATCGATGAAAAAAGAAAATAAAACGGTAAAAAAATTGAATAAACGGCCACCCGGTGTTGACGAATCGTAAAGGATTATTTACACTTGCAGTATAGATATACACAAATTCTGGAGAATGATTATGTCTGATTTTAAATCAGTATCCTTTTCTTACAACACCCGGCTGGATGATTCCGAGCTTGTATCCCTCAGGGAGAACCGTTATTACAACAAAGAGTGGCATGATGAAGTGAGGGAGATGGATAAGCACGAGATCGTGGCCAAGATCTGCGAGACCTTCGGCACCTGTCCCTCCGATTTCGCAAAGGCTGAGAGCATATTCGAGGCGATCAAGTTCGACATAGCACAGTACGTCATTCACCACGAGTATTCCATGGAGAACAGTGTCCGGTCTCATCTTCTTCTCTGGCTTGAGAGTAGAACGAATCCGGATAATCTACAGAAACTGAACAGTTTCGTTCAGGAATACCTTAAGTAGGTAGTGTCTTGTCCCGGGAGCGTCTGCTTCTTCATACATGCTGTGCTCCCTGTATCGGTTATGTTTACGAACTTCTCTCTCCAGAGTACGACATAACAGCCTTCTACTTTAACCCTAATATTCATCCCCGCCGTGAGTACGAGAAGCGGCAGGCTGAACTTGCAGACTACGCCGAAGCGCGCGGTTTTCCGATGATCGAGGTTGAACCGGATATGCGGGAGTGGACCCGGGAGGTCTATCCCTTCAGATTCATGGGCGAGAGATCAGTCCGGTGTCACAGGTGTTACGATCTCCGCCTGAAAAGGACCTTCCAGGAGGCACGCAGGCTCGGGTTCGACCGGGTCTCCACTGTCCTCTCCATTAGCCCCCACAAGGACGCGGAAGCCATAAACCGCATCGGCCGTGAACTGTCGGAAGAATTCGGCGTGCCCTTTCTGGAGGCGGACTTCAAGAAAGAAGACGGTTTCAGGAAATCCGTGGAAATCTCGAGGGAGTGCGGCTTCTACAGGCAGAACTACTGTGGATGCGTCTACTCTCGTCTGGAGCGGGAGAAGAATGAAATGTGGCTGGAACGTTCCCGCAGCTGGAGAGAAGATAATCCCGCCATGACATCATAGCCACCCGATGTAATGAAGTTTGCCCGGGTGATCTTCATTTCGAGGGATTTCCCTCAGGCTGGCGACCGCAATAAAATGGTCCTTTCGACTTCGGATTGCTCCCCTGAGGCAAAATTCATTGACTTTAAGGATACTGTACGATTTAGTCGTTTCAGTGGTTGTATGTTTTGTAACACTTTTATTGAGAGGAATAATCGCGATGCGTATTATTCTCTTCGGGGTCGGATGCATTTGATTAAAAAGTAAGCAATAATTTTTAGTATAGCACGCGGGAGGATGTCATGGCCGATTTTGTCGATTTTATTGCGGATGCCAGGTACGATAAAAATGAAGAAGGGGTAATAGCTTTTATTGATCTTCTTGGAAAAAACCCTGGTGAGGATGAATTACTTACTTTTTTTAAGAACCGGAATTATGAGGGTGTATCCCTTGAAGATTGTAAAAAGATACTTACGAACAGGGATTCCATTCTAAAGTATGGTTCAGATTTACAGGTAAAAAATTCATATTAATTGTTCAAGCATGGATGGAAAGTGAAAAACTCAGCGATATTTCTTTTTGCTATCGCCACTGTTTTTTGGGGATTTCTTCTAAACAGTGGCTTGTACGCACTTGAACCAGTATCTGAAGAGGTCCTTAAAAAAGAGGTAAAACTGGATTCCTGGATCTTTATCCCCGGGGACCTTCATGAATGCGCTGACCCCTCCTGGAAGCCTGACGAATCGCACAGTATTGAAAAAATCTATGATCCAATGGTATGGAAGAAGCACAATTTGAAGGGTGGAGAGAACTCCTGGTTCATACGAAACCTGAAACTTGATTCCAATCCCCGCGACTTGGCTATGATCCTTCACCAGGGTAAACGGGGTATGCAGGTTTTTTGTAACGGTACCCTGATTCATGAGACTCGAAAACCGGACAAAACGGGAGTGTTTCCGGTTCGCGCAGGAAAGCCTGCCCTGGTACATATCCCTTCCTCCCTGCTTGTCCCCGGCATTAACAGGATAGCTCTTAGAACATCATCCCTGGATGGATGGTCAGGTCTTATGCATCATGTTGTAATAGGACCGGAAATGATCGTAGAGGCAGAATGGAATCATTTCATGATCTACAGTAGTATCTTTGTGGGGATAGCCCTTTTTATCGGTTTTTTCTATTTCATCAATTTTCTGTTACGAAGACAGGACAGGGCTTCTCTCTATTTCAGTATCTTCAGCTTTATGGTGGGCACCTGGGAGCTCGGTTTTTCCGGGCTGATTCTCTATATACTTGACTATCGTCTGGCCTATATTCTTTCACTCTATGCTTCTGCGGTCTTCATGGTCATCATGTTGTTACATTTTGTTTACCGGTTCTTTTCCTTCAAAATCGGACCTGTCTTTATCATCGTAAATCTCTTTTACAGCTTTTTCCCCCTCGCCCTGCTGGTTGAATATGGCGCTACGGGAGGAATAACCTTTTATAATGCTTATTTGTATTCACCTTTTGTCTCCAGCCTGCTTTTTATTGTGATCTACCTGATTATTCTAGTGCTCAATGCCCTGAGGTTGAACAAGGATTACTCCAGGCATATGACCGGAGCCATGCTTGTGCATACCGCGTTACTTTTATACAGTATCGGCGTTTTTACTGAGTTAATCCCGGGTGACGCCATGATAGTTGAGTCCTTCCTGGCCCTCGCTGTGGGGCTGTCATGGATTCTCTCCCTTCGTTATGCCAGGCTCTACAGTGAATTGGAATACGCCAATACCCAGCTCATGGTCCTGGACAGAATGAAAGACGATTTCATGGCCACCACTTCCCATGAACTCCGCACCCCCCTTCATGGTATCATCGGGCTTACGGGGAACGTCCTGGAAAATGGCGGAAACCTGTCGCAAGACCAGAGAAAAGATCTGGACCTGGTCCTCTCCAGCGCCACGCGTCTCAACACACTGGTGAACGAGATCCTCGATTTCTCCCGCATCCGGGCCGGCAGGTCCGACCTTTACCTCGAGAGAGTGGATCTCCGGGACCTGGCGCCTGCAACCGTCTCCCTGGCCCGGGCCCTGCCCGAGGCCGGCAACCTGGTTCTCCGATGTGAGGTAGACCGGGAAACGCCGGTCATAACGGCGGACAAAAACAGAATGGAACAGGTTCTTATGAATCTCCTCTCCAACGGCGTGCGATATACCCGGGAAGGGGAGGTTCTGGTTACCGTGGGCCCGGAAGGTGAGGGCGTTCGCCTCGATGTCCGGGACACCGGTATCGGCATCTTCGCCGATAAAATTAAGAACCTGTGGAACCCCTACCTCCGTCTGGAGGGTTCAAGGGGAGCCGAAGGAAGCGGCCTGGGCCTGGTCATTACCCGGTACCTCGTGGAGCAGCACGGCGGCCGCATTGAGGTGGAGAGCGAGCCGGGTAAGGGGAGCCTCTTCTCCGTGTATCTGCCCATTATGCCCGAAGTGGAGGGTATTGACGCACGGCAGATCGACAGGGACGTGGTGCACCATCCTGCCTATGAAACGGAAATCTCGGTTTCGATCGATAAAGATGCCCGCAAAATCGAAGGCGGAAAGCCTGTGGGCCTGGAGACGCTTTCACGGGGGGCCGATATTCTGGCCGTGGACGATGACCCGGTCAATCTCCAGGTCATTGAACGGATACTTTCAAATGCCGGGTACGATGTGCGGATGGCGGAAACCGGGGAAGAGGCCCTGGATATGATAAGGGAGAAGGTCCCGGACCTGGTTCTTCTTGACCTTATGCTGCCCGGCATGAGCGGATACGAAATGCTTGGGATGATGCGAAGAGACCACGCGGAATTTATCCCGGTGGTCATGGTTTCAGCCCTGGGTCAGGTGGAGAACATGGTGAAGGGCTTTACCCTGGGATGCAACGATTATATCACCAAGCCCTTTAACCCCCGGGAACTGCTGGTTCGCATTGAGAACCAGCTCTCCCTGCGTAACGTTATTACCATGGAGGAGTCCCTCATAAGCGACCTCGAGGGGAACCGGGAAGAGCTTAAGACCTCCCTCTACGAGAGGACCACCCAGCTCGCCGATACCCTGCGAAGATTAACGGAATGGGAATCTGTCATCTCCGAAGACCTGGAGATGTCGGCCCGTTTTCTTGACCGGCTTATGACCGACTGGGTAGACCATCCTGATATCGAAACTTTTCTCCATTACCGGCCCCTTATGACCATCGGGGGAGATGTCTATGATGTCACTCTCATCGGGAACCGGGTACGGTTTTTTATTGCCGACGCCACGGGACACGGAATCAACGCCTCCCTGAACAGTATTACCATCGTCACGGAATACACGTTGCTGAAAGACGGGGATCTGACCCCGGCAGAGATATTGACGAGAATCAATAAACGTTTCTGCACGGCCCATGTCGACAAGACGATCATCTTTACCGCGTTCCTCATGGACCTGGACCTGGATAACGGGCAGATGGTCGCGGCATCCGCGGGCCATCCTTCCCAGGCGGTGGTTCACGGCAACAGCCTGGAGTGGGTCCGTCCCAAAGGTCTTATCGTCGGTCTTTCCGACGATTCCGTTTATGAAAACAGCTATCTAACACTGAAGCCTGACTCGACGATCTTTGTCTATACAGACGGCCTCTACGAAAGTCACTACCGTGTCAGCACGAAGGAGCCCCTTCCTCCCGTGAACCCGGAAATGGTGGGTGACGCCTTTATTGACGCCTCCAGCCGCGGTAGCGCCCGGGAGGCGGCGGAAAACCTGGTAAACCATTTCTATCAGAAGGAGAATGACATCGCCGCGGAGGATGACATAACCCTTCTGGTCTGCCGGTACCTTCCCGCGAAAGTGACTGATGGGATGAAAGAGTCAAAGGCCCGACAGAAGGTTCTATGATTATTTTTCCTTTGCCGGGGACGCGGCCAGGGACATTACCCGCTTACAGTAGAGGGCCTCTTCCATGTCACGGTTGGGGGAGGATGGGCGTGTCATTCCGGCTTTTCCGCATATCACATGAAAGTCGCAGGTGGGACATGTAAACCGGTCCGGTTCCACGGTTGAAAGGTACCTGTCGCTCTGTATTATATCCTCCAGCCGGCCGAAAGTATAATTCCACCTGAAACCCCTGCTGGAATGGGCCGGAGCCAGGGTCCCGTCCGCCATGAGGATGATCCTTCCCGGCCGGTGGATGTTCTCAGAAGGGGGGAAACCTGTCATGCCCATGGCAAGGGCCGCGGCGTTTCCCAGGGGATTTTCCAGTAAGCGAACCTTCATCCCGAAGAGGTTCATGAGGGCCGTCTTCTGTACAAGTGTAATGAAGTCACCTGGTCGGAGTAGTTCATCCGAAAGATCGATCCCATCTCCTGTTACACGGATCAGTTGGATAAGATCCATTCCCCCGATCCGGGGCCAGCGTTTAAAGATATATTCCGCAAAGCGGGGAAGGAAATCCAGAAGGGAATGACCCACTGGCGTAAAGATAGTTATCGGTATGCCCGCGTTATGGGCCCGGGTCAGGCCCCGTACCGCCTTCTGCCAGCTACCAGGGCCGCGAAAATGATCATGCTGTTCAGCCGGACCCTGGAGTGTGACGGTTAACTCAAGTATTACATTTAATTGAGCGAGCCTTGAGAGGGTGTCATTATTAACGAGGTGGCCGTTTGTGTTGACCAGTATTCTTTTGTAGCCCAGTTCACCGGCATGAGTGAGAAGTTCTTCAAGAGCCGGATAGAGCAGGGGTTCCCCGCCGGTAATGTGCAGCTGGTTGTAACCCAGGTCTCTGCCCTCTTTTATGAAGGCCAGGGCCGTATCCGGGGACAGTTCCCTGTCATTATCCAGGCCGGCCCGGGCGAAACAGTGCCTGCAGGCGGAAGTGCAACGGGTCGTAACCTCCATGGAGAGGTGTTCGTTTTCATGGAGTCTGTTCATTTCCGGCACATCATCATGAAACTGCGTACTCAGGCTTAGAATGTTTTCTTTATAGAAAGAAGGAGAGAACCTGTCTCTTCAGAAAGCTCATTCAACCCGGCCTCCCTGGCATATTTTTTTGATTTATCGAGATAGTCCAGTATCATACTATGGCAGATTTCAAGGGCATCGGATAAGCCCGGTATTTCTGACGGTTCATTCATTCGCAGCCATGAATCGCGGCCTTCCCCGGAGAGTAACAGGTAAGGGGCGGTTTTCCTCGCCTGCTGTATGTCTTCCCTGTAATCCTGGAGGTCGTCCAGAAATCTCCAGGCGATCCCGAAGGTCTCGTAACACCGGGTAATGAGCGAGGTGTCGATTTCCATGGGAAGGGAAAGAAGTACCGGTACCAGGGTCCAGGTGGCCATGCCGTCACGGAAGCGGTCGGCATATTCTTCCAGGGTAGCGGCATCCTGCCCGGTCATGTACCTGTAATACCTGTTTATATGATCTTTTACTGTTTCCTCTCCATCTTTAATTTCTTTCTTCAGGATAGTGAGGGACGACTGGTAAAGAGCCCAGGCCTGGCTCCTCAGGGCAAGGAGCATGTGATCGAGAGGGACCTCTCTGTCAACCAGGTGGTCGTCAAGGGAATGAAGAAGAATCGCCATGGCCATGGCGTAAGCTGTATTTTCTGAAAGACTTTCGTCTGTCGGTACTTTCTTCTTCAAGAGCCACGCGGAAGTGGACCAGGCCGGAGTGTAAATGTCATGGAAAAAATCGAATCTGTTACCAGGTTTCAGGGATCCGTATTCCACAAGGAAAATCATGGCATCGGTCTGAATGCTTTCCGGCAGGGACCGAATGAGGCGAATGAGTCCCGCGTTCATATTATGCCGGAACATGGTAAGGGAGTAGCTCTCCAGTATTCATGTATGGATATCAGGGAACCAGGAATTTCAGAACCGTAACCAGGACTGAAACCATGGTAAAACCGGCTGTAATCATGACCGTTATCAGGGTGAATCTCTTTTCAAAGGACCCAAGCCGTTTATCCACCTGGTCGATTCGTTTGTCTACCTGATCGATCCGTTTATCTACCTGGTCGATCCGTTTGTCTACCTGATCGATCCGTTTGTCTACCTGTTCAAACCTGTGGCTGGTTTCCTCTTTCTGATCATTGAAGCGCTTCTCCATGAGCTCAAAACCGTGCTTCATCATTTCCCGCTGGTCCTCAAAGCGCTTCTCCATGAGCTCAAAACCGCGCTTCATCATTTCCCGCTGGTTCTTAAACTCCTCTTCCACTCGAACTACCCGTTCCCTCATTTCAGGGTCGAATACAGGCACAGGACGGGCCATCTCATCCAGCCACCGGGTAAGCTGGCTTTTCACGTAGTCGCTTATGCGGGACAGTTCTTCTTCTTTCAGTTCCATGGGCGCTCCATCTGAATGATTAATCATACCGATATTATCAACTCGTGTCAAGTCGTAAGTTGTCTTCTACCAGGTACACGCCTGGGAGTAAGATCCTGGAAAAAAAACTATGGAAAGCCGGATATTTTTTTTATGGAACACGGTTTCGGCGTGTACCCTGTATGGAAGGATTGAATGAATACCAGCATAGGGCGGCCCTGCCTGATGAGGGTACCCATCTTGTCCTGGCGGGCGCCGGCACGGGAAAAACGAAGACCCTGATTTCCCGGGTAAATAATATTATTCAGGCGGGAAAGGCGACTCCGGAGGAGATACTTGTCCTGACCTTCAGCCGCAGGGCCGTGGAGGAGCTCCGTTATCGGTCTGCCGGGCCTGGCCTTGAGAATGTCCGCATTGAAACCTTTCACTCTCAGGCTCTTAAACTTATCCGGCGTTTCCCGGATAAGCATCAAAGGGTTTCAGGTCGTTCCGGTCGTCCCGGGATACTGGAACCGGTTAAGGCCCGGGAGATGATCATGGCCCTTGTGAGGGATCGCCTGAAAGACTTCTTTGGCATGCCCCTGGATATTATTCTCCATCTCGTGAGAATCTACAGGGACAGGGGAGAGGCCGGTCTGGTACGGGAATGCCCCTTCGCTCCTCTCAGGTCACCGGTTATGGATCTCCACCTTGAATTCTCCCGGTATAAAATCGAGCAGGGCTGGATGGAGTTTGATGACCTGCTTTGCGAGGCCACGGACATGCTTTCCCTGACAGAGGCGGGTGAATGCGTGAGGGAAGAGACCGGGTATCTGCACGTGGACGAGTTTCAGGACGTCTCTCATAAAAACATGGACCTGATTCATGCTCTCATACCGCCGGAGAGACGGAACCTTTTCGCCGTTGGCGACGACTGGCAGTCGATATACGGTTTCCGGGGGGCCCGGGTTGACCGCATGACCTCCCTCCCCAGGGAAGTACGGGATACGAGGGTGCATCGTCTGGGCATCAATTATCGATCATTCAGGGAGATCATCCGTCTGTCAGGCCGGGCCATTCGAAAAAACCGGGGCCAGATCCGAAAGAACCTCCGGGCCGCCCGGGGAAAGGGAGGTAAGATAAAAATACATGAAATGGAATCCCGGGAAAGAGAAGTAGAGTTTATTCATGAACTGGTTCGCAAAAGAGGAGAAGGGGAAAGCCGCGCCATTCTCTGCCGTAATAACGACAGGGTAAAATGGTTTCAGAATCGGCTCCAGGAAGATGTGGAGATACTGACCATGCACGGAGCCAAGGGGCTGGAGTTTGACCTGGTCATAGTCTCAGGTATAGCTGACGGTATCCTGCCCGACCCTTCGGCTGTTATGGAAGAGGAACGCAGGCTCTTTTACGTTGCCCTGAGCCGGGCCCGGGACGAGCTCCATCTTATGATTTACCGGAATGATGACGGTTCATCTCCCCTTTTTGCCCGGGAAATCGGTTGCCGTTAAGAGGGCGGATCTTCAGCTTTTCCGCGATGTTGACCTGGATGAATCGGAGGCAAAAAAAAAGGATGCCGTGGAGGCATCCTTGAGAACAGGTGAGTCAGGATGAGACTGAAGCAGGAACTTCAATCAGACGTGTGGAGATAATGCTGTGCAGCCTGTTCCCCATTCCCGGAGGAATCTATTCAGGTACTATCCGCCGCATCACATTAAAAGAAATGTACGATCTTGAATAAAAAAACGCAATAGAGCTACGCTTATTAATGGCGTCATATTTGTCTGAAATTAATGTAAGTATCTGTCCTACATGAAATAAAGCTTAAAAAGTTATTGCCTGAATACTCCCCGGGATGTTCACCTTTTATCATGAAAGAACGGGTAAAAATATTAATCGTTGAAGATGAAGCGATTATCGCCATGGACATTGCCCGTACCCTGGGAAACATGGGTTACAGTGTGGTCGATACCCTCTCCCGGGGAGATGAATGTCTTGAGCGGTGTTGTAAGGATGATGTTGACGTTGTACTCATGGATATTAAACTCCAGGGTGAGATGGACGGCATTGAGGCCGCCCGGGCCCTTTCTCGTGAACGAACCCTTCCTGTCATTTTTCTTACGGCCTATTCCAACAGTAATGTCATGCGTCGTGTCCGGGATGTCCATCCCTACGGTTATCTGATCAAGCCCGTTAATGAAAGAGAACTCAGGGTAGCCATAGAAACGGCGATATCCCGGTATGCGAGTGACCGGATTATACAGGAGAAGGAACAGAGATACAGAACCCTCTTTGAGGAATCTACGGAAGCGATCTGCATACTGGACGACAATAATGTCATAAGGGAAGTGAACAGAAGATTGGCGGATCTCTTCGGCTATGAGCCGGCTGAGATGACGCATAAATCCTTTCGGGAGCTTCTGGCCCCCGAATCGGTTCTTTTCCTGGAGAGAAATAACCGGTACGGCGGAGAATTCGATCTGAAGATGGTAACGAAACATGGAGAGGTCCTCTTCTGTGTCGTCAGGACATCTCCCGGTGCGGAGAGCGGTACTGGAAGCGATCTGCAGGTGATCGTTGAAGAGGCAGGAGAGAAACGGCGAACCCTTCGGGAGGCGGTGGAGTCCCGGGAGAAGCTGCGGTCTCTTTCCTCTCATCTGACCGGGCTTATCGAAAATGAAAAAAGGAATCTGGCGCGTGAACTCCATGATGTTCTGGGCCAGGACCTGACGGGACTAAAATTTGATCTCGACTGGCTAAAAAGACAAATGGAAGTAGGGGAACCTGATCTGATTTCGAAGATAGATTCCATGACCCGGCTCGTGGAGGGACTCATGCAGAGGGTTCGAAGGGTATCCATTGAACTCCGGCCCGGCCTTCTGGATGACCTCGGACTTTCAGCCGCAATCGAGTGGCAGGCCGAGGAATTCACGCGGAGAACCGGTATCTCCTGTAATCTCCTGATCGAACCGGAAGATATCTCCCTGGGAGAGGGGACCGCCATCGCCCTGTACCGCATTTTCCAGGAGCTTTTGACAAACGTTATCCGCCATGCCGGGGCCACGACCCTGGATGTCTCTCTTTGCGCCAATGACGGTAACCTGGAATTTAACATGACGGACAACGGTCGTGGAATAAATCCCGGGGAGATACACAGGGAGAACTCTTTCGGCCTCCTCGGTATCAGGGAACGCGTTTACATGCTTAACGGTGAACTCTCCATTGAGGGCCGCCCCGGCCAGGGGACCCGGGTCCACATCGAAATACCGGGGGTGATGCTTTGATACGAGTACTTATCGCTGATGATCATGAGATCGTCCGGGCAGGCCTCCGCCAGATACTTGCCGAGGACAGTGAGCTCTCTGTTCATGGAGAGGCCAGCGACGGCCAGGAACTGCTGGAACTGTGCCGCCGCGAAGGTGGGGATGTCGTTCTTCTTGATCTGAACATGCCGGGCCGTAACGGGCTGGAGATACTCAAACAGTTACGGCAGGAGTATCCTTCACTGCCTGTTCTTATATTGAGTATTCATCCCGAGGACCAGTACGCCCTCAGGGCTATACGGGCCGGCGCCAGCGGCTATCTGACCAAGGAGACGGCATCCAGCCAGCTTTTAAAGGCCATTCATAAGGTGCACGGCGGAGGACGGTATATCAGTGACGCCCTCGCCGAGCGCATGGCAGAAAACCTGGCAGGGGGGGGATATCAGAAACCCCATGAGGTCCTCAGTGACCGTGAGTACCAGGTCATGATCATGATAGCCTCGGGCAAGAGCGTGGGACACATAGCCTCGGAGCTTTTCCTGAGCGCCAAAACCATCAGTACCTACAGGCACCGCATACTCGAGAAGATGGGTATGGATAATAACTCTGAACTGACCAGTTACGTCGTACGGAACGGTCTTCTGGATAAGTCTTTTTAAGCAAACTTCCAATTTTTATTTGACAGATATACCCCCTGCGATTATCAAAGCCGAGTCTTATCACCGGCCCAGGTGGTGGAATCTGGTAGACACGCATGGTTGAGGGCCATGTGGGAATTTATCCTGTGCGGGTTCAAGTCCCGCCCTGGGCAGAGGAGATGCCTCCGGAGAGGGAGGCATTTTTTTCATCACCGGCCCCAGCCGGTTACTTCCACGAAAGGAGCAATACATCATGGAACGCACGCTTTCAATCGTTAAACCGGACGGTGTGAAGAAAAACCTGGCGGGCGAGGTGGTCCGTCGATTCGAAGCCCATGGTCTTTCCATAATCGGTCTCAAGATGATACGCCTGACAAAGAGCGATGCTCAGGGATTTTACGCAGTTCACAGGGAGCGCCCTTTTTACTCGAGCCTCACGGATTTCATGTCCGAGGGACCTATTGTGGTGATCGTAATTGAAGGTGAAAACGCCATCGCTTCCGTTCGTGAGATCATGGGAGCTACCAACCCGGAAGAGGCCGCGGAAGGGACCATCCGAAAGGATTTTGCGGATAACGTGGAACGGAACATCGTCCACGGTTCCGATTCTCCGGAATCTGCCGCGTTCGAAATCGGATACTTCTTCTCCCAGAACGAACTTTCCCCACGATAGTATATCCTGAGACCCGCTTGCGCGGGTCGAAGGATCCTTTTA
>CAZYBU010000002.1:0-63242 GCA_964645775.1 uncultured Leptospirales bacterium | reverse complement strand
TGCGGCAGGGCCGATGTTTTTTTTGAGACCCGCTTGCGCGGGTCGAAGGATCCTTTTATGCGGCAGGGCCGATGTTTTTTTTGAGACCCGCTTGCGCGGGTCGAAGGATCCTTCCCGTTCCTTCCAATTTTTTCATGTTCCGATGACGCTTCGCGTCGCCGTAACCGCCCCGATTCTACTTCCCGGCACCTGCTCACCCGAAAGCCGATTATTTTCAGGTTTTCTTAATTACAGGATTTGCATTATAATTGACAATTCCTTTACAATTTATGAAAGTGCATATGTCCATGCTCCTTTTCCATTATCTTCAGAGGGAAAAAGAATGATTATTGCCAGAAAAGCTCTTATATTTCTAATTCTGATGTTGATTATGCCCCTTTCCTCATGTACGCGCCAGTATAGTTCAACGGATGTGGTCGCCTTTACCAATATAAATACTCACCTGACGGAAGAGGATATCAAGGAGGGGAACCGAAGGACCCACGCCCAGATGCCGGCCGTACGTATTTCCCACTTCAAGCACGAGGATGCCGGGGTGGAATGTATCGTATGTCATCATAAGCATGATAATCCTTCACGCCTGAAAAAATGTAACTACTGTCATAAGGGTATCCGCGGTGTGGAGGATATGCATGAGTACTGCATAGGATGCCATGAAAACCGGGGTGGTCCCGAGGACTGCGAATCATGCCATCCCGTTTCCGGTCAGGATATAGACACAGATACCCACCGCGATTATGATCCCGACAAAATTTTCACGGACCGGTATCATGATTATCATCAGGCGGTCAATTGCCAGACCTGCCATCATAAAGCGGAAAGCACGGAGGAGATGAAGAATTGCTCCTTATGCCACTCCGGGGACGTCCCCCGGATGCGTATCATGCATTTCTTCTGCCGTGACTGTCATATGAAGAACGAGAAGGGGCCGGTAACCTGTACCGATTGTCACAAATAGAATCTTTCGATGAAAGTGCCACGGCTTCAGTCCTTGTGCTGGGAGTGGGTAATCTTCTTCAGCATGATGACGGGGTCGGTGTCCATGTCATACATGAAATGATGGAGAAGAATTTTGACCTCCGGTACGGGATAGACCTTGTGGATGGGGCCACCGCCGGCCTGGACTTGATCCCTGTTCTTGAAGGGAGAGAGAGAATCATTATCATTGATGCACTCCGTCTGGAGGATGAGCCAGGGTCCCTGTACAGATTCCGTCCCCATGACCTTCCCGGCAGGGCAATGGTGGATACGGTTCATGAACTTGGAATCCTGCAGGCCCTTTCCATCCTTGAAATGAGGGGAGAGTATCCTGAGGTAGAGATAATCGGTGTTGTTGCCGGGGATGTGACCGAAATGAGCATGGAGCTGACCCTCCCCGTGAGGGAGGCCATTCCTGCCGTCATTCAGGTCGTAGAAGAGATGATAGAGGCGATAAAGGAATAGATTATGGATCACGCCAAGCTTTCCAGAAGAGATTTTTTAAAGTTTCTCGGGACCTCAACCGCAGCATTGACTGTGCCGTCACTGGTCTTTCAGGCCTGCAAAAGGGAGGTCGAGGAGGTCGTGGAGGCAAAGCCGGTCATCTGGATACAGGGCCAGGCCTGCTCCGGTTGTTCCATATCACTTTTAAACAACGTGGATCCAGGTATACCGGAGCTGATTACCCGTTACATAAGCCTTAATTTTCACCAGACCCTTTCTACGGCTACGGGTGATACTCTGATTGATATACTTGACGAGACGCTTGAAAAGGGACGAAAAGACTATCTCCTGATCCTTGAGGGTTCCATTCCCATGGAGGACCCTCTTTACTGCACCCTGGGAAGCCATGACGGCCATCACGTCCCCTATTCCCACTGGGTAAAAGAACTGTCCAGAAACGCGGAGGCTATCATCGCTGTGGGTACCTGCGCGACCTATGGCGGTATCCCGGGAGGAAAAGGGAACAAAACGGGGGCCATCGGCTCAGCGGAGTTTTTGAAAGATAAGACCGTAGTTAACGTTCCGGGATGTCCTCCCCATCCTGACTGGATGGCCGGTACGTTTGTTCACTATCTGCTTCACGGCCTCCCTGAACTGGACACCTATGGAAGACCCCTTCTTTATTTCGAGAACACCGTGCATGAAAAGTGCGAACGACTCGATTATTACCACAGAGGCCGCTTTGCCCAGTTCTGGGGGGATGAGGGATGCCTCTATATGCTCGGTTGTCTGGGAATGGACACGAACTGTGACGTTCCTACCCGTCGCTGGCTGGGGGTCAATTCCTGTACGGGAAGCGGTTCCGGTTGTATTGGATGCACGGAGGATGTTTTCCCGGATACGGGTGACCGGGGGCTTTACCTGCACAAGGTGGGAAGCGCACGACAGGAACATGAAAAAGAAGAGGTATAGACAATGGCCAGGGTTCTCATAGATCCGTTAAACCGAATCGAAGGTCATCTTTCCATAGATATTGAAGTGGAGAGGGGGAAGGTCGTTGAGGCCCGGACCCGAGGTGACATGTACAGAGGGTTCGAAAACCTGCTAAGAGGACGAAACCCTGTCGATGCGAATATGATTACCCAGAGGATTTGCGGTGTCTGCCCCATCTCTCACGCCATCGCTTCGAGCAAGTGCCTTGAAAGCGCCTTTGCCATCGGACCGACAGTTAATGGGACACTGATAAGAAATCTCGTTCTGGCCTCCAATTTTTTCCAGTCCCATATCATACATTTTTATCATCTTTCGGTCCTGGATTACGTGGATGTTGCCGCCATTCTCCAGTATAAAGGAAAGGATGAGGAACTCCTCAAGCTCAGGAACTGGGCGAAGAAGGATATGGAAAAAAAGAAAGGAACACCGGCCGCCATGACAGCGGTGAGCCCTTTTCTTCCCCGGTACGAAGGTAAGAACTTCTATATTGAAGACGCGGAGATTAATATCGAGCTCCTCTCCCATTATCTCAGGGCCCTGGATATACGGCGGAAAACCCATCGCATGGCCACTCTCTTCGCGGGAAAGATTCCCCACGCTGCGAGCCTCCTTCCGGGAGGAGTCTCCCAGACAGTTACCAATGATCGTCTGGACCAGTTTCAGCAGATGCTCGATGAAGTGGAGACATTTATTCATGACATATACATGAAGGACATTGTGGCCCTGGCCAAACTATTCCCGGATTACCTTAACCTGGGTCGTTATGAGAGTTTTCTCGCCTACGGCGCCTTCGAAACCAGAGGAATCAGGGAAAATCTGCTTCTCTCCGGCGGTGTCATGGATGATGATAGAGTGACTCCCATCGATCTTAATGAAATCTCTGAACACGTGAAATACTCCCGCTTCAGGGATACCGGTCCCCTTCATCCGTCCAGGGGTGTGACCGATCCTGATCCTGAGAAGAAGAATGCGTACACCTGGGTCAAGGCGCCCAGGTACAGAAACAAACCCTTTGAAGTAGGCCCCCTGGCGAGAATCGCCATAAATTATAAAAATGAAAGTCCGAAGGTACGCTCTCTCGTGGACCGTATGATGACCACCCTGGGTGGGGACGTAACGGTACTCTATTCAGCCCTGGGGCGTCACGTCTGCAGGGCCATGGAATGCAGTATTCTGGCCAAACAGTCACGGGAATGGATAGAACTTGTAAAAACAGATGAAGCCAATAGGAACCAATATGAGATTCCGGAGCAGGGGGAAGGGTACGGTCTCACGGAAGCCCCCAGAGGCGCCCTGGGACACTGGATTGAGATTGGTGACTATAAAATTAAGAACTATCAGTGCGTGGTCCCTACTACCTGGAACGTGGGCCCCAGGGATAACACGGGAACTCCGGGTGTTATAGAGCAGTCCCTCATCGGAACTCCTGTCCAGGATCCCAAAAACCCCATCGAGCCGGCACGCATCGTTCGGTCTTTTGATCCCTGTCTTGCCTGCGCCATACATGTGATGGAAGGGGGAGAGCGACTTCGGTCCTTTCGGATAAGCTGACATTTACTACACTGACGTTCAAATGCTGTCTCTGACAGTTATGGATACCCTGATATCGACTGGAGAAAGAAAGAGCCGTAATGAAAACTAGTACACTTTTTATAGCACTTTTATTGTTTCTCTCTACTCTCGCGGTCCTGGCTACCGAGGTGGAGGATGTCATTCGCCTTCCCAAGACCGGACACAGAAAGCCTGTTATCTATTTTGATCACAGAGCCCATGTAGATGATTACAACGCCGTCTGTATAGACTGTCACCACAAGGGGACCAATCAGAAATGTTCCAGCTGCCATGATAAGAAAGACAGGGGAAATGTCATTAACCTTAAAGGGGCCTTTCACCAGCAGTGTCATGACTGCCATCTAAGAACGTCAGGTCCCAGGGCCTGTGGCCGGTGCCATATCCCTCACGATGAGCAGAAAGGAGAGCTTCAGAAGGAGGGCGACCAATAATGCTTCATTTTCTGAAAGACATGAGTATCAAGAACAAGGCCAGGTTCGCCCTCATCGGGGTTGCCCTTCTTATCATGGGGATATTTCTGCTGGTCAGTAATTTTTTCATAAAGGACCGCATGATAAACATGGTGATCAACAAGTACGAGGAGATCGCCATCAAGCAGTTTGAACACATGGAGTATGTCCTGGAAAGCAGTGTGGGTGTCGTTGAGCGGATCGCCAGGAATGACAAGATCCGGAAGGCGCTGAATACTGACTGGGAAGATATTGACGATAGAGAACAAAGAGAGTTAAAAAAATATCTGCAGTCTATCATCCTGGAGAGGGGGGAATTTAGTCGTATTGTCATAACCGGTAGCCAGGGGGATATCCGGTTCTATTCCGACAAAGAGAAGGACATTCTTGAAAAATATTCCCTTAAAGAACAGTTTGTCGGTACCGATGATGTCTTTTTTTGTCGTCCAATAATCCTGAGAGAAGTGAAAAAGGTCTTTCAGCCCATAACCTATCCCATTTACGAAAATGAGGATGAAAAGGGTAACCGTACAGGCTATGTCGTCGCCTTTTTTATAATGAACGTCATAGATGATTCCCTGAGTATCATTGACGTGGGTGAAAAGGGAGAGGCCTTTCTCACAACGGATGACGGGCTTGTCCTCAGTTCATCGGGTGATTATGAATACGGAATTAATCGCGGAGAATTTGACGGGTATTACACAGCGCACAAAACTAAAAAGAGAATGAAGGGCTTCCACCTGGCAAACCCTGAGAACGGCGCCCTGGTCCCCTCGATTAAAAAGTGTCTTAACACTCACAGGGGTGGACATATGACTTATATCAACAACGAGGGTGAGCTGGTCATAGGGGTCTGGAAGTGGCTCAGCTACTTTAAGTGGGTATTTTTGATGGAGGTGAACTGGTACGAGGCTTTCAGTCCCCTTATAGATACTCTCATCGTTTTTGTCATTGTTGGCAGCCTTATCATGGTGCTGGTTATTGTCCTGGCCTGGATGCTCTCCAAAAGTATTGATGATCTTCTCCACGCCTTTATGGATTCCTTTTCCCTTGGCGCCCTGGGAGACCTCTCCGCCCGTTTCCCGGTACCTGCCGGTATCGACCGTGGAGTTCAGGAATGGGACGAGTCGGCAGGGGAGTACAGAAAATATGATATTGAGAGAGGCTTCTGTTTCTTTCGGATAGGGTCCATAGCCGGCAACCTGGGAAGGGATGTTACCTGCCGTCTGATCAGGGAAAGCAGGGTAAAGGATTGTCGCCGTTGTCGAATTTACAGAAAGACCCTGAGAAACGAGGTCTGGGAGATGGGCGCCTGGTTTAATCTCTTCATGGAAAACCTGGCCGGTGTGGTTCTCCGTGTGAAAGACCTGATAGACGAACTATTCAAAGCGGCGGATACCATGTCGCAGACTACCTCATCCTTCTCTGAGAACGCTTCGAACCAGGCGGCATCCGCGCAGGAGATAATGGCATCCGTGGAGGAGTCATCCGCCAACTTTGAGAACATAAGCAAACGGATCGGCGAGCAGAAAGAAATCCTGGAGGGGATGGTCGCCAGGGTAAATGATCTTTCGGAGCTTATCGAGACCATGGGCATTGAGGTAGAAGACGCCCGTTCCAGCACGGAGAACTTTTCGAACAAGGCCAGAACGGGTGAGGAGTCTCTCCAGTTTATGGACGAGGTGATGCGTAAGATCAGCAAAAGCTCCGGGGAGATGATAACCATGCTGGAGGTTATCAATGACATATCTGATCAGATTAACCTGCTCTCTCTGAACGCCTCGATCGAGGCGGCCAGGGCCGGCGAGCAGGGCCGCGGATTCGCCGTTGTTGCTGAAGAGATATCGAAGCTGGCTGATAATACGGCCCAAAGCCTGAAGAATATTGACACCCTTATCAAGGAGAATGAGCAGGAGGTCCAGCAGGGGCTCTCCAGGGTAGGGGAGGCCGTATCCACCATCGCTGAGGTTATTGAGGGATTCGAATCAATTACCTCAATGATGGAGGTCATCGCAAAATTCATGAAACGCCAGATCGACACGAACTCCACGGTGAACCAGGAAGTTGCCCGGGTCCGGGAAGGGGCCGATGTTATCCGGACAGCTGCTCAGGAACAGAAACAGGCTTCCGAGGAGATCGTTAAGTCCATTTCCCTCATTAATGAACTGACCCAGCACAACGCAGAGGGTTCCGAAGAACTCGCGGGTAACGCGAGTAACGTCGCGGAAATGGCGGAAAATCTTCGGGAAAGCGTTAAATTTTTCAAGAACTGAGGAAATTGATCTTCCCTGTTCATTTTTATTGACAAAGAAGGGTATCCCAATTAGGAGGTATCAACCGGGAGAGGTGTCCGAGAGGCCGAAGGAGCACGGTTGGAAACCGTGTGTTGCGAAAGTAACCGGGGGTTCGAATCCCCCCCTCTCCGCATTCCTGGATCACTGCAGAAAATAAATCATGTCTTATCAGGTAATTGCCAGAAAATGGCGTCCGCAGAATTTTGATCAGGTTGTCTACCAGGATCATATCTCCCGGACCCTGAAAAACAGCATCCGTGCCGGAAGGATTTCCCACGCCTATCTCTTTGCCGGTCCCCGGGGCGTGGGAAAGACAACCATGGCGCGCATTCTCGCGAGGGCTCTGAACTGTGTTGAGGGTCCGACAGACGAGCCCTGCGGCGTTTGTGACCACTGCGTTGAGATCTGGAATGGGACTTCCTTCGACGTGATTGAGATTGACGGCGCCTCAAACCGGGGCATTGACAATATCAAACAGTTAAGGGAGAACGTCACCTTCGCCCCCGTCCGGGCCCGGTACAAGGTGTATATCATCGATGAAATCCACATGCTTACCACCGAGGCGTCCAACGCCCTGCTGAAAACCCTTGAGGAACCCCCTCCTCACGTTGTCTTCATATTCGCCACCACGGAAGTCCATAAAATACTGGATACCATACTCTCCCGCTGCCAGAAATTCTTCTTTAAGAAAATACCTGTTGATCCCCTTGTGGCCCATCTCAAACATATAACCGACCGGGAAGGCTTTTCAATGGATGACCGGACCCTGTACCCCGTGGCCCGGGCGGCTGACGGATCCATGCGGGACGCCCAGTCCCTGCTGGAGCAGGTCCTGGCATTCATGGGTGAGGAACGAAAGCTCGACAGGAAGGATGTCCTGAGCATTCTCGGAGTGGTCCCTATGCAGAGTTTTCTCACTCTTCTGGAACTGGTTCTGGAGGACGAGCCTGCGGGGGCGCTGGCCGAGGTAGAGCGAATATCGGAAATGGGCATCGATATTCCCCGGTACATACAGGGCCTCATCGACACGGTCCGATCGGTCCGTTTCCTGGCCCGTGGCGTTACGGACAAGGAGATGCTCGGTCTTTCAGATGATGAGATGGAAGGGCTGCAATCCGTTGCCGCCCGTCTGGGAGGGGAGACCCTGGGGCATATCTTTCACATCCTGACCCGGCTTTACAGTGATATTCAGTACGCCACAAGTGAACGGGTTTACCTTGAGATGGCCGTTCTGGACATGCTGGAGGCGGCCCGGACTCCGTCCGTTTCCTCGATTCTGCTCCGGCTTGAGCGGGAAGGAACCAGACCGGAAGAAAAGGGTAAAGGCCGGGCGCCTGAACCGGATGAAAAAAAACCGAAGGGCGATGCTTCACGGATAGAGACTCTCCGGGATGAAGATGTGCCCCTGCCGGAAGGCGAAATGATTCAGAGGCCGGAAACCGTGGAATATAAAAAGGATAATCCTGCCGTACGCCGTGTTCAGGAGATATTTCACGGTCAGTTAATCAATGGAGGAGATGAAGATGCTTAAGGGACTCGGAGACCTGGGACAGATTGTCAAGATACAGAAGGAGTTCAAAAACGTTCAGAAGAAGATACAGACAGCCGTGCGGGAAGTAGAAAGTCCGGGAGGGGAGGTAAAGGTACGGATTAATGGAGAATACCGTATTCTTGACATTAAACTCTCGAAAGAACTGATGGAGAAGGACCCCGGGGAAGCGGGGAGACTCATCACAGAGACCATCAATACAGCCGTGGACCGGATAAAGGAGTTCTCCACTGAGGAGATGCAGAAACTGACCGGGGGGCTCGATATACCGGGATTGAACGGGCTTCTCGGCCAGGGCTAGATGAAGACGCCTTCCGCATATCTCGATTCTCTCATTGACGCGCTTTCCACCCTGCCCGGGATAGGCCGAAAGAGTGCCGCGCGTCTGGCCTTTCACATGCTTGAAACCAGATCAGAGAAGATTGAATCTCTGGTAAGCGCCATGAGAGATGTCCGTGACAGGGTCCGTTTCTGTTCATTATGCGGAGGGATCTCCGACGCCGAAGTATGCTCCATCTGTTCCGACGAAAATCGGGACCGCTCCCTGATATGCGTGGTAGAACACGCCAGGGATATCATCTCCATAGAGGGTACGGGAGAGTACAGGGGGCTCTTCCATGTGACAGGTGGCCTTATCGCTCCCCTGGATGGTATCGGTCCCGAGGACCTGAGGCTCGATGAACTGAGGGAACGGCGTCAGGAAGGGAATATCTCGGAGATTATCCTTGCCCTGAGTCCCACAATAGAGGGGGACGCCACGGCCCTTTATATCATCCGGGCACTGGAAGGGACCGGGATACGTATAACCCGTATCGCTCATGGTCTCCCCGTGGGAGCCGACCTGGAGTACGCGGACGCGGCGACTATCGCCCGTTCCCTTGAAGGAAGAAGAGAGATTTAGCCTCGCTTCTCATTTTGCTCCTTTTTGTCCTCGATTTCAATGCCGATCGGTACTCCGTGAAGATCCAGGGACTCCTGGAGGGATTTGGTTATGTATCGTATCACCTCCTTTCGGAAGTGGTCCCTTCGGTTGACGAATAACCTGAATACGGGAGGTGAGCTTTTCACCTGGGTCGCGTAGTAGATACGGATTTTGTCTCCCAGCTGGGGTATGCGCCGGGTAGATTGTATCTCTTTCATTACGCGGTTGAGCTCAGGAGTTTCGATTCTCCGGGACGCGCGCTCGTGAAGACGGAACGCTTCCTCCATGAGCCTGCCTGTTCTCTGACCATTTTGTGCGGATATGGAGAGAAGAGGAAAATCGGCCGCCCTGTAATAGTGAAAAATTACCTTCTCCCTGAATTTTTTGAAGGTTTTCGTGTCTTTCTCAATGGCGTCCCACTTGTTAATGGCTATGATGATCGGTTTGCCCGCCTCAAGGATAATATCGGATATCTTCTTGTCCGTCTCCGTTACTCCGGTGGTGGCGTCGATAAGATGTATGACAACATCACTTCTATGGATGGCGTCCTGGCTGCGACGGGTCGAGTAATAATCGACATTGTTCTTGATCCGGCTTTTTTTCCGAATGCCGGCGGTATCAATAAGCCTGATTCGTTTGCCGTAATATTTCATCTCTTCGTCAACGGCGTCCCGGGTTGTTCCCGGTATCTCGGAGACAAGGACTCTATCCTTGCCGATCAGGTTGTTCAGGAGGGTCGATTTGCCCGCATTCGGCCTCCCCACAAGGGAGATGCGGATATCCGGTTCACCCGTTTCCTTACCACCCTTTTTCAAATGGGAGCCGAGGGTTTCCATCATCAGGGGGATGTTAAAACCTGTCATGGCCGAGATGGGAATAAATTCCGGGAGCCCGAGACGGTAGAACTCGTTCATCTCTGCCAGCCGTTCATTGCTGTCCATCTTGTTTACCGCCGCCACCACCGGGACGTCTACTCTCCTGAGATGCTCCGCCAGATCAAAGTCGTAGGAATCGGGAGAGGGATACTCCATGAGAAAGAGAATCACGTCCGATTCTTCCAGTCTTTTTATGGCGTTGGAAAGGATGGACTCGGACAGCTCCGATGAACCCGGAAGGTCCAGGCCCGGCATGTCCTGGAGACGAAAGAGGGTATCACCGTAAGTGACGGTATGGGATATGACGTCCCGGGTCAGGCCGGGAATGGGGTCAACGATGGCTCTTCGTTTCCCGATAAGGTAATTGAAAAGCGTGGACTTACCCACGTTCTGGCGGCCTGCTATGGTAACTGTTGGCGTTTTCATCTTTACTCTCTGATAGATTCCGGTATATGATACATTCATTATCGTTAATTTTTTTTCTTGCAATCCTGATTTGCTGGATTAAAGTATCAAAAAGAACGTTAATATTCCTTACATACCGGGAGTGTAATTATGGCTAAAGCTAAGGCAAAGACAGCAAAACAGCTTGAGGCAGATGTCAAGCGTAAGAGCGAGAAAATTCAAAAACTTGATACGGAGCTGAAAAAAGAGAAGGAAGACCTCAAGAAACTGAAAACGACCCTTACTGAAACAAAAAGGAAAGAAACAGAAGCGAAAAAAGCCCAGGCCGCTTCCAAGAAGGCTAAAACCGCGTCAAGCAAGGCGAAAAGTAAAAGTAAAAGCAAGGCCAGCAGTAAGAAGAGATAGTCAATCCGGTTTCAATATCGCCTATTGTAACATAATGACCGTTTCTCTGTCGAAACATAATGTGAGACATGTACGAAAAAAAGAGGGAAGATTCCCTCTTTTTTTCGTTAGGATAAGACAATAATGATTACAGCTGGTTATCCTCTCTCTCGATAATGATATAAGAGAGAAGACCCTGGATGGAATCCGCCTTTGCATAAGATCGAGCAGAGAAAAAAACGTGGCTTTGAGTCCTTCAGAACGGTTTCTGACGTTGTCGATACCCTGAAGAGCCAGTTCGCCAATCGTAAGCTCTACGTCAAGTATGCCGTGGACAAGACCGTGGTCGATATCAACGAGTACCTGGATGATAACACGATCATGGTCGTTACGGACCCCAGCTATGAGCACGAGGGGACCCTGATCATCTATGGACTCTCCGACAAGTACCTGGAGGTTGATCTGGAGGTCATGGAGGAACGGGGTCCCGGTTATTACCGTTGCAAGATCAAGTCCGCCCGGAGGGCCACATCGGGAAGAAGGGACCTCAGATTCCGTATCAGTGACAACCAGGCCTACGCCACGAATTTTCGTATTTCAAAACACAGAATCGACGTGACCGGGTTCAAGATGCCCACCAGTATAAAGGTACTCCTGGAGCAGTTTCAGACCAGCAATTCAGGGATAGCCGATATTGTAAAAGTGGATGTTTTCGACAGGGAGAACCGGAACAATCTGATGAATCTCATCCGGCGGACAGGGAAAACTCTCTTTGTTTCTGATACTTCGAACCCTGAATCGTACAAAGCCATTACCGATGATTTTATCGACCTTGCCGAACTCTACGGGGAACAGCTCAAGGGGTACATCAAGAAGAACATTGAACGGGGATACAAATCTATCATTATTGTGCCTATTATCTATATTAACGCGGCTGAGTCGTCCGTGCCTTTCGGATATATCCAGGTAATATCAAAAAGTGAAACCTTCGGAATCGATAAGGTCCTTGAGCTGAAAGACTACACCTTCAAGCTGGTGGACCGTATCCGGGACGCTAACACAGAGCTTCTTCAGGTTCACCAGGAGATCATTGATATAAGCAGGGGAGGGGCAAAGCTAAAGATAACGGACCCGAATCTGAGGGACTATATCAGGCACGCCAAAGGCTTTATCTTCGATCTTGTCTTTAAGCTCCAGGCCCCCATCACCATATACGGGGAGATAAAGGTTACCTTCGCCGGAGAGGACGAGTCCGTCTATGTGGGGGTCGATTTCGAGGGGAATTCATCCAGGAAGGGCGAGATGAAACGCTTCTTCTCCATACTCAAGCCCATGGAAGCGGACTATAAGGCCAGGCTGATCAAGTCGATCCGGCAGAAACAACAGAGGCAGTCAAAATAAGATCATCTCAGGTTCATTGCCCGGAGTTTATCTCTTTTCTTTCATTATCTCAGCGTCCGATTTTCTCCTGTAACGGGGGAGGACCCGGGTTACGTCCCGGGCGGCTTCTCCATCCTGCCTGAAAATCTCGCGGACCTTTGCGAAGACATCTGCCAGATCGGGACGAAAGGGATGGTGAATCTCAGCCGCGGGAGAACCTGCCTCCAGGACATCTCGATACAGGAGTGCGCCGTTTCCCAGGGCCAGGCAGCTCTTCTCCCTGTCTATATTGCGGCACAGCTCTTCCATGGTGTAATCGCCCGGGGAAATGATTTCCCTGAGGATCCCTTTCTCCCTGAGGTAGAGCGCGCCGAACACCCTTTTCTTCCGGGCGTCAAAGGCCACCAATATCTGATCATGGTCATGGGGCGCGCCCCGGGCGAAGAGTTCCTGGCTTTCCAGGCCCACCAGGGCCGCTTCGTTGACACGGGCAAGCATACGTGCCGTGGAAACGGCGATCCGGATGCCGGTAAAGGATCCGGGTCCCAGGCCCACGGCAAAAAGGTCCACCTCCCTGATATTTATTGATGCCGACCTGAGGCAATTATCAATTCTTTCAAAAAGTGTCCGGGAATGGGATACCTCCACCTCTCCCGTCATGTCAAAGACGCGGCCGTTCATCTCCAGGGCGACGATTTCCAGTTCCGTCGAAGTGTCAAGTAGAAGGATATTCAATTCGTATCTTCCTCACGGTATCGTCCAGGTATTCCATGGTAACGTTTATGGCGTGATCCGGTATCGAGTCACCGCATCGCTCCGGCCATTCGATTACGGATACCCCGCCGCTCTCCCAGTACTCCTCGAAAAAAAGGTTGTCCAGTTCCCTGGGGCCGCTTATACGATAAAGATCGAAGTGATAAAGGGGAGGGGCGCCTTTATACTCTTCAAGCAGGGAAAATGAGGGACTGGTAATATCTTCCCGGATTCCCATTCCCCGGGCTATACCCCGGGTCAGGAGTGTTTTGCCGCTTCCCAGGTCCCCGGAAAGGGTAATAATCGATCCCGGTATTGCCTTTTTGCCCAGTTCCTCTCCCAGGGAAAGGGTCTCTTCGGGTGATCGAGAGATATGTTCCTCGACAAGGTTGTTATTCATGACCTTTCCATACTTTAACCGGATGGCTGAGGGTCAATCCATAATTTCCGCTTTACGAAGTCAGCTGCGGAAAGGATGATGATATCATGAATGGATCTGTTCAGAAAGAGTACCTCTATGAACGGCTGAACCGGGGAATGACCGGTGAGAGGGCCCGGGCCCTGGAGAGCAATCTCAGGAAAAACCTTCCGATGATCCGGGAACGGGGGGGAGTGAAAAAGATCGTGGAGAGGCTGGCGGGCAGGCATGTCATCCTTGTGGGAGCGGGACCGAGTCTTGAGGACGCGCTGCCATCTCTGGCCACCGTCCGGGAGAGGATCGACTTTATTATACTGGCGGTGGACATGGCCTGGGTCCCTCTGGTGACCCGGGGTATTGTGCCTGATTTTGTCATATCCTGTGAAACCACACCGGTCCCTTTTTTCAAAGCGGGGAGAACAGAGGAGAGCAGGCTCCTGGCATTCAGCTGCATGTCCCACAGTACTCTGAGGCAGTGGCGGGGGGATGTCCTCTTTTATAACTGGATGCTGGATGATCCCTTTTTCCGGAACCTCCGGGATAAAGCCGGAGAATATCTCGGATCCGTGGCTACAGGCGGAACGGTCACCACTCAGGGGGCCGCCCTGGCTCTGGGATGTCCCATCCGGAGCCTGACCCTGGCGGGTAATGACCTGGGATTTTCAGACCGGTACTATGTCCGCGGTTCTGTTCCCCTGGAAAGGGCTGTAAACGGAGGTAACCGTTTCAGGACCGTTGAATCGTGGGATCGAAGCCTTGTGCGCATGCACAGCCATTACAGGGTCGAACGGGGAGAGCGGGTATTCCACACGGACCACTCATTTCTGGCCGCCAAGACATGGATGGAGGATCTTTTTCGCACGGTTTCTGTTCCGGTCTATGATATTAGTCTGCCCGGCTGTTCCGAAGCGGCTGTCCTTCGCAGGGAGCCGGAACGGCATATTCGTGAATTATCAGGGGTGAGGAGGAGAAGAAGGAGATGATATACCTGCATAAACTGAGCGGAAAGGAGTTCTTTTTAAACGCCCATCATATCGAACGGATAGAGGAGTCTCCGGATACGACGATTACCCTGACCAATGACCGTGTCTATCTGGTGGAGGAGAGCGCTGAAGAGATCATCGCAAGAGTGATCGAGTTTCAGAACAGAACCATTGAGGATAAGTATCATAAGCGGGAGAGACCGGGTGATCCTTAGAAAGAAGTTGACAATAATGGATGATTCTGCATCTGATCAGGAATACTATTATCTGGTGAGCCGATGAGTTTTGTTGAAACAAAGCAACCCTATCCTGATGTGGCTATTATTCAGATTTCCGGTGAATTTTATCTGGAAAACACGTCGGAGGTTGAGGATATCTGGAATAGCTTTGTCCAGAAAAATCCCAGAGTGGTTGCCTTTGACTGCGGTGAAATTGAGTTCATGGATTCTTCCGCCATCGGTATTCTGGTCAAGTTTCTGAACCAGGCTGGACAGTGGGATATCGATCTGGTATTCTATAATCTGAGCGAAACGGTGCAGATGGTTTTTGAAACGGCCAAGCTGAATAATTTTTTTACTACCATGACAGAAGAACAGTTCACCAGTCGCTATCTGCAGAAGTAGGTCTTTTTTCTCTAAGCTGTTTTATTCAAATGAAACAAATGCCGAAAATAATATCAGGACAATGACTGTCTTATGATCATGCACACGTGGTGAATCAGTCGGGGTAATTAATGGATTTATCAACCATAATCGGTATAATAGCCGCCTTTGTTTTTCTGATCCTGGGGATTATCTTCGCCGGATCGAGTGTTCTTCTCTTTGTAGATCCGCCTTCCATGATGATTACAATTGGGGGCTCCACGGCGGCTCTCTTCGCGTCGAATGACCTGACCTACATATTCGGTATCCAGAATATCGCCCGCAACGCCTTCTTCTCGCCCGATTTCAATGCCAAGGACATGATTGTTACCCTTGTCTCCTTCTCCGAGAAAGCGCGGCGGGAAGGTCTCCTGGCTCTTGAGGATGATCTGGATGAACTGGACGATGAATTTTTAAAGAAGGGGATCCAGCTTGTCGTCGACGGTACGGACCCGGAACTTGTAAGAAGGGTCATGGAGACCGAACTGCAGTATGTTATGGAACGGCATGACAAGGGTAAGAAGATATTCGATGACTGGGCCCTCTTTGCCCCAGCCTTCGGTATGATCGGGACCCTTATGGGACTTATTATGATGATGGTCAATCTGGAAGACAAATCGGCTATCGGTCCCGGTATGTCGACCGCTCTTATCACCACTCTCTACGGAGCCATACTCGCGAACGCGGTCTTTTCTCCCGTAGCGAACAAGCTTGATACCCGTAACAAAGAAGAGATGTTGATTAAACTGATTATGATTGAAGGGACACTGGCCATCCAGTCAGGGGATAACCCGAGGATTGTACGTGATAAGCTGATAGCCTTTCTTGATCCTTCACAGAGGGAGGAGATCACCCAGGAAGTTGGAGACTGATGGCGGTCAACAAAGAAAAAAAATGCCCCAAGGGGGCCCCGGGATGGATGGTCTCATGGAGTGATATGACCACCCTCCTGCTGACCTTCTTTATCGTTTTAGTCAGCTTTGCGGAGATTGAGGGCAAAGACTTCTATCTCGTTCTCTCCTCTTTCCGGGGTTCACTCGGAATGCTGGAGGGAGGACACTCTATTTCTCCCGGGCGGTTGGAGGAGATGGGCATGAATATGCTGAATCTTCCCTCCGAGACCGTCGGTCGCTCCCTGGCTAAAAGCCTGGAAAAAGCTATCTCCATATTTAAACCGGAGATCGCCACGAAGAAGGTAAGGGTCACCGAGGATGAACGTGGTCTTGTCATTACCCTTACGGGAGACAATTTCTTTGATAAGGGAAGCGCCGCCCTGAAAGAGGAGATACGACCGGTACTTGAAAAGGTGGCCAATGTGATTGAAGCTGTACCCAACTACGTTCGGATCGAGGGACACACGGACAATACCCCGGTCACCGTTCAGAGTCGGGAGAAGGGATACGAGAGCAACTGGGAACTCTCCTCCGCCCGGGCTGTAAATGTGCTTCGTTATCTCGCCGAAGAGGAGGATGTGCGGGATAAAAGGCTCTCGGCCGTGGCCTTTGGTGAAACCCGTCCCCTTGGGGAAAATGATACGCCAGAAGGGAGGGCCTATAACCGTCGGGTGGATATAGTTATTCTCCGGGACAAGTCGATGACAGAATCGACCCATAAAAAGATCGAGGGGCCTCTTCCCGATGAGGAATGGAGATAGACTGAACATGGCATTCATAAATGTATTGACAACAGATAAGGAATGTTCATATTATGTCACATAAGAGTCTGTTCTCTTGTGGGACGTGCAAAAAAACAGGCGGGTGACGGATCATGGGTGATGAAGAAGATGTAATGGCGGAGGATGAGGAGTCGGGTGCTCCGTCGGAAGAACCGTCGGGTGATTCGAGTACCTCGAAGATAATCCGTATTCTGCTCTATGTGGCAGGAGGTATCCTCGTACTTGTACTTGTTGTGGGTATATCGTACCTTGTATCCAAGAACGTACAGGAGAGGAGTTACAGAAAAAGCCAGGACATTGTTTCGGCTCCGCCGCCTCCGCCTCTAAGCAGTTATGAATTGCCGGAGTTTTCCAAGGCGACCACCGACGCGGAGCCGCATTTTGTAAAGATGAAGATTGCTCTGGCATACAAGCATGATCAGAAGCTGAATACCGAGCTGGTGCAAAGACGTGACCAGATTCAGCATATCATAAATATTATTCTCCAGGGTAAGTCGTATGAGGAACTCGATTCGGTCACCGATGCCGTGGCCCTGGCGGAAGAGATAAAGGCGCACGTGAACGTTATCCTGATTTCTGGAAAGATTAAGGAAGTCTATTTTAAGGAATTTGTGGTTAACTGATTAAAATCTGACTGGAGGAACCTATGGGTGATGGCTCCTTATCCCAAGATGAAATAGATGCCCTGCTTCAGGGTGCCGATGACATGCTCACGCCCGCGGGTGGCCAGGGCGCTCCTGCGGGTCAGGCCGGCGGAGGTGGAGCTCTCTCTTCTCAGGAGCATGGAGCTATTCAGTCTGTCCTCGGAAGCGCCATCAGCATGGTGGCCCCCTCTCTCAGCGGGTATCTCGGAGGGAACAATGTCCAGATATCGAATCCGGTCTTAGAGGTAAAACCGGCGGACGCTTTTAAGGGAGAAATGGCTGAGCAGTATGTTCAGGTCTCCATGGATTACAGCGGAGCCGTTTCCGGAAAAAACCTGGTCGTCTTTACGAGTAATGACGCGGGGTCCGTCTCTTCCCTTATGATGGGGGACGAGTCCGGCGCGCCTCCGGCTGAACTCTCCGACGCTCATCAGAGCACGATTCAGGAGTTTACGAATCAGCTGCTGTCATCCCTGGCAACACAGATAGGGAACAAGATGGGAGGTGGAATATCCACGACCCCGGCCACACTTTCCATGGCTTCCAGCGGCAACGAACTCCAGTTGCCGGGAGGTGAAGTTCTCAGAGTCACCTATGATTTTATCATTGATGGAATACTCTCATCAAAGCTCTACCATTTTATGGATGTGACACTTGGTAAAAGCATGTCCCAGGGAGGAGGTCAGGGGGGTCAGCCCTCCCAGGGAGGAGGTGGAGGCCAGCAGCTCCAGCAGCAGCCTCAGGTGGGTATAAGCCCGGTGCAGTTCCCGCCTCTTGACGAGGGGATACCTCCACAGCAGGCCGGAAACATATCTCTTCTGCTCGATGTGGAGATGACCCTGACCGTTGAGCTGGGGCGCACCAAGCAGCTTGTTCAGGATATCCTTGGACTGGGGGAGGGCTCCATTATTGAGCTGGACAAACTTGCCGGTGAGCCGGTCGATCTTCTGGTGAACGGCAAGCTCATCGCAAAGGGTGAGGTCGTTGTTATCGATGAAAATTTCGGTGTCCGGGTAACGGATATCGTCAGTCCGGCAGACCGATTGTCGAGTTTTCAGCAGCAGTAGGGTAAAGCCGGGTGATCCCGGCTGTTACTTTATAGTATAAAGAGACATAATATATAGAGAGAGGCGGCAGGGCCGGAAGAAGAGAGAAAAACCAGGCCCTGATGCGACATAAGATTGGAGTGTACCATGCGACCGTATCCCTTTCAAACGTTCTTTTCCCTTATCATTGCCGGTATGCTTGTCGTTTCCTTTGCCCCATCTTCTTATGGGGCTGAAAAGGATGATGCCCCGAAAAATGAAAAAAATGTCAGCCTGGATAAAGGGGATTCTCCTGCGCCTGAAGATGGAGAGGATGAAAAGAAAGATACCGGTACGGGGCTCATGTCAAAGGAGTACACGGAGAAGGATTTCCGTCCCCAGGAAGAGGGAGACTCCTATCTCTCCCTGGTCTTTAAGACCTTCCTCGTGGTGGGACTTTTGATTGTCGGGTTCCTCTTCTTCTATCGCTTTGTCACAAAAAAGATCGGTTTCCCGGCCGTCGGAGGGGATGTCTCTACGGTCCTGGCTATTGTTCCAATTGGGCAGAATAAATATCTGCAGGTCATAGACCTGGCCGGAAAGGTCCTTGTTATAGGTATCGCGGATAACAGCATAAATCTCATAACGGAAATAACGGATGACGAGGAGAAGGACCGTATTCGGCTCATGAGTTCCCGGGCGCCGGCCGAGCGTAAGGACTTCAGTGAATGGGTAGGTCGTCATCTGGGGAACCTGATGAACAAAGTTCAGTCAAGGGACAAAAGTGAACCGGGCGTTACCGGCTTCTCCGAAGGGGAGCAGGTTGATCTCTCTTACCTTGAGCGCCAGAAGAACAGGCTACGGGGACTAAATGGAGGCTCAGATGAATAACAGGCTTCTTCGTTACTCATTTATTCTGATATTCCTATCTATTCCGGCCATACTTTTCGCCCAGGACGTGGGCGGTGTACGTATGCCTATTCCGAAAATCGCCTTTGATATAACCGAGGCACAGGGCCCCCGGGAGGTAGCCCTTTCCCTGCAGATACTCTTTCTTATAACTCTGCTTACCCTGGCGCCCTCCATACTTATCATGATGACTTCGTTTACCCGGGTCGTAATTGTCCTCGATTTCGTGAAAAGGGCCCTCTCCCTGCAGCAGATGCCTCCCAACCAGGTGATCGTGGGTCTTGCTATTTTCATAACCATTTTTATCATGGCTCCTACCTTTACAGAAATGAATGAAAAGGCTCTTCAGCCCTATATGGAGGGAAAGATCGACAGTGAAGAGTTTTTTGAGAAAGGGATAGCGCCTCTACGGACCTTTATGTTCAGGCAGACACGGGAGAAGGATATCGCTCTTTTTGTCAATATGGCCAAGATCGAGCGTCCGCAGAACCAGGACGATGTGCCGACCTATTGCCTCATCCCCGCCTTCATGATAAGCGAACTGAAGAAAGCCTTCGAGATAGGGATATTCCTGTTTATACCCTTTATTGTCATAGATATGATCGTTGCCAGCGCACTTATGGCCATGGGTATGATCATGCTTCCGCCGGTCATGATATCTCTCCCATTTAAGATTATCCTTTTTGTGCTGGTGGATGGATGGAACCTGCTGATCTATGAACTGGTGAGATCCTTCGGGGTGGGAGGTTAATCCATGACCGACGTGATGGTAATTCAACTGCTGAGAGAAGCTTTGATGACGATACTTATTGTCTCTGCCCCTCTCCTCGGCATAGGGATGCTCGTGGGCCTGGTTGTGGCAATTTTTCAGACCACCACATCGATCCAGGAGCAGACCCTGACTTTCGTGCCCAAGATCGTTTCTATCTTCCTCTCCCTGATTATTTTTGGCGCCTGGATTGTGCGTACTCTGGTCGCCTTTACGGCAAATATTTTTGGAATGATTGAGAAGATAGGGCTCGGCTGATGTTATTCGTGATATACAGTTTTCAGGCCTTTCTCCTTGTTATGACCAGGCTTGCGGCCCTCTTCGCGGTCGCACCCTTTTTCTCAAGCGGAGTTATCCCTGCGCGTATCCGTTTTACGCTCGCCTTTATGATATCTATCGTGATCTTTCCCATGGTGATCGGGGCCGGTTTCAAGATTCCTGGAGATACGGGACGGTACATGCTTCTTGTTCTGCAACAAATTGCCATCGGTCTTTTCATCGGTTTTCTCGTAAACGTTATCTTCGCCGCTTTTCAGCTTTCAGGTCAGTATTTCGCCGTGCAGATCGGTTTCGGTATTAACGAAGTACTGGATCCTCTGGGCCAGGTCTCCGTCCCTCTGGTGGGGCAGCTTAAAAATCTTATCGGCCTGCTTGTCTTCCTGGCCATGGAGGGACATCATATTCTCGTGGATGCCATCTACCGTTCTTTTGAACTTGCTCCCTTCATGCCCATAGACAGATCAGCGGCGGGAACATACATGGAAGGGATTCTCTATGCCTTCAGCGGGATGTTCATGGTGGCCCTGAAGATCGCCCTGCCGGTTGTGGGAACCATCTTTCTCGTCTCCGTAAGCATGGGGATTCTCGCCAAAGTGGCGCCCCAGATGAATATCATGATGCTCGGGTTCCCCTTCAAGATACTTACGGCCTTTGTCGTTCTCTTTCTTATCACACCGCTGATTGTCCGGATCATGAGGGTCTCCCTGGAGAGGATATTTAATCTGATTAACCAGACACTTCTACATTGGCCAGGATGATATGACCGTACCGGCTGTTACATATAATCCCTGGAAGGAGGAGCCCTCAACGCTTCTCAGGTTTGATCTTCAGCTTTTCGCGGCGGAGGATGAAGGCCGTACGGAAGATCCGACCGAGAAAAAGATCCGGGAAGCGAGGGAGAAGGGACAGGTGGCCAAGAGCCAGGAGCTTGCCCCTGCTCTCGTAGTTATCTCCGGCATGCTTGTCATTTTCGCCTTCAGTCCCATGATCTACAGCTCCCTGGCCGCCATGACAAGTTTCTTCCTGGGGAATTTCACCTCCCTGAGCATTACTTCGAGGTCCCTGGCCAATATCTTCTTTGCCGTAATCGGGGAGGTGGGCAAGATTCTGGCGCCTGTTTTTATAGCCTCCATGGTTGCCGCCGTGGTTGCCAACGTTGCTCAGGTGGGATGGCTCTTCACGGCACATCCTTTGAAGCCGGATCTGAACCGGATGAAGTTTGATCCGGCTACCATCATGAAGAAAGTCCTCTTTTCCAAACAGGTGGCCATGAACCTGTTCAAGTCTGTCTTCAAGGTCATCGTTGTGAGTGTGGCCGCGTATCTTATCATCTCCCATGACTTTTATAAGATCATGAAGACACCTGATATCGCTGTATCCGCGGCTCTTAAGATAATACTTATAAGCGGACTTAAGATCATCATCTGGTCCTCCGTGCTTCTTCTCATCCTCTCCATACCGGATTATATATTTCAGCGTATGGAACACCGCGAGTCCTTGAAAATGAGAAAGGAAGAACTCAAGGAAGAATTGAAAGAGACCATGGGGGACCCGCACCTTAAGGCCCGCCTCCGTGAAATGCAGAGGGAGATGGTCATGAAGAACATGGTTCAGGAGGTCCCCCGGGCGGACGTAGTGGTTACAAACCCTACTCATTTTGCGGTGGCCCTGAGGTATGACCGGGATATCATGATTGCCCCTGAGGTGGTGGCCAGGGGCATGGATAATATTGCCCTGAAGATTCGGGAGATCGCCCGGGAGAACGGGGTCGCCATCATTGAGAATCGGCCCCTTGCCCGTGAGATGTACCAGACACTGAACGTGGGGGACCAGATTCCGGAGGACCTGTTCTACGCGGTCTCTTTGGTCTACGCGGAACTCTATCGGAAACGGGAATACAAAGAAGCGATATGAAAGTAAAAAGGGATACCTCTTATGGCTGAGAATCAGACAGGAGCATTGCAGAGCCTGAATCTGGCCTGGATGCAGAAGACCGACATACTGGTAGGCATAGGCGTGGTGGCGGTTGTCGGCATGCTTATCATACCCCTGCCCACTCTGATACTCGATTTCCTCATGGCCCTCAGTATTATGATGGGACTGTTAACCCTGATGATCGTTATGTTCGTGCCGAGGTCATTCGACTTTACGATATTTCCATCTCTTTTACTTATTACAACGGTCTTCCGCCTGGCGCTGAATGTTTCTTCCACCCGCCTTATTCTAATAAATGGTGCCGCCTTTGACGGTAAAATTGTCCGGACCTTCGGAGAGTTTGTTGTGGGCGGAAACTATGTTGTCGGTTTCATCATATTTATCATCCTGGTGGCCGTGCAGTTTATCGTAATCACCAAGGGCGCCACCCGGACGGCCGAGGTCGCAGCCCGATTTACCCTGGATGCCATGCCGGGCAAACAGATGAGCATCGATTCCGACCTGGCAAACGGTGTTCTGACCGAACAGGAAGCGAAGATCCAGAGAAAAGAGATACGAAGGGAGGCCGACTTTTACGGCGCCATGGATGGTGCTTCCAAGTTCGTCCAGGGAGACGTTCGGGTAGGTATTGTTATTACTATCATTAATATTATCGGCGGGTTCATCGTCGGTATGGTCATGCGGGGTGAGACCTACGAGGTAGCCGTGCAGACCTATACCCTATTATCCATAGGGGATGGACTGGTAAGTCAGATTCCATCCCTCCTGATTACGACGGCAACCGGTATTATCGTTACCCGGGCCGTTTCCGACGATAACCTGGGCAAGGATTTCGCGAACCAGCTCGGTTCCCAGCCCCGGGCCCTCTACATAACGGCAGGCGCCCTGGCCGCTGCCATTCTCATTCCCGGTTTCCCGAAGATACCCCTGATTCTCCTGGCCGGCGGTATTGCAGGTCTCGGCTATTTACTCTCCCAGACCCGGGACGAAGAGCTTGAGAGAGCGGAGAAACAGGAGCAGGAGGCGGCCATCCGTCAGCAGAAACCGGAATCCGTTCTTCCCTATATCCATGTAGATTCCCTGGAGGTGGAGATCGGATACAATCTCATTCCCCTGGTCGATCCTGAACAGGGAGGGACCCTTCTTGACAGGATTACCAACATCCGACGTCGAACGGCCCTTGATATGGGACTGATCGTTCCCCCTATACGGATACGGGACAACATGGAACTTGAGCCCCAGCATTATTCCATCCAGATTAAGGGAGTGGAAGTAGCCGGCGGTCCCCTGCAGGTGGGCAAGCTTATGGCCATGGACGCCGGAGACGTGGTTGACCGCATCGAGGGCCAGGAATTCACGGAACCGGTTTTCGGTCTCAAGGCCATCTGGATCGAGCCTGACTCGAGGGACCTGGCAGAGAGCAGGGGATACACCGTGGTCGACTGTCCCACCATCGTCGCCACTCACCTCACGGAGATAATCAAGCGGAACGCGGACGAGATCCTGGGACGCCAGGAAGTTCAACAGCTTATAGACAACGTGAAGGAGGACTACCCGGCCGTTACAGGAGAGATCATGGAGAACATGAATCTCGGGGAAATTCAGAAGGTTCTCCAGAACCTTCTCCGGGAACGGGTATCGATCCGTAACATGGTTACTATACTGGAGACTCTGGGCAACTACGTTCAGTATACCAAGGACAGCGGCATGCTTACCGAGTATGTGCGCCAGGCCCTGGCCCGCCAGATCGCCAGCGAGCACGCGGGTGAAGACGGCACCCTCTATGTTATCACAGTGGACCCGGAAATCGAGTCTATGATCAACAACGCCATTCATGATGATCCCGTGGAGGGGAGGGTCCTGGCCATACCGCCTGATCAGCACGGCCAGGTGGTCCGGGCCCTGCTCGATGCCCACACGAAGTCGAGCCAGGCGGGGCATTCTCCGGTCTACCTGGTGGCGCCGCAGATCAGGAGCGTTACCTTTGCCTTACTGGAGAGGGAGGTGCCGTCTCCGGTAGTCCTCTCCTATAATGAAATAACATCATCCGTGAACGTACAGGTGGTGGCGTCGGCCCTTATGTCGAGCGCAGCCTGAGAAACATAATCCATTTCAGGGATACGAGGTACTGACATGAAATACGTGAAGATCCGCTCAAAGGACTATACCGAGGCTCTCATGGAGCTGCGAAGACAGCACGGGGACGACGCCATTCCCATAAGTCACAGGTACGTGCGGGAAGGCGGAATCTTAAAATCTCGTCTCTTCGGCAAGGAGGTGGTGGAACTAACGGCCGCTATCCAGGAAAGAAAGGGATTAAAGAAACTGACTGAAGAGCATAAGAAGATAAATGTAACAGTCGGGGAAAAGAACGATATGGCCCGGGAGCTTAAAAGGACTTCACCCGCGGACCCTTCATCCGGATATGAGAGGATTCGTGATATGCAGCAGAGTATAGACGCCATAAATACCTCTCTCTCCCGGGGTGAAAAGGATAAGCGGGTGAAGGATGCCGGCGAATATGACATGGATAGAGAGCGCGAGCTTCTGAAAAACCTGATGTCCCGAGATGAGGTGGAGGCCACACAGGAGGCCTCCCGGGCCTCCAGGGACATCGGGGATTTCGAGCGGGAGTTTGCTGAGATACGAAGGTCTCTCCAGAAACTGATGGACCAGAAAACCGGCACGAACCCTTCCAGGGAAGAGGGACCCATGGGAGAATTCCAGGACCTGCTTCTCAAAAACGATTTTGAGAGTGATGAGTCTATCCGTCTTCTTTCAGAGGTTAAAAAGAGTCTTCCAGGAGATGAACTAAGAAATAAATACTCCATCGAAAAAAGTCTGAAGGATCTTCTTAAAAGTAAAATCGTGACGACCGGTCCCATAGAAGTCGGCAAAAGAAGAAAAGTCATCATGTTCGTTGGACCGACAGGAGTAGGTAAGACCACGACCATGGCAAAACTGGGCGCCCTTTACGCACTCAGAGAATCGAAGAAGGTATCCTTCGTGACCATCGATAATTACCGCATAGCAGCCACGGAACAGCTGAAAAAATACGCCGAGATCATGGGGATTCCCATTAGCGCCCTATCGGACCAGAAAGCCTTCAGGGAACACCTTCTGGATGACAGGTCCGATATTGTGCTGGTAGACACCTCGGGACGAAGCCACAGGAACGAGGTAAAGCTTTCCGAGATCAGGAGTTTCGCTGAAAGTATCGATATGGAAGTGGAAAAGGTTCTCTGCGTCAGTGCCACCACAAAGAGGAGCGACCTGGATGACGTCTTTCACGCATTTGATGTACTTGATTACGACAGTGTCATAATTACCAAGGTTGATGAGACCTCTGCTATTGGGAATGTGGTGAATGTTGCCGATAAATATAATAAGCCCATCTCATATATTACGAATGGGCAGGAGGTTCCCAATGATATCGCGGTGGCGACAACGGATGGTATTGTTGAACTCATGATGGGAACCGCCACCACAGAGTAAAGGAGGTCCCCTGTGGATCAGGCGGCTAACCTTAGGAAACTGGTTCTTCAAAATTCGGATTCACCGGTAAAGAAGATACGTACCATAGCAATAACGAGCGGAAAGGGAGGCGTGGGCAAAACCAGTGTTGCGGTTGGACTTGCCATCGCTCTGGCAAGGAGGGGATCGTCCGTTACGGTTCTGGACGGTGACCTGGGCCTGGCCAATATAAACGTGATACTGGGGATTATACCGAAGTTTAATCTTTATCATGTTATTAAAGGAAAGAAAAAACTGAAGGACATCCTGATCGAGGTTCCGGAGGGGATTAAGATCATTGCCGGCGCTTCCGGTTTTCACCAGCTGGCAAACCTGGACAACCGGCAGAGGGAGGAGTTTATATCGGCACTGGGAGAGCTGGAGAACGATGATTTTCTCGTAGTTGATACGGGCGCCGGTGTGTCCCAGAACGTCATAAGCTTTGTGGTGGCGGCTGACGAGGTTATCGTGGTTACGACTCCTGAACCGACAGCCATAACAGACGCGTACGGCATCATAAAGTCGATAGCTTCGCAGACACCGGACAAAAATATAAAACTTATCGTGAACCGGGTACAGTCGGTTTCAGAGGGTCGGAGAGTGGCCCAGAGGGTCATCAATATTGCCGGACAGTTTTTAAATATCAAGGTTGAAGATCTCGGTTTCGTCTTTGATGACAGCATGGTGCCGAAGTCGATCCGTAACCAGAAGCCTTTTATCGTCACCTATCCAAAGTCGAAGGCCTCCGGCTGTATCATGTCGATTGCCGACAGGCTTTTGAACAGGGAAATCGATGAGAAGAAACAATCGGGAATCGCAGGTTTCTTTCAGAAGCTCTTCCCTTCCGAAGAGAGGGATGATGATATGGTTGACGATGATACATGAAAAGTCTATGTGGAAAAAAGGGCTTGATTTGTCATTTTTTATTCTTAGATTGTATAAAAGGGCCTTAAGGTTATTCTGGATGTAATATGGTGATAGAGAAGGTTGATGGATTTTTTAAAACATATCGGATCTGAAATTAAAGCAGCCATCGCCTTTGCCACAGTGGCCTTTGTTCTTTCTCTGTTTACCGGTTTGATTTCGGGGGTGCCTATCGGAACAATTTTTCTTCGAGCCGCTATCATGACTCCCATCTTCGCCGGAATCGGTTACGGCGCTATCCTTGTTGTTAAGCGCTTTGTTCCGGAGATCTACGAACCGGTTGTTCATGAAAAAGAGGGACAGAAGGCCCGTGAAGAGCAGGATGCCACAGGTATTGACGTAACCCTGGATGAGGAACCGGTTATGACAGAGACCGCTTCCGGAGGCAACGTAGAAGCGGAAACCGATTTGGGAACAACAGAAGGTTTCAGCGAACTGTCAGGAGATGATATTCCATCTGTGACATCCGGGGCCAATCTGGATGACTCCCTGGAGACCGGAACAGGTGGTTCAGAAAGCAAGATGGGCAAACACATTGTTATGGCGGAAAACATGAAGTACGAGCCTAAACTTATGGCCCAGGCCATTCGTACGATGATGAACAGGGATGAAAAGTAATGGGTACCGGGCTGGTTTTTTATGAATGATAAGACCTTCAGGGAACTGGATGCAGTAGGGGAAGATAAGCTCTGGGAACGTTTTCTCAAGGATGAAGAGAAACTTGTCCGCGACTACTTCGTAATAAAATACGCCCCCCTGGTAAAATACGTGGCGGGTAAGGTCGCCATGGGAATGCCCCATACCATAGAATTTGACGACCTTGTATCCTACGGGATATTCGGACTCATCGACGCTATCAGCAAATTTGACCCTGAACGCGGAATCAAGTTCAAGACGTACGCCATGACCCGTATCCGGGGTGCAATATTTGATGAATTGCGCTCCATTGACTGGATACCAAGATCCATCCGGCAGAAGGCGAAACAGATAGAACAGGTCATCTCGGACCTGGAAAACAAACTGGGACGAACCGTTGAGGACGATGAGATCGCGAAGGAACTCGGCGTCTCGAATGAGGAGTTCCAGTCCCTTATGAACAAGCTGTCCGGGACCTCCATGCTTTCCCTTAATGATATCTGGTACCTGGGCGATGACAGTGATGAGCTATCCATCCTGGAGACCCTGGAAGCTCCTGAGAGCATGAACCCGGACGTACTCGTTGAAAAGGAAGAGATCAAGGACCACATCATAGACGCCATCCGGAAGCTTCCGGATAAGGAGAAGAAGGTCATCGTTCTCTATTACTATGAGGACCTGACCCTCAAGGAGATTGGTGAGGTTCTTGAGGTGACGGAGAGCCGGGTATCTCAGCTGCATACAAAAGCCATTATGAGGCTCAGGGGCCGGCTTGGAAGGATCAAGTCGAATATCGTGGGCTGAATCCATGGCTACCCTCAAAGATATTTTCATGGAAATCGAAGACGGGACCTCGATCGACGAGGACGCGATTGAGGTTTACGCCGATTCAGTCCGTCAGGCCCTGGATCTTGCGTCTGAAGATATCGGCGTGGATGTCCATATGCTCGACTATGAGGTTCTGGCAAAGGGCACTCGGGGTCTCTTCGGTTTTGGACGCCAGCCCTATCGTGTGGTTGTCCGACCGATAAAGAGTGAGTCAGAAGATTATGGTGACCTGACTGAACTGGAGAACAAACTCTCGGCTGACACGATCGTTCCCCGGGAGGATAAGCACAGGGACGGTCGCTTCAGGGTGCGTGTAACAAAGAGCGGGGTTTTTCTGAAGGTCGAACCTCCCCGGGGCAACGGCAACCCGGTGGATTTGATGGATGTCAACAATAAGCTCTACTCCATGAAGCTTACCGACGTCGATATGGGACTTGTTGAGAAGACCGTTAAGAAGCAGAGCGGGGAACCTGTTAAGCTTAAGGATTGGACGCCGAATCCTGAATATGACGGTTCCATGACCGTGGAGATTTCCGAGGACGAAATGAGGGCCTATGTCCATTTCGTCCCTCCCCGTTATTACGGCCGTCACATGGAGACAGAGGAAGTGATGCAGGCCCTGAAGAAGGCGGGTGTTGTTGTAGGCATCAACCGGGAGCGGATAGATGAATACCTGGAGGAGATGGACTATAATCAGCCTCTTTTGGCCGCTGAAGGGACATGGCCCAGGAATGGAGAGGACGCCTGGATCGATTACAAGGTTCGGGTCGACAGTTCCAAGGTCGAGTTCAAGGAGGACGAGAAGGGTAACGTCGACTTCAAGGACAGGGAACTTCTTGAAAACGTGGTCGTTGGACAGGTGCTTGCCGTTAAGGTTCCGGCAGAAGAGGGTATCCCCGGAAGGACCATCACCAATCAGCCGCTGACGGCGAAGTCAGGCAGGGACACCAAAATTACGCACGGCAAGGGAACCATCCTTTCGGAAGATGGGACCGAGCTCACGGCTGAGATCAACGGTCAGGTGGTCTTCTCCAATAATAAAATCAGCGTTGAACCGGTCTATCGTGTCAACGGTGATGTCTCCCTGGAGACCGGGAATATCGTTTTTCTCGGTTCAGTTATTGTTTCCGGGAATGTTCAGGACAATTTCACCGTTAAGGCAGCGGGTAACATCGAGATCAAGGGGACCGTGCAGAAAGCCTTTCTGGAGGCGGAAGGAGATATTATCGTCCGGCAGGGTGTCGCCGGAAGGGAAGGGGCACGTATCGAGTCTACGGGTGGCGGTGTCTACGCCAAGTTTGCCCAATCCTGCACCATTGTTGCCGAAAAAGATGTTATCATACCTGAGGGTATTATGCACTCCAACGTGGACGCGGGAGAGCGGGTGATCAGCGTTGGAAGAAGGGCCCGTATCATGGGCGGTCAAATACGCGCGGGGGACGAGATAAACGCCCGGTATATCGGTGCCGAGGCCGCCACCAAGACCGAAGTCAGGGTGGGAATCAATCCGAAGGTACTTCAGCAGATATCGGACCTGGAATCACAGAAAGAGAAGTACCAGGAAGAGATAGATGAGATGCAGAAGAATATCCAGACCCTTGAGAGCCAGCAGAAGGCTAAGAAGCTCAACAAGGAAAAGGAGAAGATGCTCAAGGACATGACTGGCCGCAGAGGGAAGCTGGAGAAGAGGATTTCGGACATAGACCAGGACCTGGAAGAATTGAACTCATACATCGATATGCTGGAACAGAAGGGTAAGATCTGCGCCGAGCGGACGGCGTTTCCCGGCGTGGATATCTATGTTAAATATGAAGAATTTCAGCTCAAGGATCCCTATAACAATGTGAAATTCTCCCTGGAAGGGGGGCAGATTAATATCTCCCAGTATGAAGCTCCTCAACTGGGAGAAGAGGATCAGAAGATACGCACCCTGGCGAGACGATAGGAGTTATATCGGTTCACCATCGGGCGGCAGGAGGCCGGGATGACGATTAAACCGATAGATCTGCAGACCAATATTGGACAGTTGACAGAAGTAGGACGGGGGGAACAGGCCCGTTCCGGGGCCCTGACGGAACAACAGCATGTACGGGAAGAGGAGACTTCCCGGAAGGGCCGCAATGTTCAGAATCGTCTGGACGAAAGTGAAAAGTCGGACCAGAGGGCCATCCATGATGATGAAAAGGATAAATCCGGGAGCGGAGGCCGGGAAAAAGGCAGGGGCGGAGAGAAGGAGACCGGTAAACAGAAAGGATCACCTTCCCCTCATCCCGGAAATGATTCAATGGGAAGATTCATCGATGTGTTAAAGTGAGGAAAAAATGGAATTTCTTTTTATGGTCTTAATAAATATATTCCTGGCTGCCGTGATCTATCTTGTCATAAGTCTGAAACTGGAGAAATCAGCCGGCGAATTCCATGAAAAGAGACTCAGAAAGGAGATGGACGATATCCTTCGCGAGTTTAATGCCGCCGCGGAGAGAAATATCACTCTTCTGGAACACAAAATCCAGACAGCCCGCCGGCTCCTTGAGCTGGCCGGGGAACTTCCCCACGTTGATGTGCGCGTGGGTGAAGAGGAATTTGAAAAGAGACATAATGAGGAATTTCCGGAAAAACTACCCCGGGAAAAAGAGATGCCGGATGAAAGGGTGACCGGTGTCACGGAAGGTAAGAAAAAAGGCTTGCCAGTATTATTTCACGAGTTTAAATCCCGAATTCAGGCTCTTGTAACGGAACGAAAGGTATTTTCATGGAAGCCGTCCGCTCCCTTGCCTGAGAAAGAGGAGGGGAGCGGACGTGGCGGCGGGAACTCTGTAAAAAGGGATGATAATCCTGTGGCTTCCCGCTCCGGAGGGGTCGATTTCAGCATCGATGAACCGGCCGGTCCGTCTATTACGAAGGAGGCGGACTCCCTCTCCACCTATGAGAAATTCTCACGAGAGGAGAAAAAGCAGGTAAACCGGTCCGGGCCAGAGAGGGCCGCAACGGAAGAGAAAATGGGAGATGAAAGTGCCTTTACTAAAAAAGATGGAGAGGGGGATCTTGAAGAACGTTTCAGGGAGACTTCTGATGTCTACTCTCTTACATGCGAACTTTATCGACGGGGATACCCCGTTGAGGAACTGGCCCGGCACTCCGGTCTCTCCGTGGGTGAAATATCCCTTGTCGTTAATCTCCATAGTGAACAGTAACGGGTGATTGATGGAACTGAATATTAAGCGTCTCAATGAAGATGAGTTTAAAAAATTTGCGCGTCTAATTTATGACGAGAGCGGAATATACCTAAAGGACAGCAAAATAACACTGCTATCAAACAGGCTCAGGAAAAGGCTCCAGGCACTGAACCTGGATGAGTTTGCGCAGTATTATGAGCTTCTCCAGAGCCTTACGGGAGAGGCGCGCAAAAAGGAGTATGAAGAATTACTAGATGTGGTTTCAACTAATGAAACCTACTTTTACAGAAACGAACGGCACTGGCAGGCAATCATGGAGGCGGTACTTCCTGAGCTGGCCCAGAAAAAGAAAGATAAAAGGCTGCGTATCTGGAGCGCTGCCTGTTCAACCGGAGAGGAAGCCTATACCATAGCCATATGCGTACTGGAATCGATGAGACTTTTCCAGGGATGGAACATCGAGATACTGGCCACGGATATCGCGCCTTCAGTCCTTGATTTCGCCCGGAAGGGGGAATATTCCGGAAGACGAATCGAAAAGGTCCCCCCTGACCAGCTGAAGAAGTATTTTCTGTACCTTCCAGACCAGGAAGGGGTATACCGGGTAAAGGAAAACCTGAAAAAAATCGTGAACTTCTATTACCTTAACTTTTTTCGTAATGATTTCCCCGGCAACCTTGATATTATCTTCTGCCGTAACGTGATGATCTATTTTGACAGGGAACACCAGAGAAAGCTTGTAGCACGTTTCTATGAATCTATTAATCCTGATGGGTATCTCTTCATAGGACATTCTGAGACCCTCCACTCCATTTCAGATGATTTTGTCTACCGTAAGATGGTGGACGCTCCTGTATACATACCCAGAACCGGGAGTAAATGATGGGTTTTGATCTGGTTAACGTGGGAATAGCCGATCTGGCCGTGGCCCGCGATCCGGTAATTTTGCGCACTATTCTCGGTTCATGCGTCGGTATCTGTCTTTATGACGCCGATGAGAAACTGGGTGGACTCGCCCATATTATGCTGCCTGACATGAAACCCGGTTCACGGGTCCCTAAAAAATACGCTGACACGGCCATTCCCATGCTCATAGAAGAGATGGAAAAGGAGGGAGGGAGCACGGAGCGTATGAAGGCCAAGCTGGTTGGAGGCGCCCGGATGTTTAACCTCTCAGAGAACAGCATGATGGGGGACATCGGGCGGCACAACATTGAACGGACCAGAGAGGTGCTCCTTGAATTTAAGATAGAGGTCCTTTCAGAAGACGTTCAGGGTACCAGCGGCAGGACCATCGATTTCTACACTTCGGATGGAAACATTCGTATCAAATCGATCAACCAGGAAGAAAAATATATCTGACAGCCGGAGACGTTATATGGAAAGCATGACCGGTTACGCCTACCGGGAGGATGGGAACGACCAGTTCTTCTTCACGGTGGAGATAAAGACCCTGAATTCGAAATACCTGGAAACATTCTGTAATATTCCAAGGATACTCAGGAACGAGGAATTCGAGTTGACCGGTATGTTGAAGGAGGCCTTCAGCAGGGGGAAGGTGGAGCTTGCCATCGAGATCAATAACTGGCTCGAGGCCCGTCCGGTAAGCCTTAATATGGATATACTGAAAAGTTATTACAGGGAATTACGTGACCTGCATGGCGAACTCGATGTTGGGTCGCCCCTGTCCCTGGATTCCCTTCTGGGTCTGGAGGGAGTGACCCAGAAAGAGAAAACCGTCCTCTCCCGGGCATCCCGTGAAAGTGTGTATGGAACAATCCGTGAAGTGATCGCTGAAGTTGGCGAGATGCGAAAGAGGGAAGGGGACGCGCTGTTGGAAAACATTGGCGGCCTCCTCGATGAGTTTGACCATTCTGTTCAGCGTCTTAAGGAGATGGCTGATGACAATACCCGCATAAAGCGTGAGCAGCTTAAGGGCAGGATGGAGGAGATGGGCATGGGAGATGTCGATGAACAGAGAATAGCCATGGAGATATCCATGCTTGTCGACAGAATAGACATAAATGAAGAACTGGTTCGCCTGGATGATCACATATCCAAATTTCGGAATATGATGTTGGACTCCGGGCAGGCAGGGAAAAGCCTCGATTTTCTCGCCCAGGAGCTTTTTCGTGAGATAAATACGGTCGGATCGAAGAGCGCGAATTCGGAAATATCCCACCTGGTGGTGGACCAGAAAAACCGTATTGACAGAATTCGGGAGCAGTGCCGGAATATTGTCTGATACAATGAAAACGATGCTGGTCAACATAGGTTTCGGAAACGCGGTTCTGGCAAATCGTGTTGTCGCGGTCATAACTCCCGCTTCGGCTTCGGGAAAAAGACTTCGTGAAGAGGCGAGGGAGCATAACCTGCTCATTGATGCTACCCATGGTCGAAAGACAAGGGCCATAATTATCATGGACAGCAACCATATCGTTTTGTCCGCCATGCAGCCAGAGACGATAGCTAACCGGTTGAACACGGATGAGTAAACCGGGTCTGAGCATAATACTTTCGGCTCCCTCGGGTACCGGCAAGACGACTGTGATGAATCGTCTTATGAAGCGTGACCCCAGGTTTATCTTCTCCATTTCAACGACGTCAAGGCCTCCCCGGCAGGGAGAGTTGGACGGGAAGGAATACCATTTCGTGGAGGAGGAGGAATTTCTGCGAAAGATTGATAACGGAGATTTTCTCGAGTGGGCCATGGTTCACGAGCGGTATTACGGGACTGAAAAAAAAGAGATTGACAGGATTCACAGCGACGGAAGAATTCCTATCCTTGATGTGGATGTTCAGGGTGCCCGCTCTCTCCGGAATGTACTTAATAATGCCCTATATATTTTGCTGATACCGCCATCCTTCCGGGAGCTCAGGAAGCGGCTTATGGATCGGAGAAGTGATTCCACTGAACAGGTAAGGCTGCGACTGGAGAACGCCCGCCGGGAACTCCAGGAATACAGCCTCTATGACAGTATTCTCGTCAATGAAGTTGTTGACGAGGCTGTCGATTCTATCCTGGCTCTGGTACGGTGTCGAAATCTGGACAGGGACTGGCAGGCAGATAAAATTGAACAACTTCTGGAGGAGTTTAATGATAATACCCCTGGATAAGCTTCTCGTCTACGACGGGAACCGGTATAAATTCACCTGCGGCTCAATGACCGCCATTGGTAAGATTCAGAACATGAAGGAATTTCAGGAAGATTCCAATTCCTGGAAAGTGGTTCCCACAATCCTGCGCTATACCCTCAAGGGGGTGATAAACATCGACTATGTCGAAACCGCGCAGATCGAAGAAAGCGGCGGTGAACAACCGGAAGAGTCTGTTGAATAAGGTTCCTGATTCCCCGGCGTGACCGCGCCTCTCCATATTCCCGGAACCATGGTCCTGGTGGGACCGACGGCCTCCGGAAAAACCGCCCTGGCCCTGGAAACAGCGGGTGATCGTTTCGAAATACTCTCTGTCGATTCCGTTCAGGTCTACCGTCACATGGATATCGGGAGCGGCAAGCCGACCCCTGAAGAGCGGAGGGCGCTGCCCCACCACTGCATCGATCTTGTCGATCCCGATTATCCCTTCACGGCCGCAGATTTCGTGGAAGAGGCCCGAAAGGGAGTGGAATCGATGAAGGAAAGAGGCAAAGTACCTTTCTTTGTGGGAGGTACCGGTCTCTATCTGGATGCATGGTTTCTCGGCCTGGATGATATACCTGAAGTTTCTCTGGAAGTTCGGAACAGGGTACTTGAAGATATCCATGAAAGGGGCCACACGGCTATGTTTGATGAACTCCGGAAAGTGGACCCTTATTTCGCCTCTTCCATCCATCCCAATGACAGTCAGCGCCTGGGCCGGGGGCTCGAGGTATACCGGGAGACGGGTCGTCCCCTCTCCTCCTACTTTGCCCGGAAAAGTGAGTATCCCGACCGGGATATCTTTTATGCCGGTATCCACATGGAGAGAAAGGAGCTCCATGGCCGAATCGAGAAACGGGTGGATGATATGATGAGAAGAGGGTTCCTTGAAGAGGTCCGCCGGCTCAGGGATATGGGCTACGGGCCTGACCTTAAATCGATGAGGTCCATCGGCTACAGGGAGATGCAGCTCTACCTTGAAGGAACGATCGATCTGGAGGAAGCGGTCCGTATCATGAAACGGGAGACAAGAAGGTACGCGCGGCGGCAGATGACGTGGTTCCGGGCGCGGAATGCCATACGATGGTACGATGAAGATGAGTGGGATCGTTTAAGGAAAGATATTGCTGAATGGGGCAAAGAAATAAATACTTCTTGATGTTTTCCCGTATCGCTGATAAAAATGGTTAACAGTATTAAGCCAACAGGTGATCTTATATGACCAAACAGACGAATAATCTGCAGGATGTGTATATTAACAACGCTCGAAAGGATAAGGTAGACCTTACCATCTTCCTCATGAACGGGGTTCCCATCAGGGGAAGGGTTGTCAGTTTTGACAATTACACTATTCTCCTGGAAGTGGACAAAAAGCAGAACCTTATTTTTAAGCACGCCATCTCCACCATAGTACCCTCAAAACCGATACCTTATGGTGAACAGGAAAACGGATAAGTGATATGAAGTTTATACGCAGATTCTTCATCATACTGGTTTTACTCGCGCTTCTGGCTGCGACCTTTATGGTTTACTATCAGCTGGATGAGAAGGAAATCGGCCTTGTTCTTGGAAAAGAGACGAATACGGTCGAGGACATTTTCAGCTCGCCACGGAACATCGTATGGCAGGGCCTGCTCTGGTGGGACTTTGATGTCGCAAAACTTCCGATTCGTCATTCCTTCACGAAAGTGATCGAGGTCCCCCTGCCGGGACTGCAAACATTCGATAATGACCTCTATGCCGTTTCCTTTGAAGTCCTGGTGGTCTACACTATCAACCGTCAATCCTTTACGGAATTTACCCTGCTTGAGTCGAGGGCCGATCCTTTGGATGAGCGTATCGGAGCGATCCTCAAGGGCGCCTATGCCCGGGGCATGAGAGAGTACCTCTATCCCCTCTATCGGCCTGAGGAACTACGTGATTCACTGACCGGGATTCATGAATCTGTACAGCCCTCTGTGGAATCAAGGCTTGCGGACCTGCATGTTAAGCTGGAAAGCATGGAAATAAACAGCCTGCCCGTAGTGCCTGGAATGAATATTTTGACCGAAGGTCTTCAGCACAGGAGTGAACTCAGACAGATTGAACTGGATAACGAGTTAAAGGCGAGTCGTTTTCGTCAGAGAGTTGAGGAGAAGGAGACACGGTACGAACAGTACAGGGATCACCTGAGGAAACTCTCTGATATTATCGCAGCGAACCGGGATATACTCAAATATATTTATATTGACAAATTTTCCGGCGATTCAAAGGTTGATGTTCCCCTTTCGGATACCGGAATGCCATCTTTCTTCCGGGATGGAAAACAGGAACCCAAGCCTGAACCCCGGAAGGCGCCCAGCGGAGATCTGGACAATTTTAAATTCGATTAGATGATTGTAAGGAGTATTCTGTATGCCGTGTGGAAAAAAGAAGAAACGCAAGAAGATAGCTAACCACAAGCGGAAGAAGCGAACGAGAATGAACCGCCATAAGAAGAAGGCGTAAACGATATCCGGGGATCAGCTTGAGAGATTGGCTTTTGCCAATCTCTTTTTGTTAGCAATAATCCTGAAATGGAAAAAAGGATCAACTGGAAACGCCGGCCTTCAGAAATACGGGGATATAACCGTACTCTCTACGGTACCTCGGATGATGGTGATTATCTACGGGTGGATTACGACCTGAAAGAGAAAAGGGCCCGTTTGTATGTTGAAATCTCCGAAGAGGGGGGTGCCCCCTATTACGCTGTTATTCAGGATGGCCGGGTGGGGGCTGAAAGGAGCGTGCAGAGCGGTCGTTCCGGTAATTTCTCTGATAGATTCAGGAGCCGCTCTGATCTCTTCTCAACCGTGCCGAACAGGGATGTCCTTTCTCTCCTTGAGGGCCATTACGGTATTTCCTCGAGAAAAAGATCTACCCCGGAGCGGGAGAACCGTGGATCGACACTGGAAGAGACCCGGAGGAGATACTTCAGTCGGGACGAGAACCCCTATATCGGAACCGGGGAAGGGGAGCCGGTCCGTTTTCTCCGGGGTTTCGGATTACTCGATCTTCTGGACCTTCTGGCCGGGTTCCTGCTATCCGGTCTTATATTTTATCTGGCCGGTTTTAACTTTATGGTTGCCGGTATCCTCCTGGCTGTCTATGGACTTATCATCGGTCTGATTGACATGTTTCTGCGTGAACGGGACCCTGTCATGATAAAGGTAGTGTTACTCCTGCTGGCCGGTGGCGGACTCTATGTCTATGGTTATTACTTTTTCTGATGTTCCGGTTTTTTGATTGAAATGTCAGGAGTCTCATATATACAATCCAAAGACCAGTGTGAGGAATATAAAAATGAATAACACTACAGAAACAGGACTCTCCTCATACCAGATTGTCTGCTTCGATATCGGGACGGAACGATACGGGCTTGACATACTGCAGGTACAGGAATTCTACAAATTATCAAAGATAACCCGGCTTCCCCAGTCTCAGGATTTCATAATGGGAGTCATCGACTTTCGTGGAAGGGTGATGCCTATTGTCGATCTTTCCAAGAAATTCGGTATCCGGGGGAGCAATGTTTCGGAAAACAGCCGGGCAATTGTGATCGATATTGACGGTAAATTTGTGGGTCTGGCTATCGATTCTGTCAGCCATGTTGTCAAGGTTGATTCCAAGGATATTGAGCCCCCGCCCCCGGTTGTGAAGGGGATTTCAGGTAGATATATTGTCGGCATCGCCAAGATCGACGAGGGATTTGTGGTCATCCTTGACATCAACCAGATATTTTCTTCAAACGAACTTTCCAAGATGGCGAGCGGCCAGGATAACAAAGAGCCCCGGTAACCTTTTTTTCAGTAAGCAGCTATCAGGATTGTCTCAATCTCGCTGGCGGAGAGGGTTCTTGGTCCGTTCTCCACGAACGGATAGGTAATGGCGAGATCTGCGACACTGCGGAATGATTCCTTCGGTATATCATAGGCGGAGAGTCGATGAGGTATACTAAGGTCTGATTCGAGTTTCCGCACCGCTTCGACAGCCTTAATGGCCGCCTCGATAACAGTGATTTCCTTTACATCTTCACCCATGACTTTGGACATCTGGACGTATTTGCCGGGAGAAGCTGTAAGATTATACTCCATAATATGGGGCAACAGGATACACATGGCGTTTTCCAGGGATATGTTGGTAAGAGATGAGAGAGCCATAGATATTCCCAGGGATAGAGATGAATAGGACGTGGAAAAGGCTATGCCGGACATGACCGATGCCGTGGATATCTGGCTGCGACTGGTCACGTTTTCCGGTTCCGTGTATATCTTGCCGAGGTTTCTGAAAGTAAAATCGATTGCCTTCAGGGCAAATGTATTGACGATATCATTGTTGAATTTTGAAACAATGACCTCCATGGCGATGGCAAGCAACGCTATGCCGCTTTTCATGGACATCTCCTCCCCAATACCCACGGCAATGGCCGGATCGATCAATGTTGAGACAGGATAGAGGTCCCTGTGAAAGAAGGAACGCTTATGCATGGTTTCGATCTCGTTAAGGAAAAAGAGGGGTGCGATCTCGAAACCGTACACAGGCCATGTGGGACAGGTCAAAAGAGGCACGGGAGGATGGAGGCCGATCTTCATCTTCTCCCCTCTGTTTAGAAGGTCGTAACTGAAGATATGATTGTTGGATAAAAGCGCGACAGCCCGGGCGGAGTTGATAGAGAAAATGCCGCCGTAGCCCACGATCATGTCACAGTTGGTCTTTCGCGCGAAGGCCACGGCCAGGTCGATGTCCTCTGTGGAAGGTTCAGAAGGAAGATCGTCAAAGATAATGGTATTTATATCGTTCGATTTCAGGTCATGGACGATCTTTTCCAGAGGACCGGGGAACAGCTGAAAATCTGTGGAAGTAGTAATAATGAGCACACGTTTGCCGAGGCTGCCTATGATTTGGGCCGAATTGCTTATCAGATCGGGTTCTATGTAGATGGTTGTAGGGAGGTGAAAATCTGGATTTTTCATGTCCTCTCCCGGTTGTTTAATATATCATCCACTTTACATTCGGCTGTTCCAGTCACAAAAAAAAGCGGATACATCGTATATCTCCGCTTTTTTCTCATCATGCCGGTACTGGTCCGGTATTAACGGCGAATCAGAAAATCCGCGATCCTGTCGGCGACCATATTGAGAATTTTGCTGTCGTCGAAATTATATTCACCATTGGCGATACGTTCTTTCAGCTCATGGACCCGTTCCGCACGCGTATCCGGGGCGGACTGAACCATCTGGTTAAGTCGCGCTACGTCAGCGGCCTGACGGGCTTCAGACGAGAGCTGGACGGAATCGCCCTTTTTAACTTCCTTGTTGTCGGTAACAGGGCGGGTCTTCTTCGCGTCTAAGATATTATTGATATTTCCAATTTTGTCAATAACCATGACATTTAACCCTTTCTTATTCTATTACATATATCGGAAGAATCTGTCAATTCTTTAATGAATTAATCCTCTCTACCTGATATATTCGGTTTTTCATCTCACCTTTTACATATCCTCTCTATCTGATAGTATAGTGAGAAAATCTCAATGTTTCAATAGTTATTCATAGAATATGCCCACTTCAATTGAGAAGTGCGGATATAGATGAATTATTACCGCCGCTCTTTTCATGTGCGATATGGTAGAGTATTATTGCGGTAAAAAATGGTAAGAAATCATAACGTATAGTTCAAGGTGCGTTCTATTCAGGTCCTATGAGAAGTACCATTTCACCTTTTCGCGTGAATCCGGAGCCTGAGATCTCGGAAGCTTTTCCTGTGATACATTCTTCGTGTATCTTGGTAAGTTCCCTGCCCAGGACCAGTTCCCGTTCCGGCGCCAGATTTCCGATCTCATCCAGGAGAGCGTCGATTCTGTGGGGCGACTCGTACAGGACAAGGGACCCTGAAAGGTTTAGAAGCTGTCCCAGCTCCTTTCTCCGTTTGCCCGGTTTTCGGCTCAGGAAACCGGAAAAATGGACCTCTCTTCCGGGGAATGGATTTACGGAGAGAATGGCGGTAAGCGCCGATGGGCCGGGAAGAGGTATCACCTGCGAACCGAGGGCCATGGCCCCGGAGACCAGCCTGCTTCCCGGGTCCGATACTCCTGGGGAACCTGCGTCCGTGGCGTATCCCACGGTTTTCCCCTTTTCCAGTTCATCAAGGGCTCTGGCCAGGTCCTTTCCCGATGAATGGGAATGAAGAGAGCGGAGTTCCACATTCAGGTTGTAATGCGAGAGAAGCTTCCGGGTCTGCCGCGTGTCCTCACAGAAGAGGATTTCAATCTCTTCTTTAAGTATCCGCAGGGCCCGCAGGGTTATGTCCTCCAGGTTGCCTATGGGAGTTGCGATGATATACAGTCGGCCTCTTTCCATGGAGAATAGTTAGCAGAAGCAGGATCGGGGTAAACCATTTTTTAAGGGGAGCCCCCTGATTAAAAGCCTTGACACCCTTACGCTCCGGGGCCTCATACCTTGATGCGTTTCAGAGTATTATCAGAAGATCCGGACAGCCGGGCCAGGACAGGAGAGCTGGACCTGTTTCATGGACGGGTCATGACGCCCGTGTATATTCCGGTAGCCACCCGGGGGGCCGTACGGGCAATGACCAATGATGATATTCTTGAGATCGGCTACCAGATGCTTCTATCAAATACCTATCATCTTTATATTCGTCCCGGCATGGAGATAATACAGGAGGCGGGCGGACTTCACTCTTTCATGAACATGGATTTGCCGATCCTGACCGATTCAGGCGGTTTCCAGGTCTTCTCCCTCTCTGATCTTTGCCGTATTGAAGAAGAGGGTGTTACTTTCCGTTCCCACCTGGATGGCTCCCTTCATGATTTTACCCCCCGCAAGGTATTGGATATTCAGCGGATTATCGGTTCAGATATCATGATGGTACTCGACCAGTGTACTGAATATCCCATAAGCCGGGAGGAGTCCAGGAAGGCAGTGGAGAGGACCGTGCGCTGGGCAGATGAATCTATCACATATTACAGGGAAGGGTTTGATTCTTCAAGGCAGGTCCTGTTTGCCATTGTCCAGGGCAGCGTCTACCCGGACCAGAGAAGGGAATGCGCTCAACGACTGGTGGACCTGGATTTTCCCGGTTATGCGGTTGGAGGTCTCTCTGTGGGGGAGCCGGGCGATCTTTACAGGGAGATGACCTCTGTAGCGTGTCACGAACTGCCATCCGAAAAACCGAGATATATGATGGGAGTAGGCTCACCCCTTGAGATTCTTCATGCCGTGGAAGAGGGAGTAGATATGTTTGATTGTGTCATGCCGACGCGTATCGCTCGAAACGGAACACTCTATACCAGTCGGGGGAGAATCAACATAAAGACCGCCCCCTTTGCCAGGGACTGGGAGGCCCTGGACCCGGAATGTGAATGCCGTGTCTGCCGATCCTTCAGCCGCGCATACCTCCGCCATATCTTCAGGATGGGAGAAATCGCTTCCCTTGTTTATAACACCTACCATAATCTTTTTTTCATGAAGAATTTTATGGATGGAACGCGAAGGGCCATTGAAGAAAGAAGGTTCAGAAAATGGAGGGATCACTGGCAGCAGATTTACGGTTATGATACTGATGTTTAATTATCATAAAGTATGGTTTTTATCGCAAAGGTGTTTATAAATTATCTTGACAGTAATAATTCGATGGCGTACTTTGAAGTCGCCCTTCCGGGAAACATGCTCGATCGTTCTAGGAGGCATTAGAGGTGGATATAAATACCAGAACGTCTGGTGATATCGTTATACTTGACATAGCCGGCGAGATTGATCTGTACAACGCTCCGGAAATCAAGGATATCATCAACAAACTGATTGAGGACAAAAAATATAATGTCATCATCAACCTGGAGCAGGTGTCCTATATCGATTCGTCAGGAATAGGAGCCCTTATCTCAAGTCTCTCAAACCTGAAAAAGTATCAGGGCGGATTGAAGATAATAAACGTATTTGCTTCAGTTCGCAAGGTCTTTGAATTGACCAAGCTGACATCCTTCTTCGATATATATGAATCTGAAGAAGAAGCCCTGAATTCTTTTAGTTAGAAAAACTTCAGGATTCTCTGGAATCGATAGAAAGGCCCGCGGGGCCTTTTTGTATTTGTCAGGATTAAGTGAAAACTGGTTGATTTCCAGACTGCGATCTGCTATACTAGAGTTAATGACAGTCAGGATTTATACCAAATCTGAATTCATGGGGGACTTATCATGATACGACGTGTACTCTCTATTCCTGTTTTTGTGGTCATGCTGATGGTGGTGACCGGATGCTTCCAGTTGCCTATTACGGAGATGGTCGACGCCCGGGATGCCATATCCAGGGCGGAATCCGTTAATGCGGAGAAATACGCGCCTGAACTGCTGAAGGAAGCGAAGGAACTACTTTTCGCGACCCATAAAAACGTGTCCGAAAAGAAGGCGGATGACGCCCAAGAAAATGCCGAGCTTTCTTATGCGAAGGCCATGGAGGCCTATAACAAGGCGCTTCCCCTCCTGACAAGGGAGACCATAGAATCGGCTGAAGAGAACATGGAGTTGGCCGAGAAGGCTTATGCTGAGAAGCTGGCCGCAAGGGATTATACACTTGCAGGAGACCTCCTTGAACAGGCAAAAAAGGAGGAGGGAGAGGAGAAATATGAGCAGTCCCTGACCCATGCCCGGGAAGCGGACCGCCTGGCCAGAAGCGCCTACAATATATCGATGGGCCAGAAGGTTGTACTCAAGGATTCCATCGCCGACGTGAAGCAAACGCTTGAGAAGGCCCGTTCAATAGACGCTGATAAGGAATCTCCCGAGAAAATTGAGCTGGCCGATAAGTACGTTGAAGAGGCTGAGCAGGCCTACGGGGAAGACCGTCTCAAGGACGGTTTCACGGCCATTGAAACCGCCAAGGTCAACGCCGATGAAGCTTTCATGACATCCATGAAGAAACGTTCCGAGGAATATCTTGATAAATCGGAAGAAATCCTGGCTCGGGCAGAGAAATCAAAAGTGGCCCAAAAGTCGCCTGATGAAATGGCCGCAGCCCGGGAGGCCCGTGAACAGGCCAAGCTTTTACACTGGGAATCCCGGTATGATGAATCTATCGAGTATTCCGAACAATCTATTCGTCATGCCCGAACGGCAATGAATGAAACGACCACGGGTGGGGATTCTATTCTCATTTCCCGGGAAGGGGGCAAGGATGGTGAAGTTACCGGAAAACCCTCAGAAGAAACGGCCATTGTCAAAGAAGATGACAACTACTGGTATTATCGGGTTCAGAAGAGGGAGCCCTATACAGACTGCCTCTGGAGGATAGCGGGTCGTTTTTATCAGAAACCCTATCTCTGGAGGACAATCTACAAGGCAAACGAAGAGAAGATTAAGAACCCGGATATCATCTATCCCGGTCAGATACTCCGTATACCTAAGAAATAGCTATATTCGTCGCGACCGTAAAATTGCGGTCGCGACGTTTTTTTCTTGCAACCATATCCAGCGATACGAGGCGTAACATCAAGCAGAACACAGTCCACTTCTTACAGGATATGTCCATTGGCGAAGAAAACGACGGCCGGTGAACGACCGGCAAAAAAAGACCAGGAAGTTCAAAAAAAGGCCTCGGACAGGTTTTCCGAATCATCCATCTCCTGGTACCTTGAACAGATCAACAAGATTCCCCTTTTGAGCCGTGAAGAAGAGGACCGTCTTGCCCGTGCCGCCCGGGAAGGTGATGAGCAGGCCAAGCATGAACTGATCAAGGCGAATCTCCGTTTTGTGGTCTCCATAGCCAAGAAGTACCAGACCAGCGGTATCTCTCTCCTGGATCTCATCAACGAGGGGAACATGGGCCTTATCAAGGCGGCTGAGAAGTTTGATCCTGACAGGGGCTTTCACTTTATATCGTACGCGGTATGGTGGATTCGGCAGGCTATCATCCTTGCCATATCTCAGAAGGCGCCCCTCATCCGGCTCCCCCTGAACCGGACAGCCGATATCCAGAAAATTGAAAAAGTTCACAAGAGCCTGGAAAACAAGCTGGGAAGGGAGCCGACCGCCTCGGAAATCGCGGAGAATCTTGACATGGATGATGAGGAGATTAATCATCTCCGCAATATCACACAGGATTTTATCTCCCTCGATTCGACCTACGGTGATTCCGAGGACACCACCATAATGAGCACTATTGTCGATTCCAGGATCGATTCTCCCGATAAGAGCGTGCTGGACGAGTCCCTTACTTCGGCTCTCATGGAGGTTCTCGAGACCCTGACGGAATCGGAACGAAAGATCATCAAGAAGCGTTTCGGTCTGGATGGTGAAGAGCCGATGTCTCTTCAACAGATAGGGGATCAGTTCAACCTCTCCAAGGAACGAATCCGGCAGATAGAGAAGAAAGCCATACGGAGACTCCGACATCCCTCCAGAAGCCAAAGGCTTAAGAGTTTCCTGGTAGAATAGGCATGAAATTTATCCTGTCAGGTCTTATCCCCGGAGCTCTTCTGGCTCTTTTCCTTTTCCCGGCCCTTCCCGGGACCGAGATACATCCTCTATGGTCCAGGCCCTTTACCGATCTTATAGAGACACCGGTTGAACGGGGAGAGAGAACAGAATATCATAGAATCCTGTTTCATGAGAATCATCTTCTTTCCGTCGATTTTCGCGGCAGGGTCCGGATGAGGGTCGCGGTCCCGAGGGGACGTTTTGAGCATTCCGGTGACGGTATCTACTATGTGAAATATGAGAAGACCGGAACCTCCATCTCCTTTCATGAAAGGTCGGGGGAACGGTTCTGGAAGATGGAATCGATGGAATACCCCTACCTCAACAGCGACGGGTCCCTGGTCCTTCTCCTTAATGGCGACCATTCACGTTTGAGAATCGTCGACCGTAACGGGAACCTCACCGGCATGGGAGAAATCCACGGCCGCCTTGCCACTCACATATCCACCCCGGGCGAAAGGAGGGGAGTGGCGGTCGGTTTTCTTGACGGGACCTACTATCGACTCGACGGTAAGGGAGAACCCTTGTGCCAGGGTATCGTTCCCGGTCGTCAGGTAGTCAAGACCATCCATGCCGCTCCAGGCGGAAGGGCCCTGGTTCATTACGGGGGAACGGAGAATGACGGTCTTATTCTGGACACCTGTGATGAAGGGGAGACGCGGCGGGTAGATCTGGAGAGCGTTCAGCATACCAGGACAGCCCTGAAGATGCTCGAATCCGGTCTGGTGCTTTTCATGGACAGGGAGGGGATCCGTGGATTTACCAAAGAGCTGAAGCCCCTCTTCTCCCATTCCCTGGAACGCTCGGAGGGACACGCTTCCTTTGACGGGAACAGCAGGATGGTGACTGCCACCTGGAGAAACAGCCGGGGAGAGGGAGAGATGCTCCTCATGGACGTGGAGGGAACTCCCTTTTTTCGCCACGCGTTCGCCGGTGAGTCTTTCCTTGATGGTTCCATGTCCGGACCTTTCATATTTCTGCGAGGATCTGATAGGCTTTACTGTTATTCCATCTTTCATCCAGCCAATCCCTGACGGAACGGCAGGCCTCTTCCAGTCTCTCGTTGCCATGTTTACGGGCGCCTTTTTCGAGAAGAGTGAGTTTTTTCCGGGCCATGGAAAGGGCCGCTTCAACCTTTTTCTCTCCGGCATCTTGACCGTAATGATCGATAAATGAGCAGATAGCGTAGACCCGGAAACGGTCCATGGCATGGTACCGCCTGGAAAGCTGATCCTCATGGCCTCCGTACTTAACAACGCCTGTCTCAGGGATGTATCCAATATACTCAAAAGCGGTGACGGGAAGCCAAAGCGCGTAATCTTCGCAGGCCGGCAGAAGAGGATCGAAGGGACCGTACCTGTCGAAGAGAGAAGTTTCCATGACCACGGCAGAAGGACTTATGAGACAGAGTTCCAGGGAGGGAAAGAAGATATCCCCCTCTTTTTTTTTATGTTTTTCTTTCTTGTTCACAAACCGTCCCCCGCGTATCCATCGTTCTTCGCACTGGAAAATCCTGATGTCCCTGTTTTTAAGGATGAACTCCCGGTCGAGGGTGAGCTTATGGGGCAGCCATGTATCATCGGAGTCGAGAAAGGCGAGCCATTCGCCCCGGGCAATCCTCGCGCCGTCATTCCGGGCCCGGCTCACGCCTCCCGGTTCCCTGCGATGGTACCTGATTCTTCCTGAGTATTCCTTCGCCAGGCCGGAGGTCCCGTCCCGGGAGCCGTCGTCCACCAGGATAATCTCATAATCAGGATACTCCTGGGAGAGGAGCGAGTCGAGGGCCCTGCGGGTCATCTCCAACCTGTCCCGCGAGGGGATAATAACGGAGAAGAAGGGGGTATCCTGCCTCCCTGTTTCTCTTATCATGATCGTACCGATAGTATTCAAAAAGTGATTATTCTATGGGCAACGGTCACTCCTCTCACGTAAAGCATCATTTTAGGTGAGGCTTTTTAAGCGAAAAAGTATTGCCATCACAGGGAGCGTCGCTATTCTACCGGAGGATTATGGAATCGATATTGACTATCATAGGCGGGGTGGGGCTGTTTCTCCTGGGCATGGCCCTTATGGGAGAAGGGCTCAAGAGCATGGCCGGAGAGACCCTCCGTTCCGTGTTGACCCGTTTCGCGGGAGGACGGTTCCGCTCCGTTCTCTCCGGCCTTACCATAACGGCCCTGGTCCAGTCTTCCAGCGCGACAACCCTCATGGCCATAGGGTTCGTGAGCGCCGGTCTTCTCTCTTTCCAGAATTCAATCGGTATCATCTTCGGAGCTAACCTGGGAACCACCAGTACGAGCTGGATCGTTACCCTTTTGGGTCTCAAGGTTTCCATGTATCTTATGGCCCTTCCCCTGGTGGCGGTCGGGTCGCTCCTCGCGCTTCTGGGAAGAAACCGGATGATCTTTATCGGAAGAGCCCTCTCCGGTTTCGGTTTGGTCTTTATTGGTATCGAGTTCATGAAAGATGGAATGGCAGGGCCCGCCGGAAACCTGATTCCGGCAGCCCTGGCTCCCACCGGTATTCTCTCCGGACTTATCCTGGTCGCTATCGGTGTGGTTATGACGGTACTGATGCAGTCCTCCAGCGCGGCCGTGGCAACCACCCTGGCGGCCCTCTTCGCGGGCAAGATTACCTTTGGCATGGCCGCATACATAGTCATCGGTCAGAACGTGGGTACCACGGTCACGGCCGCCCTGGCTTCCCTGGGAGCCACGGTCCCGGCCCGGCGGACGGCCCTCTCACATATCCTCTTTAACATCATGACAGGATTGATAGCCCTTGTGGGAATGTCCTGGATTCTCGATTTTATGGACCTTTTGACCGGAAGGTTTAACGCCGACCCGACCGTTCGCCTGGCTCTTTTCCACACACTTTTTAATGTCCTTGGTGTCCTGGTTATCATGCCCTTCCACCACCGTTTCGCGAACCTGGTCTCCCAGATTATACCCGAAAAGCGGGTCTCTCTGACACGTCACCTGGATGAGACCGTAGCCGACGTCTCTTCCGTGGGCCTGGAATCGGCCCGGCGCACGGCCGTGGATATAACCGTGCGCGTCGCGGAACTGGTGGAATCGATGCTAACGGGAAAGGATCTTCGCGAACGGGAGATATTGAGAACTGAGATCGAGGGTGCGCTGGAGAATCTTCACGGGTTCATGGCCCTTATCAGGAGAAACCAGGAGACTGACAGGGAATATGGACTTCATGTCTCCATTATCCACGCACTGGATCACCTTGACCAGCTTCTACTTGAGACGCGGGATGAAAGGATTGCCGGTTTCTCCCTTTCGAATGAGGGACCGGAAGAAAGGGCCAGGGACCTCTCCCGTGCGGTGGAGATCATCCATTACGAACTGGCCGGCATACGTCAGGGCATGTCCCCGGAATCCCTTTCCAGCTTAGCGGAGACCCTTCAGGAGCTGAGGAAGAGCATCAGAGATGAAATCATATCGAGGACAGCTGACTGTGAGATGGAACCGTCCATGGCCTTTCGGCAGATAGAGGCCCTGCGGTGGATGGAACGGGTCAGTTACCGCTTCTGGCGGGCCGCCTATTACCTGAACGTCGGAGGAAAAGAGAGGATGGAGGAGAAGGGTGAACCAGGATCAGATTAAGAGAACCCTGCTGCAGATTGACGAGGACGTGGAGGATTTTCACGTAATCCTTTCCGGAAAAAAAAGCCGAAGAGTTGACGGGCTCTACAAACCGGAGAACCGCGAGATCATCCTGCATAATCGAAACTTCGCAGATGATGAATCCCTGGTCTACACGGCCATACATGAATTCGCGCATCACATAGACTTCACTCGTTCAACGGTCCCCGTAAAAGGCAGAGTGCACAGCCGCCGTTTTCACGACATATTTCACAGGCTTCTCATGCGGGCCGAAGAACTGGGTCTGTACAATAATATATTCCGCAGGGATGAAAGGTTTCTCGACCTGACCAGGGATATCCGGGAAAGGTTCATGAAGGTTCACGGAGAGACCATGAAGGAATTCGGTCTTCTTTTAATGAAGGTCAGGGATCTATGCCTGCAGACCGGGGCCCGTTTCGAGGACTACGTGGACCGGGAACTGGGACTGCATAGATACGAGGCCCGGCAGGTGATGCGGGTCACGGAGATGGACATAGAACCGGAAATCGGATATGATAACATGAAACGGGTGGCCCGTATCGCGGACCCGGAAGTCCGGGCCACGGCCGTTGACGCCCTGAAGGTGGGATACTCTCCGGACATGGTGGAAGCGGACATGAAACGTGAGAAGGAACCGAACAGCCGTCTTCAGTACCTGAAGGGGGAACGTGAAAGGATCGAAAAAAGCATTCAAAAGATGATGGAACGCCTGGAGCGTCTGGAGAAAGACATTAAAAACCTGGAGGGAGGGGAGAGTGTCAATAAGACGGGGGAGGTGACATGACAGATAAAGGTCCCGAGAAACGGAAAGCGGTCAGGGCGGGGAGCCTGGTCATCGGGGGGGACGCCCCGGTATCGGTCCAGTCCATGACCACTCTTCCCGTGGAAGATGTCGAAGGTTCCGTTTCCCAGATCGAATCCCTGCGGAAGAACGGGGCCGACCTGGTAAGGGTCGCCCTGAGAAACGAAAAGTCGGTATCTTCACTGGCACGTCTCCTGTCCAGAGTCGATATCCCCCTGTGCGCGGATATCCATTTCAACCATCGCATCGCCCTGGGAGCCATCGACGCGGGCGTGGCCAAGATCCGACTGAACCCGGGGAATATAGGAAGCAGGGAACGGGTCCGGGAGGTTGTCCGGAGCGCCGAAGGCGCGGGTGTCCCCATACGTATTGGAGTGAACGCCGGTTCCCTGGACCGGAAACGATACCCGGAAGCCACGCCGGAGAACCTGGTGGAGTCGGCCATGGAGCACGTTCGCATACTGGAGGACCTGGGGTTCTCCGACACGGTCCTCTCCATAAAGGCCTCGGATATATCTACAACCATTGAAGCGAACCGCTTACTGGCCTTAAAAAGTGATTATCCCATACATCTCGGTCTTACGGAGGCAGGATACGGCCAGGCCTGCGTGGTACAGAGTTCCATCACCCTGGGGCACCTGCTGTTGAAGGGGATTGGTGACACGATTCGGGTATCGATGACCGGGGACCCGGTGGAAGAGGTCGTAACCGGAAAGCTCATCCTCCAGTCCCTGGGGATGCGGTTTACTCCCCTGCGCATGGTATCCTGCCCCACCTGCGGGAGGTGCGACCCATCGATCGACCTTCTCTCCCTGGCCCGGGAGGTGGAGAGGGGAGTGCTTGAACGGTATGGGAAAATACTGGAAGAGAGAGGAAGGAGACTGGAGGTGGCTGTCATGGGATGCGAGGTAAACGGCCCTGGGGAGGCGGTCCACGCCGACGCGGGCCTGGCCGGGGCCGGAAAGGGAAAACTTCTACTCTTCTCTTCCGGAGAGAAGAGAGGAATTGTGCAACAGGAGAGGGCCCTGGATGAGCTGCTCAGGGAGATCGGGAAAGTTCTGGAATCAGGGTAACCGGAGCAGAAGCCCCGGATTAACCGGACGGTTTCCCCTCCGCGTTTCGAAATGAAGATGGGGTCCCGTGGTCCGGCCCGTGTTACCGGAGAGGGCGATGATCTGGCCCGCGTTTACCACCTGGCCCACCTTCGCACGGAAGGCGTGAAGGTGTCCGTAATAGGTGTAGTATCCGTGTTCATGTTTAACAATGACAAGTTTTCCGTATCCGCCCTTATAACCGGTGAAGACAACGGTGCCCTTCCGGGCGGCCCGAACGGGACTTCGCACCGGGCAGGATATGTCGATACCGGCGTGAAACTGAGAGTGACTGTGGTCAAAGGGGTTCCTTCTCATGCCGAAGCCAGAAGAGAGCTTTCCTTCCTTCAGGGGATGGAGAAAAGCGGTACCCAGGAAGAGAGAACGCTCGAGCTGGGTCAGCTGTCCGCAGGGAACGAAGATATAGTCCCGGTCAAGACGGTCACTTCTGTTTGCCTGACGCACATAATCGATCCCGATCCGTTGTTCCCGGCTCATGGTGTGGAGTCGTCGTTTGTCCCTGCTGGCGAGAATGACCCCCCGCATATTAGGTATAAAGATTGTCATGCCGGGTCGCACATCGGAGGGTGAGGAGAGGCCGTTGATCGATATGAGGGTGTCCATGTCCTGGCCCGTCGCGGAGAGAATGGCCCAGAAGGTGTCATCTTTTTTAACCCTGTACCTGTAGAAACGGAGATTGGGAAGTTCCGTAACGGGCTTTCCACCCTTGATGACACGTATGCTCGACCGGATCGAGTCACGGATTTCACCCAGGTGACCGGCGGTTCTGTCCCCGAGACTTTTTACCTCCGGGATCTCCGCGGCCGTGACACTGGAGGCCAGAAGAAGGGCAAAGATGGTGGCTATGGTATCTTTGAGCATACTCCTCCTCTCAGGGTAATTATCGGCATAAAGAAAAAATCCCTGAAGGTTAATGCTCAAAAATGGAATTGACACGCAACCGGCCGCTGGCATAGTGTTTACCGAATTCCAGAAAACAGAGGTTGGCATGGCTCCCAAAAGCAACGGTGATCAGGCGAATAACGTCATCGGGGAAAACTCCTATTTCTCCGGAAATTTTCATATAAACGGCTCTCTTCGCATTGACGGTCGGTTCGAGGGACGTTACCTTCAGGCTGAACAGATATATATCGGCAAGGGAGGCAAGGTCAAGACCAGTATCAACGCCGTCTCCCTCATCATTGAGGGTCTGGTACTGGGAGACATTACGGCCACCAGCCGGGTGCTTCTCATGCCGACCGCCCGTATCCTGGGGGACATACGGACCCCGGAACTTATCATTCAAAACGGCGTCATCCTGGAGGGGCGCTGTACCATCTCCAATGATCTCAGGTCCTCAGCCAGGGAAATGCTGGAGGCTGAATACCAGAAGAACAGACTCATTCCAGAGGAGTTCCTTGAGGAAAGCCGATCCAGGGCCTGATCTCCTGGCGCTGACCCTGGGGGACCCGGCCGGTATCGGTCCAGATGTCACCTGCCGTGCCATCCCTGAAATAGTACCTTTTATGAAGAAGGGGAACCTCTGTATCATAGGCTCCCGCGTGGTCCTGGAGGGAAGATGTCCCGGTTTCCCGGACAGCCTGCGTACCGTCCATACCATGACAGAGCTGGATGATCCCGGGGAGGGCGAGGTACTTTTCTTCGACCCGGAACCTGACCTGCCGGAACCGGAAGCGGGTAAGGGGACCCCTGAGACGGGAGCCGCCTCACGGGTTTATATCGACACGGCCATATCCCTCTACCAGGCCGGGCGAATCCGGGGGATGGTCACCGGTCCGGTGAGCAAGGAACTCATTCACGCTTCGGGTACCTCCTTCACCGGACATACGGAATATATCGCGGAAAGGACCGGCGGAAAACCTCTTATGATGATGTTCTCTCCCTCCTACAGGGTTATCCTCATGACGACCCATATTCCCCTGGAGCGGGTTCCCTCTTGTCTGACCCCGGAAAAACTTGAATACTGCGTGCGTGAAGGCCTGAAGGCCCAGGAACGTCTGGACGGGAAGCGCCGGCCTCTGGCTGTTGCGGGTCTGGACCCCCATGCCGGGGACGGAGGAGTCACGGGTACCTGGGACAGAGACGTGGCACGACCTCTCATACAGCGTTTGCGGGACGAGGGCCTGCCTGTTGAAGGTCCGCTGCCGGCGGACACCCTCTTCATGCCGGGTGTCTGGAAAAAGTACGGCATGATCGTGGCCCAGTACCATGACCAGGGACTTGTGCCGTTCAAGGCTCTGGCCTTTGAACTGGGAGTGAACGTAACCCTCGGCCTCCCCCTGGTGCGGACATCCGTTGACCATGGGACGGCCTTTGATATAGCCGGAAAGGGAAAAGCGGATCACAGAAGCATGGTGGAGGCTGCTCTGCTCGCCTTTCGGCTTATGGGTCAGGGTTGAGTCTTATTAAGATCGGAGAGTTTCTCTCGTATGGAGCGGGAGAGGTCCCGGATAAGGTCTTTCCGGCTTGAACCTCTTCCCCGGGTAAAGGAGACCAGCCGGGGAATGTCGTCCCGGAAAACCTTGAGAAGGGCTCTGATATCTCCCCTGGAGGAGGTCCGGTCGAACGTCTCACCGCTGTAGGAGATGACCTCCACACCTTCGGTGAAATGATAGATGACCACCTCCACGGAATGGTTTGCCGGGACCTCCTTCTCCAGAAGCTCTTTAAGGGTTTCGCTTTCGAGCTGGATGTAAGGGGCCACGCGGACTTCAAGTCCCGGCCGGAAAGACTCTTGTTCCGCGCCGTAACCGGGGTTAATGAGAAGAAGTGCCAGGATAATAAAAAAAGGATATATACGTGTTTTCATTCTCTGTCGATACTATGAATAAGGATTCAGACCGGGTATATTCTGCATGAATGAACTTATCATTGTAAAGTCAATTTTCATATTTGTGGTCATCTGGGGTCTGGGTATAATCATGCTCTGGTTCAGGCCCCGCGTCGAAATATTCTGGAAAATCGCCGCAACCCTTGTTTTCGTCTTCTACGCCTGGTTCTTCTGGGACACCATAAACGAGGGGATCGACCTTTTCCTGTCCGGATGGTATATATTTCTTATCACCTTTTTAAAGGAACTTCTCTCCCTGGTTTTTGTTAACCTCTTTTTTATCTGGCCACTGGCCCTTATCATCATATTTTACAAGGCGGACGATATCGGGGCCGAGCGTCTCTTGAAGTCGGTAACCATTATTACCCTGATCCTCTGGATGCTCTTTATCCTCTACTTCTTTTTCTCATCAAATATCGATTCATTCCTGGTCGACCGTTTAAAGGAGATGGTCCCCGGTGCGAAACAGTAAGGCCATACTTCTTTTTCTTATGGCAGGATGGGTTTTCCTTTCCACGCCCCTGGCGGGGCAGGCAGGCCGGGAAAATTCCACGGAACTTTACCGTCAGGGGGCGGCAGCCTTCCAGGAGGGAGACATCGAACGTTCAGAGGAGCTGTTCAGGAGGGTAATCTCCATTAGCCCCTGGTACTGCCTGGGATATTATGGACTGGGAAGAGTCTTCCTCCAGAAAATGGAGACCGTTGAGCAGGCGCAGGTCATGCTCAGGAAAGCCGTGGACCTGGACCGGAAGTTTGCCCGGGGGTATTACTATCTGGGAATGGCGTACATGCTCGACGGGAAGTATATGCCGGCTCTCCATGCTTTTAAAAAGGCCTATGACCTGGATGACACCATGGTTGAGTCACTCTACAATATGAGCGCCATCTATGATACCATCCGGGACAGCCATAAAGCCAAGATATATTACAGACGATATCTCAGGGCGCGGGAACGACAGGAAGAAGATATCATCTTCTGATCATATCCTGAAAAGTTCCCTGGCTTCCTTCTGACCGGTTACCCGAACGTAGTCATCATAATCGACGAAGGTAAGTTCCGGTAGCTTTCTTTTTGTTCTCATGACAATATCGAATTTACCCCCACGGGCCTCCTGGGAGGTCACGTATTTGAATTCCCTCCCGCAGGATGGACAGTTTTTCAGATTTTTTAACTCGATTCCGATGGCCTTGCAGCCGGGACAGTGCCCGAATGTGTCATCTACCATGATGATATGATCTTTTACTTCCTGAATGTCGAGTTCTTTCCAGACTCGCAAGTATTCCATGGTCTCCTCCATCATATTGGTGCTACGATACGGTTTCTCTGTTCTCCGAGATCTATGATCCCGTCTTCACTGAATATGCGGGCCGTGATAATGTTGCCCACTTCCGGATACCGGTCGTTTGATTCAATTTCCTGTTCAATGAATCGTTCCCGTTCTGACAGGGAATCGTTCCTGCGGAAGAAGGGGAAACGACCCCTCCCTTCAAAACGGTTCATGGCCACGCCGGCCGGTGTCCCGGTTGAGATAACATCCCCGGGCATCAGGTCAAAGCGGGCGCTCAGGAATGAGATAAGCCGCTCTATGGGAAAAATCATCTCCCGGGTATTTCCTCTCTGAGAACGGTTCTCCAGTATGTCCCCGTTTTCACTGAATACCTGAAGCTTAAGATGGCAGTCATAGAGACGTTCGCATACATCGTCATCCATAACCTGGACCAGGGGTCCCATGGGAGCAAAGGAGCGGAAGTTCTTTGCCGAGAACCACTGTCCCGACCTGAGCTGGATATCCCTGGCCGTTATGTCATTCAGTATGGTAATGCCGAGCAGATATTCCTTAAGGTTTTTCTGGGTGATTAAATCCTCGGAGGTGATTCTGCGTCCAACAACAATGGCAAGTTCTATCTCGTAGTCCATGAGGCGGGTCTCGGGCGGGAATATGATGGTATCGGCGGCCGAGGCCAGGGTGTTCCAGACCTTGACAAAGAAGACCGGTTCCAGGGGAATGGGCAGGTTAAGCTCCCTGGCGTGGTCCGCGTAGTTCAGTCCCGCGCAGTATATATTGATCCGCTCATCCGTGGGAGGGAGCAGGGTGATATGGGAAAGGGGGAGCTCGTCCCCGATTTCCAGCTCACCTTTCTTTATGGCCTGGAAAAGGTCGCTTATATGATAGATATTTTTAAGGGGTGTGACCCTGTCCCCCTCCAGGGTCCCGAAGAGAGGGTAAAGGGACTCTTCATGGCTGAATCGCAGTATCTTCATCGGCTTTCTCCCTCGCTCCGCATGAAACGTATCGTTCCTCTTCATGCCTTGCGTAATAGTCCCGGACAAGGAAGATCATTCTGCTGATATCATCTTCCTTTCGCAGACGGGTAAAGAGTTCATGCCCGAAAAGGGCGTTGGCCATGATGTATCGGGCCAGGAACCTGTGGGACCGGCTTCTGTGGAGATGGCCCGGAAGCAGGTCACGGATCCCCTCAAGGACCCATTCGCATACCTTTTCACGGTCAACGTCGAAACATCTCCCTTCAGCCTCACCGTAGACCCAGGGACGGTCTACGCCTCCACGTCCGATCATGACACCGTGACATCCGCATTCTTCAAGCCGCTGGAGGGCTTCCCGGGCCGAGGTGATGTCCCCGTTTCCGAAAACCGGTATCAGGACCTCCCTGGCCATCCTGCCCACGAGCCCCCAGTCACCCGATCGAGTGTAACCCTGACGGGCCGTTCGACCGTGGAGGGTCACGAAATCGACCCCCTCTGATTGAAGCATGGTAATATAATTCTTCAAGAACTTTTCATTTACCTCGCGCGAACCGCTCCTCATCTTGACGGAAAGGGCGCCTGTAACCGCCTTCCGGCAGGCCCGGACGATCTCCTTTGCCAGAGCGGGGTTCTCCAGCAGAGCGGAACCTTGTCCTTTCCTTACAATGTCGGAGACGGGACATCCCAAATTGATGTCGATACCGAAGCATCCCCTTTCTTCAAGGATGGATGAGGCCCGGGCCATGACTTCAGGCCTGTTGCCCACGATCTGGTAGACAAAAGGGGGGTCCTCCCGGTTCTGGATAAGAAGGGGTTCGTTATGAGCCGCTCCCGAGGCGATGGAACCGGCCGAAAGCATCTCGGAGAAGAGCAGGGTGGTGGAACTGAACTGACGTATAACCTTGCGGAGCGCCGGTGTGCTGATCTCCGCCATGGGGGCCGCGGCAAGAGTCGGAAGGTCCTCTCTCTTCATGACAGTAACAATTACGTATTCCCCGGGGGTGTCAAGGTCATTAGTGCTTGACGGGCAGGGAAAGATATCCGTTTGTGATGGCAACAATCCAGTGAGGTGGTACCGTGAAACTGTCGAGAAAAATAGGCCTGGTCTCGGCCATACTTATTATCGTAGCGGACGTCATCGGAACCGGGATTTTCATGACGACCGGCTCCATCCTGAACATGACTCAGAGCGCTCCCGTGGTTTTAACCCTCTGGGGGATCGGCGGACTGGTGGCCCTGACCGGTTCTCTCAGTTACGCGGAACTGGCATCCCTCTGGCCCGAGGATGGAGGAGAATACGTTTACCTGAGAAATATTTTCGGTCCCCTTCCTTCCTTCCTTACCGGATGGATATCTCTCATAGTCGGGTTTTCAACGGCCGTCGCCATATCAGCCATAACCTGTGTTCTCTATTTTAACGAGTTTTTCCAGATGCCTTTTCTTTCCACAATCTTTGGTCAGAAACTGGCGGCGGCATTTCTCATCGTTCTTTTCGGTATTATTCATGCACTGGGTGTGCGCCGGGGTACCTGGATCCAGAATAGCCTCACGGTTCTGAAGATAGCCCTGGTGGTGGCCCTTATCGTAACCGGTTTCGTGATCCTTAATCCCCCGGAATGGGAGCGCGTAACGACTGTCTACGGGGAGTCTAAGGGGGGAGTTGTCCATTACGGTTTTGTGCTTCTTATCGTAATGTTCGCTTACTCCGGCTGGAACGGGGCCACCTATATCGCGGGTGAGATACAGGACCCCGTACGGAACCTCCCCAGGGCCCTTTTCTTCGGTACCCTTATCGTAACGGTCCTCTATCTGTTGCTGAACCTCGTTTATCTGGGCGCCATTCCGGGCGCGGAACTTATGGAGACCAGGACGGTCGGCACGTCCGCGGCCCGGCACCTGCTGGGAGAGAGTTTATCTCCCTTCTTTACTCTGGCCATAGCCCTTATCCTCCTCTCTTCTGTCTCCGTGCAGATGCAGGTGGGACCGAGGGTATATTACGCCATGGCCCGGGATGGTATGATTTTCCGATGGTTCTCCGGGGTCAGTGACCGCTTCAATACACCCCACAGGTCCATACTTATTCAGACGGTCATTGCCATAATATATGTTTTCCTCGGCAGGGAAAGCATAGAATCGCTGCTCGGCTATATGGGTTTTGCCCTGGGTATCTTTCCCCTCCTGGCAATCATCGGTCTCGTGATGATACGTTTCCGCAGGCCTGACCTCCAGGGCGGCTACAGAACCCCTCTCTTCCCGGTCATACCTCTGATCCATATTGTCCTGACCCTGGTCATGATGATCGCCTCCCTGGTGACGTGGACAAAGACTTCAATGACAGCCATAGGCGTTGTTTGCCTCGGGATACTGGTCTACCTTATATGGAAGAGGATCGAGAAGCTGGAAGGAAGCTCATAAAGGGGAATGTCTCTCTCCTTCATGAATCCTTTTTCAGGTTCAGGATTCTATTGCCTTTAATCAATATCCGGATTTTCTTCGAAGATGGCGGATGAGATTAATAGTGATTCTGATAAGGCAGGAGCGGGGCCCCCGGCCGGGAGACCCGCTCCGTTACAATTACTGTTTCTTTTTCGCGGTTATGAGGTTCGACTGGTTGACCTGATGGTCGTACCCGTAACTGAAGGGCAGGATCCCGGTCGATTCCTTTTTCATCTTTTTCTTCAGGTCGGCCTGGGAACGGTTGCGGAAAAGGGGAATGGGTTGATCGTAGTAACCGTGATATTTAACGTCCCAGCCCTTTCCTTCCAGGTACCGTATGGGAACGCCCGAGTCGTCCTGAACAATAAAGGTGCTGGTATCCAGGATGACCTTGCGTATCTTCGTGAACTTCACGTTATCGTTATGCATAAGATAGGAAGCGGATTTAATCACCGTCGAGTAAGGTCCGTTCTTTCTCAGGTAGGGGAGAAAGTTCGGTGAGTGCTTCACAAGGGCGTAATCGATGACATTGAGCATATAGTATCTCAGACGCTGAACCCGGCTCGATGAGTCTTTACGGAAGGAGATCTCGATTCCGGGAACCCGGGCATGAGGCGGATTCTTCCAGTCTATGGAGGTGTCCTTCTCGCTTCCTTCTACGACATCCGAATCCTTGTTGATGATGATACGGCGCGCATCCACGATTTCGTATCCGTTGGTGGAGAGGAAAAAGAGGATAAGCCCGGTGATGCTGTTAAAGGATGTAGGCTTCAGGTTCTTCGCCATCCCCTTTGTCCGGAAGAAATTTACTCGAAGAATAGTTTCCAGGGACCTCTGGGCCGATCGGAGCCCCGCTCTGAGTTCGTTCTCATTCATGTTGGCCGTGTCCGGAACCAGTCCCGGCTGTTCAAGACCGAAGAGGATGTAATCCCGGGCCCCGGGGTAAAAGACCAGGGCGTTCATGATGTCGGGACCGCTGAAAGGATAGAGGACCGTTTTTTCATGATCGGAAGGATCATGGTCTTTCCACCATTTACGTATCTTTTCCAGGTTCGGTCCCTGGAACCGTTTCCAGGCGCTTCGCATGTCACGGCTGTACTGTCGATAATAATCGCTCTTCGAAAATTCATGGAGTGATGAATCTTCAGGAATCTCCCTGCCTGCCAGAAGGCGGGCCGTGACATCGATCTCACGGTCGATTTTCTGGTCTCCGCGAGGCGCCGCGGAGATCGATTCTCCCTGCTGTTCCCGGCAGGAGAGGGAAAGGACAAGCACCAGAATAAGCGCCTGAAAAAGCAGAAGGGTACGTGTACGGCTTATTTTCATGTTATGTCTCCCATGTCTGATTGGCTGTTATTTCTCTACCTTCTGATACAGGTCTCTTCACTTTGTCAACAATATTGAAGGAAGGAGATAAAGTATGGCTATTTTTCCTTGACTCCGGCTCCTCACCCTGACATCAGGTGATAAGCAATGCTAATATGGGAAAAAAAATGAAAAAACTTTCACTACTCTGCATAGCCGCAGTCATTTCACTTTTTATGGCAGGATGCCTCAAGGCCCCGGATGAACCGGCCTCCCCTTCCCTGAAACTCGTTTATGAGGAGGATAAGGGATACACACTGCTCCTGACCACGGGGATACACAATGAGAACCCTCAGCATGCCCTTACCGATATTTCAGGCAAGGTCCGGCTGGTAAGGGAGAATCAGGTACTTGCTGAGACCGATTTTTCCCTTGAGACGGTTCTCCCCTTCGGGACGGCCGCCATAGAAAAGAGTATCCCGGTGGACAGGGAGAGCGCGGAAAAGATCCTTCCCCTTACGGGTAAGGGAATGAACGAACTCCATACCAGGGGAAGCGCCAGCATCCTCTATATTGATGAAAAGTATATTCAATTTAAAGATCTTTCATGGAAAAGCCGTGATATAGTTGATCTACTCAGGGAGCGTAGAAGCTGATGAAGGTACCGGGAAACAACTCGAAACTCTATCTGGGGACGGCTCTTGTCTTTCTATTGGTGTCCATACTCCTGGCCGTCCTGGTGGCCTTTAACAGGTTTGTGGAGGAACCGGCGATCGCCTCGGCCCTGGAAAAGGGAAAGGAGGACCCGTCCTTCTGCGCGGAAGCCTATCTTACGCTCCGCGATCCCCATGTCTTTGCCGGCTACGACAGGTTCGACTCTAAGGGGCGGGCCGTGGTCACCATACTGCGCTATTTCGATCGTCTCCTCTATGAAAAAAAGAGTCCTGATGAGGGATGCGATCGGTACCTTGTTTTTCTCTTTGACCGATGGAAGGCCGGAGTTCACCTCGCGGCCGTAAGCCTTGCTTATACGGGCCCTGTCAGCCTGATTGCCCTGTTACTCTTTCTTTTTGAGTGGAGACGGGGAGAAAGGCCTTCTGACCCGAGATGAGCGGCCAGAATATCCTCCTTATAGATGATGATCCGGCTATAAGGAAGTTCATGCTTCGCGCCCTCCAGCTGGTCGGGTACAGGGTCTTTGACGCGGAAAACGGAAACCAGGGACTTGAGCAACTTCGACGGGTCAAGCCTGATCTTGTAATCCTCGACATGAATATGCCGGGGATGAACGGTCTTGAGTTTCTTAAAATAATGCGTAATGATAATTATTCCACCACGCCGGTACTCCTCCTTTCAGGCACAACGGATATGGACCTTATCACCCGTTCCTATGACCTCGGTGTTTATGATTTCATCAAAAAACCGGAGCACACAGAGGTTATGCTTAAGCGGGTGGAAAACGGCCTGAAAATCGGGGAGATGCTTGCCTTTAATGACCTGATACGTCTTGAGCTGAACATGGCCAGGAAACTTCAGACGTACCTTTTCCCGCCCAGGGAGATTCATGGAAAGGGTTTCGCTCTTCACGGCTGGTCCCATCCCATGGCCGATATCGGCGGGGATCTCTACGACTGGGTCCACTTCCGGGACGAGAGGATAATATTTTTCGTGGCCGATGTCTCAGGACACAGCATATCCGCGGCCCTTTTTACCTCCATCGTTAAGATGATCTTCCGTAACGCCATTAAGTACACGGTGGAACCGGATGAGATCATGACAGTGATGAACCGGGAACTTTCGGCCCATATACCGACAGAGTCCTTTGTGACCATGTTCTGCGGCATTCTGGAACCGGAGAGCAGGGTTCTCCATTATACCAACGGCGGTCATCCGAAGCCATTTATCGTGACAAATAACGAGAAGAAAATTCTCGAAGGAAACAATTCCTTTCTTGGTCCCATTCCAAGCGCCTCATTTGATGGATATAAACATACCCTGGAAGAGGGGGACAGACTGGTCATATTCACGGACGGTATCCTTGACAGGATCAATCTTCAAAATAGTCAGGAAGCGAGAAAGGAACTTGAGGCAATGATAACCTCCGGGGAGAGCGCCGAAAGAATTATTGAAAGAGTCGATGAATATGTTCAGAATGAACCGGAAAAGATCATTGATGACTGTACCCTTATGCTTATCGATATGACTCATGGATAAAAGAATCATCATCATATCAGATTCTCACGGCAGGGACGACCTGATCAGGGTCTGCCTTAACCTGGAGAAGGGGGCGGACGCCCTGATTCACTGTGGAGACGGGGCCGATGATCTTCGTGGTATTATGTTACCCTTTCAGGCCATGACCGTGCGGGGAAATGTCGACACGCACCTTTCCGCTGTGGAGAGGGAGGTTGTGGGAGGGCTCTTCGGATACAGGGTTCTTATTAATCACGGGGATACTCTGGATGTAAACAGCGGCCTTGATCGGCTTCTTGAGCGCGCACTGGAAGTGGACGCCGATTTGGTTGCTTTCGGTCATACACATATCCAGATGGTGAAGGATATCCCTCCTCTCTTTATCAACCCGGGGTCACTCAGGGATGGGCATTACGCGCGCCTTCTCCTTACCGCTGACGGTCCCCGCGTGGAGCTTTCCCGCCTGTAAGATCCCCTTTTTCACTGAAAGGAACCCGGGCGGAGGAAGGATGTTTCCCTTTTCGAGGAAAGGTGAGATAGGGGATGACCGCGTCATTCTGGCGACCTCCCGTTCCGTCGTAGGTGATCGTTACAATGGGAATGCCGGTCTGACGTTCAATCTCCTCCGCCATACCCTCCGTGACAAGTGAGGGACAGCAGAAGGCCGGGTTGGTCTGCACGAAGAATGAAAGGTCAGGATACCTTTCGGCCAGGTGGAATATCTTCACGATGTTGTCGAATGATTCTCCGTTCTGCGCGAGCTTGATATTAAAACGCCGGAAAAGGTCTTCCTGGTCGCGGGGTTCCTCCATGAGGGGTTCCTTCAGGATCGGTTCAAAATATCGGTAGAGCCTCTTCTCCATCCATTTGGCCACAGGGTAAAACGTAGAGATGATAGCCCAGTCTATAAGGTATCCATCATCACGGAACTGGTTGTTATACAGTCTGGCTATGAGTTTCAGGTAATCGCTGTAGGGAGTGGTTACCACCTCTCCTCCATGATTCTCGATGTGGCGGATGAGGCCGCTGTTCATGACGTCATTATCGCGGGCATAGAGGTCTCCGAAGATAGCTACTCTTGGCCGGCCGGAACCCTCTGTACGGACGGATTGAAGGATGCGGGAGACCTTTTCCAGAACAGGTCCCCGACGGGATCCTGTACGGAACATTTCCTCCAGGAGAAGAAGGGACTCCTCGATGGCCCGGTCCGTGCTTCCAGGTATGACCTCGTACGGCCTTAGGCGGCAGGCAATCTTGGATAGCAGTCCTCCGATCATGTAGGCGTAATAGGCCTTCATGCCGGTCGGGATGGATATGTCGTAAAATGTAAGTTCACCCACGTAAAAGGAGAGCTTCTCCATCCCCTTCGCATATTCCGTGAAGAGGTGGTGCATGTAGTAAGGGAACATACGGATGTTGCAGGCCATGCGGGAGTCTATACTCCAGATAACAGTCCGGGCAGGGTCCAGGCCTTCCCTCTCCACGTAATCGATACAGTTCTGGGCGATGATATTCAGGGGAATGCACTGGCCGCTGTTGTGGCTCAGGCTTCTCTGGATGGAATCGGGAGTGTCGACAAGGAGGCGCGTATCGATACCGTTACCCTGGAGATTCGCCGCCAGGAGACGACAGGCAATATGATCCCACGCCGGGAGGAGAAGG
>CAZYBU010000001.1:0-264005 GCA_964645775.1 uncultured Leptospirales bacterium | reverse complement strand
ATGTTTCGTAGAGCTCTTCAAATATGCCTGGAATGAACTTGTAATGGGGATTATCACTCCCTGTATTCTCGTAGATGGTCCTCAATTCCTGGAAAGCCAGTCCAACCAGCCCTTCACCGGGATCAAGTTCCACCCGGTTAACATATTCCTGGTTCAGGCCGACCGTGGCCTTCAGGACCAGAAGCTTCCGATTCTCGTCATAAAGATAAATAGAACTCACCTCGGCGTGCATGTGTGAAGCGAGCATCTCAACGATTTTCTGAAGAAAGGATTCAATGCTTATGCTTTCTGAGAAGAGACGATTCATCTCACTGATGTCCCAGAGCATCTGTATATGGTCCGTTTTTTTATTAAGGGGAGGCATGGTTCTTTAACCTCTATTAACGTTTAATTCGAAAACAGTATGTATTTCTTACTTTTATTTGCAATAAAAAACTCTAATTTCCCATCCGCCGAAGGCGGCGAATCCAGGTGAGACCAGTCTCAAAAGTATTTCATTTAGTTTTTATTCAAAAACATTTTTGCATTGATATGCTCTTTGGCAAGCGAAATAGTCGTACTCAGGGAGTTTATGGATTACTGGGTATACATTCTTCGCTGCGAAAACGACGCCCTCTATACCGGCTACACCACGGACATGGAACGTCGCCTGGAAGAACACAGAAAGGGAACCTCCAAGTCCAGGTTTACCCGGAGTTTTCCTCCCCTTCGGGTAGAGGGATGCTGGAGAATCTCCGGAAACCTGTCCGAGGCGCTCAAACTGGAAAACAGAATAAAGTCTCTGAGCAGAGAAGAAAAAATTGAACTTATCTCCAATCCATCTTCCATCATCGGGAGGATTGAAAAAGCAAGCTGTACCGTGGAGACGATATGGATCGGGGAACCGGTCAGGCAACAGGGAGATACTCAGACTCTGTGATAGGCGATCCCTTCGCCTCTGGAAACAGGATTGCCTTCACTGTCCCGTACTTCAACGCTCCAGACACTGATCCTTTTTCCCCTGTTTACGGGAGTCGCCTCGGCAATCAACCGGGCTCCGGGTGATGCGGCCCCGATATATGTGATATTAAAACTGACGGCCAATGCGCGTGTTCCGGTCGAGTTGCAGGCAACAGCAAAGGCCTGGTCCGAAAGGGCGTAGGTAAGGGCCCCGTGGGCCCGTTGCACGGCGTTACAGTATTCAGACTTAACCTCAACAGAACACCGGGCATAGGCTTCCTTCACCTCTTCGACCCGGATTCCAAGGAATGTCGCCAGAGGGTCCTGGCCCACCACTGTACGGGCGTATTCAATGGGACTGGTTTCAGGATCAATCATGATTGTACCTCATTATAATGTCATATCCGTATGTATTCCTTACCTTTATTTGCCCTAAAAAACCTAATATCCACACCACCGAAGACGGCGGGGATATAAATTCTTAATTTTTGCACATAAAAGCATCTTCAGGAATAATTACTGAAATCAGATTGGTTTTTTCCGGGCTATGATAATAGTCAGGTCATCATCGAAATGGCTTTTACCACAGAAACACTCCAGGGAATTCACCAGGTATCCTGCCTGCTCCTCAACAGACAGAGTTACCGGCATGGAATAAAACTCCCGGGCCAGGCGCTCCCAGCCAAACATCCTGTGTTTACTATCCATGGTCTCGATCAAAGCATCAGAGTAAAGCAGAAATGTGGTCCCAGGTTCAAACTCCAGCCGGCAGCTTTCGTAGGGAGTGTTGATCACCTTCACAGCAAGGTAGGAACCCTTGAACTGTGTCCCCCCACAGGCGACGTACACGGCCCCCAGGGGGTCACGGGCCAGGATATCGGAGTGTCCGGCGTTTACATATTCCAGATGCCTGTCATCAGTGAACCGGATCAGGACCCCTGAGATAAAATGATCGGAGTCGCCCAGCTCTTCAATTAATTCGTTGTTAATCCGCGAGGCCACCTCTCCCAGAGGAAGATTTCTATTCTCGCGAAAATTCTTATAGATGATCGATTTCGCCTGAAGAGTTACAAGGGAAGAAGCAACGCCGTGTCCTGAAACATCGAAGAGACCGATTCCATCAAGCTCGTCATCACGAACATAGAAATCGTAGAAATCACCAGAAACCTCCGACATCGGTTTAAAATAGAGGGCGATCTCCCATTTCTTCAGGTCTTTTGGAACAGAGGGCAAAAAGGCGGACTGGACGTTCCGGGCCATCTTCATGTCCATCTTCATTGTTTCATTAACCTTTTTTATTTCATCATTGATACGGACCAGCTCCCGGTTAAGCTTCTCACTCTGGTTGAACTGTTCCGCCAGGTCGCGGGTACGCTCTTCCACATTCATCTTCAGGATCTTGTTAATATTCCTGAGATAGATATAGTTCGCCTGTTCCTCGCTGTACATGATGGAAAAAATCATTATAAAGGTGAAGAAGATGGCATATTCGGTCAGCATAATATTGTCGATCAATCCGTGGGCTACGGCATAATCGTTCATGGCAGAGATAATGACAGGGAGAAAAATGAAGGTGAAGATAATTTTGTTTCTGAAGCTCATCTCCCTGGTTCGTATCCCGTCAATTATAACAGAGATCATGGCAGTGAGAACCACCAGGGACATTAAGGAGTAACTGATACCTGTGGTCCCGAAACGGTAATTAAAGACGATATCAAACTTTCGGATAGCAAGATGATGGACAGGCATTGATATAAAAATATCGAATGGAATGGTCATCGCTACCAGGGCAATCCCGGCCAGAAACCACCAGACCAGGGTCTTCTTCTTTCCGAATAGTTCATAGGTCACAAGAATCAGGAACAGAACATCGAACAATGAGGTAATAAGTTTTATCCTGTGGATAATAAGGACGGTCTGGTCCGGGACAGGCATGCTTAAAAAAAGCTGAGACAGGGCATAGAGCGTGCTCGCCAGGGCCGTGGCGGAGAAATAAATGTTCTTATCGATCTTCCTGTATACGAATATCCCTCTGACGGCATAGAGGATGGAGAAACCGAAAAACATGGCTGCTATTGCAGTAAGGATATAATTCATACTATCACCGGACAGGCCTCTCTGGCCCATCCTTTACGTAAGAGTTAACGCACGGCCTGGATAATGGCATCCATTACATCAGGGGAAGGCATGGGAACCACCTGCTGTATGGAAGCGGGAACCCCTACCACTTTCAAAACCTTCGGGTCATTCTGTACCCCTATCATACCTGTTCGAAAGCCGTGTTCCTCCCAGGCTATTCTCTGTATCTGTTCATCCTGCAGAGCCTGGATAAGCCCCTTTGCCCCCGGTTTGAGAATTATGACAGGATGGGAACTCCATACCGTGGGAACGGGATAGAGAATACGCATTTTATCCTTAACCTTTGGCCAGATATCAGGGTGCTGCAGGGAAAACTCAATAAGCTGGCTTTCATACCCGGCGATCATCGGCTTGGCTCCCACACCAGTCTTAAGGTACTGCTCAAAAAGGTCGGAGGATGAGTGCTCCATGTAGCCAAGACGTTTAAAATAATCACTGACAATGGGCAATATTTTTGGAAGATGGGATGTTTCAACCACATCACCGTTCACGATCGTGGCCAGAAGACCGGAAAACATGTTACCCGAGTTCGATTTTGAAGGGTCCGTGGATATGATCGACATCTTCCCGTAGAGTTGATTGATCCCGATGTCAGACCACTTTTTCCCGTAGACAACCATGTTGATGAGTTTATTGAAATCCTTGATAAAGAGGGCCCCGTCCCTCTCCTGGATCATACCGTCGCTCCTGAGCCTGTCCCCGATTATGTCCCAGGTATAGATCACAATGGGTGAATTAAAAATGATTTCACTCTTTACGAGACGGGAAGACTGACTCTTCTTGAAAAGCTCAAGGGCGACCTGACTAGATGGCCAGAGGAAATCGGTGTCTTCCTTCGGGATCTCCTTAACCATTTCAATGGAACCGGCCTTTGTGTAATCTATGATAATTCCATACTTCCGGGCCAGTATCTTTTTGATCTTTTCATTTTGAAGAAGATTGATCTTTTCTCCACCGACGTATCCCTTGAGGGTCACGGTTGAGGAAGCGCCTTCCATGAAATGGTAGGCTATGGCGCCGGCAACAATCAGCAGAAAGATCAGGACACCGGTGATTCTGGCTTTCATTCCAGATCCTCCAGACCGCTGTAACGCATCGTTTTTTTCAGGACTTCAATTTCCGTGTCAAGATCCATGACATCATTGCTCAGAAGCCTGGCGAGCTGGACCTCGTAAGCTTTCAGCAGACTATCCATCAAATCCTCGGCCCTGTCAAGACTGCCCTTAACGTTCCCCGAGCCGATACCATGCCTGCTTATCTCCGCGTACCGGCGTATCACCTTGATCGTGGCGTCCAGGTAATAATTCAGAAATTCACGGGCCCGCCGGATGTCCCCCGGGTCCTGTTTGAAGTTATCGAATATCTTCTCCACGGCCACGGCTATTTTTTCCACCTTCTCCTTAACCGCGGGGTCATCAATTTGACCGGCAAGTGTGCGGATCTCGAGGACGGACTCCTCACCGTAACGGAGGGTCTTCTGCATATCCTCCCCGGAAACCCGGGTTCCGCTTATTCCCACCTCGAATCTGCGTTCTCCTCTGAAAACGAGAAGAGTGGCGATGTATCCCGCTATCCCCACGACCAGTGCCAGGAAAACACCGAAGCCAAGCAGTAGAAAAAAGAAAACAAAGATACTACCGGCTATAACGCCGGAGAGTATGTATCGAAAAAATGTACCTGAGCGCATAAACTCTTTCCTTTATCAGTTATATCCTTTGGCCTTCCGGAAGGCCTTTACAAGGTCATGCCGGCCATCAAAGACTCTCGCCCGGGTCAAATCTTCGATCTTTTCGAGCTGGACGGAGGAGGCTTTCCCAAAGGTTATGCTGAAGACAGGAACGTCCATCTCCATCTCCCTGTAGGCTTTCTCCAGGTCCCGATACCGCTTACCGTAATTGGACTCTCCATCTGTCATCAGGATCACGGCCGGGATATACTGGTCCGTAGACCCTTTCTTTATGATTTCCAGCGCCGTAATAACAGGTGAATAGATGTCCGTTGAACCGTTGGGCCGCTTATTACGAATAAGATTCAACAGAGCGTTAAGCTGGTTCTGGTCGTTTCCCCGGGCGGACCATACATCAAGGGGCCGGCTGCTGAAAGGTATGACAACCGTCACATCCTCGTCTCCGGTATTAATCAGGTACTCGCCGGCACTCCTTCTGTCCAGGAGCATCCCCATGGCGTTCTTAAGGGCTTCCTGTCCCTGGCCGTACATACTTCCCGAGTAATCGAGGCAGAATACCGTAAAGGAAGGTTTCCTGAATGTAGTCTGGTAGAGACTTAGGGCAGTGCTTATAACCTCCGGCTCCGGAACGCTTACCGGCGAAAGGATTCTCTTTACGTCAATTCCCCAGTCCGGATTAAATATCTCTTTATCAACGTCCCCGCTGATACCTCCAATACCGGTCCGGCGGCCATAGTCCTGGATTGTCTGTTGCACATCTTCGCTGAGGAGGTACTTCTGGAGCTTCATGAATATCTTTTCCTTGTCGGAATCGCCGTTATTCACATACCCCAGGGGGGAGTTTGCCATGACCATACCGTCCACGGGATAGACCAGATAAAGGGGCTCCCTGCCCTGCCGGATAAGCTCCTGATTGGCCTCGATAATCATAGCCTCGTAGTTGACCATGGAATCGTAATTACCCTTAAGGAAAAGGTCTTTAAGCCAGCCGGAACTACCGGACGATCGATGAATACCTGAGAGAAGGTCCCGTATATCCTTTTTCAGGGAAGCCCGCCTAAGCATCTCCCCGGTCAACACGTCAGGATTTCCAAGGAGAGCGTAAAGGAAACCGAAATAGGCGCTGGCCCCGGAATTGGACTGGGTCGCAGAAGTCATCATAAATGAGAAGCGGTCCTTCCGGATGGCTTCAAGTATGTCCTTCACGTAGACGTCACGTTCCGTTACGTTCAGCTTTTCAGCCAGACTTTTCCGTATACCAAAGACCACGGGAGAGGTCATTATAGACTTCTCATGTTTGATTATCCTTTTTTTATCACCGAGGGCGATCCAGAGCGAATTGGCAGGCCAGACAGCATCATAGGATGTCATGTCCCGATCCAGCTGAAGCATAATGTCCACGGACCCCATATACTTCATGTGAATGGTAACATTATGCTTTCGTCCGAAATCCTCCAGAACCGGCTCCAGGCTCTTATTCTCTGAGCCTGAAAGGATCACGAAGTCCGTGCCGGGAGCACATGCCGTCAGAAGGACAACAAGGGCAAAGACAAGAAAACGTACCAGCCTGATTTTCATGAGAGAAACCTCCACCCTGGATTCTCAACGACAGGTAGTAGTATTATTCGATATGTATGACGTACTTGTTGGTCCCGGAACGTTCCGCGTCCTTCATGGCCTCTTCCGTTCGGGTCAGCAGATTCTCCAGGATCAGATCATTAAGCAACTGGTCCTTGTTTTCTCTCTCCCTGAACTTTTCGGAAGGATTAAGCTCCGAGATACCCACCGCTATGGAAAGCTCATGTTCCAGACCGGTAATCTCAAAGGGTCTGTCCTGGATGGAGTGCAACAGACGATGGACGACCTTCTCCGCGTTTTCACTCCCCGTATCGGGAAGCAGCATCATAAATTCTGCCAGGCCGTACCTGCCCAGCTTGTCATAAGGACGGCAGATGGCCTCAAGACGCCGGGCCATGTCCAGGAGAATCATGTCACCGATCATTCCACCTTTTTCATCAAGCAGTTCCCGGAAGTTGGTAATTCCCGCCATGATAGTGGAGATATACCGGCCGTCCCTTGCCGCCCGCTCCATCTCCGTGACAGACTCGTCCAAGAGGGCCCTCCGATTAAAAAGACCGGTAAGAGAGTCTTCCTTCGCGAGACGGATAAGTTTTTTCTTGGATTTGGAATAGTTATTTTCCGTCCGTATGACCCTGTCTGCGATAGTCATCCTCATCTGAAGCTCTTCCTTTCCGAAGGGCTTGTAGATAAAGTCGTCCGCGCCGGCGGAGATCACGTCCATCAGTTCTTCTTCGTTGTTGCGGCTGACGACGAGGATAATGTAGACATAGTTCGTTGACCTGAGTCGCCGAATCCTTTTTACGATATCGATAGCGTCAATATCGGCCCTGGCCCAGTTCAGGATAACGACCTGTGAATTGGTCTCTTTTATGTCATCCGTAACGGAATCCAGGGAATCGGCCTCGAATATTTTCGTCCGTACACTGTCCAGGGACGCGTCCACGGCCTTTACCAGAGACTGACTGCTGTTAACGAGAATTATTCTCATGATCGGCTCCAGAGGAGAGGGTTTGTATCCCGGTACCTTGAAGACATTCTATCTCTGGCTATTTGTCAATAAATAATCTATGCCTGAAGGGATTGAAATAATGGTTGCCATTTCATCTATACTCACCCAGCTTCCACAAAGAGTCTCGCTTCAGGGAGGATACCATGAACCAGCCGGAACTCACCGGTCAGGCCCTTGAGATACTGCGAAATCCGGAAACCTTCCAGTGGTATTTTATACCCCTTCTCACCTTCGTGGTATACATCTACTTTAACGAGGTATCGAAAAAAAACTGGGACAAGGTAGCCGCCGGACTCTCCCTCTACATGGTCCACTGGTTCTACGAAATCGTCAACGCGCTGATCCAGCATTCAAGCGGCCACGCTCTCTGGACCGTACCGGCCGGCACTTCCTACCTGTTACTTATCGGTGTAGGCTGGGAGCTCTCCATGATGTTCTCCGTGGCCGGTCTTATCATGTCGAAAATTCTGCCTGAAGATAAAAATTTGAAAATTTTGGGAATCAACAACCGGGTCCTCTTCGCCCTGGGCAACGCAGCCTTCTTCTCGTTTTTCGAGATATTCCTCGTCACCACGCCCGCCTTCCACTGGGTCTACCCCTGGTGGGGCGCTCTGCCGGTCTTCATTACGGTGTACGTCCCCTTTTTCCTGGCCGCCTTTTTTGCCCATGACGGATCGAACCGCATACGAATACCTTTCATCGGGGGACTCTTCATCCTGAACGCCATGATGATGATCGTCTTTGCCGGAATCCTGGGTTGGATATGACAGATAGATTGCTCAGGATGACAGGCTGAGACCCTCAAGTCGGACGCCGGGAAGGAACCAGGACCCCCGCCATCGGGGATCAGAAGCGGGAGTTATTTCTCCCTTTAGCATATCATAAAGGTTGCCGTGAACCATGGTGTCTTTCAGGCGCCCTTTCATTTCACCCTTCTCCACGAGGAAAGCCAGGTCGAGGTTGGCCGAAAAGTCACCGGTCAGGGTATTGGATTGTCCCAGGCCAATAAACTGGTCCACGATCAACCCCCGCTCCGTGCCGGAAATGAGCTCATCCAGAGTGAGGGTACCGGGAGTGACCACCAGGTTCGTTGTGGCAGGGGACGGAAGGGAACCGTACGACCGGGAGGCGTTACCCGTAGCCTCCATCCCGAGCCGGGAGGCGCTCCTCAGGTCCAGCAAAAAGTTTTCGATTTTGCCATTCTTCACGAGCCAGGTGTCCCGGGCCGGCAGGCCCTCATCGTCCGTGGGCCGACTGAAGGGAGAACCTTCCATCCCGGGCCGGTCCACAAGGCCGAGCCTTTTCGAGAAGGCCTCATTTCCCAGCCGACCGGTAAAGGGTGAAACGCCCCGCTCAATACTGCGTCCGTTAAGACCCGATACAAGTATGGAGAGCACCTGGGCGAAGGCCCTGGGAGTCAGGATGACGGGGTAACTCCCCGATTCCAGGCGCGATTTCTTATCGGAACGTTCCAGCCGGTCCATAACATAGGGCATGAGGAGTTGTAATTCCCTGGGATGAAGAGCGGAGAAAGAATCGGATACATCCACCCTTCCTCCTTCCTGATCGATCAGGGTAACCGAAAGTGAAGCGGAAAAGAATGACGAGCCGTAACCTGTCACAAGACCCCGGGAGTTTTCCAGTTCCTGATGGCCCCTGCTTACAGTCACGCTCAGATCCACGGAAGCGTCGGGAAAGGTTGCTTTAATCTGATCGATGCATTGCTGCGCCTCTTCCATGACCCCTTTCTCATCGTATGCGTCCATGACCGGGTCACAGGGTTCCGTCAGGGACCCCGGCGGCTGGCTTTCGGGCAGTGTAAAATTTTCCTTCTCACCAAAGGGGGCCATCTTCAGGGCTTTCCCGGCGGTATCCTCAAGTGAATCATCAACGGTATCATATGAGAAGCCGGTTCTCCCTTCAAGATTTACCCGTATACCGAACCCGCTCCTCTGGCTTTCCCGAACGGTAAAGAAGCGATTGTTCCTGTAGAGGAGGGAACGGGACTCTCCCCGGCTTCTGAATACATCATACCATGTGCAGTGTTTAAGAGAAGAAAAGGTCACGAGGAGCCTCCACCCACGAGAACGTTATCGATCAGGATATGAGGTCCGCCGTAAGATACAGGCAGGGGGGCCTGGCCGCCTTTACCGCAACCTCCCAGTCCGCCGTAAAGTTTCAGGTCATCTGCGACTCCCCGGATATTCTTCAGGGTTGAGAAAACGTTACCCGAGAGAACGATGTCCCGGAACATCTTCTTTCGTTTCCCGTTTTTGACCCTGAACCCGTAAGCCGAGGTAAAGGTGAACATCTCCAGGTTTGTCTGGCCGCCGATGACTCCACAGGCATAGATCCCGTCATCCACCTCATGGAAAAGATCATCCACGGACGCGGTTTTCGGTTCCATGAAGGTATTGGTCATGCGAACGATAGGCTGATGAAATACACTCAGGGCCCGTCCGTTACCTGTGACAGTCTCGTCCATAATCTCCGCTGTCTCCCGGTTATGCATCCGTCCGGCCAGATGCCCTTCCTCGATAAGGGGCGTCCGGGCGGATAGGACACCCTCATCGTCAAAGGGTATGTAGCCGGCTTCACCCTCCAGGCTTCCGTCGTCCACGATGGTTACATCCTCCGGAGCGAACTCCCGTCCGATCTCCATGACGGACCTTAGGCGCGGATTTTCATAGACAAAGTCCGCCTCCGAGAGATGACCGAAGGCCTCATGGACAAAGACACCGGTCAGTCGGTTATCTGCAATAACCCGATAGCTGCCGCCGGGAAGGGGCTCTGCTTTCAGTAGATCGACGGCTCTCCGGGCCACTATCTCAGCATCCTCTTCCAGACCTATGGCCATTTCATAACCACCGATACCGGCTCTCGATTCCTGAGCCGGCTGGATCGCTGAACCGTCCCGGGCCACGGCCGACAGGGATACACCGCAGTGCACCCGGTCCCAGGAAAGACGGCTCCCTTCGCTGTTCATGAAAGCGTAATACCCCCGGCTGTCCCTGTACATGACACGGGTTGACTGTATCTTTTCCGGTTTACGCAAGATGGAGTTATACGCATCCACCAGGGCCATCTTCTCTTCAAAAGGGACAGATGCCGGGTCCCGTTCAAAGGTGGTGTGGCAGCTTTCCCTGAGAGGTGAAAGCTTCCTTATCCGGGAACTCCCGTGTGAAAGAGATGGGATTGCCTCCAGACGATCCGATACCAGGTGTTTTTCCAGGGAATCGAGATCGTTAAAGGAGTAGAAATACCAGAACCCGTCCCGGAGAAGACGAATGGATCCTCCTGTACCGGCTCCTGAGGATACGTTCTCCCTCCGGGGACCGGCCAGGGTAATGGAGGTCGATTCCGTCCTGGAGAGACGGACCTCGAGGTAACCCCTCGAAATTCCTTCCAGGAGCCTGGTTATCCTGTCTACCCGTTCTTCGATTATTTCCATATAAACGGTTACTGCCTCTTGAATGAGAGGTTCAGGGTCATGACAGCCCGGAGGCGCGCAGTTTTGGGTTCCTTACCGATTTTACATGCCAGGTCTTCAATGGTACGCGGAAACTCCGTGGGATCGAAACTGTACTGGTTCAGGTAATGCTGATACAGGTTTTTTTTCAAGAGAAAGTCCCTGATATCCGTTTCCGTCGGTTTATGGTAGAACTCTCCGAACTTGCAGACCTCAACGTAGTGCGCGTTCGTAATCTGTTCGAAATGATTTCTCAAGGGCACGCTCATGACCGGCTTTTTCAGGTAGATGGCCTCAGAGAGAAGGCTGAAACCTCCTCCCGCTATTACGGCCTGGGCTGAGGCAAGGTCTTTTAAAAATCCTTCCTCGTTGAACTCACTGAATACCATGTTCTTCCTGTCCGCCATCTTGCCGTATCCGTAGACCCGGAAGTTGTATTCCAGGCGCTCCAGAAAATCGAGAAGTTCCGTATTGGTCTTGCTTGTCTGGTAAACCAGGATATGGTCTCCTTCGGTGGACTTCAGTTTCTGTATACTTTCCCTCACCACGGGATTAGTAAGAAGAACATTTTTGTCCTTCACCTCGGGAAAGAAAAAAGTCGGGATCACAAAATAGTCGGCCCGGAAGTTGGATACGGTTTCTGCTCCCTGGTTCATGATCATGGGATACAACTGCGAGAGGCTCCTCAGGTCGATACGGGTGCGATTAACAATGGATATGTTGTTGGCAGCGATTACCGGGATACCGGCCTCGATACCGATAAGGTTGGTGAAGGTCTCAAAATCGGATATTATAACCTCCGGACGGATTTCATACATGTCGTTAGCCAGGGCCTTGAGGGTGGTATTGAATTCCTTCGGGAGATTCTTCAACATGCTGAACATTGAACGCATGTTCTTGAGGGCGTCCCCTTCGTAAATAAGATTGAAACCCTTTACGGTATACACATTATCGTGTTTCCTGCTCAGGAATTCATAGGCCCGGCCGCTGGAATATACATGAACCTCGTGACCGTTTTTATGCAGATAATCGATAACCACACTACTCCGGGTGGCATGTCCCATCCCTTCACCGCTGACACCGTAAATGATCTTCATGTTCAATTTCTCCAATCGTCTGGGGAAGTTTTACTTTTAAACAGAATATACTACCAGTGATTATTCCTAATGATGCTTGTAAGTGCAATCAAAAAAGAGATACTATTCCCGGGAGACAGTCGCAGGATGAAGATATTGAAATGACAGGTGACCCCGGCTCTTCACTGATTATTAAATTCCATGGTTAACAGTGAAATCCCGTAATTCAAATATCTTACATCGTGCATTAACGGCACTGCCTGCCGGGCAGGCTACGCCTGATTATCCCGGCATTTCTTGACAACATCAAGGTAGCCGGTATTCAATCCACCCAGACGGAATAGAACCACAGTATCGATACCGGTTTCCTGGCACAAACGAAGGTCACGGTCCAGGCCTTCTGGTTCAAGGATAGGCTCGTTACCAAATATTCCCACGGCCAGGGTACCGAGGCCAACCTGGAAGTTCTTACCCAGCTCCCCTGAACGTTTGCGCACATATTCCCTGACCCGATCCAGGTACCGTCCACTCGAAATCATGCTGGTGTAGTACATAACAATCTTTTTATGGGGATACCGATTCATAGGGTAAGATACCCCCAGCAGCTCCAGGAAAGTCTGAAAGGCCCTGCCCGGAATGGGATATTCGGCTGTCAGGATTTCGATGTTCAGCCTTGTAGATTCAGCGAACAGTTTCCTGATAATTTTTTTATTCTTCCAGAAGAAGAGAGCGTTTCTAAGGAACAGACCTTTTCTCAGCAGGGGAAGCTCCAGGTCAACCAGGACCTTCAGGCATACGCTCCTTTCCCTTTCCTTCAGTTCCCGGTGAAGAGTCTCCAACTCATCCCTGAAGGAGAAAGGTGATATCCAGTACGAGCGTTCCAGGATGGGCCACCAGGCCGCTTCCATCTTCGGATTGATATCCCGGATCCTCTCTTCCAGGGACTGAAATTCGGAGAAGGACCAGGCGGCCACGTACAGGACCGAGGGAAAATCTATGAGTCTGCATTTTTCCAGGTTTTCCGCCGATGGGAACTCTTCGAAAAAGTGAATGTTCATAAATCAGATTCTCATTTATTACCGAATTCCATTCATATCGTTTCATAGGGGATATCAAATATTTTTTATCTTTCAACCTTAATGATACTATTCAATATGCTCTGCCGGAGGGTGTGAATACAGGTTCCTGACCCGGGCACCCTCAGGGAGACCGGTCCAGAGGAGAGATCATCGGAGGGGAAGTTCTACGGGCAGGGAATAGGGCCGGCTTCTTGTGGGGAAAGGGTACTATCGAGATCATATTCCCGAACTTCTTGATACCCGTGGCCGTGGCCCAGTTGAAGAGCTTTCGCCTGTCCGGGGATTGGAAAGAGAGCTGAATAATTTATTACTTGAAATATAGACCCTCCTCCAAAGATAACCCTTCATTATGGGAAACACGATTATCCTTACCCTGAACGACCACTGTATAGAGACCGTATGCAGAAAGGAACGGGACCGCCTGGCTGACAGGCTCCTTGACGGTGCTGAGGACCGCGTGGCCAAAGAACAGTTTCAGCTCCTTACACGCTTTATCAGGGAAGCGGACTTTCCCTCTCTTCGGGCATCGGATCCAAAATTCTCCGGAGAGGTTCCATCAAAAGTCAGGCTTGAAGAGAAAGATGGGAAAATCTTACCTGTACCCCTTGAATCTTCTTAACAGGTACCTTATATGAACGCAGGAACCATCCTGCTGAAATGAAAATCGTGCAGATTGAACCGGTTACCTGGCCCGGCTCTCCCATATCTCTTTCAGGTCATTGAGGATCGCCTGGAATACGACCTCTTCCTGTTCTGTTCCCCTTACGGTCAGGAAACGTTCATCGGCCATGTCCAGGTAGTTGAACCGGACCTTGTCAAGAAACTCCTTTTTTTCAAAGAGGTCCGTCTCACTCTGCGCGGAACGTCCGACCACACGTTTAAGGGCCTCCTCCGGTTCCATGTCGATGAGGTAAACCCGGTCCGGTTCCGGGAAGCCTTCATGACGATTAGCTTCCAGGATATCTCTCCAACGCAGGCCCATGGCTCCCTGGTAGGCGGCGTTTGAATAATAATACCTGTCCAGGACAACCGGTAGCTTCTTCTCCAGAGCCGGGGCTATTCGCCCCTTTACGTCATCCCTCCTGTCCATGATGAAAAACCGGCTCATCTCGGCCGGATCGGGCAGGGAATCCCCGGAGAGGATACGGCGTATCTCCCTGCCGTGGGTGCCATCTGTCGGTTCCGCCCCGAAGACAACCTCACCGGAACGTTCTTCTATCCATCGGGCAACCTTTCTTGCCTGGGTTGACTTGCCCGATCCGTCAATCCCTTCCAGCACTATGAAGAGGGACATCAGGGTTTCTCTTCAGGGGCCAGGTGAGGCTTAATGAAACGGGTGAACTCCTCGGTCGCCCCCAGGGTCCCCAGGTTAAAACCGAGAAATCCGAATAAGGGAATAAAGGAGATAAGGAAAAATGCGATACCCACCCCCACGGTACTTCCGATATGTTTCAGTAATATTGTCCGTTTCTCCCGGAAGGTAAACCGCCGGCGCTCCAGGGGAAAATCGAAAAACTGGAACCCCATGAAAAAGGCTGTCACAACGAAACTTATGACTGAGTAGATAAGACTGCCGATCCCGGGAATAAGATTAAAGAACAGGACAACAAGGTTAATAAGAAGCAGGGCAACCACTAGTCGCAGGGCGTTGGAAATGGCCCGGGCCACGTCCTTTGCCAGAACAACCGGAGAAAGGGGTTCATCAAAGTCCTCTCCATGGAGGATGACCTCCTGTTTCTCCGAGAGAAAATCACTGAAGGGCGCAATTAAGATATTACCGAGAATCGAATAACTGAATACCGTCCCGATCCCAAGTAGTATGGCAAGTACAGGGCCGATGATCACTTCCGCGGCGTTATTGTACCATGCGTCTCCTTCCACCAACCCCTGGAGCCATGGATTGACCGTAAGCCAGGAAGCGGCGAAAATCGCGGTCAAAATTATGACATTAAGCAGGAAAGGTATAATGAAAAAGGGCCAGAGCTTCTTCTCATTCCGGGCCAGACCAAGACCCTGAAAAACCGAAAGAAAACCGGACAATAGGGTCCCCTTTTTTCTTCCCTTTATCGGTTCATATCTGTAACTCTTCATTTCATCCTTCCTGTTATTCAATTCCTGTTTTTAATAATATGTATATCATATTTAAGGTGAAAACGTCAAGCCGGGGAATCAGTCATCCATATTATGTTCGCTCCGCGCAGCCGCGCGCCGAAGGCGATCCATGATGGCCATCCCAGCCCCATGTTCAGGGACTTCTTCCACATATATCCGTTCCAGACCAAGATCATCAAGGCGATGCAATTCTGAAAACAGGTTTCCGGCCGCCTCATTCAGATTTCCCTCATGGGAAAGGAAACCGTGCCTTTCTTTCAACTCAACTTCCGGTTTAATATAGAACAGACATCCTGATCCTTTTTCACTCATCATGGAATCAGTAATCCGGGATATCACATTCAGATTTGAAGACGGCGAATAATGCCAGGGAAGCTGACCCGGAGCCTCCGGACGTTCTCCTGCAGACTCGATCCTTGTCACAGGACCGATAATTGCTTCAAGATCATCCTTCGAAACTCCTCCCGGTCGCAGGATGTTCCATCCTGCCTCGCCCCTGGAGATAATGGTTGATTCCAGGCCAACCGCGCAGTTTCCCCCATCAAGAATGAAAGGAATCCGGTCACCCAGCTGCTTTTCTACATGTTGGGCGGATGTGGGACTCAGGGATCCGAAGCGATTGGCGCTGGGAGCAGCCAGTGCAGTTCCGGACTCCCGGATCAGTTCCAGGGCAACCGAATGGTCCGGCATGCGTATAGCCACGGTTGAAAGGCCGGCGGTAACAATATCAGGGACTTCGGCGGATTTTTTCATGACAAGAGTCAGGGGACCCGGCCAGTACTTCTTCACAAGTTCAAACATTTCTTCATCCGGCTCATCCACGAGTCTCACCAGCATTGAATGATCCGCGATATGCACGATCAGAGGATCAAAGGAAGGACGTTCTTTTATTGCAAAAATTCTGGCCACAGCAGCGGGATTGAAAACATCGGCGCCAAGGCCATAGACAGTTTCCGTAGGAAAGGCCACTACCTTTCCCCTTCGTATTAAGGTTGCTGCCTGATGAATCGATGATGAATCTGCCTTTCGAATAGTCATAGGAGGTACCGATAACTATCGGGATATCAAACCCTATTGGGAGAAGATACTGTTTATTGTACAGCATAATTCATCTGTATGTGAAATCTCTTCATGAATCAGGGCAAGAAACATATGACAAGAAAGATATTGATATTATTTCGCATAATGATACAATTACCCGGTTTCCTGTTTATTAAAATTCGAGGAAGATGTGAGGTAAACAATGTCTGATATTCGTTTTGATGGAAAGGTGGCTGTAATAACAGGCGCCGGCGCCGGTCTTGGTAAAACCTATGCTCTGGAATTCGCCAGACGAGGAGCAAAGATTGTCGTAAATGATCTTGGAGGCGCCCGGGACGGCTCCGGGGAAAGTCATAATGCGGCAGATTTGGTTGTTAACGAAATCAAAAATGCCGGCGGAGAGGCTGTCGCCAATTATGATAATGTAGCTTCTAAAGATGGTGGCAAAAACATAATTAAAACCGCTCTCGATTCATACGGCAGCATCGATATTCTGGTTAACAATGCAGGTATCCTGCGAGACCGATCATTCCACAAAATGAGCGAAGAAGAATGGGATACCGTAATAGCTGTACACCTCAAAGGCTCATTCGCGACAACCCGTGCAGCGATACCGCATATGAGGGAAAACGGCTATGGGCGAATTATCATGACTACATCCGTATCAGGTCTTCTGGGAAATTTTGGCCAGAGTAATTACGGTGCCGCAAAGATGGGCCTGGTAGGCATGATGAACTGTTTAAAAATTGAAACAGCCAAACATGATATAAAGATTAACGCTGTAGCCCCTAACGCATATTCCCGTATGACAGAAGATGTGTTTCCGGAACAACTTCATGATAAAATGAAAGCTGAATTTAACTCACCCATTGTCCTGTATCTTTGCTCTGACCAGTGCAAGGATTCTGGCATGATTTTTTCCATGGGTGCCGGATGGTTTGGTCGTATTTCAGTTGTTGCAGCCCCTGGAGTATGTATTGGAGATACCAATCGGGAAATAACACCTGAAGAGATCCGTGATAGCTGGACAAAAATCACCGATTTGCGTGATGCGAAACCAATGGGTAGCGGAGCAGAGATATTCCAGTATATGGGACCTCTTATCTCATGATTTCTCAGAATAATACTGGAGAGGCTCTTGCCTCTCCGGTTTCTACAAACGGTAGTCCCCAGTATAATTTCCAGCATATCTCACCATCAGGTGAAAGAAATCGCATGATTGAATAGCAACTGACCGGATACTTATCGGTATCATTTTCTCCATTCAATATCTGGTTAACTATCCTCTGCAAATCATTTTCTACTGCCTGGGCTACGAAAAGAGAAACTGACATCTTAAAAAATTTTCTCACATCCTGAATCAATTCATAATCTCTTTCATTCACAGACAAATGAAAGCAATGCCAGTTCCCATTTTCATCTTTATCCTGATATCGCAATCTTCTAAAAGAGGATACAGGTTTATCATGGTCATTGATCAGTGTTTGAATTAAAAAAATTATCAATCTTGTCCGTGATATCCCCAATCTTCTTGATGCAATGCTTAATCTTAACCTCGTAAGCCTGTTCATATTTAATGATGTTTCGATTAACATGGATTCCTCCTTAACTTTCCCTCATCTAATACACGCTGAATCGCCATGAATCAGAAAAAAAAGTTAATGAGACCCCGATAGTTATCGGTACCTTTACAGCTTGACTTGTCGTTTGAAATGGATTCCCATTCTACCAGGAAATAATTATGGAAAGGAAAAACTCAACAATTACACTGGAACTGCCACCAGTAGGAATTAAAGTACTGTCTGAGACCCTTCAGGGCTACGAAGCTGTTGAGGAGTATAAAGGCATATCTTATTGCCAGGCAATTTTCCACGCTACCTTCGGCCAGGAACTCATCCTGAAAACCGGTTCTATCCAGGTCTGCCAGTGGTCTCCCATAGTTCTCGGATTAAAAGAACCGGAAAATGCTTTTGAACAATCCATTGATATCCACCTTCAAACAAATACTGCGGGAATATACATCGCTCCGGTCTTTTATTTCACAAAAACCCATCCTGATATTGTAATTATCAGGACAACATCCGGTAAGATGAAGGAGATCATCACAACTCTCGGTCCAGACACTTTTATTCCTTTCGCAGAATATAAAACAGATCAGACTGCCCTTCATACACTTACTGGTGGCAACAATAGAACAGTGTCCCTCTGGCTCATACAAAATGTTAACTCTCTCCTGAACTTTCTTAACCGGTATACAAGCTGGCGCAAAATAACATCCTTTCTTTTCCGAAGTACAACAGTGACTCGAACCTTTGACGCTTTCATATCCCGTTTCATGGCAAACATGTCCATGTGCCGAAACAGTACGGTTATACCTCTACAAACCGATAAGGCCAACATAAGCTATTTCTGCACCGGAGGTATAGCGTGGGGAATGAATTACGCAAAAAACATGACATCCGGATATCCCTGGCATGTATTCCAGAAGCTCGAAGCCTTTCTCGATTATCCGGGAAAAATTTCAGACGACCCCAGTCTGGATAAACTTCAAAGTGAGCGAGATCGATTATTATCTAAGAAAAAAGGTTCCCCTGGATACCCCGGATGAGCAAGAACCATGACATAAACATAAAAAGATTCACCTTCAACAGTTTCTTTACCGGTGAACACAGCCCTCTAAGAAAGTTTCTCCTGTATATTTTTGCACGGTACATTGAGATCCCCTTGCTAAAGATATCTTTCCACCTGCTGCGGGGTAAATGGAGACACATCGGATCAAAGAAATGGCTTAGGCAAATCGCAGGTGTTCTCCTTGTCAGACCTTTCGGATATCTGGGCGACAGCGCGAGACCGGTTCCCTACGAGCATATTCTGGAATATATCGACGAGATAGACGGCCCCATCGCTGTTGGTCCCTGCAGGTGCAGGATGGGACACCAGGCCTGTGACCATCCTCTGGAGACCGACATGGTAATGAGAACAGGGTATAACGCATGGATGAAGGCCTTTCCGAAAGAATATCGACAGATATCAAGGGAAGAAGCCAGGGAGATCATTACCCGGTGTCACAAACTCAACATGTTCCACATGGTTTTCATACACTGTCCGGTAAACCTCTATAACGAGTATGTCATATGTAACTGCTGCACCTGCGGATGCGTTCCCTATATCATCAACCGCGATCTGGGACAGTTAAACTATCCTCTCATAGATGGTTTCTATCTCGCTGTAACAGATACAAACATGTGCAGCGGATGTGGAACCTGTGTAGAAATATGCCCCTTTGAGGCCAGGAAGATGAAAGAAGGCAGGGGGATAACCCTTGATAACTGTTTCGGATGCGGTCTCTGCAAATATTCCTGCCGAAAAGGAGCCATATCTATGAAGAAACTCAGGGATCCCCTTCCAAGGGACAGCAAAGGGAATGCCCCGGAGGAGCACAGGCCATCCTTATACAAACAGCATCAACCCTTCACTGAAGAAAACGGGGAGGAACCATGAAAGGAATAAACTTTGCCGAATCTTTTCTTGAGGAGAGATGTGCCCGTTGCGGGGAATGCTTCCACCACTGCCCTGTTATGCATTTACCTGTGGAGAGGGCAAAAGAGGAGATTGAGCGGCTGATAAGGGGTGAAAAAACAAAGGAGGTATTACAAAGATGCACCAGCTGTCATTCCTGTAATATCATTTGTCCGGAACAGGCAAATCCGGCGGACCTCATCCTGCAGAGGTGGTATGAGCTATTCCAGAAGGAAGGGATGCCCTCATGGGAACGATATTTCACGCCCCACAGTCCAAAAAATTTCCGCACGTACATACTTGAAAGATTACCGGATGATGAAAAAAAACTCGTACAATCCTGGGATGATGATTCTCCCGCCGAGGAGATAATGTATCCCGGTTGTAATGTTATAACCGTCCCCTATCTTACCATGACCCGTCTCTTTGAAGGAATACCGATCCGCGGCTCACTGGACCTCTGCTGTGGGGAGATGTACTTCCGTACAGGTCATTTCGATCAGTTACGGACTGTGGCAAAAAACCTTACGCAGCATTTCCGTAGGATGGGGCTTAAGAGAATGTATATTCCCTGCACAGCCGGCAGAAATCTTTTTCTCAATATCCTTCCATCGCATGGCGCGGATTTCGATTTTGAAATAATCCACATCCTTCCCTGGCTTTATGAAAAAATTGAGTCAGGCGATCTTACGATAACACATCCTCTGAATATGACCATTACCATTCATGATTCCTGCCACGCCAAGGCTTTTGGGGATGAATACATGGACATCCCACGAAAACTGCTGGAACGCATCGGCGCCACGGTTATTGAACAGAAATACATTCGTGATATGAAGCTCTGCTGCGGAATTGGGGGAGGGTTCAGCCATTATTCCGGATATCATCCACTGAAAATAACGCGATCCACATGGTCAGCCCTCTCCTCCCTTCATGGACCGAAAGCGGATGCAGGGGCTGTTTACTGTGCCGGGTGCCTGCAGTTGCTCTCTGTGGGCCAGATTATCGACCCCCTTCATTCCAGGCCCATTTACCATATCATTGAACTGATCCAGATGGCAACAGGTGAAAACCCGGAGAGACGAATCGAATCCCGGGCCAGGCAGCTTCTTGCCGGAGTTGTCAGAAATCAGGCATTGAAAATCCTTTCACCCTTTCGCTATAAAATGAACGGTCTGTCAGAATTCACCCGAAAAGAATAGAGGTGTCGAATCATGAAAAGGTTACCGATAACTATCGGCCCCATCCTGCTGCTTTTACTGATTATCTCCTGTGCCAGCGGGCACAGGGAACCATTTCCAGCTGACCAGGAAACCAAACGGGACCTGTCAGAATATCTGAAACCTATCCGAAAGGCAGTAGAATCCTCACCCCTGCTCACCATGGAAAAGGCTGGTACGGTTGAGTATCCTGGATTCAGGGAAGATATCTGGAAGATAGTCTACGATCCAGGCGAGCAAACCCGCTTCAAAGTTCTTATGACAGCCGCTATACACGGTAACGAACCGGCCGGAGCTCATATAATGTCCGATTTTATAACAAATCTGGCCGGTGGTACCGATAACTATCGGGACCACCGATTTGAAATTATCCCAATAGTAAACCCCTGGGGGTACGTGCATGACATACGTTTTAATCGGGAGGGCCGTGATATCAACCGTGATTTTGCAAGCCTTAAGACCAGGGAAGCCGGGATCATAAAGACTATCCTCCGGGATAGGACCTTTGACCTGATGATCGATCTCCACGAAGACCCGGATGCCACTGGTTTCTACATTTACCAGTACGCCATGCCTGACAAGAGGCTCTCTGAACAAATCATAGACAGTGTGCGAAAATGGAACTTTCCCGTGGAAGAAAATGTCAACATGATTGTACTGAAAACAGAGAACGGTATCATCGACGCGCCCCTGTGGGGCCTCTGGTACATGGTCCTTTCCAGGCAGCTCAGTATGAGCAACTATATGAGACTGAACAACAGTAAAAGTGTTTACACCATTGAGACCCCCACAAGCAGGGCCATGGATAAGCGGATTTTTATACAGGGCCTGGCAGTTACCCGTATACTCGATTCTCTGAAGACCGGGAGACCCTGAAATGTCCGTTAATGAACTTAAACGGGTCCTTGGCCTCCCAGCGGTAACCTTTATCGCCATAGGCTTTATGATCGGCGGAGGAGTCTTTGTCTTTACCGGTATCGTTTTGAGAATTACCGGACCCTTCCTCCCCCTGGCTTACGGTCTAGCCGTAATACCGGTCTTTATCAGCATGATGCCCCTGGCTATGCTCGGTTCGACCATCCCTGTAACGGGAGCCAATTACCGCTACCCCAGCCGGATGGTGTCTCCGGGCCTGGCCTTTGTGGGTGTCTGGGTCTACGCACTGGCATCCTTCTTCGGACAGATACCCCTCTATGCCCTTACCTGCGGTCATTACGCTAAATCGGTATTGCCGGGCATCTCCCCGATTCTATTCGCTGCTATCCTGGTAACCTTCTTCTACGTTATTAACCTACTGGGAATCAAACTCGCCGCCCAGATCCAGGCGCTTCTTGTCCTTATCCTTATCTCCGCCCTGATCTATTACATCTACAGGGGCTCCCTCACCATTGACACAAAACATTTCTCTGGAATCTTTGAAAAGGGAGCAGGAAACCTCATGCTGGGGGTGGCTCTTTTGACCTTTACCTACTTCGGGGCGAACGGAATTATCGAACTGGGAGGTGAGATTATAAACCCGGGCAGAGTAATACCCCGGGCCTTTTTTGTAGCTTTTCCCATTGTAACAATCATTTACGCTGGAGTAGCCTTTGTCACGGTAGGTGCCGTTTCATGCCAGACATTGGAAGGTGTAAAAGAACCCCTAATTCATGTCAGCCATTTTACCTGTGGTACGGGAGGCTCCCTTTTCTTTATCCTGGGAGGAGCCATCCTCGCCCTGACTACAACACTTAACGCTCTCTTTATCGTTGGAACAAAATCACTTCTCATGATCGTGGAGGATGGCATTCTTCCCGCCTTTCTGGGAAAGACTAACCGGCGTTTCGGAACACCGCACATCCTTCTGACTGTTATCTGGCTCCTCTCCCTGGTTGGAATCATTTCCGGCCTTCCCCTGGAGATTCTTGCCAGCTACGCCGCTCTTGGTGGATTGATTATCTTCTTTCCCATACAGCTCGCGTCCCTGAGACTTCCCCGGCTCTACCCGGAGGAATATTCCCGCTCGACCTTCGTACTCAAGGGTTTCTGGCGATGGTTCTGTCCCATGACCGGTATAGCCATGGTAATCTTTTTCAGTCTGATCATGCTGGTTGACCTGAAGACCCCTGTGAGGATAGGCTTTTTTCTCCTCTTCCTGGTTTCCGGGATACTCTACTACTGGTTCAGGAAAGGCTTTCTCCGTTCCCGGGGCATTGATCTCACAACCCTGATTAAAAAGGAGGGAAACCGGTCATGACCGATGAGAAACATCCCGTACTTTTCAGACATTTCACGGAATTAAAGGACCGGATTCCATGGATACCCCTGGGATGCTTCCCCACACCCGTTGAATGTCTGAAGAACCTGGACTGCGGAGAAGTCTGGATCAAGCGGGACGACCAGAGTTCTAGGGACAGATACGGTGGAAACAAGGTTCGAAAACTGGAATTCATACTGGCCCACATACAGAAAAATAAAATTAAGCATGTTGTCACCATGGGAGGCATAGGCACAAACCACGGCCTGGCCACAGCCGTTTACTGTACAGGTCTAGGCCTGGATTGCACACTCGTTCTCTTTGATCAGCCAGTAACAGAATACGTTAAACGAAACCTGCTTCTCTTTAAACGATTCAATGCCCGGCTTATCCACGCAAAGTCTATCTTCCATGCAGCCCTTCATTTCTATTTTTTCCAGAGAATACTTCATCCTTTCGCATATTATCTCTATGCTGGAGGATCAAACGTTCAGGGGGTCATCGGTTTTGTAAACGCCGCCTTCGAGCTTAAAGAGCAGATTAATGAAGGACTCCTGCCTGAACCGGCCATCATCTTCTGTGCCCACGGTTCCATGGGCACTCTGGCCGGTCTGACGCTGGGCTGCGCCCTGGCCGGACTTTCATCTCGGGTCATCGGAATCCGTGTAGCAGCCAGCCACCTGGGCCCCCTTCCGGTCTCAACCCCGGTGAACGTGAAGCAGCTCATGAAACAGACCTGCAGGTATCTTCAATCCCGGTCTTCTTACATACCTGAAATCACCTTACCTGATCCTGTTATACTGGATGAGTATTTCGGGGAAGGATACGGCTCTCCCACAAAGAGCTGTATGGATGCCCTGGAGATCATGAAAAAGAGGGAGCAGATCCACCTGGAACCGACCTACACGGGAAAGGCCTTTGCCGCGGTTTTGGAACACTGCAGGGCTGGAGGCCGCGGACCTGTACTCTACTGGCATACCTATAATTCGGTGAACCTGTATGATAAGGCGGAAGAGATCGATTTCCACGACCTCCCGGCCGGTGTTCACTACTGCTTCGACAATTAATTTCTTTTTAGATATAAAACTCGCATCAAATCTGGAATCATCCAGAAAAATATGTATATTTTCAGTAATTATTCCTAAAGATGCTTTTACGTGAATACAAATCCCGGAGCCATCGGCGGCGGGAATATTAGTAATTTTTATAATAAATTAAGTTAAGGAATAAATACTGATATAGTATATGTGTTCCAGAGAACAAAATTTTGTTGATTTATGTACAATGCTGTTGTCTATTGTGCAATACAAAAGCCCATGAATATATCATCTATAAACAGCCTCAGGGGATTCATAATATTGCTTATTGTAACCCTGCTGTCTCTTATGCCTCTTTATGGGCAGAAAGAGAAACCATTAAAAATCGACAATGGTATTCTCGACCTCTCCGCATGGGATCTTTCAAAGAATGGGCCTGTAAAAGTCGAAGGAGATGTCCAGTTCTACTGGAAGAAACTCTATCGTTCCGAAGATTTTCGGAAGAAGAACCCGCCGAAACCGGACACCTACGTGAAGATACCCGGTCGCTGGGGTACGGGAAGCATCCAGGGTAAAGGGGTTCCGCCGGATGGATACGCCACCTACCGATTCGTTATAAAGAACGCGCCCTCCTCCGAGACCCTCGGTTTCAAGCTCCTCAGCATAGGAACGGCTTATCGTCTCTTCGTAAATGGAAAGGAGATAGCATCGGAAGGGAGGGTCGGGACATCAAAGAGTGAAAGTGCGCCCAGCCTTTTCCCGAAAGTGACCGGCTTCATCCCGGAGAGTTCTGACATTGAGGTAATCTTTCACGTATCCAATTATCATTATTACCATGCGGGCGTCTTTGACCCAATCCATTTCGGACTGGCTCCCGACCTTTACGAAAAAAGAATGCGGAATATTATCTTCGCACTATTTATCCTCGGCTCCATTTTCATAATGGCCCTTTACCACCTGGGTCTTTTCCTGCTCCGAAGAAAATACATGGCGCCCCTCTGGTTTGCCCTTTTCTGTATTTTTCTTTTTATGCGGTCTGTTGTTCAAAACGAACGGATACTTCCCTATCTTCTCGGATCAATGCCCTTTGAGATACTATTCAAGATCGAGTTCATAGGATGGTACATGGGTCTCGCGATGTATGCCACCTTTCTCTATGCCCTTTTCCGTGAAGAGTTCTCGAAACGTTTCCTTATCATTCTTCACGTTCTCCTCTTTGGAGGATCACTGGCTACAGCAATCCTGCCGGCAAGGATCCATTCTAATATTCTTCCTGCTTACATGGGAATCACCCTCATCTTTTCCCTGTACGCCCTCTTTGTCATCATTGTTGCCATTATCCAAAGACGTCTGAGCGCTGTTACCATTTTCCTTGGCTCCCTCGCCCTTTTCGCAACGGCAATAAATGACATCCTTGCCTCTCTCAAGGTCATCGATTCAATCTTCTTGATGCCCATTGGCCTCTTTATCTTTATCTTTGCCCAGGCCTATACCCTGGCCGAACGGTACTCCAGCTCCTTTGAAACATCTGAAAGCCTCAAGGTTCGCGTGGAAGAGGACAATCGCAATCTTACCGGAATTCTGCAAAACATCCGGGAAGCCGCCTCGGACCTCACGGATTTTTCCGATACCCTGAAAAACACAACAAAAGAACTGCAGGATGACATGCAGAACCAGGGATCCAGCCTGATAGAGACCTCATCTTCCACGGAAGAAGTTGCAGCCGCGGTCATGTCTATTTCCGATAACGTCCGAAACCAGGACCGGGCGATAAACGAAAACAACTCTATCCTGAACGAGTACGTGGAATCCCTGAAACAGATAACCGGGGCGGCCCGTAACGCCAACAGTCTCAGTTCCATCAGCAAAGAGAAAACCGAGCAGAGCCGTAACCGACTCATGGAGATCATCAGGGGAATGGAATCTATCCGTAATTCATCGAGCGCCATTAACGAGATAACTGAGATGATTAATGAAATCTCCGAACAGACGAACCTGCTCTCCCTGAACGCTTCCATCGAGGCCGCCCGGGCCGGAGAGTCTGGTCGCGGATTCGCGGTCGTTGCTGAGGAGATAGGCAAACTGGCGGACCGTTCCATCGCCCAGGCAAAATCTATCCAGGAACACGTCCGGACAACCATTGAAAGCATCGAAAATGAAACCGAGATTATCAACAATTCATCCGAGGTGATCATGGAAATAGGGAACGCCGTCAATGACGTGAACACGGCCGTGAAGACAATCCTTGAACTCTGTCTAAAACAGGAAAAGCTTGCCTCCACCATCCAGGATAACATGAGTTCCATCGCACGGGAATCCAGCTACATCACCAGCGCTACGGATGAACAGAAGACAACAATGGAAGAGGTCTCGAAATCACTGGAACACCTGACAACCATCATGGATCACGTGGTCAATAACACCAACACCCTCATGGACTCTACTCTCATCCTGCACAAACAGACCGAAGCCATGAAAAAGATATCCCGGGGTGGGATCCGCGATTAATACCTCAGAGGCTACCCCTTCCCTGGAAGAGGTAGTTACGTCATGACTCCCGAATTATCCTTGACTATCTCTAACGAAATCTCAATCCACCATGGCGACAATCGTTGTCCAGAGAACCTTAAGCTGCAGCCAGATAGGAAGTGAGACTGAACCGAAGATACCGCTTCTCGGCTCCGGCTTGAAGGCGATCTCAGGAGAGCGTTCACTCTCCTTTCCATCCTTATCAATGGTGGTAATGACCGCGTAATAGGTCTTTTCCAGATCAAAGGACTGTGAATTCACAAATTTCTTCGTGTAGAGGGTGGTCTCTGTCCCTTTTTGATCGTAAACCACTTCATACTGGCCGCTGGACGATCCGCAATAGATTTTATACCCGGCATGATCACCCCTGGGCTTCTCCCAGTGGAAGTAGACTCCTTCCGCATCGGCCGTGGCCATGAAGCCCCGCGGAAAGATCAGAGGCGGTTCTTTCTCACGGAAATCATAGGTACCGGCCGTGATAACCTCGGCAGGATGGGCAAAGGCGATGCCGTCATTCTTCAGTTTATCCGGCATTTCTCTTCCTTCAAAGAAAGAGATCATAAGAGCGAAACTATACTCGTATCCGCTGTAGGTACAGGCCGCTGTGTGGTACTGGTCACCGGAACGGACCGCCACCTGGAACCCCTGCCGGTTGCCCCAGGTGGGCTGATAGTACTGCTCACCAAAATAGGTCCCGAAGGGATTAAGCCGCGCCGAGAATCCTGAGAACATGCTGTGCTCGATTTTCAGTGGGCAGAAGGCGAAGTTCGACAGGACCGTGGTGTCCATTGCAACGACGATCCCCTTCTTCTCCCCTGCCAGACCCACGTACTCGGAGGTTATGTGATTATTGACGTTGGCCAGGTCCAGGTTTTTGCGCGAGTGTTTATAGTAATCTATCAGGTAGCTGCTTTCATCGTCCAGGTAGTTACGCTTCAAAACTCTGAATGGAGTATCCTTCGAGGCGCCGTGGGAAAAGATCAATTCAACTGGGGCCGTCTCACGCCACATGGGATCATACTTTCTCGACAGAGATGGCAGATTCGGCTTATGTACCTCGTCCCTCGGCGTGTCAGGCCAGAGGATGGTCCCTTCAACAAATATGGCCGGGACGTCACCGATAAGGGTTATCCTGTAGTCGATCTTTCCATCACGGGCGTCTTTCACCGGCAGAGTAAAAGGACCCTGTACCCGGGCAGCAGCCACGCTTCCCGTGCTGTCTCCGGTGGGAGTGACGGTCAAACCCCGCGGACGATAAACCTCCTCTCCGTAACGGATCATGGGGAGAAGACTTCCCTCCTCCAGCTGCTGAACTCCGCCTGCCTTTACGCCTGTTACCATACCGGTCTCATTAAACACAATTTCGATCTCACCGTTACGCACTCTTTCCTTCGTAGCCTCGGCCTTCATTTTGTTCTGAGATTCATCCATCTTTTGGGCGTAGAGATAATAGACCCCCTCAGCCACGGTTTCACCCGGTACGAAGAAACGGTACCGGGCCGTGGCTGTAGTATGTGAGGCTTTCGTTGAGACGCAGTAGGCAGGATACCTCGTTCCATCCTTCCCGGCCAGGAGAAAGCGCTGTCCCTCTGACCAGGAGTCAGGCAGGACACAGGTAAAGAAATGTCCCATGGAAGATGTCACCTTTTCGGGCCGGGCCAGAAGAAGCGTTTCCACGAGACTGTAGCCATCCTTCGAAAGGGATGGAGGCTGTTCCTGTTTTAAAAAGGCGCGGGCTGTCCGACGGGCCTTCTCCCCGGCTGCACCGGAATACCTATTCATTTCCCGGATAATCTTCTCCACGACCCTTTCCCGGCCCCTTGCCAGGAAAGGTGTGGCCATACCGAAATTGGTGGTGGACTCCAGGCGGAACCGTTTCCGGTACGACTTCTCCAGCAGGCCCTTAACATCGGCCGGGAGATTCTTTCCCGCCATCCGGTATATGCGGGGGATAGTATCGTGATTACGGCGATCATCGGTCACGTTCTTCCAGTAATCGTGACTGTAGGCCTTCTCTGACCAGGAGACGTATCCGTTAAAGCTTCCGTCCGCCAGGTCCTGCCCGAAGGAGACCTCTCCCACGGGCTCGTGATCTGCCATGTATTCCGCCAGGTTGGTAAACTCCACATACTCAAGGTCCTTTACACTCTCTACCAGCTGTTCCAGGCCGCCGGTATTGGGAAGCCATGCCAGATAAGGAGGAAATTTAAATCCCTTCCAGAACTCCGCGTCAGCGTCCACGTTGATATAGATAAGAACATCACGATTGATATTTCCCCTTAGCTGTTCCCTGTGCAGGTCCTCGGCCCATTCCCTGAGACTCACGTTCTCCGAAAGGTCGCCGTGGTTATAGGCCGGGATGACGAGCATCTTCTCTCCCGTATCTTTATTTACGTAGGTAAGGGGATTGTGGGCCTCTTCTTTCGAGAGCTCCCGGGCGAAGACCCGGAAGGCGTCAAAGGTGATAGCGCTGTAATACAGGCAGATACCTTTTATACCAAGCTCCTGATAAAGACGATAGTTCCCCGGAGATGCCATCATCTCCTGTGGGCGGACATAGGGGCTCCACTCTCCGAAGAGGTCTTTTACCCCGCTTCCCTTTTTGTTGGAGATGGCCAGTTTCACGGAATCAATAAATTCCCTCTCGTTCATGGCCGAGGCCAGCCCGTTGTTGTAGGACATGATGATGACCTCGTCGTTGTTCTCCTTTACCCTGCGACGTATGTCCTTTATGATATCCGGCGCGTGTTTCGGAATCTGCTCCTCCAGGGAGAAGAGGTTCTCGATGTCCCAGACGCCCCGGACCGGTATTCCCTCCGCGTTCTTTTTATCCAACACCTTGATGATGTGCCGAATAAGACGGATATCCTTACCGAATCCGGCCTCGTCGTTGGTGTCGATCCGGAAGGAATGATAGAGGTTACCGTGAAATCCGAAGGCCACATGAACCTTATGGTCCGTGCTCTTCCCGATCAGACTCAGCCTGGGGACAATAACAACGCCGATAATGGAGGCCAGAACCAGAATACCGATACCGAGGAGAACGCGGCGGAACGTGATTACACCTTTCATGACAAACCTCGCAGAGATGGAATTATGAAGCGGAAAGTCCTTTCCGAACCTGACGAAATAAAAAACATTAATCGTCTAATGGATTTTCTGGTAAACACTATCAATATTTTCCTGAATAATGTTCTATTATTCAGTCACTGTGCGGTTATTTTTGCAATGACTTTTTGATGAACAATCACCCTTAAGGATGGCAGTAGATTAACCGAATGAGTTTCTCATAAGAGAATTCGATTCTAAGCACTCTCATGGGATACTGGACAGTAATAATAGATAAGAGGCGCCTGTTATTTTATTGCCATGCGCAGGCCCACATATCAGGGTGAATAATGGCCAGCGCTTCAATATCTGTACATTAGCAATTCACTTGAATCAAAGCTATCATCAATGGGTCCTTCATAGATAGTGATAATGGAAAAGGATATATCCCGCATCTTTTACGGTTTCCAATTATCCTTTGGCCCAATAACAGTTATACACTCACCATCGTAGATAAAACCTTCTTCAAGAATTGCTCTTAGAAGAACATCCCCATGAAAAGTAACCAGCTCATCAATCCATTTTAAGGAACTCACCCATATTATGTAATCATCATAGGAGATCAGAAGTAGACCAGTATTAAATCTATGTATTTCTATTCATCATCGGTGAAACAGATTTCCGAAGTGGAGTCCAGAGAAACATCACTCCTGTAACTCAACCTGAGTTTATGAAAAAGCTCATGTCCCTCCCGGGTGGCGTAGGGTTCTATAAGGGCCATGAGCATGAGGACGCCCTGTTTCACCATCTCCAAAGTAATCTTCCCCTCCAGGGTGTTGGCGATGCAGTAGCTTACCCAGGAACCGGTTACCAGCCTCATCAACACAACCAGCTCCTGTATACGTTCCTTTTCAACCTGGATGATCCCATCTTTTTTCAGTCGATATATGGCAGCGCATGCGCGCTCACTGAGCATTCGATGTGTTTGCAGGTACTTACCGTGGAGATTCCTGTTTGACTTTAAAAGATCGGGCATGTGAGCATGGAGGAACCGGTACTTCCAGATACTCCCGAAAACCTGTTCACAGTAACCGCGAAGAAATTCTTCCGCGGTATGGCGAGGATCCGGATAGGTTATTGAATTATTAATGTAATCCATGTAACGCTCAAGGATGGCCTCTATGATTCTCTCTTTGTTCCGGAAGTGGTAATAGAGGTTACCTGGGCTCATATCCAGGTGGAATGCGATATGGTTTGTGGTAACGGCCCGTTCCCCTGACTCGTTGAAGAGTTCAAGGCTGGCCTGTATGATACGTTCTTTTGTATTCATTCGATAATATTGATATTCAAATCATGAAACAATCTATGATCCAGAATACTGATAACAAAAATATTTCACCAGGCTTTTTTGTTACTGAAAAATGCCCGTATTGAAAACGGGCACATTTTCAGAACCACACTGCCACATTTCTACAGCTCTCTGGAATTTTCAGCCACTATCTGCTTATAAGAAGCCGTACCAGCGTAAACCTCATCTTTAACAGGATTGAGTTTCAGTTTTCGTATCCTGTAAAAATGGTAAATCACAAGGGCCACATTGGCCAGGAGTGAAACCAGGCTAACCATGAAAAAGGCCCTGGGATCATGGGTTGTCTCCACAGGTGCGATACGGTCAGCAAATGTCGGAACGGTCATGATAAACATGATCCAGAGAGCCAGGGTCTGCGCCCGGTGCTGGAGCCAGGCTCCTTTTTTAATAAAAAAGGCTGGGATGGTACAAGAAAGAAGTAATATCAAGCCCGCGTAAAAGGAATGGTCAGCTATACAGTTATAGGTATATGCGAAGTTCCACAGGTCGTAGGCTATAATCCAGGGCCAGATCATGTCAGGCCAGATCATATCCCGCGTTCTATCCTTCGAAATAAAGATACCTGCCCATCCGGATAAGGCTATGATGTTCAGCAGTCCAGCAATACCGTTCATGATGTTCCACGGACCGGACATCATCCACAGGTTGTCGATAAACTCGCCGTCCCATGCCGCAAAGGTAAAGACCTGGAAATCCCTCATGCATGCCTCGAATATATTCAACGACAGGATAAACGCAGGGAATGCCAGCGCCCATCTGTTTTTATCCAGACCGGGAATGAATCTGATGGCCATAAAGCCCAGGACCCCGGCCAGGGCGGAGTAGGTCTTGACCCAGTTAAACCAGGTCCCTGTACCGTACTCATTACCGGGTGCCGCCGTTTCTGGCCAGACAGCCACGGTCAATACAGCCGGGATGACCAGGAAAAGCGCAAGCCCTCCCCACCTGGTGGTCCTTCCCAGTTCATTAAAGGCCATAAGAGCCATCAGGACAAAAAATGCAATCGCCCATGTTTTCATATCCGGCACATTATAGAGTATACCCATTATATATCTCCCTTACGCTTTTCTAACACATGATCTCTTCGCAGTATCAGGTCCCAACCCGGATGCCCTGGGGCGGGTATTCTTCCCGTGTTGGTGGCGCCTGTTTCCCGTGGGGCGGCTCACCAGTAACGCTTTTTCTCTGCCTGTAAAAGAACCAGACCATGAAAGGAACATGGAGTACAAGATTAACACATCCCCACCCCCAGAGGAAGGTTTCGTTCGCCCATGCACTTGAATCCATGAGGGGTACGAAGATTGAACTCATGGAACGGACAAGAATATGGAAAGCCAGAGTATAGACCCTCGCGATGAGATAAAGTTCTGGACGTTTTTTCAATACGGGATAGAGTTCAGCAGCCATTAAGATACAGAAGGATGAAGCAAAGTATGCCGGGCTCTCCCCGTAGACGAAGGCCATGTTCCAGGAAGTATACAGAAAATTCCATGCAGCTGTCGAATAGAAGAGTAGATCGTGCGGCTTACTTTTGCCGATTACCCAGTAAACCCTTTCCCCGTTCTTATAGCGCGGGAAGGGAATGGTTATACAGAGGATAACACCGCAGATGGCGTTGAAATAGTTCGCAGTAGCAAAGTCCTTAAGCGTCGCTTCTACAATATTTAAAAACAGGATAGCGTACAAAACCCACAAAACCCAGTCTCCTCTGAAAAAAGCCAGTATTGTATTCCGGCTTTTTTTATACATCCAGGCTATTCGTGCACCACCCACAAGAATGGCAGTGGGAACCAGCACACTGAATGTCTTTGCCCACCGAAACCATCCATCAAGGTATTCAAACCAGAAGGGAAATGAGAGCAGGGAAAGTACCCAGAAAACTGCTGCGAATTTCGGGAATCTCCGCATTACTTCAACCAGTATCAGGAGGAGGACAATATAGCCTCCCATGGTAAGAAAATACTGCCACACAGGGATAGTCATCTCGCCATCTCCAGCAATAGAGTTATTACTCTAATAATTAGAGCATTAACTCTATTGTCGTCAAGCAACTTTTCCCCATATTTTAATTTTTTCCTATTGAATCTTCAGATGACATGAAGGTCAGGATAAATCAGCAATCACCCGAATACACTATTCATTCCAGGCTGCTGCCAGATGGATTTTCTGTTCACACTCGACGTTGAACAGGATGAGCAAATATACGTCGGCCCGCCAGGTAAACATCCTGTCTTCACAGAGTGTCTGCGCTAACACCCTCCGGGTAATAGATTTTCAGAATAGAAAAGATAAGAGGTAAAAGAAACTACCGAATAAAAAACTAGAAAGGTACCCCTTTCTCTCTTTGTTTTTTAAGGGCCTCGATATACCACTCAAACTCATCCAGGAAACGGTCCGCGCTCTTTTCAATAATTTCTTTAAGAGGAACATTGTTTTCATCAAAATTATCCTGCACATAGGGCACAGGTAGAAGTGAGGATATACCGGAAGTACCCAACTCGGACAGAAGTGCCCGGAGGTGAACCGCGGCCCGAACTCCACCAAACATCCCGGCGGAGTAGCAGGCGATGGCGCTCGGCTTGAAGAGGTACTCCGACTGAAAATGGTCCAGTATGTTCTTCAGGGCCGGGGGAACACTGTGGTTGTACTCACCTGAAACAATAAGAAAACCGTCAGCGTTACGGAAAATCTCCGCCAGGTTTTCCATGACTTCCGGCGCCTGGCCCTTTTCGTATTCCTTGTACATCTTATCCAGAAAGGGTAGCTGGTATTCCAGGGGATCGATCAGGTTTACTGAATACCCCCTATCCTCCAGTTTTTTGGCAAGATAACGGGCCACTTTTATACCCTGCCGTTCGCTCCGTACCGATCCGTATATAACCGCGCAGCTAAAAGCCATGATTCCTCCCAGATTGTATTCATTACATGTATCCAACGCCATAAGATGAATAAAGTCAATAATAATCCATGCCACAGACGATTTGAGAGGCAATACCATAATAGTCTCGTAATTCAATCCCGGAAGTAAAGAGATGGTAGCCACAACTTTCTTATTCAGAAAAGGAGGCTTTGACGGAGAGAATCCGAAGGGTTTTTCCGGGACAGTAAAAGCAATGGAATACGGAAAATACAGTTCGTCTAAATCGGTAAAGACGGAGTACGTGATCGTTTATGTAAACAACAATTCCGCGCAAACGATCATCAGCAGAAGCAAACGGTACATTTTCTGGATATTGCTCCGGGAACCGCCGATTCCTGAGAAATATTTATAGGAGCAGTTCCAGATCCTCCAAGGGAAAGGCCACGCAGGGGTGGATGTAGCTATACTTCATGTCCGACTTCCTGATAAGGGCAGACGCAGGATGGAACACCTTCCCCTTCAACAGCTTCGTGCGGCAGAGGGAACATTCACCCGATCGGCACAGGGCGGGCAGCACAATACCGGAACGTTCCAGAGAATTCATCAGGGGCTCGCCCGCCCGGGCAGGGAACGTCCTGCCGTTCAGGATTACCTGGAATTCATCATCCGGTCTAACCGATTCAGGCCAGCCGGGATGCTCGGTCACGTTCGGAGGCGGGCCGAAGACCTCGACCCGGATTTTTCTCTTTGGAATATCCAGGGCGGCCAGCTCATCCAGGACAAAGGTGTACATGGCCCCCGGACCGCAAACGTAGAACATGACATTCGTATAATTAGGCACAAGTTCAGTTATTAATTCCTTCGTTATAAAGCCTTTCCGTCCATCGAACCTCCCGCCGGATTCGGATATCACGTGATCCACTTTCAGATTCCCGTGCATGGAATCCCTGTCTGCAAGCTCCTCCTTGAAAATGATATCCTTCTCGCTCCGGTTACCGTAGATGAGGTGAATCTTCCGATCAAGACCTCGGTCCGTCACCTCACGGATCATGCTCATGAAGGGAGTAATACCGCTTCCTCCTGCGATAAAAACAAGATCCTTTCCATGAAAGAGAGGATTATAGTAGAAATACCCCGCTGATGAAGTGGCGGTGAGGGTATCTCCGATTTTCAGGCCGTCAGTAAGCCAGGTAGAGACAAAGCCATCCTGCACCCTCTTTACCGTAACGTCATAATACCCTATCTGTTTCGGCGAAGAAGAGATGCTGTAAGGCCGGCTGGTCCGCACACCATTAATTTCAACAAAGAGATTTATGTACTGCCCGGCCTGGAAGGGTGGCAGGTGTCCTTCCGCGGGAACAAGACGAAGTGTAAGAGTTGAACCAGTCTCCTCTCTCCTTTCCAAAAGCTTCAGGTTAAGAAATTTCGGATGCAGGATGTCTATGGCCTTTTGAGTTTCACCCCGGCTGTTTTCAATATTCCGGGCATTCTTCCGTAGAATGTCCCGTTCCAGGACGATATCCGTGTATCCAACAATTTTTTCATTCACTGATTTCCTCATGACTTTACTCCTCACTCCTGCAACGAGCGGAGAACGGAACGCCCCGCTGATACCCCGGACATGAGGGTCGGTTGAAACCCTCCGGAGCCGACCCAGGCGCCGGCGTGGAAAAGCCCCTTTATGGGAGAACTCTTTTCCATAAAGAGGTCATTGTCCCGGGTATACTGGTCGAAACCGTATATGGCGCCCATCGGGTGTCCCAGGTATCGCATGTGTGTCAGGGGTGTGCCCACCTCCAGTTCTTCAATGTGATTTTTACATTCAGGATGGACCCTGTATAGCACCTCCAGCATCTTCCTTGCATACTCGTACTTTACTTCATGATAGCGGGTCGGGGGGACCTTAAGCCAGGGATCACCGTAGGCCAGGGTTACCAGGGCACCCTGGGAACATCCTGCCGGGGAGAATTCCGGATCATCCACGTCATAACATGTGAAGAGCATATTACCAGGGGTATTGAGGGTCCTTGCGTCCTCGTAGACACGGTTCATGTTCGTGGTAGTTATGAGAAAGTTCGTTGCCACGTCGATTCCCAGGTCAGCCGGTTCCCGGTCAAAACCGAGAAAGATGGTCACGGCTGACACACTGGGGGTCCGGGCCCCTATCTCACTGTACCTGTAATCAGGGATATGTTCCGGTTCAATAAGGTCAACATAGGTTGTCTGCATACCGGCGTTGGACACGATCTTCTTCGAAGTGATCTCATCCCCATTCTCCGTGACTACTCCGTGGACCTGTCCCTTTTCCACGAGTATCTTCCGGACGCCGCAGTTGAATCGCACCTCGCCTCCAGCTTCCAGATAAGCATTCAGTATGGAATTGGACAGGGCCTGGGAGCCTCCTTTCAGATGCCAGGGTTTAAACTCGGTATAAGCCCATAGGACCACTGCGTAATCCATGAAGGAGAGTTCTTTAGGAGGCATGCCGATATAGGAACAGTATATTCCCAGGGCCGATTTCAGAAGTGGATCATTTATGTACTCGTCCATGACATCTTCCATGGATCTTAGAGCGAGAGAAAAAAAGGCGGGATACTTTTCAGGTGAGGCTTCCGGGTCTTTCATGAAGTACACACCCAGCCACTGGTTACAGAAATCATAGATCAGGTCATAAAACCGCTGAATGTTCTCCGCCTCCTCCGGGAAGCGATCCTGGAGGAGCGTGATAGAGGCGGCACGGTCCGCCTTCAGAGTAATGTCCATCTTCTCCGGGTATACAATACGGTAAAGATTTTCCATGCGGACCAGGTCGATATCTTTGTCGATACCCAGATCACGGAAAGTACGCTTCAGGGGGCCGGGGAAGTCATCGGTCCCCACACCGCTTAGCTGATGAAGTGCCACTTCAAACTCGAAGCGTCCCCGCATAAAACTGGTGGCGCTCCCTCCGGGAATGTTATGCTGTTCCAAAAGTAAAGTTTTGGCACCGGCCTTCGCTATTGTAAGGGCCGAGGTCAGTCCGCCGTTGCCGGCACCGATTACGATCGCGTCATAGTCTGTCATGGAGAGCCCCCGGTCTGGAACATCATTACCAGCAAGATACATGCTGGAATCCTTCTACCACGTATAGAAACAAAACAATTATTATGGAATCAGAAATTTTAAGACTGTAATCAGTACGGTAACCATGGCAAACCCTGCCGTTATCAGAAACGTTATTCTCGTGAACCTTTTTTCAAAGGATTCAAAACGTTTATCCATTTGCTCAAAACGCTTGTCTATTTGCTCAAAACGTTTATCCATTTGCTCAAAACGCTTCTCCACCTGTTCGAAACGCATGTCCACCTGTTCAAAACGCCTGTCCACCTGTTCAAAACGCCTGTCCACCTGTTCAAAACGCTTCTCCATGAACTCGAAGCCCTGTTTCATCAGTTCCCTCTGGTTTTTCAGTTCCTCCTCAACGCGAACGACACGTTCCCTCAACTCCGGGTCCCAGACACGAACCGACAGGTTAATAGACGCCAGCCACTCAGGAAGGCGATCCTTCACATAGTCACCAATACGGGACAGATCTTCTTCTCTCAGTTCCATGGATGATTCACCTGAATGATTAATCATAGTCCAATATACCTCCTTTGTCAAGTTAATGGTTTTACAAGGTACACGACCGGGAGATGAAATATGAAAAAATTTTTAAGAGAGAAACGAACCTGAGTGTTCAGGACCGGATACCATAATGTAGACGGTCATTCACGGTAAAGATAGCGAAAATATTTTCCTTCGACAGCATGGAAAGGGGAAGAAGAACAACGAGGACAACAAGAGGAGCGGCCACGAGGCCTATACCGTACCATCGGGGAGCCGCCTTCCATACGAGGAGCCTGAAGAAGAACTCTCTGAATCCGGGTCTGCCGTGGAAAAGGCCTGTCATAACCGTCCCCGCGATCATGGGTCCGGCCAGAAGAATCATGAGCGGAAAGGGAAAAAGTCTCTCCACCTCTTCCGTGGTTCCCGGTATCCTGCTTTTTCAATGGAGTGGCGGCGTGAATAACCCGGGATTTTGAATGTTTTACTCACATGTCCAATTTCCTGGGCCAGTTGCCATAAACCTGGTTTTCTTCTGGCAGCATTTTTGATACATTGTTCATAGTGGTCATTATTCTCTCATTGGATAATGAGTTAATAGCTTCAGGCGAACAGCTTCATTACCTTTCATAAACTAAATGGCCGCATCTTTGTGATAACTGTCAGGTGAATAATATAAAACTACATCAAATTAGACGCTACCCACCAGTAAAATTTGCTTTACACCGCATGATCGGGACGGATGGCAGTAGATTATCCGATAACGCGAATTTCCCCGCCGTCATTGCCGGAAATTTCATTAACATGAATAAAATACTGTGGTAAAGTTAAGTACGGCATTCGTAGCAATGGCGGCGCTATGCTGGGGTTTATCCGGCGGTATCGGTGGCATTTTGATGGCCGACGGTTGGGACGCTTTCGTGGTTTCGTTCTACAGGGGCGCAATCGGCCTGGTTTTCGTTTCCGTCTGGTTAATATTAAATCCACGTGGTAGTGGATTAGCAAATCGCCGATTGTGGTTTTGGTCGTCGATTGCAGGTCTCGGCGTCGCCGGCAATTTTGCATTTTATTTTGTGAGCATCGCGGAGGGTAGTGTCGCGGTCGCGGCCACGCTGATGTACTCTGCACCGGTGTTCGTCTATCTTGTGTCTTTCGCACTCAAGCTCGAACGTCCAACTCCGCTTAAATGGACCGCTATTGCCGTGGCAATGCTCGGCATAGTGCTGCTCACACGTATCTATGAAATCGGTTCTGGCAGCGTCACGGTGATCGCCGTCGGCGCAGGCCTGCTTTCCGGGATTTCCTATGCGATATTTATTTTTGGGTTCAAGCATGCAGCGCCCCACGGTAGCCCCCAGGCGATTCTCGTGATAGCGTTCGGGGTACTCGCAACCATCCTCATTCTGCCGAGCAATACCGATCAGACAGTTGCGGTTTTGAACACACCGAGTTGGCCACTCTTTGCGACACTGGGAGTTCTTGGAGCAGGATTATCGTTCATTCTCTACATCTTTGGCCTGCACTCCACCACGCCGGCAGTAGCCTCAATTGTGGCAATGATCGAACCGGTGACCGCGTCGCTGTTCGGCGTCGTGGTTTTACAAGAAACCCTTATCGGCCTGCAAATCTTCGGAATGGGACTGATATTACTCACAGTAACCGCTCTGAGTCTGGGTTCAAACGTTCAACAGGCGCATTAAGAATGGATCTGCGAATTACTGAGCTGCCGCCAACAAGGAGTGAGCAGAGAATCATAACATCTTCAAACGATCCATGACATACTCAGTAACGGCGGAATCGATTTCGCCACTCTCAACCGAAAACCGCGTTTTCAGGTCATCAGCAGGAACGGGGCCGTTCTGCATAAGCACGGGTGTACTCTTCATCTGTCCCGGGTGTTCCCCCTGGTCCACGGAATCGTGGGTGAACCCGCTCCCCTCCTTCCAGGTCAGGGCGTGTTCCCGGCCGAAACGGTCGTAGCAAAGCTGGAACCCCAGAGGGTCCTCCTCTCCATCCCGGTACCAGACAATCAGTTCGAAATAATCATCCTCGAACCAGCGGCGGAAAATCCCCGGCTCCTTCTGGCTGACTCCTTTCATTTCTCTGAGCATAAAGGATTTGTTACTTCCTGAGGTTATACTTTGCCCTGAGCTCGTTCCTTTCCTCTTCGGAAAGTCCTCCGAAGTACTCCTTCCAGCCGGGACAGAAATTTATGTGCCATCGCCAGAACCTTCCGAGCAGGGATCTGGAATTATTGTCGTACCGGGCCCGAAGGGCGCACTCAGCGCATCCTGATTCCGCCATGATATCCTCCTTTGCGTGAGAATACCATACCGCCCGGAGGCCAGCAGGCAAGTCTTTTTCAGTCCATGAGCCGGGCCTGCACAGCCCTTCGAACCTTCGGTCCGTAGACGCGGTCAATAGACTCCAGACAATGGTACTGGTTGATCTTCGACTGGTTCCGTATCATGCCGTAGAGGCAGAGAACGGCTATCTTTGTTCCCTCATCCATGACGTTTCCCCTCTACAAAATCATATCGGTCAAATCAACAATTACTTTACTTATATGCAACAACAAGATTCTGATAGGGCAGGATACCTGATCGGTCTTCGGTGCGGTATCCTGCACTCCTCAACACTTGAAGAATCTCGGCTTTACTGTAAAGTCCGTGAGAGGGTGGAGGACCCTGGACCCGGTTCTCGTCGTTGGTATAATCAATGATTATGATTTTCCCTCCCCGGGCCAGAGAGCTTTTCAATCTCTTAAAGTAAGATACATGATTCCTCAGGTGATGATAGGTGTTAACGATAAGGATAAGGTCGGCTTCTTCCCTGTTCAAACGGGGATCATCCGGTTCCGCCAGGCGGTACTCCACCTTTCCGGCCAGAGCGGGATACCTTTCTGTTATCCGCTCGACACGTTCCCGGGCATGGTCCAGATACCTTCGGCTTATGTCGACGGCGATATACTTCTTCACCAGGGGAAGGGTCCTGAGGGTAAAATAGCCGGTTCCGCATCCAATTTCGGCCACTGTGGAGCGGGAGAGATCACTTGCCAGTGCCAGAACCTGGTACGGTTTCTGCCATTGGTCGCGCCCCGGCGTTTCGAAGATGTTGTCTTCCCGGACCGACTCCAGATATTCTTTTCCTGGATGGATGTCCCTTCCCATAAGAAAAAGGGGCGCCAGCAGGGCAGTTAGCAGGATGGCGGGAACATATATTTTCAAATTTTGCCTCCATGACAATACATGACTCTGACTTGACACGTTAACCATCTCTGTGCAAGAATAAAACCATTACAGATCAGGTGATAATCATGGAAACCCGTACCCTGCCGAAACGATCCGAGATAGCCCCCGAAGACCGCTGGGACCTCACGCCCATCTACACCGAAGAGAGCCTCTGGGAAGATGATTATAAACAACTCTGGGATAATCTGGACCGCTTTGATAACTACAGGGGACGACTGGGAGAGTCTCCCGAAATATTCCTTGAAGCCTACAACTTCCTCCTGAACGCATCCCGTACCCTGGAGAAGCTTTTCACTTACGCTCATCTGAAGAACGATGAGGACCAGTCGAACCAGGAGTACCTTGCCATGTACCAGAGGGTGCGGAACCTTCACATCCGATTCTCGGAGAAGCAGAGTTACATGACGCCGGAGATACAGGCCATCCCGGACGATATGATGAAGAAGATCTACGACCATCCTGATACCGAGCCGATCCGGTTCCAACTGGACCAGATCCTGCGGTATCGTCCTCATACACTTGGTCTGGAGACCGAGGAAATCCTGTCCATGACCGGAGATATCTCCGGCGCCCCCTCGGCCATCTTCAGCCAGCTCGACAACGTGGACATGACCTTCGGCACCCTGACGGACGATAAGGGAAGAGAGATAGAACTGACTCATGGTAACTTCTCCAGCTTTCTGCAGAGCCGGGACCGTGGGCTCCGCCGTAAGGCCTTCTTCCAGTACTATGAAAACTATGAAAATCATAAAAATACGCTGGCCGCCACCCTCTCCCAGTCCATGAAGAGCGACCTCTTCTATACCCGGGCCCGGCGATTCAAGACCTGCCGGCAAAGAGCCCTCTTCGGGGACAACGTACCTGAAAGCGTCTACGATAATCTCATATCCACGGTCCGTGAGAATCTGGAACCCCTCTTCCGGTACATGGACCTAAGACGCCGGGCCCTGGGCCTGGATGAACTTCATTTCTACGACACCTACGTACCCCTGGTAAAAGACGTAGACTTTCATATGACATATGAGAACGCCGTGGATACATGCGTGAAAGCCCTGTCTCCCCTGGGAGAGGAATATAGCTCGACCCTGAGAGACGGCCTCCTCGGAGGATGGGTCGACCGCTATGAGAACAAGGGTAAAAGGAGCGGAGCCTACTCCTCAGGATGCTACGATTCTCCTCCTTACATACTGATGAACTACGAGGATAACAACATCAACAGCCTCTATACCCTGATGCATGAAGCGGGCCATTCCATGCACTCATGGTCTTCCATAAAGAACCAGCCCTACGCCACCCACGATTATACCATCTTTGTGGCAGAAGTGGCCTCCACCTTCAACGAGATACTGTTAAGTGATTATCTCCTCTCCGAATATGACCAGGACCCGGCCATGAAAAAGTTCATTTTAAACCGGGAGATCGACAACCTGAGGGCCACCCTTCACAGGCAGACCATGTTTGCCGAGTTTGAGCTGAAGAGCCACGAACGTCTGGAGAACAACGAGGCCCTCACTCTGCAGTCCATGACCGATATCTACGCGGAGCTTCTCTCAGACTATTTTGGTGACTCCCTCATTATTGACGAGTCCCTGGAACTGGAGTATCTAAGAATTCCCCACTTCTATTCCGCCTTCTACGTTTACAAGTATTCCACCGGCATATCCGCCGCCACGGCCCTTGCCCGAAAGGTCCTGGCCGGAGAGCCGGGGGCTACCGATAACTATCGGTCCTTTCTGAAACTGGGTGGAAGCATGTTTCCCATTGATGAGCTGAAGGTGGCGGGAGTGGACATGAATCGGCCGGAACCTGTCCGGGAAACTTTGGCCTACTTCTCCGATTCCATTGAAAAACTCGCCCGTTCCCTCAAAGTATGAGAATATATTAGTACATATCTGTACGTAATGTGCATATTATATATGCACACTCTATTTTTTGTGAAGTATACGTTCCCGTATCAGGTAATATAACTTGACGTTTCGCAATTTAGCGATTTCTGTACTCATTAAACTGAAAGGAACGGTACAGAGATGAAATTTGATATCACCCGAATATCCTATAATCAGGATGTCTCCACAGCGCCGAAGCGAATCCTCAGTCTCTTCCTGGCCTTTTACATCATCTATCCGATGATCTTTCTGCTTATCGTCTCCTTCACCATCGGCCTGGAAAACTTCATGGCCATCGCCCTTATCGTCATCCTGCTGTGTATTCCCATTATTCCCTCTTCCACGGTTGCCTTTCTTCTCATTAACCGTAAACTTAAAAGATACCTCGATCAGTGCCGTAATGACCCTGAATCACTTAACCTCGAAGCTTTTCAAAACTTTATAAACAAATACCCTTTCCGGGCATCCCTTACCATCTTTATCGGTTTTGTCACAGGAACCTTTCTGGCCATTTTGATGGCCCACCTGAGAGGGGTTACCCTTTCCTATCATCAGACTCTGTTCCTCCTGATTCTCGGTGAGGTTCCGGCCCTGGTCATAACCTGGGCCTTTTACTATTACTGTAAAATATCTCTCTATCCAACGAACCGTGTCATCCAGTACAAACCCCTCTCGGTGTTCTATAAACTCTATATTCCCCTGATATCAACCATCCTGATGCTGCTGAACATCACCAACCTGGGAATATATAAGCTTATCGAGGGTAATGTCAACGACTCCCAGGCCAAAATACTGAGAGAGACCACCCTGAAAACCGGTTCCGCTATTGACGCGCGATTACAAAAAACCCTTTCAGAGATAGCCATGGCGGGTGTCGTCATCCAGGAAGATGAACTGACCTACGACAACCTGAAACCCTACCTGGAACGCATGAAGGAACATCTCAGTGAAGATACGGGAGTCCATTATATCGTGGACAGAAGAGGATCAGGATTTACGGGAACCGGCAAAGCTTTGAACATTTCCGGCAAGAAATATTTCCGTCGTGTTCTGGAAACCGGGAAACCGGTTATTTCGAAGATAACGGAGTGCATAGCGGACAGCAAACCTTCCATCATCATGGCTGCCCCCATCCTGCAGAACGGAGGCGTGACCGGCGTAGTGGGGGCGTCAGTTGATCCCTCCCTGATACGGAAAACCATTGAATCCTCGACGGAGCTCGCGAATTACATGGTTACCGAAGATGACGGTATCATCCTCTTTCATAACAGAACCGGGTACCAGGGCAAAGTTCTGGGGAGGGAGATAGCCGATACCCAGGACGGGTTCAGCAACATCAATGACCTGCACCGACTCGAGGAACTCAAACCCCTGGAAGTTACCTTCAACGGGGAAAAAATGGTCTCCCTCCGGTACCATCTTCCCCTCTATGACAAGAACCTTATCCTCTTCAAAAACCACGGCCGCTACTATGAGGCGATCAACAACATCCTGATACGTCTTTCCATAACTTTCTTCTTTATCGTCATTGTGAGTTCTTTTATCATACGGGAGATCGCCCGCCAGATAGGAGACCCGGTGCGAAGAACCGTCCGCGTATTCCAAAAATTCTCGGACGGAGACCTGACCATTGAGGCGAACACCTATATCCCGGACGAGTTCGGCGAGATCATGAGAAATCTGGAGGCTCTCCTCGTCCGCATGAACGAGATTATACTTACCATCCAGGAACTGGTAAGTCAGCTTAACGATTCCGCCCTCATCCTGACGAAAACCAGCCAGAACCTTTCAGATAACGCGGGCGAACAGGCGGCTTCCGTGGAAGAGACATCCGCAAGCCTGGAGGAGACTCTCTCCTCCATCGAGTCAGTGGAACAGAGTTCCAGGGAGCAGGATGAAGCAACCCGTATATCCTTTGAGTCAATGAACCATCTTAAGGAGAAGGTTAAGGAAGTCACGAATTATTCCAGGGAGGCCCTGTCCATGGCGGATGAAACAAGCGGCGAAGCTGAAAGAGGAAACGAGTTGATGAATAATGTCATCCAGGGCATGAACCGGATAGACACCAGCACTTCCCGCATCTCCGAATTCGTAACAAGAATAAGTGATATATCCGACCAGGTAAACCTCCTGGCCCTGAACGCATCCATCGAAGCCGCGCGGGCGGGTGAACACGGAAGAGGATTCGCTGTTGTGGCGGATGAGATCAGCAAGCTGGCGGACGAAACCTCGGGGGCAGCCAGGAACATAACCGATCTGGTGTCCACAGGAAGAAACGAGGTCAAAAGCGGACTTCAGATTGTAGATTCCGCTTCGCAATCCCTCCAGACGATCATTGACAATGTGAGAAAAACCTCGGAACTGGTTCACAGCATCGGACATTCCGCAGCGGAACAGGACGAAGAAAGCTCCAGTGTTCTGGAGGATACCCGCAGGGTAAAGGAAATGTCAGAGTTTATCTCCCGGGCCATGAACGAACAGGCTCTTTCGAACCATGAGATATACAAGGCCGTGGAACGAATTAACCTGGCGGCCCAGCATGTTTCCGATGGATCGAATGACCTGGCCGGTTTTACAAGGGACATTCAGAGCAAATCGGAACAGCTTTCCGAACTTATAGCCTATTTCACGGTCAGGGCATCTGAGGAGGATTGACGCCCTTGGCATACTCGCGGAACATTCTCCTTGCCGAGGCCGTTCCGATAACAGAGATCATGTCCCCAACCCGGACCTTCTCCGTAACCTCCGGATTGTGAATCAGGCTCCCTTTTCGGGCAATGATAACCACCGTGGCGCCGGTTTGACTCCGTATATTCGACTCCCCTATTGTCCTGTCGACAAGGGGGCTTCCCTCTCCGATCTCAAACCATTCCATCTCCAGCATACTGGCGAAACCCCTGAGCCGGGATACCATATCTTCCTTCTCTACCCCCGGACTGCTCACCATGGCCTCTCTACGCATGGCATCCAGGTAATTTTGTATGGCTGTTACCGAAACTTCATAATGGAGAAGAGCCTGTCGGATAATTTCCAGACCCGCCTCAAACTCCGGCTGAACTACCTCGTAAACACCGCTTTTGTAAAGTTCATCCCGCTCCCGAATACCCTCGGTCCGGGCTATGACATCCACACCGGGATTAACATGATTCGCTATATTCATAATCAGCCGGGCCGTAACCAGGGCCGGAGTTGTTATAATGACAAGCCGGGCCCCGGCAAGATTCGCGGCTTCCAGAACCTCCTCCTGAGATGCGTCCCCGTAAATGATAGGGAACCCCGTATCGCTCGCATCGGAGTAGCGATGATAGTCATACTCCACCAGGATAAACGGATAACCAAGGTCCTGTAGGATACCGGCTACAGTCATACCGACTCTGCCGCTTCCGGCGATGACAACATGATCATTAAGATCCCCCGATACAGGATTGGCCATGGCAAAGGGATCTTTTCTCGGTTTAAATCTCCGAAAAAGGTTATAGAGAGGACCGGTCAGCATGGTCAGGAAGGGGGTAAGGAACATGGATATAACGGCCAGGGCCAGGATGAGCGAATATCTCTCCTCGGTAATAAGCCCTTCGGATAGACCCACCCGGGCCAGAACAAAAGAAAACTCACCCACCTGAGCCAGACCGAAACCGACCGCCAGAGGTACAATGTTGATATATCCAAAAATGCGACTCAGAACCAGGAATACCAGAAATTTCACGGCCATAACCGAACCTATCAGTACAGCCACCAGTCCGACGTGTTGAATGAGATAGGCCGGGTCCAGGAGCATGCCGATGGAGACGAAGAAGAGTAAACCGAAAAGGTCCCTCAGGGGTACGATGTCACTCAGGGCCTGGTGGCTGTATTCAGATTCGGAGAGAACGATACCTGCGGTAAAAGCGCCGAATGCCAGGGAGAGGCCCATCTGATAGGCAAGAAAACCGATACCCAGGCCCAGGGCCGCGATAAAGAGAATGAATATCTCCCTGGATCCGATACGTGCAACGTACCCGAAAACGGCGGGTAATACTTTTCGGCCCATGAAGATCATAACGGCAATAAAGAGAATGATCTGGCCCAGTATAAGGGCCATCTCAAGAAGCCCTCCCTCAAGGTTCCTCAGCTGGGGGATAAGGACAATCATGGGGATGGCCGCGATGTCCTGAATAATAAGCATGCCAAGCATGACCCGGCTGGAAAGGGTACCCATGAGTCCACGGTTCGAGAGAGTTTTGATGGCGATCATGGTACTGGAGAGAGATACCACAGCCCCCAGAAGTATGGCCGGCCCCGATTCCATACCGAGAAAAAGCCCCATACCATAACCGAAAATACCGGTAAGAACAATCTGGATCGGAGTGCCGATAAGTGCTATTTTTCGGACCTCCCTCAGTTCCCGGAAGGAGAGTTCAAGGCCGATAGCGAAAAGTAGAAGCGCAACGCCGATCTCGGAGAGAAGTTCGATACTGTGGAGGTCCGAATCAGTCATGATCCCGGTATGAGGACCGATGAGGACCCCGGCCAGTATATATCCCAGGACAGGTGGCAGCTTAAGCCGCACGGCGATGAACCCGAAAACCAGCCCCGCGCATACGATTATAATGATATTACCCGCGATTCCCATGATGACAATATCCCCCACTCATTACGCGCACTGTCAAGCGGCAAAAGCCTGTTGACATGGTATTATTTTCAAAGACCTCTTGATCCATGCTCTTATCAGAAATATTCATCGGCCTGGAAGGTGAAACCACCTGTTCAGGCTTTTCGGCCCTTTTTATCCGCGCCGCGGGCTGTAACCTTGCCTGCCTCTGGTGCGACACAGCGTACGCCCGGGACGGGGGCAAGGAACTGCCCATTGAAACCATCCTCTCCCTGGTAAAGGAACACTCCTGGATCGATCATGTAACCCTGACCGGTGGAGAACCGATGCTTCAGAGAGAATCGCTCCGGCTCATGAAAGAGCTCGTTCAAGGCAGGATACCGGTTCAGCTGGAAACGAACGGTTCTCTTTCCCTTCAAGATGTCCCTGCCGGCGTCCGTAAGATCGTCGACATAAAACTGCCATCCAGCGGCCACCCGACAAGTTTTCTTGAAGATAATCGTTCCTGTTTAACAGGTTATGATGAAATAAAAATGGTGGTCGGTAATCGAGAGGATTATGAAGCGGCAAAAAGAATAATTTCTCATTTGCCTGTAAACCTTGCCGCGGTTAATCTTTCCCCGGTATTCGGCGCAATCGAACCTGGAGAACTGGGCCTCTGGATACTGGAAGACCGGTTGCCGGTCCGCCTGAACCTGCAGGTTCACCGGTATACGATGGAACCGTGTATTCGACTCTTCCCCTGATTGTCTCTTATCATTTTATAATCACTATACGGGGCTTCAATACGATTCTGCGAATCATTCAGACACCGTTTTTGTAGAGATGCTTCAGACTTCGTTTTACTCCGTCCTCAGGATGACACAAAAGAATAGTCACCAAAGACTGAACAAGAATTATACTCGGCGAAATCAACATTTCTCCGGTTCCCGGTAAGAAGTATGACTAAATAAAAGGGACACCATGCGGTGCCCCATTTCTTATCGTATTTTGAAACAATCTATCCTTTCAAAATCTCCTTAGCTGCGTCATCCTGCAGCTCCGTCATATAATCGATACCTGTCACCTTGTGGGTATCCTTGTTGGCCGCAAAGAGGTCTTCCCGGGTGATGCTGTCCAGAGAGAACTTGCGCGCGCCCGCCATAAGCTGCTGCACGCCGGCGGAAAGCTTGTCCGCCAGGGTCCAGACCGCGATAGCTCCATAAGGCACGTTTTTCATCTCATCGGCTCCGACCTTTGCCTGGACGTCGTAGTAACTGGCGAAGATTTCATCCGCCGTGGCTCCAAACTTTTCAACCGCTTTCGGCAGCTTGTCCCAGTTTCCGTTCAGGGCTTCTTTCTTCTCGGGATGGAGAACACCTTCGATGTTTGCCCCAAGGAACCCGGGGATCATCAACGCGCGACCCATACAAACCAGTTTGGTATAGGGAGCTCCCAGGGCCATAGCCTTGAATATATGGTCTTCCCGGGCGAAACCGCCGGCAAAGGAGAGGTCCACGACCTGTCCCTTCTTCTTCTCCAAAATTCGGGCGTACTCATAGGCCTTGGAATGCAGATAAATTGAAGGAACGCCCCAGGTCTCCATCATATTCCAGGGACTCATCCCGGTGCCGCCTCCGGAACCGTCGATGGTAAGGAGATCCAGGTTCGCGTCCGTGGCCAGCTTGATGGCCAGGGCCAGAGCTTCCATTCCGTAGGAACCGGTCTTCAGGGTTATTCGGTTAAAACCGAGGCCCCTGAGATACTCGACGGACTCCATGAAGTTCTGAATTACCTCGTCCCTTGTGGCGAAGTTTGTGAAGCCCAGGCGGCTGTGCCGGGCAAAGGAAGTAATTCCTCCATGCTTGAAGGCCTCTTCCACCTCAGGCTTATAGGGATCGGGGTCGACTACGTAGCCCCTGTCCTTGAGGAACCGGGCGTACTCGATATCGGTAACCTGGATTTCTCCACCAATGTCCTTGGCGCCCTGGCCCCACTTGAGTTCCATGACGACCTTGTTGCCGTACTTCTCGGCAATATACTCGGCCACACCGTTTCGGGTGTCCTCAACGTTCAGCTGAACGATAATGGCGCCATAACCGTCGTAGTATCGCATAAAGGTCTCGATACGTCGGTCCAGTTCCGGGGCCTTGATAACTTTACCGTTCTCTATCACCGCTTCCTTATCGATTCCGGCCACGTTCTCGCCGCATACGATGGGAAAACCGACGAGGGCGGCGCCTGTGGCGAAGGACTCCCAGTATTTGGCGGCAATAAAGGTTGAACCAAGGGCCCCGGTCATGACAGGAACACGGAACTTCGTTGGGACCTCCCGGCCGAACTGCCCTTCCGTGGAAACATTTGGAAAAATACAGTCATCAGGATCGTTGGAAAGACCGGGGGCAAGCCCTTGAGAACCGTAGAGGAAGCCGTTAATACGAAGGGAATTATAGGAAACACCGACATGGGTGGTATTGGCGCTACCGGCTGTAATCGCCCCGAAATCACGTGGATAGAGCATCTTTCTGCCCTTCATGCATGAAAGCCAGGTCTCACACCTGCCCTCGCAATCGGCCCGACAGAGGGTACAGAGACTCGATTCTGCCGGGTTACCCCGGTTCACGGTGCCCAGGGCATCATTAGTTTTTGGCCATTGAATCATTAAAAAACCTCCAAAAGTTGGTTGTATGAGTATGATAGAGCGGATTGTACAATAACACAGTTACCACAAAATGGTAATAATTTTCAATTATTTTACACACACGTAATATTTTTTTGGGAGAAAACAATTGCTACAATTCCATAATTCGAGAATAGTGGGCCAAACGTGCCGTGTGCCAGGGTCCATCCGGCTCAACAACCGGACTTTCCGGACATATTCCCTTACGCACTTCGCAGAAACTTGGATCCAGATAAACAAGGAGCAGGAAGCATGAGCAGTCAACACATTCAAAGCCTGTACGATAGACAGTATGAACACGATTCCTGCGGAATAGGTTTTGTCGCGCATATAAAGGGCAAGAAATCCTACGATATCATAAAACGGGGTCTTGAAGTCCTGGAGAGGATGGAGCACCGTGGCGCCGAAAGCGCAGATAACAAGACAGGTGACGGCTCAGGAATCCTTATCCAGGTTCCCCATTCTTTCTACGCGTCCCGGGTGCCCGGCCTTCCGGAGGAAGGGACCTACGGTACCGGCATACTCTTCCTTCCCAAGGACCCGAAGGAGGCGGACCACTGCATCCGGGAACTGGAACAGGTCGTAAAGGAAGAAGGCCAGACCATCCTGGGATGGCGCGAGATCGAAACAGACGACAGTTTCATTGGTGATATTGCCAGACGTTCCGAACCCGCCATGCGCCAGATATTCATTACCGGACCGGAAGAACAGGACCAGGAAAACCTGGAGGTTAGGCTCTACGTCATACGGAAGAGAATCGAGAGAATAATCAATGAATCAAGTCTGAAACAGAAGTCCTTCTTCTATTTTCCATCCCTCTCCAGCAGGACAATCGTCTACAAGGGAATGCTCATGCCAGACCAGGTCCAGCCTTACTACGCCGACCTTCAGAACCATGGCATGGAGAGCGCCATAGCCCTGGTTCATTCCCGCTTCAGCACCAACACGTTCCCGGCCTGGGACCTGGCCCAGCCTTTTCGCATTCTTGCCCATAACGGTGAGATTAACACCGTCAAGGGAAACCGATTCTGGATGGCCGCCCGCGAGTCGATGTTTCGCTCCGATATATTCGGCGAAGACATCAAAAAAATCTTTCCTGTCATCGAACCGGGCAAAAGCGACTCCGCCTCCTTCGATAACGCCCTGGAGATGCTTGTTGCCATGGGACGTTCCCTGCCCCATGCGCTGATGATGCTCATCCCTGAGTCCTGGAACGAGAAGAACCCGATCCCCGAAGACCTGAAATATTTCTACGAGTATCACTCAACCTTTATGGAGCCATGGGACGGCCCGGCTTCTATGGTCTTCTGTGACGGCCGATACGTGGGAGGAACCCTGGACCGAAACGGCCTCCGCCCTTCCCGGTACGTTGTCACGTCCGATGATCTTATCGTCATGGGTTCCGAGGTTGGAGTACAGACCTTCCCGGCCGAGAAGATTGTTCTGAAAGGAAGGCTCAGGCCTGGAAAGCTTCTCCTGGTAGACACCCTGGGCGGAAGGATCATCCCTGACGAAGAAATTAAGGAAGAAATTTCCCATCGGAAACCGTACAAAAACTGGGTGGAGGAGAACCGGGTTAACATCGGAGACATCCCCGTAAACCGCAAAGTCTCTCCCGTGATTGACAGGGATACCCTCCATACCCTCCACTTGATTCACGGATACAACCGGGAAGATATCGGGGACATTATCTGGCCTATGGCGCGTGACGGACAGGAACCGACCGGTTCCATGGGAACCGATACTCCCCTGGCCGTCTTCTCCGACCGGCCCCAGCCCCTCTACAATTATTTCAAACAGATGTTCGCCCAGGTCACAAACCCCGCCATCGATCCGATACGGGAAGAGCTGGTCATGACTCTGACCAGTTATATCGGACCCGAGCAGAACCTCCTGGACGAGACGCCTGAGCACTGCCGGATGATAAAATTTACTAATCCCATATTTACGAATAACGACATCAGCAGGATACGGCACAGCGAGAACCCTGAATTTACCTGCGAAACCTTCATGATGCTGTTTCCCCTGGAAAAGGGAGAGCAGGGTCTGGAAAAACGTCTGCATGACCTCTGCGGAGAGATCGAAGAGAAAATCGACCGGGGACTACACTATGTTATCCTCTCCGACAAGGGATGGGATAATAAAAACGTTCCCATACCCGCGCTCCTGGCAACGGCCGCGGTCCATCATCATCTGATCCGCACCAGGAAACGTACCCGGATAGGTCTTATCGTTGAGACCGCCGAGGCCCGGGTGGTCATGCACTTCGCCCTTCTCTTCGGCTTCGGAGCAGGGGCCATTAACCCTTACGGCGCGTTCGCCACCATCCGGCAGGAGCTTGACAGCAGGCCAGCTGAAAAATTACCTTTCCATGAAGCGGAAGCAAACTACATCAAGGCTCTTCGCAAGGGCCTTCTGAAAATCCTCTCCAAGATGGGAACATCCACTCTCCGGAGCTACAGGGGCGCCCAGATATTCGAAGCTCTGGGTCTCTCCTCAAAGGTGGTGGAGAAATATTTCACCGGAACCATAACCCGCATCGAAGGTATCGGTATCGAGGAGATCGCACGGGAGGCGATCCTCAAACACCAGAAAGCCTACCACGAACGTCCTTCTTCCCTCGACTCCGAGGGCGTCTACCGTTACAGAAAGACCGGGGAGAGACACTCCTGGGGACCGGAATCGATTCATCTTCTTCAGTGGGCCACCCGCACCGGGAATTACGAAAAATACAGGCAGTACTCCTCTCTTGTGGACAGTGAGACGGCCCGTCCCCACTTTATCCGGGGTCTGTTCGATTTTCGCACGGACCTGAAAGCCATCTCCCTGAAAGAAATTGAACCTGCTGAAAATATCATGAAGCGGATGACAACCGGAGCCATGTCCTTCGGGTCCCTCTCAAAGGAAGTACACGAGGCTATAGCCGTCGCCCTGAACGCCATCGGAGGCCGTTCCAACTCCGGAGAAGGAGGCGAAGACCCGGCACGTTTTGTAAAGCATCCGGACGGAACATGGCCCCGGAGCGCCATAAAGCAGGTGGCCTCGGGACGTTTCGGCGTCACCAGTCACTACCTGACAAACGCCGATGAACTCCAGATTAAGATCGCCCAGGGGGCCAAACCGGGAGAGGGAGGACAGCTTCCGGGACACAAGGTGGACAAAATCATAGCCTGGACCCGCAACTCTACTCCGGGGGTAACCCTTATCTCACCTCCCCCCCATCACGATATCTACTCCATCGAGGACCTTGCCCAGCTCATCTTTGACCTGAAAAACGCCAATCCCCGTGCCCGCATCAGCGTAAAACTGGTTTCAGAGATCGGGGTTGGCACCATTGCCGCAGGCGTTGCAAAGGCCCACGCGGACAACATCCTCATAAGCGGCTACGAGGGAGGGACCGGGGCCAGCCCCCAGAGCTCCATCAAACACGCCGGCCTTCCCATGGAACTTGGCATCGCAGAGACCCACCAGACCCTGGTCATGAACGACCTCAGGGGCAGGGTCCGTCTCCAGACCGATGGCCAGCTCAAGACCGGCCGTGACGTGGTCATCGCTGCCCTGCTGGGTGCAGAGGAATTCGGCTTCGGAACCTCGACCCTTATAGTCCTGGGATGCGTGATGATGAGAAAATGTCACCAGAACACCTGCCCCGTGGGAGTGGCAACCCAGGACCCTGACCTTAGAAGGCGATTCCGGGGAAAGCCGGAACACCTTATTAACTACTTCCGGTTCATGTCCCAGGAGGTCAGGGAAATAATGGCCTCCCTGGGTATTCGAACTTTCGACGAACTGGTGGGTCGCTCCGACCTGCTGATCCCCCGCGAAGTAGATCACTGGAAAGCCCGCAAGGTGAATACTTCCCGCCTCCTTCAGATACCGGAGGAAGCGGAAAAGTACGCCACTCACTGTATCCAGGAGCAGATTCACAGGATCGACGAAGTCCTTGACCGGAGACTAATCAAGGGATGCGCACAGGCCCTTCAGAAGAAGGAGAAGGTTGACCTGACCTTCGATATTGGCAATACGGATCGTGCCGTCGGGGCCATGCTCTCAAACGAGATATCGAAGAAATTCGGCGAGGAGGCTCTGCCGGAAGGGACGGTGCACGTCACCTTCCGGGGAAGCGCCGGTCAAAGCTTCGGCGCCTTCCTGGTAAAGGGGATCACCTTCAGGCTTGAGGGGGACAGTAACGATTACTTCGGCAAGGGACTCTCCGGCGGAAGACTCATTGCCGTTCCTCCCACAGGCTCGTCCTTCGTGCCGGAAGACAACATTATCATCGGAAACACAGTCCTCTACGGAGCCACTGAAGGAGATGTCTATGTCCGGGGTGTAGCCGGCGAACGATTCGCTGTTCGAAACAGCGGCGCCGAAGCCGTAGTTGAGGGGACGGGAGACCATTGCGCCGAATACATGACCGGCGGACGCATACTTGTCCTCGGTCCCGTGGGCCGAAACTTTGCCGCCGGTATGAGCGGAGGCACGGCTTATGTTCTCAACAGCAACGGAAAGTTCCACTACTTCTGCAATCCCGGCATGGTGGAACTCACTCCCGTCCAGGAATACGAAGACCAGCTTATTATCAAAGACATGCTAACCAGGCACGTGGAACACACGGGTAGTGACCTGGGCAAGAACATACTCACGAACTGGGAAGAGTTTCTCCCCCGTTTCGTAAAGGTCATACCCGTTGAATACAAGAGGGCTCTGGCCGAACTTCGGCTGGAAGAGATGGACCGGCAGCTTGAGTCGATCCGGGAAGAAGAACAACTGGAGGTACTGTCCGATGGGTGATCCCAGGGGATTTCTAACAATAAAGCGGCAGGAAGCGGGCTACCGACCCGTGGAAGAACGGGTAAACGACTACTCGGAGGTGGAGAAGCAGCTTCCTGAAGACCAGAGAATGCTTCAGGCATCCCGTTGCATGGACTGCGGGGTTCCCTTCTGTCACTGGGGATGTCCCGTAGGTAACATCATGCCGGAATGGCAGGACAGTCTCTTCCGGGGCGACTGGGAGGAAGCCTGTCGGAACCTGCAGGAAACAAACAACTTTCCCGAGTTTACAGGCCGGGTGTGTCCGGCTCCCTGCGAGGCATCCTGTGTTCTTTCCATCAATGACCTTCCGATTACTATCCGTAATAACGAACTGGACGTCATCGAAAAAGCATTCGCTGAAGGATATGTCAAAGCGGAACCTCCGAAAACAAGAACCGGTAACAGAGTGGCCGTTATCGGCGGAGGTCCGGCCGGTATGGCCTGCGCCGACATTTTGAACCGAAATGGACATACCACCACTCTCTACGAGGCTGACGACCAGGTGGGAGGATACCTTCGCTTCGGCATACCTGACTTCAAGCTTGAAAAGCGGATCGTAGACCGAAGACTCTCTCTCATGGAAGAGGAAGGAATCATATTCAAGACAGGCGTCCGGGTTGGGACAGACCTCCCCGTGGAAAAAATCCTGGAAGAATCGGACGCTATCTGTATGACAATCGGCGCGCGTACGGCCCGTGACCTTCCCATAGAAGGCAGGGAGCTTTCAGGTATCCACTTCGCCATGGAATATCTGAAACAGCAGAACCGAATCGTCCGGGGCGATGACATCCCGGCCCATGAGCAGATACACGTCATGGGAAAGAACGTGGTGGTCATCGGAGGAGGAGATACCGGTTCCGACTGCGTGGGAACAGCCAACCGCAAAGCGGCGAAAAGCGTGACCCAGATTGAGCTTATGTCAAAACCCCCGGAACACAGAACCGACCAGGAACCCTGGCCCCTCTGGCCCCGCCTGCTTAAGATCTCCAGTTCCCATGAAGAAGGCTGCGAAAGGATGTGGAACGTACTCACAAAAAAGTTCACTGGAAGCGATGGACGAGTCGAATCCATAGAGGCCGTAAAGGTGGAATGGGCCGAGGACGAATCGGGACAAATGCGGATGAAGGAAGTGCCCGGATCCGAGTTTGAACTGAAAGCGGACGTTGTCTTCCTGGCTATGGGTTTTGTACATGTGGAACACGAGGGTCCAGTCTCCACTCTTGACCTTACCCTCGACAGCAGAGGAAACATAAAGGTAGACGAAAATTGGATGACGAACCGAAAAGGTGTGTTTGCGGCCGGTGATTCCCACAGGGGAGCCTCTCTGGTGGTCTGGGCCATCCATGAAGGGAGGGAAGCGGCTGAAGCTATTCACAGGTACCTCTCCGATGAAAACCGGGATACCAGATAACCGTTTTTCCTGTGATCTCATATTCCGTCATTAGATGCGGTTGCCCCCTGGAGGGTTGATCTCTGTAAATTTTGTTTGACATCTCTGCTCCATATTTGAATTAATATGATCTAATAATTTCTACTCGAGCGCTTTTAGTGAAAACAGAAAAAAAAGACAGATTTCTTATCATTCATCTTCCTGAACGAATCGATTCATCCAATATTAATCAGCTCGAACGTGAGACCTTACATGCCATCGGTGATGCAGAGGGCAAATATGTAATACTCAATTGTAATAAAACAACCTATATGAATAGCTCAGGTCTCAGGCTTTTCGTACTCGCGCGACGAAACCATCAGAACAATGAAGGTGACATAGCACTCTCCGGAGCGAACCCTTTCATTAAAGAACTTCTAACCGTTACGGGAATATCCGAGGTTATCCCCATTTATGAAAACATTGAAGAAGTATGCGGTTCTGTATGAACCTCACCCTTTTTTGTTTGACACCTCCGCTTTCACATATCTACCTTAAACTTTTGAGTCGAGAAAATCATGTTTGATATACGAGAATATTACATTAATGATTCACTCCCATCCCGGGATAATACTACTCTCATATCCATCGAGGAAGAAGTATATGATAATGTTTCTGAGATCATAACTTCCCGTTTTGATCCTCTTTATCGAAAAGATACATACAGGCACGATAGAGGTTCCGTAACCCTCTATTCACCGGTTAGACATTTTAGCAGGATGGGTCTCCTGCCCACAACAGACAGGGTCCGATCAATTCTTTCCCTTTACCCTGAGAAAGAAGACCTGAAGGCCATCAGGAATCTCATCCTGCGCCCCAGGTATGTAGAAACAGGCGGCACGGAACTCATGGCCCTGTACCTGCCCGAAAGGAAAACTCTGGTAACCTATCTTTTCGACCGGGAACGTTTCTCGGGCACGGTTTCCACCCGCAAACTGCGAACCGGCAAACTTACTCCGGCCGATCATCCTGAACCGGAAAATCATTCCGGCGTAAAAGGTGACCCTCTATGGTATATCCTCTCTATCCTGGCGAAAAACAGTCCTGAAAAAACCCAGTCTTTCTGTTTTACCCACGATGTTCAGACAAGCCTGTCATACAGGGAACTGATCGATCTTTCCTGTCTTTATTCACGCAACGGCTACTGATGGGCCTCACCAGTTACCATATCCATACTCCACGTTGTGGTCACGCCACAGGCGAACCCTTCGAATACGTGGAGGAGGCCCTGGAACTCGGTTTTTCCGAAATCGGCTTCGCCGATCACGCCCCCATCCCCCTTCCCCGAAGGGAAGGCATCACCATGAAACCGGAAGAGACTGAAGAGTATATAACCGATATCCAGACGGTTAAAAAGCGATACGATGGAAAAATCGAGGTTCGAATCGGTTTCGAGGTCGACTACCCCCTGGAGACAACCTTCTCTCGCCGCTATTTCACGGACTCGAGGCTCGATTTTCTCATAGGTTCGTGCCACTTCCTGGGCAGCTGGCCCTTTGACCACGGTGACTACGTGGAGGAATTCGAAAACAGGGATCTTGACGAGGTCTACTACCGCTACTACAGCATCATTCTCAGTCTGGTGGAATCGAGGCTCTTCCAGATAATTGGACACCTGGACCTGATGAAAAAGTTTGGCTACAGGCCCGAAAAGCAGCCTACGGAGCTTCTCGAGAGGATTGCCCGCCGTGCAGGAGAGCTCGGCATTTCCGTGGAGATGAACACGGCCGGCATGATTAAACCGGTAAAAGAGATCTACCCTTCCGATGATATTCTGGAGATTCTTTTCCGCCACAATGTTCCCATTACCCTCTCTTCAGACGCTCACGCTCCGGAACAGGTAGGCCAGCATTTTGAACTCGCGGTCAATAAACTGAAGAAGACCGGATACAGAAATATATCCGGCTTCCATAAACGAAAACGGTACGATATTCCCCTTTAACATGGAACTTACATCCAGGGACAGTATATGGCTCCTGACAGAGACCCATTCTTCTCTTCATTGCTGCATCGCGGGAAGGAATGCCGTCGATTTCAAGCAGGATGAACCGCTCAGGGAAAGGGAAAAGTCCCTCCTCTCCGGGCTCTCCGGAATCGGGCCTGAATCCATTCATTTTCTCCGACAGGTCCACGGGGACACCATACTGCCGGTACCCACCAATCCGAATACCGGCAACCGGTCGGCGGCCGGGGAGGGGGACGCCCTTATAACTTCCCGACCGGGAGAGGTACTTGTTATTCGCACCGCAGACTGCATCCCGGTCATGATCTTTGATCCGGAAATCCCGATTTTGGCCATGGTTCATTCAGGATGGCGTTCCACCCGCCTCAATATCACAGGCAAAGTTCTCGATCTGATGAAAAACCGATTCGGATCAGACCCCGCCGTTTTGCAGGCAGCCATTCTGCCCGGTATTGGACCCGATTCATACGAGGTGCGTGAAGACGTGGCAAAGTATTTCCCGGACCATATACGTCCATCTGGCGACGCATTTCTTCTCGATCTGCCGGGAGCCATTGCCGACCAGGTATTGGAACAGGGTATCCCGAAAAATCATCTGTTCAATTCAGGGCGCTGCACCCTTAAGGAAAATGTTGATTTCTTCAGTCACAGAAAAGGAGACAGGGGTCGTAACCTGAACTACGCGTGGTTCGATAAATAGATAATTACCCTTCGGCGTAATGCCTGCGGCAGGTTTCGTAGTACTCCCTCCTTCCGGGTCTGTATACCCGAAAGTTGGATTTACCCATATGCTTCGCTTCATAGAGAGCGTCATCCGCCTCCTGCTGAAGCTGCAAATATTTTTCCACGTAGCTATTTTCATCAAGGCAACTGTTGCAGCAAAGAACACAGCGATAAAAGGTAGCGCCCGCGCTAAGGGTTACGGGTATGGACCTGCCCTGTACAAAAAAGGGTTCGGTTTCCAGTACGGAGAAAATTTTTACAAGGTATTCATAGACACCGGCTTCATCTGTTGCAGGGAGCAGGGCGTCAAATTCCTCTCCCCCGTATCGTATAATATAATCCGTGGGACGGGAATTGTTCACAATCCTTCCGGCAACATCCATGAGTATTCTGTCACCGGCCTCATGGCCGTATAGATTATTAATCTTTGAGAAATCATCTATATCAAAACGGACCAGGCTTACATAGAATTCCCGGCTATTCTCATTTTTGATATAGCGGGTTACCTGTTTAACAATCTGTGTGAGATGATGGGGATTAAACTTTAAAAGTCCTGTTCTGTCATCAATGCGGGAAAGCTCCTGGCAATTCCTGAGACTTCTGTCCAGGTGTTCACATTGTTGATCAATCTGTATCAGGGTATTGAGAATATCTGTCGCTGTACTCTCAGGAATATCCTGAGATTCCATAACCCTCCGAATTACCTGCAGACTCAGGTTTCGGGCAGACGTGTCACTCTCTATTCCCGATTCATAATTTGTTTGCATATATCCGCTCACCAGAAAGTATATATTGTACGAACAGTGTTCATTTTTACGGCAAAAAGTATCAGCAGACAAGCAAAAAAACCGTCCAGCATGATTTTTTTACCATTCTGGAAATATAATTTGCCTGTCTCCGGTAACTTTTACATTTGACATCCGGGCAGTAATTGTACCTGATAAGGTTAATTAATATCGGGAGGATATCCGATGAAAAAAATTCTCGTAACTCTCAGTTTCTTACTCTTCACGGCATCCATGGTCATGGTCACTCAGGGCCAGGCAGGTTCAGGATTCTGTTACATCTGTAAATCAGGCAGCGCCTGCCAGTACTGCGAGTCCCCTTCTGGAAAAGACACTTCGGAAGATCGAAAGTACTGTAAGAACAAAGGCTGTGATATCGGGGGTACCGCATCCTGCCCTACAGCCGCGAACTACACCGTATGCCGCTGAAATAATCATTGACTATTCAATTAATCCCGGGAAGCATCCCGGGATTTTTTATCTTCCCTTATGAATAACTTACTCATCTTTTACCGTCTGCTGTGATCGTTCAAGGAGATGAGCGGCGTCTACACTTATTTTTCTGGATGAGGTTACCATTCCATCGATTCCTTCCACCAGACTGTTCAGTTCACTGTTCAGGGACTCAATGGAATGGGCGATGGCGTCCAGGGCCAGTTTCTGCTCGCCACTGGCAATCCCGGCCTGTTCCGCCACCTCCAGATTCCGGGAAAGATGACCTGCCAGTTTTTCCAGATATTCCTGCTCCCTGTCCATGGTATTCCTGAGTTCTTTAAGGGAACCGGCTTTTTCCCGGATACCGGATATCATGGAGCCGATCGACTCTGTTGAATCGTGAATAATCTGGACTCCGGCGGAAGTCTGCTCATGGTAATCGTGCATGAGCTGTTCAATCCCCTTGATGCTGTCACCGGTCTGGGAGGCAAGTTTGCCGATCTCGTCCGCCACTACGGCAAATCCTCTTCCGTGTTCACCCGCCCGGGCGGCCTCGATTGAGGCATTCAAAGATAGAAGGTTTATCTGCTCAGCTATGTCGATAATTGACGCCGTTGCGGAATCGATCTTTCCGCTAAGTTCCTGGAAACCGCCTATGAGTTCCTCCACCTTCCCGAGCTCCTCCATGCTGCTCCCTGTCTGTTCGCTCAAACTTTCCATGTCCGACATGACAGAGTGGAGCCGGGTTGTTGTCTCCTCCTTCATTTCCTGGAAACGAACAATGAGGTCCCGATTATTATTCACTTCCTCCAGGTTCTGACGGGACTGGTTCGCTATGGTATCGGCCGAAGCCACAAGTTCCTCAAGGGACGAAAAGACTTGTTCAAAAGTTGCCGCCTGGTTCTGCAGGTTTTCGTTAAATCTTCCAAGAATCTCATCCTGCTGTTCAACCTGGCCCGCAAGATTTTCTGAAAGTTTCTGTACCTCACGGGCAATCTCCTCCTGCTGACACGACTTCTCTTCAAGACGTTTTCTCTGTCTTTCTGTTCTTGAATCGTACTCTTCAATAATTGGGATATTCCTGTATCCAATATACCCTGCCACGGTCATCATAAGCACCAGGTAGACCTGTCGAAACCAGACTATTCCATGATAAGGTTCTCCATCCACCCGCGCATCCATGGACATTACCACCCCGTTATTATGGGCCACAACAAGGAAGAGGACCCAGGCGGAGAAATGAATAACGAAAAAGGTTACATACAGCCATCTGCGATAATAGAACTGCACCAGTAGAAGGGTAACAAGGGTAATGGCCGGTATGTGGACGTTTTGCACGGCATAGGTCCAGTCGTATATATTTGCGTAATTGAAACGGGCAAAGATAATAATTGCTGATGTTAGAAATACGACCAGGACCTCCAGCAGAAGGGTATTCCCCCGTTTACGTTTAAAAACAAATACTGTATAGGCCAGCGAGACGCAGAAGCCCATACTCAGGGTCGTTGGCAGGATGTCACGGACAGGTGTCCCTCCGAGGTACTGGAAGGTTGTGGCCAGAAGCAGCATAACAACCAGCAGGTTAGCATAAAGAAAAGCCCCGCGAATGACCAGGGTTTCCCAAGCAGTATATTTTCTTTCCTTCTGACTCATCCAGTTACCTGCAGAGCATTTATTAATGTATATCAAATAATGAAATAATATCAAGATTTATTAATAAATAATTATCATGGCAAGAGTCTCCATGACATTAAATCCGGTTAATAACGTTCTCAATACCACTGACGGCTCCGCTCCAGTTAAATGTATCCAGAACTCTCTCTCTTCCAGCCCTGCCCATCCTTTCTCGCAGGGCCTGGTCCTCCATAATCCTGTCTATAGCCCGGGCCAGAGCTATCTCATCCCCATAAGGAACAACAAGGGCCGCATCTCCCGCAACCTCGGGCAGGGCGCCTCCATCGGAGACAATAACGGGAGTCCCGCAGGCCATCGCCTCTCCTGCCGGGAAGCCAAAACCTTCAAATCGGGAAGGAGAGACCAGCAATTCCGCCCGGCTGTAATACTGAACAAGCTCATCACGGTTTATTCTGCCCACAAAGCTGATTCGATCATCCAGGGCATAAAGATGAATAAAGCGATCCGTGACTTTTCTGTGGACGGAACCACCGTCCACAACCACCAGGCGGGTCCCTTTACGCACAAGCCTCATTGCCCGGAGGAGGTGCACGAAACCCTTGTTCCCATCCTCGATGTTTCCCACGAAGAGAACCTCTCCTCTGTTCCGGGGAGAGCGGCCGGGAACATAATGCCGGGTATTAATTCCATTGTATACTACCTCGATTCTCTCCGGACGCACGCCAAAATCACGGACGATAGCCTTTCTTGAAGCTTCAGAAACCGTGATAATCCTGTCCATTTTCCGGGCGACAAAACCCTGCATTATCACGGGATAGAACATGGCGGTCTTGATTTTTTTAGTGAAAAGAGGCGTCCGGGCCATGACAGAGGCCAGGTCAACGGTCAGAGGATGATGTATGATGGCAAGCAGGGGTATTTCCAGGGCTTTATACAGAAGGAGGCCGTATCCGAGGGACTGGTTATCGATAATAACGTCAAAAGGTCGTTCTCTGTGAAGCCTTCGGACGAGCATGAAGCTGCGCAGGGCAAAGGCGCTTATTTCGGTGAAACTCCCCAGACGTGTGGACAGGTATTCATAAAAATCAAGAGGTTTTAATATCTGAAAGGGATCGTTTGAAGGGAGAACCTCTTTACCTTTTTTTCCGTAATACTGGCGGTTTCCCACCACATGGAGGGAAACATCCAAGAGATTCTCCGGGAGGGGAGGGCCTACCACGGCGTGGACCTCGTGCCCCCTGCGGGCCATTTCTTCCGTAATCTCCTTCAGGTAAACTCCCTGTCCTCCGGAATAGGGATTAGCCCTGTAGCAGAGAAAACAGATTCTCATAAGATTTCATCCACAGCCTTTCTTTTATCTGATTTGAGGCGAATCCTCTCAGGATCGAGTTCCCTCACCACCCTGGCCGGGTTTCCCGCCACGATTACGTTCGGGGGTACGTTCTCCCGGACCACGGAACCGGCGCCGATGATAGAGTTGTTTCCTACGGTTACTCCCTTACATATGATAGCATTGTCCCCCACCCAGACGTTCTTTCCCAGGATAATCGGTCTCGTCTTTCCCGGAACGGATGACCGGTCATAGATATCATGCCAGTCCGCGTCCATGAGGTAACAGAAGTTAGCCAGCATGGTCTCGTCACCGATAACTATACGGGAGGCGCTGCTGACTCGCACTCCGTTCATAATAAGTACGTCATTTCCAATCTCAATCGACCCTTCATATTCCCCCCACCGAAGGGTCGTTAGGGTCGTGCGGAAACCATCCGCTCCCACAATAAGAACCCTTTTACCAAGATGTATATTAGGTCCATAAACAACGATATTCCAAATTCCCCAGGTCATGGGTGGAGAACCGATGCTGGCGAATCTCTTCTTAAAAAAAAGGTGGTAGTTAAGCCAGGTCCTGAGAAGAAATAAGTTCCTTCTCAGGAAACAGGGCCTTTCATCATCATGGAACATCTCTTACCTGTCGGAGATTCGGGAAAAATCGAGGAGCTGATCAAAGGAGCGGGTAATCATCTCAAGAAGGGCGAGACGATTGTCCCGGTATTCTGTCCGTTTATCCATAACCATGACCTCGTCAAAGAACCGGTCGATAAATCCCCTTGCCTTGATGAGAAGATCGAAGAGCGCCTGGTAGCGGCTCGATTCGATATGACCCTGAATTTCATTTTGCCTCTCACTGAAGAAGCCGTGGAGTTCCTTTTCCTCTTTCATCTCCAGCAGGTCCTCCGAGAAGGCCAGTCTATAATCAGGGTTCTCCTTCCGAAATGCTGAGAGGATATTCTTCATCCTTTTGAAACCAAGCAGAAGCTCGGAAAAGTGCTCTCCTTTCCGATACTCGTTCAGGGAGCGGGCACGCCGGAAAAGTTCGAGATAATCCGTCGCCCCTGTGGCCAGACAGGCATCAATTTCGTCATGGTTAAAACCGGCCGCTGAGAAGATGGTCTTTGCCCGGGCGCCGTAAAAATCGACCAGTTCTGAAACAAGGGAATCACCTCCCTGGTAGAAGCCAGCGCATTTTTCCAGCAGTTCCCTGAGGGAGAGGGAGAGCTCATTCTCTATGATCATGTCTATGATGGCCCCTGCCTGCCTCCTCAGTGCGTAGGGATCCTGAGAGCCCTTCGGTATATTTCCCACGGACCAGGAACCGAAAATATTGTCCAGTTTCTCTACCAGAGAAACGACAACAGATACCATTTCTCTGGGCACGGAGTCCTCGCTCCCCCGGGGCCTGTACTGGTCCTCAATGGCCCGGGCAACCGCCGGGTCTTCATTGTCTTCCAGGGCGTATATATGCCCGATTTTTCCCTGGAGGGAACTGAATTCGTTCACAAGGAAGGTCTCCAGGTCAGTTTTAGAGAGAAGTATGGCGCGGTCTATCTTTTCAAAGAGATTTTTCTCCAGGGAGAGGATCTCACGAACCTTGCCGGCCAGGGAACGCATCCTCTCAACCTTATCGTAGACCGAACCGAGTTTTTTATGAAAAAGAACATTTTTAAGGCCATCGATCCTCTCCTCCAGCCTGACTTTCCGGTCCTCGGTATAGAAGAAATCAGCGTCAGCAAAACGTGCAGCGATGACCCGCTCGTTACCTGAAACAACATGTTCCGTTTCCGGGTTATTTGAAACCACCAGAAAGCGGTTTGTCAATTCACCCTTATCATTTACCACAGCAAAGTACTTCTGATGCTCCTTCATCTCGGCAATGAGGACGATGCCGGGAATCCTCAGGAACTCTTCCTGGAAAGTACATGTCACCACGTGAGGCTGTTCTACCAGAAAGGTTACGGTCTCCAGGAGGTCCTCATCCTCCAGAAGTCTGCCTCCAGCCTTTTCAGCCGTTTCATAAAGCTGCTCCCGGATTATCTCCCGTCTACGGTTGTGATCCAGGATGATCCCCTCCTTCTCCAGGAGTTTTTCGTACTCCTTCACCTTTTCAACAGGAGTATAATGATTGTTCTGGATGTAATGTCCCCTGGTCCTTGAGGACGCTACGATACCCTGTATTTCAAACTCCAGGGGAGAATCGTTATGCAGAACCGTGAAATATCGTACTGGCCGGGCGAAGACCTGATTCCGGGAGCCCCACTTCATCTGTTTGGGAAAACCGAGACGTTCGATGATATCGGCGGTTATTTCAGGAATGATCTCAGCAGAAGGTCGGGCCTCCAGTTCCCTGGTCCCGAAAATATACTCTCCCTTTCCGGTATCACGCCGTTCAATGTCCTTCTCTTCCAGACCATTGCCCTTCAGGAAGCCCTCCAGGGCCCGGGTTGGGTTACCCTGGTCGTCATAGGCGGCCTTGACGGAGGGACCTTTAAGTTCCTCGGTCTCTTTTCTCTGGGAATCGGAAAGACCGGACACCAGGCAGGATATGCGTCGAGGGGTAGCCAGAACTTCTATCTTATTATAATCGATGCGGTTCGATTCCAGTTCCTCTTTCAGTATCTTCTTAGTGGCCTCAATGGCAGGAGGAAGGTATCCGGCTGGGATCTCTTCGGTTCCTATCTCACACAGGAAATTCGCGTCAGGAAGCATCTACGGGACCTCACTTATGGGGTTTCGAAGTGGATACCCTTCACCCGCGAAGGGAGTCAATTCATTTTTTATAGTCAGTGACGGGTCAGGTAATAATAGGGGTTCTTATGTTTGCCGCGATAAATGATCTCGTAGTGAAGATGGGGACCGGTGGACCTTCCCGTGTTGCCACTTCGACCAATCATTTGGCCCTGTTTCACGTACTGTCCCCTCCGGACAATAATCCGGGACAGGTGAGCGTAAAGGGTCTTGTACCCGCCGGGATGGGCAACAATAATCGCATTACCGTATCCTCCCATCCAGCCTGTATAGGTTACTTTTCCGTACTTGGAGACCCGGATCCACTCGTACCGGGCCCGGATATCAAGTCCGTGATGAAACTCTTTGAGACCCCGTTTAAAGGGATTACGCCTCCAGCCGTAACCGCTGGTTATAAACCGGCTCGCGGTAGGCCACATAAATCCCTTGATGATGTTCTGTGGTTTGGCGTCAGGTATGAAAATAAGAGATCCGTTGGCGATAAAGTCGGGATTATTCAGGTCATTCTCTTCGATGATTCGATCAATGGAAATCTTATACTTTTTGGCCAGATCAACGACACGTTTTCCCTTCTCCATCTCGGTAAGGATGCCGTCCTTGCTGGGTATGCGCAGGACCACTCCGGTGCGAATAAAATCGTAGGATCGCAGACCGTTGCTTCCGCAGATTGTGTCCACGGAAATCCCGTATTTTTTTGCGATTACGGTAAGATTCTCACCCGATTTAACCCGATGATAGCGAATCTGGAGGGGCTTATTCTCTTCGGGTTGAGAATAATCGGTCTTGTCTGACATAAGAAGTCGATTTTTCTGTTCCTCGTCGCTTTCAGGCACGTCTTCCGCAATCGTCTTTGTTTCAGAGAAATAGGATACAAGGCCGTATCCGACCCCTCCAATACTTCCAATCAGGAAAAGAACAAGGAGTATCCTGACAGCGGACTTCACGCTTACTGAAAAATTATCAGGCCGCAAAAAATTTAAAGAGGGTATTGATAAAGATGGCAGATTAAAATCAGGGAGAGGAATGCTAAAGGTCTTTACCGAAACGCGAGACCGGCTTATGTACAGGATAACGATTTCCCGGGGATAGCGGGTGATAGTCAATCTCCCGAACCGGTACGTTTTTGTAAGAAGATGTCTCATCACAAGATTCGAATTATCGCTTTATTCTTTCTTTTATTTATCGACTGCAGTTCTCATATCATTGACTTTACATTGCAAAACCGGGAAGGGCGGAAATCTTATTTCCGGTTATCATCAGTAACTTTCCCCCCCATGGCAAAGGATTCTTCGATTACCTTCTTCGGGTCTTTCTTTTGGCCGCCGGAGACCTGGCAGTTTCCCTGGAGAATAACTCCCGGCTGAAGATGCAGAGATGGAGCCATGATGTCACCAAGAACCTTTGCCGTTTCCAAAAGCCTTATCTCCGTGGAAGCGGTTATGTTCCCGATGACCGTACCTGCCACTACTACTGATTTGGCAAAGATATCCGTCTTGACCTTTCCGGACTCACCGACCACCAGTTCTTCGTCTGTCTTGATGTCCCCTTCAAACTTTCCGTCTATTCGCAGGGATCCGCTGATGTAGAACTTGCCTTCAAACGCGGAGCCTTCCCCGATAGTGCTGTTCATTAAGTCGCCTTTGGCTGCCATACTACCATCCTTGACTGTAAAATGCGATTGTTAAACCGAAAGATCGAGACGGTCCCAATTAAAAGATCCAAGATTCCCAGTTGATATCAGGGAAAGAGTTGTATCTTTGAATAATCTTTCTGATATACACCGTAAATCATCAAGTGAAATTTTATCAATAAGACGAGAAATTTCATGATAACTGTACTGTCGGCCGTAAACTATCTCGTTCCTGGCCAACTGACCCATCCTGACCTCGTTACTCTCGTAACTCAGGGCAAGGTTCCCCTTCAAAAAAGTGCGGGTGTCTTCCAGTTCCTGAAAGTCTATACCCTCATTAAGAATGCTCCGGCACTCGTTAAGAATCAGCTCGATGGCACGTTCAAAACGTTCTGGAGTTGTGGCGCAGTATATTCCAAAAAGACCCCTGTCACTGTAGGAAGAATGGAATGAGTATATGGCGTAGCTGATTCCCTCCTTCTCCCGTATGTTCTGAAAAAGCCTTGAAGACATGTTCCCACCGAGGACCGTACTCAGGGTATAAAGGGCCCACCTGAGTGGGTTATTTCTCTCAATACCCTCACCTCCGAGACAGAAGTGAACCTGCTCCAGGTCCCGGCTGGAATGGAGCTGCACACGCTGAACAGGTGAATCATTACCTTTTTCATACCTCAGGGCCTCTCCATTTCTGCTCCTGTTGAAATATCTGTTCAGCATTTCAAGAACACGGTCAGGATCAAAGCTACCGGCAATGGTAATCAGGACGTTTTCGTTGAGATACTGCTCCTCGTAGAAACGAAAGAGATCATCACGGGTAACGGAAGCAATGCTATCCATGGTACCCAGGATTGAATGACTGAGGGGATGACCACCGAGAAGTTTCTCTATAAAGGTATCATGCACATACTCGTCCGGCGCGTCCTCATACATCCGGATCTCTTCCATGATGACGTTCTTTTCCCTTTCGATATCCTCTTCCCTGAGGAGGGGATGATAATACATCTCTGAGAGAATATCGACGGCAAGTTCGAGGTATTCGGAGACGATGTTTATGTAATAACAGGTGTATTCACGGTTAGTAGCTGCGTTGTGCTGTCCACCGACCCGGTCTATGACACGGGCCAGCCCATTTCCGGAGAAGCGTTCCGTGCCCTTGAAGAGCATATGCTCCAAAAAATGAGCGTACCCGTACTGTCCGGGACGCTCATGGCGGGAACCGGAACGAACCCAGATGCCGACGGATACGGAAACCAGATTATCCATCGGCTCCAAAAGCGCCGTTACTCCGCTCTCCAGCCTTACCTTGCGTACATTCGTGACGGAAAGATCAGAGAGCATCCTTTCTGCTCAGGTCAACCCGTCCCTGGTCGTCGATTTTAATGACCTTGACTTTTATCTTGTCTCCCACGTTAACGACGTCCGTAACCGTGCGGGTACGTTGATTGTCCAGTTTCGAGATGTGAACCAGGCCTTCCTTGCCGGGAACGATCTCCACGAAGGCTCCAAAATCGACGATTCGTTTAACCGTGCCCTCGTAGATCTGGTCCACCTCCACGTCTGTGATCAGGGTTTCGATGAATTTTACGGCCTTATCGATAGAGTCTTTCTCCGTCGAAGATAAGGTAACGGTTCCGTCATCTTCAATGGAAACATCCGCTCCCGTCTCTTCAACAATGCGTTTGATGGTCTTGCCACCGGCCCCGATGATACCCCCGATCTTCTCAGGAGGTACTGTCATAATATGTATCCTGGGCGCGTAAATTGAAAGCTCTTTCACCGGCTCGGAGAGATGGCTGTTCATGATCTCAAGAATTTTCAGGCGCCCTTCCCTGGCCTGATCCATTGCAGCCTTCATGATCTCCGGGGTTATTCCTTCGATCTTTATGTCCATTTGAAAAGCCGTAATTCCATCGGCCGTACCAGCAACCTTAAAGTCCATATCTCCCAGATGATCTTCTATTCCCAGAATATCACTTAATACAACGTATTTTTCCCCTTCCTTAATGAGACCCATAGCAATCCCGGCCACGGCCGACTTAATGGGAGTACCAGCGTCGAAAAGGGCAAGGGATCCGGAACAGACACTGGCCATAGAGGAGGAACCGTTCGACTCTAAAATTTCCGATACCTGACGGATAGTATAGGGGAAATCATCCTGAGAAGGAATCACGTACTCCAGTGCCCGTTCGGCGAGAATACCGTGGCCTATCTCACGGCGCCCGACGCCGCCCACTCTCCCGGTCTCACCCACGGAGAAAGGCGGAAAGTTATAATGAAGCATAAAATGCTTTCTGCTTTCTCCTTCCAGTTTGTCGAGACGCTGGGCGTCATCCGAGGTCCCCAGGGTAGTGATTCCCAGACTCTGAGTCTCCCCCCGGGTAAACACGGCTGATCCGTGAGCACGGGGCAGGATACCGGTATTGATATCGATGGGACGGATATCTTTCAGACCACGACCGTCAGCTCGTTTGCCTTCATCCAGAATTCTCCTTCGAAGGATTTCGCCATCCAGCTCGTCAAGCAGGGTTCCCGCCTGTCCGATAGTCTCAGGAAAGGCCTCAGCCAGTTCTTCCTTCGCCCGCTTCGTGATTTCGTTAAAGGCGTTTTCTCTCTCTTCTTTTTTGGTAATATTCTTCAGGCCTTCAAGATCACCGAAGTATTTTTCGCGAAGTTCCTTTTTGAGATTGTCATCCGTATGGAAGGGAACATATTCCATCTCAGGCTTATTAATGTCCTTCGCGAGTCTTTCCTGGCTTTCACATATTTTTTCTATGTTTTCATGGGCGATCTCAAGGGCTTTAAGCATATCATCTTCCGAAATATTGTGGGAAGATCCTTCGATCATGGTTATGGCCTTCTTCGTGCCGGCCACCATAAGGTCGATATCACTCGACTCCATCTGCTCAAAGGTGGGATTAACAATCCATTCTCCTCCCGTTCGACCGATTCGCACCGCGCCTACAGGTCCCCGAAATGGCAGCCCGGAGACCATAATGGCCGCAGAAGCGGAATTAATGGCCAGGACGTCCTGGGGGTTCTCCTTATCCTGGGACCAGGGGTTGATGATGATCTGAACTTCATTGAGGAAATCTGAAGGGAAAAGGGGCCGAAGTGGACGGTCTGTCAGACGGCTTATCAACACTTCGGCATCAGCGGGACGGGCTTCTCTCTTGATAAAACCTCCGGGAAACTTTCCCGTTGCGTAAGACTTCTCCCTGTACTCAATGGTAAGGGGGAAAAAATCCTGTCCCTCCCTGAGTGTCCTCGATGCTACAACTGAAGCGAACACTACGGTCTCTCCGTAGGTCACGACAACCGATCCATCTGCCTGTTTTGCGTAATACCCCGTGGAAAAGATCAAATCTCTGTCATGTATTGTTACTTTCTGCTCATACGTCATATGTACACCTCATTGACCGACACAGAGGAAACACCACATATCGGTCTCCTTAAAAATTGGTTAAAAACAGGTAAAGCGGTCCTTCCTAGCGACGGAGACCCAGCTTCTGTATAAGTTCCCGATATCCCTGAAGGTTCGTCTTTTTCAGATAGTTGAGCATACGTCTCCTCTGGCCAACCAGCTTAAGCAATCCACGGCGGGAATGGTTATCTTTTTTATGGACTTTGGAATGCTCTGTCAGATGATTTATTCTCTCTGTAAGAAGAGCTATCTGAACCTCAGGCGATCCTGTATCGGATTCATGTTTCCTGTATTCATTGATTATTTCATTTTTCGCCTTCATGCCGTACTCTACTTCCTCCTCTGCGGGAATTGAATAATTATTTGAATCGATGTATCTTTACATAGATATCTGAACTGCCGGTATCAGTTGTCTGAACACCTGTGGCGAATAGTACACAAACAAATTGGAGCTCTTGAAAAATCAACTATTAAACACCCCATGGTACCGAATATGCCATTTTTCGCCATCTACCTCTGCTATTGCAATAAGATTTTTCTTTTCATCAAGTACCCGGAACGGTTTCTCTTCCCTGGGAAGAAACTCAAGGACCTCCTCCCGGGAAAAAAAAGAACCGTTACGGACTCTTTTCTCACCATTTTCATTAACCACAACCGCTCCCAGGTGATCAAGAGCCCGGCCCGGGGATATCAGGCATTCCCCTCTTCCCATCTTGATCGGAAGGTCATCCGGAGAACATGCGGAATCCACGTGAAAATATCCTGAAGCGACTCTTCTCAGGCCTGTAAGGAAAGCACCACATTCAAGCCTTCTTCCCATATCCCGGGCCAGCGACCGTATATAGGTCCCCTTGCTGCATTTCACGCCAAGTACACATTCCCCTGAAGAGGAGTCATATTCCATCAGATCGAGATCATGAATAGTGACCTCCCTCGGTTCAAGATGAAGGTCTTCTCCTCCCCTGACCCGGTCTGAGGCGCGTCTCCCCTTAACCTTGAGCGCTGAATAAAGTGGAGGCACCTGCTCTATGGTTCCTCTGAAATCGTTTAACGCCTTAATAATATCTTCCCTTCCCGGAAGAACTCCGTCCCGCTGGAAAACAACCTCACCCTCCGGATCACAGGTATCTGTCTCCTGGCCAAGACGAAGGCGGGCTATATATTCCTTGTCACTTTCCAGATAATACCGGCTTAGACGCGTAAACCGTCCGGTAAAGATGAGCATCAAGCCGCTGGCAAAACGGTCCAGCGTACCTCCATGACCCGCCCTTCGTACATTCAGTTTTCTCTGCACATCATTGACAAGTTCCCGGGAAGTACAACCGGTCGGCTTATCAAGGAGCAAGAGGGCGTTCGCGGGATCTACCGAACTCACGGCCTTTCCTGGTCAGGGTCTTCTTCCGATACCGATACATCTTTCACGTCCAGAGAATCTATGGTGTCTACCATTCGAACACCATCTTCCACGGACGAATCAGGAAAAAAATCTATGCGGGGAACAAATCTCATGGAAAGGCTTTTATTTAAACGATGCTGGATAAAACCCGCGGAAGACGTAAGACCCTCGAAACTTTTTCTGATTTCATGCGGCGTACCCATGATCGACACACCAACTCTGGCCCGGGTATAATCAGAATTCACCTCAACCCCGGTAATGGTAACAAAACCTATACGGGGATCTTTTAAATCCTTCATAATCAGTTCAGAAATAAGGCGCTTCATCTGCGCCTGCAGTTTGTCCTTCTTGTACGACATGGCCTTTCCGGAAAATCAGAGTGTCTTGGCGACCTCAAAGAGGCGGTAAGCCTCAAAGGTATCCCCTTCCTTGACATCGTTAAAGTTTTCCATGCTGAAACCGAATTCCTGTCCCGTTTCCACCTGACTGACATCGTCCTTGTATCGTTTCAGAGAGGCCAGCTTACCGTCCTTGACGACAACTCCGTCACGGATTAACCTCATTTTGTTATCCCTCTGTATCTTCCCTGTCAGAAGTATGGCTCCCGCTATGGTGCCAAGCTTGGATATCTTGAATATTTGCCGAATCTCACCGGTTCCGGTAATCTCTTCTTTAATCTCGGGAGAGAGCATCCCTTCCATGGCCGCCTTAACAGAATCCGTGGCCTCAAAGATAACATTGTAAAACTTGATGGCAACTTTCTCCCGTTCCGCCAGGTCAGATACCCTGCCGGTCGGCCGGACATGGTAACCTATTATAATAGCGTTGGATGCCGATGCCAGCATAACATCCGACTCGTTAACACCGCCGGTTCCGGCATGGATGACCTTAACCCGAACGTCTTCGGTTGACAGCTTTTCCAGAGCCTCGGTCAGGGCCTGGGCGGAACCGTCCACGTCAGCCTTTACGATAATGCGTATCTCCTGGACTTCTCCCTCACGAATCATATCGTTGAGGGACTCCAGAGTAACCTTCCGTACCTTTTTGGCCGATTCAATCCGTTTATATTCGAGCCGTTTCTGAGATACCTGCTTTGCCATCCTGTCCGAAGCAACCACCTCGAAGGGGTCTCCAGCCGCCGGCACACCGGAAATACCGAGAATTTCGACCGGCGTGGATGGTCCAGCCACTTCCAGTGGGTTCCCCTGATCATCGAACATGGCACGGACCTTTCCGGAATAGATACCTACCACGAAAGGATCTCCATTTTTCAGAGTACCCTGCTGCACGAGCACGGTACTGACAGCCCCCCGTCCAGGATCGAGACGGGCCTCGATAACCGTCCCCCTTCCCCTCAACCGGGGATTGGCCTTCAGCTCCAGCATCTCTGACTGGATCAGAACAAGTTCCAGGAGACCTTCTATATTAATGCGTTGTTTGGCGCTAATTTCAGCAAAAAGGGTGGAGCCTCCCCATTCCTCCGGGATAAGATCATAATTGGAAAGCTCCTGCCGAACCTTCTGGAGATTGGCGTCCTGCAGATCAATCTTGTTGACCGCAACAATTATGGGAACACCAGCGTCCCTGGCGTGATTAATTGCTTCCTTGGTCTGGGGCATCACCCCGTCATTGGCAGCCACAACGAGAATAACAATATCCGTAACCTTCGCGCCCCGGGCACGCATGGTCGTAAAGGCGGCGTGACCAGGAGTATCCAGGAATGCGATCTCTTTCTCGTCCACCTTGACCTTATAGGCGCCTATATGCTGGGTTATTCCGCCATGTTCGCTGTCCGTGATGTTGGTTTCCCGGATGGCGTCCAGAAGCTTCGTCTTTCCATGGTCAACATGCCCCATAACCGTAACAACAGGTGGACGAGACTCGTGATCCTCGGCAATGTCCTCTTCTTCACTTTTGATGAGCGTCTCATCATAGAGGGAAACCACTTTAACATCGGTACCAAATTCCGATGCGAGGATCTCGGCCGTGTCAGCGTCAATTATCTGGTTTATAGTGGCCATGACGCCCATCCTCATGAGACGGGCGATAACCTCATTAGCCTTTACATTAAGTTTCTTGGCAAGATCTCCAACAGATATGTTTTCCGTGATATTTATTTCATCCGGCGTAATAATATCACGTTTCCGCTCCGTCGGTTTGCGACGCTTTGTCAGTTGCTTCTCTGACGGATCCTTTTTGAATCGGCGGTTATCCTTTTCTTTCTCTTTATCCTTCTGGGTTTTTCTCTTCTTGCCAAGGTCCTTTCCGGAACCCACGTCCTCGGCCACCGGTTTTTCCGGCTTTGAAGTTACCTTTGTCCGATCTGATGCCGGTTTTCCTTTGTCCGTGGCCTGTCTGCCGCCTGAAGGTTTTTTGCCGGTCGCTGCCTGTCTCCCACCTGAAGATTGTGTGCCCTGGGATGGACGCACCGGTTTCGTCTCCTCACGTTTTTGAGGAGACTTCTTCTCGGTCCCGGTTTTCTTATCTTCCTTTTCTTCTTTTCTGGAAGAGTCGGTTTCCGGCTCCTGCTTATTTTTTACACCCTTTGAGACATGAACCTTGCGCTTGAGCTTGATCTTTTTACCTTTGCGGTCATTTTCCGCGGCACGGGCTTTTTTCTTCTTAATCATCTCGATCTTTTTCTCAATGAGAAAGACGTTCTTGTCATTCATCTCCTGCTCTTCACCCTCGCAGGGAATATCAAGCTCTTTACAAACCTCCATCATGTCATTCATGGTAATGTGGTTCTTTGTTGCGATATCAATAGCCTTCATGCGATATCCGTTATGTCCGTAGTATACTTAAAATAGAAGACCGGGTCTCTATCTTTCTTCTTCATTATCTTCACTTTCAGTGTCGGATGTGATCTCATCTGCATCTTCTTCCATGTTCTCGATATCCTCATCCTCTTCCTCTTCTTCCTCAAAGTCAACACTGTCAGCGATAATATCAAGTATCTTTTGAGCGGTTTTTTCTCCGATACCATCAACCTCTGTAAGCTCTTCAAAGGATTTTTCAACCAGGTCCTCAACGGAGAAAATGCCGCCGTTCTCGAGAAGGGTAATGACCCTCTGGTCCAGACCGGGAAGCTCTTCAAGGAGCGTTTCTTCCTCGTCCGATGATGAAGAGAAGAGCTGTTCAACTATAGCCCTGGAATCACTGGAACTCAGGAACTCCCGGTACTGCTCTTCTGTCTTCACGTCTATGTCAAATCCGCAGAGGCGTGAAGCGAGACGTGCGTTATGCCCGGCGCGACCCACCGCGAGCTTATATTGCTCGTTCTCCACCACGGCAATGACTCCACCCTCGTTTTTTTCAACGATTTCCTTAACCCGAGATGGAGTAAGAGCGTTGGTAGCCATGATGCGGATATCGGGAGAGTACTCGATAACATCGATCTTTTCCCCTTCCAGTTCACGCACGATGGACTGAATTCGTATTCCTCTCATACCCACACAGGCACCCACGGAATCTACATCATCCCTTTCGCTGTAGACGGCCACCTTTGTCCGCATCCCCGGCTCCCGTACGATATTCCTGATTTCCACGATCCCATCATAAATTTCCGGGATTTCCATTTCAAAGAGTTTCTCCACGAAGCGGGGATGAGTCCGGGAAAGAATAATTGAAGGTCCCTTGTTGTTCTTCTGAACCTTCAGGATAAGGGACTTGATCCGGTCTCCGATCTTGTAATGTTCAAGAGGGGACTGCTCCCTGGCGGGAAGAAACCCTTCCGTGCGTCCAAGATCCACATAGAGAGCGTCACGGGATTTTCTCTGTAAAAACCCGTTTATTAGCTCCCCTTCCCTCTCCTTGAATTCATCGTATATGATGTTCTTTTCAGCTTCCTTGATCTTCTGGATAATGACCTGCTTGGCTGTCTGGGCTGCGATTCGGCCAAAGGTCTTCAGAGGGTTCTCCTCGACGTAGATTTCATCACCCGGATCAGCGTCTTTTTTTATTCTTCGCGCGTCCTCAATGGATATCTCCAGGGCCGGATTCCGGGTATTCTTAACTACCATTTTCCTGGACCTCATGATAAGGGTGTTCGTATCCCTGTCAAATTCCACGGTCACGTCTTCCGTGCCCCCGTACTGTTTCTTATAAGCTGAAAGCATGGCGGACTCGACGATTTCTTCAATGGTATCCCGGGGGATTCCCTTGTCTGTCGCGATCTGATGAAGCGCTTCAAAGAAGTTATTACTCATGACACACCTTCTTGCGTGTACCCCTATATGATTTCAATATTCGCACTCGTTATCGAGTCGATGGTTATATGATGGACTCGCTTTTCGTCCCTCACATCAATTGTTTTTTCACTTACACCTTCCAGTTTACCGACAATGACACCCGATCCTCCATTGTCTTTCCAAACAACCTTTACCTGTGAGCCTTTGAACCGTTCAAATTCTTCACGGTTACGAAGCTTACGCCGAACACCGGGCGAAGAGACCTCCAGGGAATAATTGGGAAGCAGCTCCGATTCATCAAGAAGGGCCGTAAGCTCCCTGCTGAAAACCTCACAATCTTTGTGGGTTATACCCTTGAGGCTGTCAATCTTCACCCTCACCTGGGAGTTATTACCTTTCAACAGAACTCCCTTCTCATATATCATATATCCGCAGTTCTCTGCCGCCTGGTCAATAAGGCGATCAATCTCCGTTGCGGGCATAAGCTCCTCATGGACTAAAAAAAGAGAGTGGCGTGCACTCTCTCTCTGATCCAGCTACGATACACGTCAGTTATCATGGGGGTCTCTTTTATTGCAAGCCCTTTTTGTTGAACTCTGTCATTCATATATAGTCATCAGGTTGCACATAATTGTTTGTAAAGAAAAACATGACTTTTCTCTTGCCAGCTAAAAACTCCTGTTGTTCCCTGACTGAAGGGACATAATTATGCATATTACTGAAGATTTGAACAAAGAGCAACAGGAAGCTGTAACGACCACGGAGGGCCCCCTTCTGATATTTGCCGGGGCTGGCTCCGGAAAAACACGTGTCATAACTCACCGGATAGCCTACCTCATTCACCAGACAGGCGTGGCTCCCTTAAGCATCTTTGCCGTTACCTTTACCAACAAGGCGGCGGAGGAGATGAGAAACCGTATTGTGCAGCTTGCCGGACCCGTTGGAAAGGATGTCTTTATCAGGACTTTCCATTCCGCCTCTGTTTATATTCTCAGGAATCATGGTGACAGAATAGATATTCCCCGTTCCTTCACCATCTATGACCGGCAGGACCAGGAATCAGTGGTGAAGAAGATCATCAGGGATGAATTAAAAATGGACCCTAAACGGCTTCGTCCCTCCACCCTGATATCACGCATCTCCTCCATCAAGGACAGGGCCGAATTCGTTGAGGATTCGGACATCAGCAGTCTTATGCCTGAGGTACCTTACATTAGTTTTCATGAACTCTTTGATCGCTATCACCAGGTACTGCGGGAAAACAGGGCCCTGGACTTCAATGATCTTATTATTGAAACCGTACGGCTTTTCCGTGAGGCGCCTGAGGTCCTGGAAAGCCTCCAGAGGCGATGGCGATACTTCATGGTCGATGAATACCAGGACACGAACTATGCCCAGTACCTCATGGTTCGATACCTCTCCTCGGTCAGCCAGAACCTCTGCGTGGTGGGTGATGATGACCAGTCCATCTATTCGTGGAGAGGAGCGGACATCAGGAATATACTGAACTTTGAACAGGATTTTTCCCGGACCCGAACTGTTACATTAAACCGGAATTATCGGTCGGCCCATCCCATCCTGCAGGCCGCTGCCAGCGTAATCAAAAACAACTTTAACCGTAAAGAAAAGGATCTGCAATCCGTTGTGGATGACGGAGAACCTGTGACCGTTGTCAGGGCCAACAACGAGTATGGAGAAGCGGAATACGTGGTAAACCGGATCATATCCCTCAAACACAGGGAGAGATTCTCCAACAGCGATTTTGCCATTTTTTATAGAACAAACGCCCAATCCCGGGTCTTTGAGGACGTTATCCGCCGGGCCTCCCTCCCTTACCGTATCATAGGGGGTCTGAAATTCTATGACCGAAAGGAGATCAAGGACCTTCTCGCCTACATGAAATTCGTCATTAATCCGGATGACAGCGTGGCTCTGGCACGGATCATAAACACCCCTACCCGGGGGATCGGGCAAGCAACCATCGGTCGTATAGATGAGGCCGCCCGACAGGAGAGAATACCGCCCTGGAAGGCCATTGAAAAAGAGATTGTCCCGGGACGTGTTCCAGCCGGAGTTAAGACTTTTCGAAAACTCATACTTCAGTTTATAGAGATGGCCCGGGAGGTCCCCGAAACAAGACCCCTCTCTTCCTTTGTCATGGAACTCTACGAGCTCTCCGGATACAGGGAAATGCTCGATTCCGATCCAGGCATAGAGAGCCTGTCCCGCAGGGAGAACATCGAGGAGCTGGTAAACAGTGTCTATGAATACGAACGAAATCATCCGGACTCCACGGTTGAACAGTTTCTCCAGGAAATTTCCCTCCTCACTTCGGAAGATACGGCTGACATGGAAGAGAGACAGGATGATCCCATTACCCTTATGACGGTACACAACGCCAAGGGTCTGGAGTTTCCCGTTGTTTTTCTCACCGGAATGGAGGAGGACACTTTTCCGCACCGTCTCTCCATGGACGCGGAAGAAGGAGTCGAGGAGGAACGAAGACTCTGTTACGTCGGGATGACCCGGGCAAAAGAACGTCTTTACATGACCTCCGCGGAACTACGAAGGTCCTTCAATGAAGTCTACCGAAAGGAACCTTCACGATTTCTTGACGAGATAGACTCCGACAATATACAATATGAAGAATTCGGTTCTGATGGTGCGCCGGTTTCCTCTTACTCTTTCAACCAGAAACCTTCATCCCGCGGCATGTCTCCTTCAAAGGAGAAAAACCGGTTCTCTTCCTTCAATACCTCCTCTTCCCCTGCTCATGAAAGAGAAAGACAGATTTCGATTCACCCGAAAACGGGAGAGAGTGACTCTTCCCGTTTTTCACTGAACCAGAGGATTACCCACCCTAAATACGGGCCGGGACGTATCCTGACGATCCAGGGCAGCGGAGACGATGTTAAGCTGACCATCGCCTTCCCTTCGGGTCGTAAAACCTTCATGGAGAAATACACCCCCCTGGAACCGGCTGACTAAAGATTCAGAGGTAAAGGTTCGACATTATAGATATACGTTCCCACACCTGGAGAACCTGTGATGAACAGAAAAACCCTGATCCTGATGATGGCGTTTTCCATCTTCCTTATCCTTTCTACAACAGGCTGCTCATCTCTTTCTCCAACAGCGCCTGCCGGTGAACCTCTGAAGGTATTCTTCGCGCAATGTGAAAAGGACATTAACCGGGCCGCCGAGGTCGTAGTGGAGCACGACCTGATCAAGAACCTGACACACCTGAGTGAGATGAATCACGGTGGACGAAAGTATTATGTTCTGGAGAGGGAAAACACGACGCGGATGATCAGCGCCGTAACAGGCGGCATCTACAGTGATTACATCTTATTAAACCGTAGCGGCAGGGTTATCTATACCCGGACTAATGACAGGATTTTTGGAATGAACGTAAGGGGTAGCTACCTTCAAAGCACTCCCCTTAAACGTTGTTATGAAAACCGGAACGGAATACATATTGAGGACTCTTCCCGTATCTCAAGCAACGATAACGGATACTATCTTTTTATCTCCAGGAAGGTGTCGGGGGGAAATAGCATGCCGGGTATCCTTATTCTGCAGGTGAATGTGAACCGGCTTTGGCAGCTGTTAGGCGAACAGACTGTGGCCATCGATCATACCGGGACCCTGAGGCTCTCCCGGAACCAGGAACATATATCGAGACCTTATGACCACGCGAACCTTATAAATTTCAATCCTTCCCCTGAAGAACGAATAAAAGACCACCTTGTTCGTTCCAGGACATCCCTCTCCTACAGTTATTTCGACTACAGAAACCTTTCCTGGGTTCTGGTCCGAAATGGAAAATAATCTGATCAGATCCCTTTCATAATAACATCGGCCATGCGAGTATGTATATCCGAAAAGATGTCGGGAGACTGGCAGTAACCGGTAATTCTCTCCATATACCGTTTTGCACAGTGAATAATCATCCTGTCATCCATGAGAACATATCCTCCACGGACCATTCCCAGCAGAAGAGCGGGGAAAAGAGTAAAATGAGATTCCTCCCGCGCCACTACCTTCCCCAGGATTCCCGGGTTCCGAAAGTCGACCTTCGACATATTCTTCTTTTCATCATGAATTATAACAACCTGTCCTGGGCGCAGATTTTCATGTATATCCCACTCCTCGGAGAGGATATTAAATATGAGAATATCGGCGTTACTGAAAATATTCGCAATGGTTGTGGCCATACCCCCGGCATGCTCAAAACCGAGCATGGCGTGTTCGTCTTCATCATAACCCAGGACCCGTTTGATGCCGGTTTTTCTGAAAAGTGAGGTAAGACGGACGATACCCGGTTCCAGACCAAAAAGGCCGACTGTCAATTCCTCCCGGTCCAGTGAATGGTTCTCCGTAAGCCAGAGTACCCGGGCCAGATCCAGTAAAGGAAGCTCATCAAATTCCCTTGAGATAACGGGGATTGAAATACCGGAGATTATCTCCTCATAATCATCCAGGGAAATACCACTCAGCCGTTGAAGCCGCAGGGCGGAAAAACCGTGTTCCAGACGAGCAATCTGGCGCATCAGATCTTCCCTCTGCTCATAGAACATAATCAGGGGCCAGGGATTAAGACCTGCGAACCGAGAAAGCACCACAGAATCCCTTTCACAGGTTGCGTGCCTCAGCTGAATGGAAAGGATATCAGGAGTAAAAGGGAGTGGTTCCATGTCTACCATGCCCACGGAACTGGATATTCCGCTGAAACTGTAGCCGTTCCCTTCAATGAGCCTGCTCCTCTGCAACTCATGCCCACCCAAAAGAAATGTCTCCAGGTCGTGGCGATTCTCCAAGGGCGTTTTTGGCAAAACCTTGAGAAGCCCCCCGGTAATAAGTTCCTCAGAGGCATTTCTAAGCGAGTGAATTGTGCAGATATCATTCACTTCAAGAGCTCCGAGAAACTGGTCCAACGACTGCTTCTTTTCACATGTGACCGTCAGGCAATAGTTATAGTCTCCACTATCCTCCTCTTCCTTCAAATGCAAGTCAGAAACAAATATGTCATTATTCCTCGCCTGAGTGAACAGTTCAGCCACCTTTTCCGGTTTAGTACCGATAACTATCTCCGTAACAATTTTCATGACTCACCTTCAGTCTCATCCAGGTATTTAAGGGCCAGTTTCGAAGCCCTGGCACAGGTAAATTCGTCGATTTTGGAAATTTTATCGGTATCAGGCACCAGTATAAAGTCATTTTCATTCCAGGTTGCCCCGATTATACGAAAAAAGTGTTTCATGATTATTTTGGAAGGGATAAACATAGTTCTGTAAGGTGGACTGCCGGCCGTAGCCATAAATAACGCCCTCTGAAATCTACCTTTTCGACGGAATCGGCTCCCCATGGGGTCTTCCCAGATAGTCTGACATCGATCAATCAGTGTCTTAAGGGGACCGGGAGGTGAAGAAAAGTAGACCGGGGATGATATGGAGAGAATCTCCGAATTCTGGAGAAGCTGATAGATTCGATCCATATCGTCATGGAAGACGCATTCATCATTATTTTCACAGTGACCACATGCAATGCAGGGTTCGATGTTCAGGTCATGCATCCAGAGCCTTATTATCCGGACCCCCCTGCGGGAAAACGGCTCAAGGAAGCAGTCATGCAGTTTTGAGGAGAAGCTTTCCTCCCTGGGACTCGCGTAGAGGGCTAAAACCTGCAAAGGTTACCCCTTGAGGCGAGTGAAAACCATCCGACCGGCCGTGGTCTGAAGTACGGAAGTGACCACTACTTCCACTTCATCGTTGAGTCGACGTCTGCCATTCTCAACGACCACCATTGTCCCGTCATCCAGATAACCGATGGCCTGGTCCGGGTCCTTTCCAGTCTTGATAAGGGCAACCTGCATCTCCTCTCCGGGAAGGACAACCGGTTTCAGAGAATTGGAGAGCTGATTAATATTAAGGACAGGTACCCCATGAAACTCGGCCACTTTGTTCAGATTAAAATCATTGGTCATAACCTTGGCATTCATGACCTTGGCCAGCTTAACCAGCTTGGCGTCGACTTCCGGTATATCAACAAAATCCATATCCGAGATTTTAACCATGATAGACTGATCTTTCTGCATCTTGTTAAGGATATCCAGCCCCCTCCTGCCCCTGTTCCTCTTAATGGAATCAGCAGAGTCCGCTATGGCCTGGAGTTCATTAAGGACAAAATTTGGGATAACCAGGATACCTTCCAGAAATCCTGTATCGCAGATATCCGCGATCCTTCCATCGATGATGACACTGGTATCAAGTATCTTGTAGGATATGCCGGTATCACTTTCGTCCAGGGTGCCGCCGATAAACCGATCCAGGAAGGATATCTCCTCGTTATTGATTACGAAAAAGATCATCACGGCGAATGAGAGAGTGTGATATATAACAGGTTTAATCACACCTGCATGTCGCTGTATCAGTTCAATATCCAGTGTGCCATAGGCCACAGCCAAAAGATGGCCTGTGATAAGACCCAGAAGAAGACCCATGATGGCGGCCAGCAGAGATCTTGGTTTAACCGTGTGGGAGACGTATTCCACAATTACAATAATACCAAGGGCCAGGATGCCTGCGATTACAGCCGCGATTACACCTGCCAGAATGGACTGATTCAGGTAATACACAAAAGAAAAGAACGCTGAAATTGCTATAAAAATGATTCTGAGTATAAGTATCATATTATTACTCCAAAAAGATTGTGGAATTGTACCGCCTATGTTGTTACGGCAACAAAAAGGTAATTGTTATTCTTCCCTTTCCATGTTTTTATTCTGCATTGACAGGGCTTCAGAAACAATATCACCTGCCTCCTCAAGATCAACATCTCTTGAAAGGGCTATCTCATGTGTCACAAGCTGGTATGCGTTCTCATAAAGTTTTCTCTCCATAATGGAGAGTTCTTTCTCCGTTCCCCTGCGATAGAGATCCCGGGCCACTTCAGCCACTTCATGGATGGAGCCGCTTTTTACCTTGTCGATATTATTCTGGTACCGTTCTTTCCAGTCATCTACTGAGCTGTTTTCATCTTTAGAAAGAACATCCAGAACCTTTTTGACTTCCCGCTTGGATATGATTTTTCGAATCCCTATGGAATCGGCATTTTTCACCGGGATCATCACTTTCATCCCGCTGTTTACTATTGTTATCATGTAATATTCGGCCCGTTTTCCGAGCACGACCTTCTTTTCAATCGCATCAATAATACCTACCCCGTGCATGGGATAAACAATTCGATCTCCCTCATTGTAGGTTTTTGTCTTTGTTGCCATCTAACTGCTTATCTCCCTTTGATTATTCCTCTGTCTTGAGTCCTTCATTTTCAAGATACCGGTCAAGTACTGTTTTCATCTCAAGCTTGTTCCCCTCTTCATCCGTGGTCTGATAGTACTGGGTACGGGCCCCCCTGATCCCGTAACCCCTACCGTAGGAGTAGACCCCTGAAGGAGGAGGGGAAAAGGATGGATCCGGCATTCCGTTGTAAACTTTTTTCATGTAGTTCGCCCAGATTGGCGCTGCGACAGAGGCTCCCGCCTGATGTTTGCCCATAGACATGAACGGCCGGTCATAACCGACCCAGACAACAGATGTCAGATCAGGCGTGAAGCCGCAGAACCAGGCGTCTGTCCAGTTGGATGTGGTTCCTGTCTTACCCGCAGCCTGTTTACGGAACCCCCCCTTGTTACGAATCGCGTCATTAGCTGTACCCCGGTCAATGACACCCCTCATGAGATCGGTCATTATCCAGGCAACAGATTCGGGTATAACCTGGATCTCGTTCTTAAGTTCTTTCTGAGCAATGATCCTACCCACGGCTTCTTCCTGGTTCAGTATCTCATTTCCGTCCCGATCCACGATATACCGAATAGCAAAGGGTAAAACATCACGTCCACTGTTGGCATATATGGAATATGCGGTTGCCATCTCAATGGGTGTTACCTCGGTTGTTCCCAGAGCAAGAGTAGGATTCGGATTGAACCTGGTAACCGGAACATTCAGCATACGTGACGCGTAATCGATAATTACATCCGGGCCTACAAGATCATAGATTCTCACCGATATGATATTGATGGAAGCCGGCAGAGCAAAATAGACAGGTACCATTCCCCGGTAATCACCTTCATAGTTGCCCGGCTCCCAGGTATCCCCCTGGGCGTCGATGTCAACAATGGGCACGTCCGGCAGGTTTGTTGCCGTGGTTATCTTACCGGCCTCGAGAGCGGCACCATACACGAAGGGCTTGAAAGCCGAACCGGGTTGTCTCCGGGCCTGAACCGCCCTGTTAAACTGGTTTGAAACCTGAAACTCTGAACCACCCACCATGCTGGTGATGTATCCTGTTTTTGGTTCCACGGCTATAAGGGCTCCTTCCACCTTCATCGAAGTGGATATGGTCGAAGTAAGGTCTCTAAAGGCCTGGAAGGCCTCTCCCGGACCTTCCACTCCGGTAAGCAGCGCAAGGATGTCTATAGAATCATTGAAATCATCGACCATCAGTTTCTTGAATTTCGTTTCCAGGTCATTTCGGATGATGACACCGGGAAGATTAAAAATCATGCGCAGGGTACTGTAGGCCCCGAAAAGCCCCCTGTCCAGGGCCGAACGGTAGTATGCGTTTGCCTTGGTCGATATCTCATCCTGCCGGATAAGTCCCTCTTTCAGGGATTTCTCGGCATATTCCTGACGTTTCAGGTCGAGTGTGGTATAGACCTGCATACCTTCATTATAAACCCGTTCTTCTCCGAACCGTGATATGAGTATCTGTCGAATGTAATCCGTGAAATGGGGTGCCCGGTCCACGTTTTTCGTCAGGGCCGTTTTTGTCGGGAACTCTATCCTGAGGGAGTCGACAAAACGAGGCCAGAACTCCGTAAAGATCCTTTCGGCCTGGTCATCGGTAATAAAGCCGGCCTCCTTCATGCGCCGAACGGTATCCTTGTTCTTTTCAAAGGCCGTCCGAGGATAGCGAAGGGGAGAATATCCGTTCGGTTTGGAAGGCAGGGCGGCGAGAACAGATGCCTCGGCCGCGTTAAGATGACGAACATCCTTATCAAAGAAAAAACGTGCAGCTGTGGCGATACCGTGACATCCATGCCCCAGGTATATCTGGTTAAAGTACATCTCAAGGATTTCTTCCTTGGAAAAACGGCTCTCAATCTGCAATGCTATGATCGCCTCCACAATCTTACGGGACAGAGTACGTTCTCCCTCCGTAAAAAGCCGCTTGGACAACTGCTGGGTTATGGTTGAACCACCCTGTACGACAACTATCTCCCCGACGGATATTGACGCCTGGATATTCTTTATCATGGCGCGAACAATAGCCATGGGATTTATACCGAAGTGGTCATAGAAGTCCTTATCCTCCGCTGCGAGAAAGGCGTGAATCACCGGTTTCGGGAGGTCCTCGTAGAATACCAGGTCCCTTTTTTCATCGAAAAGTTCCGCTATCAGTTCACCGTTAACATCATAGAGACGGGTCGGAATACTTGGCTGAAAGGCCTTCAGGTTTTCGATACCCGTCATGTTATGCAGTTCCGAAAGAATATAGCCGAAAGCACCACCCGCTGTAAGGGATACCAGTAGTAGAAGGGAAGCAAGTACCAGAGGAACGATTTTTTCTCTTGTTATTTTCATGTAGGTAATCAGAAGCTGCCGTGAAGAATGGTCTTACGTTACGGGAACCTGTTTACCCGAACGACCAATTCTTTTTTTCGAACATGATAAATCAATCATTATTTCTACAATTATCCCATAAATAAAAATAATTAATCAAGGTCATTAAATCAACCACCCTGCCTTTCGACGAATAGAACGGGATTCTGTTACCGGTCTGTCAATTCCTGTCTTTAAAATATTGCATGATATAAGAAACCAGCACGACAAAACCGACGATCAGGGCCACCCACATGACCACCTTTACAATAATGGTCAGCGCCACACCGAGAAAACTGAGAAGAAAGGGCAATACATACTGGAAAAGCAGATATACCGCCACGATAAAACCCAGAATGTACAAAATGCCACGAGCCGTTGAACTCATAACAACCTCGCAAACCATATATTACGGTAAAAAGGTAACATCTTATAGTTGGGAGTAAACTTCTTTTCCGATCGGAAGAAAATATTTTACCTAAATTACGTATTACTCCAAAAGGTATGACAAATCAGGGCTTTACTCAGGAGTTTTTCGGCCTCTCTCCCACTACAACCATCAGGTTCTTTCGTTTACCTTCTCTCCAAACAGTCATCCTAAGCTTCTCTCCCACCTTCGCCTGTCCGACGATTCGGATCAGATCCCTGTAATTCTTTACTCTCTTTCCATCAATCTCCAGGATAACGTCACCAACCCGTATGCCGCCTTTATCCGCGGGACTCCCCTTCAAGACATCACCGATAAAAGCGCCCCGAACCGAATCCAGGCCCAGCTGTCGGGCGTAATCCTCTGTCATGGGTACAATGCTTACACCTATGAACCCTCTTTCAACATGTCCATGTTTCTTCAGCTGGGCAAGAATTGAACGAGATGTGTTGACCGGTATGGCGAAACCGATCCCTATATGCCCCCCGCTTTTTGAATAGATCATTCGATTAATACCGATCACTTCCCCGTAAATGTTAATGAGGGGACCACCGGAGTTTCCCGGATTAATTGAAGCGTCTGTCTGTATATGGGAATTACCGACCATGTCTACGTCCTTGCGGATTGCGCTTATCACACCTACGGTAAAAGTACGGTCCAGTCCAAAAGGATTACCGATGGCAATAGCCCAGTCTCCCACGGTTACCCTGTCAGAATCCCCGAAAAAGACAGGTTCCAGCTTTTTGTCCGCATCTATCTTCAGCAGAGCAATATCAGTATTAGGGTCGGTACCTATCACCCTTGCACGGTAGTCATCCTTGTTCATCCTTACATATATGCTATCAACGCCGTTGACCACATGATGGTTAGTGCATATATACCCATCTTCGGAAAGAATAAACCCGGTGCCGAGCCCCCTCCTCTTCTGAACACGGGAATGCCCCCCGAAGAATTCCCTCATAAAGGGATCATCAAAAAAGGGATGTGAAGGTACCTTCACCACCTGTTCCGTGGTAATAAAAACGACCCTGTTTCTGTAGAGCTCAAATATCTCCCGAAAAGTCTCCTGGAGCCTGTGGGCCTCTGTCTTATCGGACTTTTCCCTGAGAGGAGAAGATATTCTGTTGCCAAAGAGAGAGGCGTCACCCGGCTCACGGGAACAGGAAAACTGAAAAAGGACCGTGGTAATGATAATCCCTGCCAGAATTCCTCCTGCCAGGGATGCTAATTTTCCCCTGCTAAAGGCAATGATTATTTGAATAATGTTTTCACCCTTATCTGAACTGGTTTCTCTCTTCACGCGCCTTCTCCTCCTGCTCTTTTTTCAGGATATCACGGAAAATATACCTGTAATCACTTGATCCATCCGGTTTTACCTGGTCAAGGGGCACACTGTTCCTTTTATCCTCTGAACATCCGAAAAGGATTATCAAAACAAGAACAGGTATCCATTGTTTCATGGGCAATTCCCTCTGAATAATTCTCTTTCAGAAAAATCATTATTTGTGTGCCGTGTCAAGGTACAAACAGGAATGTTCCCTGCGAGTAAAAAAAATTGACACCCCCCCCCTTCTCAATATATTATTATACTGTCAGCAGCAGTGCCATACCCAGGGAGGGATATCATGAAGATTCACCAGGATGTGAACAGTTTCACTCCAGGTCAGGGATTGCATGGCAACAGGACACAGCCTCTGCCCGAAAATCGTACACCTGATAATTCCCCACTCCGGCAACCTGTTTCAACCTCAAACCGTTCCGTTAATCGTGCCATTTCCCTGTCCCGGATGTCGATGAACATCATACAAGAGGCCATGGTCCTCTCTTCCCAGCTCAGAAATATCGCCTCACGTACTATAATGACAGGGGAGCTGGACAAACGTCAGCTGGAAGAGACCATGGCTAATCTCACTTCACTATCCCGGACAAATCAGCGCACACAGCAGGCTGATGTCCGGACATCACCCATGACCATCCTGCCACCCCCACCTGTAACCACGGGTGACACCGAAATAGATGATCTCGTGCGTCTTGGGGGCAGACTGGAACAGGGGGCAAGGGTGCCCCCGGACAGTTTCGACACTATCCAGGGAAAGTTGCGGGGGAGACTCGAAATCAGCCGGGAACGAAATTTTGAACTTTCAGCCAAGTCAGGAATTCCACCCGCTTTTAACCTTGACGTTGAAACCGCTCTCCGGACAACCGGAGTAACCGGTGAACTCATAGCCAGGAAAAATGATCAGGCCCTGACCGCTCAGGGCAACCTTTCAGGAGAGACCGCAGCAGCCATGCTCAGGAATTAAGCGATGCTCTTGTATGGAGACTTGGCGGTCTGAGCTTTCCAAAAAAAATATTTTTTTTATAGATTTATCTTGACGTCATATTAATTTTACTATAACTGTTTTATCAATTAATTTGAATAGCACCTCACGGCTGACGGTTACACACATACGTATATCCTGTAAGGAACAATGCAGGGACATTGCCGTTAGCGTAATTAATTCTTGAAATACACATATTCTGAGTATTAAAACGCTGATGGGAAAAATAAAGATACCAACCGATAAAAAGAGGCAAGTTTCCAACCCTCACTATCCATTTTTTCGGCTGAATGAATTTGAACCGGAGTCCACTCCACTACCCGGTGACACCGAAACTGTCATACAGACCTATTATACTGGATTGACCCCCCTCTTCCGCAGGGAAGAGCTCATTCCCATAAAAGAATCTTTTGCCACCGTAATGGCCCGTGTACTCCTTGATGGCATTACGGAACTCCATCCAACCGCAGATAATGAAGGCACCCTGCCCGATGCCTTTTATAAGAAATGCATCAGGGATGAGCGACTGGAAGAGAGACGTCATGCCTCATGGGACGATGAGATTCTCACGATCTTCGCGAAACAGATGATAAACATTCTGAAAAAGGGCCAGATGGTACTGGTTAAAAATGGTGAAGTGGATGTCAGCGATGATAGCGTTACAGGTATCTATTTCCGTCTCATAGATGCCTTCTGGAACCGGGTAGACTGGAAAGTTATTTTTCCTTCAGACCCTGGATCTGCCGACGAACTCTGGCACTGCAGGTATATCATCCGCGACCTTCTCTCCCGTCAAAGCGGAAGGGGCAATCTTGTTGAGATAACCAACGAATTCTTTGAAATCACAGGCTTCGCTTCCAGTGGGGACGTGTTCCAGATTTCCTTTATCGATTTCTATTTGATTACCTGGCTGCGGCATTTTAACGTACTCTCAATGAATGATGACTCCGGTGATGATACCGTATACCTAACCTGCACCGATTTCGGTCAGCGAATTCTTAAATCACTCTGATAATCATGAAACGCTTTCTTCTTATCTTTCTTACGATCCCCATCCTGACAATACTTTCATGCAGGGGATACGGAATAAAGGAAGATATGCGCATCAGGAGAAGCCTGGAGTCGATAGAAACAGCGGGTTTACTGCTTCGCCTGGATGAGAACTCTCTGATTCCCCGGGAAAAATATGAAGAGACCCTTACCCGCTGGCTGCCCACATACGAGGGACAGGTAACACTGAAGATGTTCACCGGCAAGATCAATTCTCTCTCCGGTTTCAACAGCTACGATGACAGGTTTTACCAGATATCCGAGGAGAAGGACTTTTTAAAGTATAAAACCCTGGGAATGATCACCACTACGGTCCAGAGAAACCGTGAAAAGCTCAGAGCCTATATGGATGAAAAGGGAGTGGATGGTATTTTTATTTACGAGGTGGATGGCGGATACTATCCTCAGATGGGTTTTATGAGTTTCAATACTGTCCTCGCTTTTATGGACACGAACCTGGACATCCGTTACATGGACCACAGCAGGTCATACTTCGAGGTCCGGGATTTTGACGGGGAGAGCGCCCGCAAACACTACCTGGACAGGGTCAGCAACCGTCTTTTTACGCAGCTTGCCAGGCTTAACCTCATTGAACAGAAGAAATTTTAACACATATCAGAAATTATTCCAAAAGAATCTTTTACGTGCGAACAAAGCGGTTGGGATTATATAGTTCTTTGGCAAATAATGGTAATGAATAAATACTGAACATATATAAAAGACCCGGCTTAACCGGGCCTGATGTGGAGACGGCGGGAGTCGAACCCGCGTCCTGCAATACGTTCCGCCAGCGTCTACATGCTTATTCCTGTCGTTAAATCTCGAGGATGATACCGGGACAGGACACCGTAATCATCCTCAAGCCGCCTTAAAGATTCGCCTTCAGCCTGACGGCGGGGCATCCGGCTATCCTCTGGATTATGACGGAAATCCGGCGACTCAGAGGAGCAGCCAACCGGCTTCCGTGGCCGCTATTTAAGCAGCCAGTGCAAAATTATCGTTTGCAGTTATCTTTTGCCTGCCATTTTTTACGAGATGACAGCGCGCTCGACATGCAGCTGACGATCCATCATTGCAGTCGAAACCGGATCGTCCCCTGGAAGATCAATATACAAAAACGGTACAGTATCGTCAAGCCTTCAGGGAAATTTTAATCCAGCCGCGAAATCCATGCGGGCCTCTGATATCCTGTCGGCAAGAAAGGACATTCCCCCTTTCAGGGCCAATCTCAGATTCTTTTGTTTCAACAATACTCTCACTGAAGCCTCATGGCCTGTCCTGTTACGGTACACAAGGGGGAAAAGAGAGGGGTCCACTGAGTAGCTTCCCAGATAAACTCCTTTTCCCTCTTTAACAAAACGGAAGCGGTAGCGGCCATCCAGGGATAATACCGTAAGGGGATGCCAGGCACAGAGAGCCTCAGCGCTTCCCCCGGCGGCGCTTCCCTGACGCTGGTAGAGAGACCGTCCCTCCAGGGACCATCTCTTCCCGATTCTCCCGAGGAAGCTGGATTTAACCTGCCAGGAGAGGGGCTCCACTCCACCGTAGACGATACGACCGGAAACTTTAGCCTCCATTTTTTTCCATCGAAATGTCATCCCCGCCGATGCCCGGGCAGGTTCAGGCTCTCCTGCCTCCCGTGAACGGGTCCTTTTTGTTTCGGCAAGCAGGGTCAGAGAATACCATTTCAGGGGTCTCAGTCTAAACCGCAGTTCCCATCTGTTTCTGACGGAAATTCCATCAGACAGGGGCGCCAGGTAATCGGGTTCCTCCCTGTGAAGAAGCAGGGAAAGTGAAATTTTTTTACTTCCTCCGACTATCCCGGCTCTCATGGCGTTACCGCCTCTCCCTGTTGTTTTCTTCTTTCCATACTGTCCCCGGATATGACTGTGGGCCACTTCCCCGAAAAGAACGAACCCGGGCCAGGCTATCCGTCCGTAGAGGCTGCCTCCCGCCTGGAGGTCCTTTGACCAGGGTCCTCCGTCAATCTCACTGTATCCCCAGGTAAGGATGCGACGGTCGTTCTCCAGTGCCATGACGGAGAAGGTTGACTCCAGGCATACATGTTTGCCGGTGAATGAAATAAATATACCCTGGTCATGACGGACTACGGAATCCCTCCGATCCCCCTGTGGGTAAGGGTAACCGTCCAGGGTCTCCAGGGTAGTTTCTATTCGTCTTTCGGTCAAATCCGCGTACCGTAACCGATTGGAATACCAGGCTCCGATCCGAACATTCTTTCCGGGGTTGAAGTAGAGAGCGGCTCCACGCAGAGAATAATCACCTGTACCGGAGGTGTCGGCCTTGAGTTTCATCTCACGGCTAACTGCCGGCATCAAATCGTAGGGTGATGACACATAAAAAGAACGTTTTCCCACATAGAGCCCGGTCCCTATATGGAGATGGTAATTACCTGCGGCGATGCCTCCCCTTTCACGTTCAAGCAACAGCGTAGAGGTGGAAGAAGTCCTCTCCCCGGGATAGTGCTTTAAAGCCAGGGAGGCCTGGAGCCCCCTTCCGTCACTGTAACGACTTCTGCCTCCCATGACAAGAACGGGGCTCTCCTCCTCTCTTTCCATGGTATATCCTCCATAGAGAGAGAGACGGAAATCCTCTTTCCTGTCTGCCCAGGCCTTTATGGGGAAGAGGAGGACAACCAGAGTCCAGAGAACTAACCACCGCCACACAGCCGTACCGCCTCTTCACGCACAGCATCAGGGTAAGATTCAAGAATAACCCGAACATCTCCTCCTGGCATGGCGCGGACAACTTTAAGGGCATCGGCCGGTTGTACTCCGGCCCCCACGAGCCGGTTAAAGAGATCGGCCGCAAGAATCCTCCTTCCTTTACGTTTCTGGAATTTCTTTTTTCTCCAGTCTGATTTTGTCTTTTCCAGTCCAGTGATGCGATTCCTGAGATCCCTGAGTTCTCCTTCCGTTAGACCGAGCTGCACCAGGGCCTTCTCCGTTACAGGACCGATGCTCTCCCTGTAGATAACGATCCGCTCCGCCAGCTCAGGCGATATGCCTCTTACCCGGCCAAGAACTTCCGCGTTCGCCTTTTGAATATTCGGTTTCGGATCTTTACTCTTCCTTTTTTCTCTTCTTCCATGAATTAGAGGTTCCACACTGCTTCGTTTTTGGCTCAGTTCCATGGAAAAGAGATGTGTGTAGCCCAGGCTCGTATGGTAGGATGTCCCATAGGAAACAGCCAGGAAGGGAAGCATAAGGGTCGCGGACGCTGTAAAGGTCTCCGTTTCACGTGCGTATCCCGCGGCAATGGATAACTCACGCAGAATATCGAGGCGGACCTCCAGACTGTTAATGAATCCGTAGATCGTTTCGCTCCCGTTCCAGGAGATAGCACTGCCCCGGAAGGGATGGACTGAGGCCCCCACGGACCATTCGCCCGGTATCCAGTTCTCGCCGCCCCTTCGGGTCAGGGAAAGCAGATTGCTTACTCTCCCCGATAGAACCAGCCACTCCAGGGGAACCACCTCAATCCCCAGATCCAGGTCCCCTCCATTCATCGTATGGGAGTCGATGTCCATATCAAGGTGATACCAGGTCCCGCGGACCCCTATCCTGAGCAGAGGAAAAGGGCGCCAGGCAAGAGTAAGCCCCAGAGAATGCTCCCTGTATCCTTCAAGACCAAAATGGGTCCAGCCCAGGGAAGTGGACCAGTTTTCAGAAGTGTAACCGGCGCCGGTAACCGTGGCTCCCAGTTCCGGAAGGGAATAGGGACGGGTGGCCGAACCCGTTAACCAGAGTCCCCGCCTCCCATTTAGCCGGGCGGGATTGTCCGTTACCATCATGCCGTGGGCCAGCTCCCGGGCCCTGGCAAAGGGGTAGGGAGATTCCGCGGAAACCGTACCATAGGAGAAGGCCTGCGCAAGATGGGCTGAAAGGGCAATGATCACGATTACATTCATCAGCGCCCCCTGGAGATGATCAAATAGATCACCATCCTGCTGTAGCGGCCACTCCCCCTGGAAGTTGCCTCGATTAGACCCAGGTAAAGACCGGTGACAAGCCGTGCCGGTGGTTTCCATGAGATCTCGTGGATGCCGGGATAACACTCTTCCAGCACCTGCCTGGAGGATACCGACAATCCGGAGACAGAGAAGACCTGAAAAGAGACACGACAGTTCTCGTGAACAAGAAGACGGATATTCGCCCTGTCATTTTTACTGGAACCGCCCAGGAGTATTTTCTTTCCGGTTCCGGAAAGCTGGATCAGGGGAAACCTATTCTTTTTTGATGGAAAGATATTCGGCCGGCCCGGGGTCTGGTAGGGGGTCACCTGAAAATCATCGGCGCTGTTGCTGTCCTCTCCCTCCTTCCTTGAAACGGACATGTGGGACTTAAGTCCATTTTCTCCGATGTCAAAACAACCCGGTCCACCCTCGCGGTCCGGCATCCACTGACCCTGATCAATACCAGCCTCGATGTATCCCAAAATCGTTGAGTGATAACCGCCGTCATGGTGACTGTACGCTACCATATCCAGGATGCCGCCATTCTCAGGATCATCGTCCGAATCTATCGCAACGATTCCATCCGTATTCCAGAGGGTCCCGGAATAGTTCTGACAATAGATGTCCCTGATCCCGTTACCGTTAATATCTCCCGCTGAATCGGTCTCATCCTCTCCGACATCGGTGAAATGTATCACCGCATACCGGTCATTCCAGGGTGTATCCGGAAGGTCACTTCCTCTCAGGGTGACCGGCTCATCTGCCAGGGATTCGTTGGATCCGTAATACATGGTAACCAGAAGCGGGGATATATCCATTGCCTCCTCTCCCCGAAGCTGGACCTCGACCCAATCAGAGGAAGCGGATGTGGTGAATTCACTTATAACAAGTGCACCATGGGATTCCGCCTGAAAAAGTACCAGGAGCAGGACCGCGCCGATCAGTATTGACTGAATCTCCTTCATACATGGTACACGTCCGATTACACTTTTTTGGAAAAAAAACTCGACAGCGGTCCCACCCCAATTGATTTGAAACAGGGGAAAGAGTATGAATAATCGAAATCAGCTTCATGACAGATGTAAAGAAATCGCCTCGATTTGCAGAAAGAGGCTTGAAAAGAACGGAAGTCACCGGGAGGGACTCATGCAACTCTCTTTCCTCCTTTCCCGCACAGTGGAAGAGAACAGGGATGTTTCATCTTCATGCCTTATCGACCTGGGTTTTCTACATATCCTGGACCAGATCGTATTTGAGACATCTCAGCGGGATGACCCTGACGACCCGATCCGCCACTACGTGTACCGCGACCTCTTTAACAGGCTTTACCACTATTCATTGTATTACACGGACAGGGATAAATACGTTGAGATGCTGAAGATGGACCAAATCCTGGTTGATGACACTTCAATAATACGTGAACTCGGTTTATGGAACTTTACGGAGACCCTGATCGAAAATGTGGAGCGGGACGGAAATTCCCTTTTCATGAAAGTTCTGCTCTACTCTCCGATCCATGAAGAGACCCTTCCATTTTTCCACAATGTAACGCGGGGAAACTACTATCCCGACCTCAAAGTCATTGCCTGCGCCGGCCTCATCCTGGCAGGCAGAAGCATAATCTGTAAAAAAAACCAGGACCTTCTTTTCTGCGAACTGATCGATTATGCCAATTCTTTCTCTCTTTCCGCCCTGGAAAAGAATCCTCTTCCATCAAACAGCTACCAGGCCCTTTTTTCTCTGCTACTGCTGGAGCATGAAACGCGCCAGTTGCGGAAGGAAATGGTTCTCAGATGGTTTCTCAAAACTGCTGGAATCTATAATCGAATAAACTCGAACTCAGATGAATTGTTTTATTCATCCATTGAGAAAATTATTTTCTCACTTGCTCCATCCTGGCTGGACACTCTCCTTGAAAGTCATTCCCTCTGTAACGATTTCATGAAGGTACTCGATTTTCTGCCCCCAGCGTTTTTCGAAACCCTTCAGCGAAACCTCAGGGAACTTTCGAAAGATACCCTTCACCTTATGTCAGGGAGAATAAATGAAACTTCTGAGACATTTGAGAGTTCATCCAACACGCGCAGGTTTCTCATGTATTCATTCAGCATGACCGGAATAGACGGATAATACTCAGCTTTTCTTTGACTCTATCAGCAGAGTGACCGGTCCCCTGTTGCATATCTCCAGATCCATTGAGGCGCCGAAGACTCCTTCTTTTACATAGGGGTAGCATTCCCGTAACCTGCGGGCAAATTCTTCATACATCTTCCGGGCTTCATCTGGAGGCATGGCCTCAGACCAGGATGGACGGGTACCCTTTCTTGTATCACCATAGAGGGTAAACTGCGAGATAAGGAGCAGCTGACAGCCGGCTTCTGTCACAGAGAGAGTCATCTCACCTTTGGGTGAAGAGAAGAGACGAAGGGAAAGAAGTTTCCGGATAACATAATCGGAGTCCTCGTGGGTATCCTGTTGATGGATGCCGAGGAGGACACAGAGGCCATCATCAATAGCGGAAACCGTATGAGAATCCACCCTGACTGAAGCACGGCTAACCCTTTGAATAAGGGCTCTCATAACCTACTGCTTCAGCTTTTCTTTGAGGACCTCTTCCGGCTGAACACCCACGAATCGTTCAATTTCCTTGCCGTCTTTGAAAAGGATCAGTGTGGGTATGGATACAATACCGAGTTTCTGAGCAATCTCGGGATGATCATCCGTATTAAGCTTAGCTATATTAACATCAATATCATCATACTGGGAAAGCTTTTCAAGTATGGGAGTCTGCATTCTGCAGGGACCGCACCAGGGGGCCCAGAAATCCACCAGCACCTTTCCACTTGAATTGAGAACATCGGAATCGAAAGATGACGTATTTACGTCAAAGATTTTACCCATCAGTTCCTCCCTTGATTAAATGGCAGTGAATTCAGGACCCTTACAGGCATGAAGAAATCGTTCTTCAAGTTTCTGGATTGTTTCCTTAACTTCCTGCTTCCGCTCTTCTTTTTTTTCAATTATTTTTTGGGTTTTTTTATTTAGCACCCATGAGCGTATCATATTCGGTTCGCCCTTTTCATAATGGATGACATATTGACCCACCTGCATTCTCTTGCCGGTTTCCGGATTAATCTTGTACTCAATCAGCCTGCGCTGTACAATATCCCTGCCTTTGTATGTGTACTGGTCCAGGGCCATCAGGTAATCACCTCCCGGCCCATTCTTGTAATACTCAATCCTCAGGGGTTTTGTACCGCTATATCTGTAAACAATAGAGCCCGTTTGTTCAATTTCTTCTTTTTTATGCACAAAAAAGGCCAGTCTGAAGAGATTATTATCCCGGTAATAATACCGTTCCTCCTTCCGAACCACCCACCTGGAACCGTTAAAATAACGGTATTCCACTTTCCTGGGATTGAAGGAGTTATCTACATATTTGATCTCTTCAACATGCTTGAGATCACCCCGTTCATAGTAACTGATCCTCACGGTCCTGCCCAGATTGTCCCTGCGTTCCATAACCTTGGCACCGGCACAGGAAAATGTAGAGAGGACAAGGAAGAAGAGTAGAAATAGTGATATGTTAATCCTGAAAAACATCATTGTCTGTTACTGCAATCTACTTAATACTGTCAAACAGAATATTCATCCTATGGAGATGAAGAGCCGCTGCCGATAATTGGAGTAACCGTAATTCTTGTAGCAGAAACGCAAAAAACATGTTTGCCGGGTGAGAAGAATGAAACAAATAACGATCATCCTTTCTGTCCTTTTAGTCGCTTCTGTCATCTTTTCTCAGGAAAACCGAAAGGCCCTTCCTGAAGGATACGGGGAGATGACATGGGGGACATCCATGAAGGACGCGAAGGATACTATCAAGGGAAAAATTGTATATACGGATGATAAACGGGTCATCATATCCAGAGATGGCTCCATTACGTATTATTATGGCTTTTTATATCTTGATCCATCAAAGCTCCCATCAACGGAAAAAGAGACTCCTGCCGGGGATCCCTCTGCTGAAGATGAGGAATCTAAAGGGGAAAGCCGCCTTTTTTATGTAGCTCTCTCATTCCCCTATCTTGATTACAAAGACGTAAAAAGTAAACTGGAAGAAAAATTTGGTCCCGCTAACATGGAATCCATTAAAGATATGCAGGGGTCCATAGCATGGACATCCGAAAAGACCATCATCATCCTCTGGGTTAACCAATATGAAGATAATCCTTATTCCCGTAGAATAACCTATATCAGCCAGGAAATATCAAAAGAGTTGAATGAATACCAGGACAAAGTCTTCAACCGGGATGAGATAGAGGTCCTGAATAACCTCTCACCCTGACATTACATAGGCTGAATAAAAAGAGGGATGGTCCCCAGCCCCTCCTCCAGCCCATCCAGGGCCTTGCCCAGGACAGTGCCTATTTTATCAAAAGAATCGATTTTTCCGCTCATCCCGCAGCCGGGAGTGTCCGATGTGACAATGAAATCTCCAGGCCGTATGGGTTTGTTCCGGGCATCCACTTTACACATCACCTTACCGGCGAGGGCAACGGCATATACCTTCCCCTCAGGTGCACCATTAAGAATAACAGCCGGAGTGTCAGAAACAACTCCTATAACAGACCGGTTATATGTGATACGTGATTTCGACAGCATCGATTTTCCCCGGTCGCTTACAACCAGGATATCACCAGGGGAAATATACTCTTCGTCATCCACCTCAAAGAACTCTACCAGGTTTCCGGTCGCTTCATCCCTGCTGAACTGAAAAGTAGCCTGACCTTTAAAAAATGACGCACCATCCACATAAAGGGCTTTCCCATCCCCTTTAAGATTAATTGTTTCATCCAGACTGTTTGTTTCCCGGCCATATCCATCGACCATGAGTGAATACCCATGCTCGCTCAGGAAAGCTCCTCCATGACCACTCCTGGCGAGGCCGGCCACTCCGCATCCCCGGGAATCGGAATCTCCTGTTGCCTGTCCGCGGACCCCGATATGCAAACTATCGCCCACTACCCCGTAAGCGGTAGATTTCTTGCCATTCCCGGGACGAACCGTTCCGGTTATACCGATAGCTCCCGTTCCCTCCGATTTGTTTTTACCGTAAATCACGGATGAATCGGACAAAGGAGGATTAACATCCATAAATTTCATGGCCCTGCTGTCATCCACCGCCAGGATACCCTCATGATCTTCCAGTCGATGATGCAGAGGAGCGTACTCATGTTCATGGGGAAGGGGTTCTCTCGAGTCCACAAGCCGTGGATCATTGGATTGCACCACAAGTCCTTCCCGGGAGACCCCGGCAGGAGCGACACGCAGAATCCCGGGATATTCTTCTGTTCCTATCCGTAGTCTGGAATCATTACCCTGAACAACGACTCCAGGGACGCTTTCCCCATCCTCCGCCAGCTCTACTATACCTTTTGATGTCGTGCTGGAGTCACGGAGACGACGATCGCTGCCCTGGACAGCGGTACCCGGTTTATCCTCTCCATCCCCGGCCAGCTCTACAATGCCCTTCGATTCCGTGGTGGCGTCCCGAAGACGACTGTCGTTACCCTGAACAGCCGCCCCTTCCGTCTCCTCACCGTTCAGGGCCAGACGAACAATACCTGTAGAGACTGTCGTCGCTTCCTTGAGACGATGGTCGTTACCCTGTACAGCGGTACCCGGCTTATCCTCCCCATCCCCGGCCAGCTCTACAATGCCCTTCGATTCCGTGGTAGCGTCCCGAAGACGACGGTCATTGCCCTGAACAGCGGAACCTTCAGCCTCTTCTCCATCCGAAGCCAGACGAACAATGCCGGTAGAAATTGTCGTTGCCTCCCGAAGTCGACGGTCATTGCCCTGAACAGCGGAACCTTCAGCCTCTTCTCCATCCGAAGCCAGACGAACAATGCCGGTAGAAATTATGGTAGCATCTTCCAGCCGGCGATCGTTACCCTGAACGGCAACCCCCGGATTCTTCTCTCCGTTCTCTGCCAGTTCCACAATCCCCTTTGATTCCGTGGTGGCGTTCCGAAGACGGCGGTCATTACCCTGGACAGCGGTTCCGTTCTTCTCCTCCCCGTCCTCCGCAAGCTCAACGATCCCCTTTGATTCCGTGGTGGCGTCCCGAAGACGGCGGTCATTACCCTGAACAACGGTTCCCGGGCTCTCCTCCCCGTCCTCCGCAAGCTCAACAATACCGGGCGCCAGGGTTGTTGCATCTTTTAATCGACGATCATTAGCCTGAATAACCTTTCCCTCGTTCTCCTCCCCGTCTCCCGCAAGTATAACAATTCCATAAGATGTGGTCCCCGCGTGAGAAAGTCTTCTGTCCGTGGAGCTAACAACGGCATCATGGGAAGACTCTCCATTTTTGGCAATACGGCTTATTCCTGGCTCGTCTGTCGTTGCCTTCTGAAGACGGCAGTCATTACCGGTAATGACTCCACTTTCCATGTATTCGCCATTGGGACAAATTCGGACAATACCAAAATTATCCGGTGTAGCGTGCTGAAGCCGCGAATCACTTCCCTGGATCACACTACCCGGTTTGGTCTCCCTGTCAAAAGCCAGACGCACTATGCCGTATTGTTCCCCTGTGGCCGGCTGTACCCTCGGATCTGACGACTGGAGAGCTACGAGCGGTTCAGACTCGCCTTCTTCAGCGAAACGAACAATCCCCTTGAAAAGTTCCGTAGCGTCCCTAAGACGACGGTCATTGGCCTGAACGGCTGTCCCCATTGTTTCTTCACCATCACGAGCGAGTCTTACCATTCCTGGCATAAAGACTGAAGCGTGCGTTGTAAGCTCTCCAATATTATGTGAATGGTTTTCTTCCAGGTGAGCGGCACAGATCTCGAGGGAGGCGAGCTGAACCTGATGCCGGTTCTCGAAGAAGGGCGTAGTGGACATTTCCACGCGGATAAAACGGGCCTGGATAACACCCTCTTCCCAGTAATACTTTTTGAAAGATTCAGCCAGGAATCCTTTCTCATCATGGAGAATTGTCCAGACATCTTCACCCGCGCTTGTTTCGATGGTGATATTGGCGGGGAAACCCTTCAGGGATGATTCCAGGATAATCCGGTTTACTCCGTAAACGTCTCCCAGGTCTATGTTCAGAGTCTCCCGTGAGGGATTGCTTTTTGGACTTGAAAGCCACGTCTCCCGGTTGTTATCGGAAAGGAGGTTCTTAACATCATGTTCCTGCTCGCTGCTCGTGGCATCCAGTTCCAGTATTCCGGAGATTCCGGCCTCGATACGGGCTACCCGGATCTGAAATTTTTTTTCCATTTCACATGAACGAGGTGCTGCAAATTTAACGTACCTCGTACGCGTAAGGGGCAGATCTACTCGGTATGGGGTCCCATCGGTATTATACTCTTTCTCGGTGAGCAGTATCCTCCAGACGGAAGTGTCATCACTGCACTCCAAATGGAAATACGAAGGGAAACCAGAAGGCTGTTCGGTTACAGGATGTATCTCTACATAATCGATGAACACATCCTCTCCATAATCAATTATGACATATTCGGAGATCGGTGATTCCCGGACCTGGGTGGACCAGAATCCATCCTCTTCAAGGATGTTTGAGGCGGGAAATCTATCTTGGATTTCACTTGATCTACCGCTAATCGTTCCGCTGTATCTGCGGCTGTGACTGACATTGATATAATTCATCGGTTCTCCAGGGTTTAACGCGTTTTAGCGGGCAGGCTTAGCCTAAGTCTATCATGAAGGATCGGGAAGAGAGGTGTCAAATATTTTTGGATTCTCAGGAAAGTGAAAGTGTCAGGCTTACTCCCGTAAGGAAGATGAGTCCCAGAACGATACGAAGAATACCGTCCATGCGTACGACTCCCGGAAGCAGATCCTCTCCTTCCTCGTTTCGAGTCATAGCCATCATGTTCTTCTGAATAAAGCCGGGGAAAAGAAGTATAACAGGACCGGTAATGGCGGCAAGCGCTCCCATGATAAGAATAAACCAGGAAAAATATCCCCTGTAAAGGGTCAACGGTAGAGCCAGAAGTGTAAGCAGAACCCCGTAAGCGGGAAACAGCCGTGATTGGATAAACCTTTCCCAGAGACCCGAAACCGTGAGAGGACGAGTAATTTCCATTATTCCGGTTCCCAAAAGATAGAGACCGGCAAGGGCGGCATAGATTCCCGCGTAGTTCAGCTTTTGCAGAAGGAAGTCCATTCAAATATCCTTTCCTGTATCATGTTCAGCCATTCACTCCGAGTCAGTGAATGGTCACCTCCATCAAGAGTAACCTGTTTCGCCTCATCGGGTACCATAGAGATCAAACGGGAGGCGTTGATGAAGGGGACGGTCTCATCTTCAGATCCGTGTATTACCTGAAGTGGAAGATCAATGCGTTTCAGGTAAGAGGAAACATCAAGCTCATATCCTTCCAGGAAAAATCGGTTTGTGATAGATGTCCCCTCTATGTTCGTAAAACTCTCCGGGTCAAGCTCATCTGCAGGTGGAACCTTCCAGGCCGTAAAGGCTTCCTTGAGGTCAACAGGTGTAGCCACGGTTGTAAGAGCGCAGAGAGCGGGATCCCATCCGGAAGCGTAAATAAGAACAATCAGACCTCCGAGACTGGATCCCACAAGATGAATTTTATCATAGCCTCTGGAACGCATCCATCCTGCAACACTGGCCAGTTCCTTCACTTCATTCAGGATCGAAAGATGATGAAAGATATTCCCGGATGGGGTAGCGCCTGAAAAGGTAAAGGCGAGAAGAGGATACCCTTTGTCGGCCAGAAAGGGACCGAGATGACGAACCTTATATCCATCTTTGCTCGAGAGCATACCATGACAGTAGACAATGGCCGGTGTCTCTCCTCCTGTATCTCCGTAGAGAGTACCATCGAGTTCGTAGCCATCAGTTGTGGGGATCACGACATGTACCATTTCAAATCTTCCTGAGTTTTAGAAGAGGTTCAAAATATCCCCGTGAATCGTGGCCATCTATGGTTATCACTCCCGGTTTCAGGTACAGCATGGATCGGCCATTACTTTTCACCCTTGTACCGTTAAATTCAAATTTTGAGGACTTAACCTTTATAAAGTCCTTCTTTGCGTAGACCCTGTTGCGATCAGTCTCTGATTTCATCTTGAAAATATTTATTGTGACCACGCCATCCTTAACGGTATAGACACCATGAAAGACAAGGTATTGTGTGTTAAGACTGATAATTATACGGGCATTATACCCCTGACCGAAGTAGAAATCATATCCATAGTTTCCCCGATAATGCAGTTTCCATCTTCCATGGATAGATTCAGCTGTAACAGGTTCTCCCGCCTGCTTTTCCCTGCTCTCATGCTGGAGATCTTCACTTTTCTCCTGAAGAAATGTTTTGTTTCCGATGTTATCCGTGGAAGAAGCTGAATCGCCTTCGTCCGAACAACCTGCAAAGACCAGAAGGAGGAGAGCAATAAAGCAGAAAACTCGTTCAGGATTCACCACGTTCTTCCTTCAAACGTGTACAGATTTCCCTGGCCAGGAGGACCAGTTTTTCATTTTCGTTAATGGCAGGATCATCCAGCACCAACTCCAGTAGTTCATGCAGGACCCTTCCGACCATGGGCCCTGGAGAAAGATTACATTCTTTCATAACGGTATTGCCGTCAATCTCCAGGTCCCGTACGGTAATGGCGTTTTCTTCCTCAATAATTCTTTCGATTCGTTTCCGAAGCTTCTTCATGGGAACAGGCATACCTTCACGGGAACCGTTACCCGTGCGGTCAGCGATACGAAGGGAGAAGAGTTCATCGACATTCTCTACTCCCACCTTTCTCAAAAACCTTCTAACCGCTCCATCCGTCCATTCGTCCTTATAGTGGAACATGTGGTTCAGAACAAGATTATTAACCCGGTTAATATCTTCATTCGAAAACTTCATCCGCTTCATGATACGCTTTACCATCCTGGCTCCCACAACCTCATGATTATAGAAGGTGTAATCGCCATCTTCTCCCATTTGCCGGGTCGGAACCTTGCCGATATCGTGAAGCAGGGCTGCCATTCGGATAAGAGGATATTCGGCCGGAGCCGCGTCACAGGCGTGAATACTGTGATGATATACATCAAAAATATGGAAACGGTTCTGCTCCACTCCGTACGTTTGTACCAGTTCCGGCATAAAAATATCTAACAGGCCCGAGACACGAAGATTTTCAATCCCCACGGAAGGCCGGTCACTTCTCAGAAGTTTCATGAATTCATCACGTATCCGTTCAACAGAGACCCGCCTTGTGACATCAAGGGTCCGAGGTATGGTCTGAAAGGTATCTTCATCTATTGTAAAACCGAGACGAGCGGAGAACCGGCACGCCCGTATAGGCCGAAGACCATCTTCGGTGAAGCGTTTCATGGGATCGCCTATGGTACGGATAACGCCATCATCCAGGTCACGGAGACCTCCAATATAATCGATCACCTCTCCGCTTTCAATATCATAAGCGAGTCCATTGATCGTAAAATCCCTTCGGATAACATCCTCTTCCAGTGTTTCAGAAAAATAGACCTTTTCAGGCCTGCGGCCATCGACGTAGGTTCCCTCCGATCTGTAGGTGGTTATTTCATAGGTGCAGTCTCCCATAAGGATTGTGACTGTGCCATGGCGAATACCGGTGGGTATCACGCGGCTGAAGAGACTCATGACGATTTTCGGATGGGCGCTCGTGGCAAAGTCCACGTCTCCCATAAAGTCCCCGAGTATCAGATCACGAACAGAACCCCCCACCAGATAGCATTCATGACCAGCCTGGCGGAGAGTCTCCTGAATAGTCACGATGTCATTCCGTAACTCGGGAGGTAAAGATATATCAATTTTTTTTCGTTCCATGGAGGTTGTCTGCATAATAGATAGGACAGATAAAAACAGGAATGGGAGGTGTCAATGAGGTTTTGAAGGAGTAATCTCTGATCCGAGATGGGGTCGACCGGTTACCTCTTCAGAGAGGTCGGATTCATGATTATAGGGAGTTCCTGTCCTGTAGGTATCATAGGCACTTACAGCAAAGAAGTAGAGAACCCTGTTCCTGATCCTGGGATAATCAAGCAATTCCCTTGTATCCGCTTCCCTGTTCTCTTCAACCAGATCATTTGTTATGGTCAGCTCAATATAATCCCCGCTGGAAAAATCGTTGGTAATGGGCTTACCCTTTACTCTCTCAATGATACCATCATATTTGCCGGATGCGGTTCCATAGTAAATCCTGTATCCTGCTATATCATCTTCGTAGCTTTTCAGCCATTTAAGAGTAACGCTTCGGTCGCCTGTTACAGTTGTCTCAAGAAACATGGGCGGTTTCGGTTTTAGATCGGGCTGATATCTCAATGAAATAGTATATATTACGGGAGCGTGGCTGCCGTCCGGCGAGGGCACCAGGTGAGCCCTCCACTGATAATACTTTCCCCTCAGATAGAGGTCTTCCGTTGTTTTTTTCAGGTAAATTGTCCTCTCCCCGTTTTTAATACGGTACCATTTAAGATCACGGTCATCGCGGGTGAATCGCCTGTCAGCTATACGGAATTCCATCCATATAAAAGTATGGTCTTTCTTTTTCTCATTCCATTGGAAATGAGTAATTCTGGTTCCTGTGCCCTTAAAACTGTACACAGGGCTTGTAACAATACCCTCATAATTATAAGGGTTTCTACCGGCTTTCTCGGTATCCCTGTATCTTTTCCAGGCAATATCACTACGGCGGGAGAGCTCCACCCGGTCATACCTGCTCAACCGAATTTCATCGAGGTATCCTGCATAACGGTTACCGATACGCACTTCTGGCATATCGACACAGGTATCTTCCTTCTCACCGGGAGCGGTGAAGAGAGGCGTGTATACTCCTTCACCCGGTCTTCCGGTTTCCGTAATATAGAGTGTCTCATTCTCCCTGTTGTTAAGATAACTGACCATCCGACCACTCTGACGATCAAAGGTTACCAGGTAATGATACCAGCGGTCTCTTTCAAGTTGGGGTCCCCGGGTAAGAGCGATGTTCACCCTGTTACCGTTCTCAGTCTGAAACATATTGTGGAACCGGCTTACAATCCTCCGTCCCAGGATCACGACCTCAAACCCGATAGGTGAACCGGAAAGCCGTCCCACCCTGGAAAAAAGGACGCTCCCATCCTTCAAAGCCGTGGGCCTCAATCGGAACTCGAAGGTAAACGAACCGAGATCTCCACAACTACCAAGCCATTGACTCCTCTCCGTGGCTATCTCTATACCGTGTTCACTCTTGTAAAAAAGAGCCGAGGAAGATCCGAAACTGGCTTCACTATTTTCCAGCTGGAAAGAAGCCTTCCGGATGTCATACCTTCGAGTATCGTCTCTTCCCATTTTGTCGGGCGATCGATTGAAAGAGAGAACCAGCTCCTGTTTTATCTCTCCTTTTCTGTTACCGTAAGAGAGATCGCGTACCGTGTAACCTGTTGAACCATCCGGCATATCGACCACACGGGCATTTTGTAGATGGTCACCGGAAATTTTGGGGAAGACAACAAGATATCCGGAATCACCCACCCCCTGTGAAAGAGGAAGGAGTATAAAACAGACCGCCAGGGGAAGAAGGCGATCAGGAATGTATCTCAGTACTGGCACTGCCTCGTTTCCACTTCATGAATCTTATCAACTCTTCTCTGGTGCCTGCCGCCTTCGAATCCGGTTGCAAGCCACGTATCCACAATGTTTATGGCGATATCCAGGCCGATAACACGGGCCCCCAGGGCAAGAACGTTAGCGTTATTATGCTTCCTGGACATCTCGGCCATGTAACCGTTAAAACAGAGGGCGGCCCGTATTCCGTGGACCTTGTTAGCCACAAGTGATGCCCCTATGCCGGAACCACAGATAACTATACCCAGATCGGCATCACCATCACGAACCGTTTCTCCCACAGGCGCGATAAAGTCGGGATAATCGCAGGATTCCGTTGAATGAGTTCCCATATCCATAATATCGTGACTGACCAGATGTCTCTTGATCTCTTCTTTTAAAGAATAGCCCGCGTGATCAGAACCTATGGCAATTTTCAATCCGTGCCCTCCTTCATAATGTGACATAAATCTTTACTGTACCTCTCTCATTTGACAACAAAAAAATGTACCTGCATACTTATCGGGTATAGAACCCTGTAGAGATTAGATAATAACGGTTTTCACTTACGAATTCATGGCATAAAAAAGGGTGTTTTTCATGATTTCTTCTGTATCCATCCCCGAATCGCTGCACCAGCTCCTTCTCATCAACAATTCTGAAATAGATGGAACCGATAACTATCGCCATTATATTCGCAAAGTTTCAGGTTCATGCATTTGTGAGGCGACAAAAATGACGAGTGCGGAAAACTGGACAGGGAAGACTCTCACTCCTCCGGCAAAGGAGATGGTTTTATGTATCGCAAACTTTTTGCTTCTGGTAAATAATTGGAGGATATGTGAATATTCCATCTATACGGTATCATTGCCTTGAAAAACTCTGGTTACTGAATCTATAGTATGACAATTTTCACCTTTCCTGCTTTTTCAACGACAAGGTTTCCGGATGAAGTGTAGATGTCACCATCTATAGTGTAGTCAAAAGGACCTGGTAAGCTAATTTCAAATCTTTCAATAACACCATCAAAATGCTTCTTTTGCGATTTTATCGGTCTACCTGAGAGCATAAGGAGAGCATGTGAAACCAGCCATGGTGCAGATCGACCATTGATTATGCAATGACAAATATCTTCACGACCTTTTGCCCGATACATAGGGTGAACTCCGTGTGCCAGTGAAGAAACAGTAGCACAGATAATCCCGTGGGCCTTTTGAAAGGGGAGCCTTTCCCCATCTACGTAAAAATCACCTCTCAGGGCTCGAAAGTAACGTCGAGATTTTTTGTCCCGGTAAGCATCCGCAACAGTATCCACACCCGCTACCACATTCTGGAAATATCCCTTTCTCTTTTCATAGGCCTTTTTTAAGAAGGAAGTTATGAATCCTGCCCCAACAATAAAACCATAATTATCACCAACCCTTATAAGGGATTGCTCGCGAACTGTCAGTGGAAAATCGTTAAGCACAATCTTTATAAACCGACTCAGAATTGCAGTGTCAGACCCCTGGATCCCTTTGGATCGTCCAACATTATCCATGGTCCCGCCTTTGAGAACGAGAATACAGGGATCATAGTCTGAAAACCGGTTTTTAATCATGGAAATGACGTGGTGAAGAGTGCCGTCCCCTCCTGTAATGCCCAGAAATCTGTAATTACTGTCTTTATAATGATTCAGAGTCTTTTCAAGGTCGATATCATTAAAGGTCAGGTTTACCTCACCATAAGTGCCAACAATTTTCTCAAACCGGTTCTTCATCTTTTCAGGGTTCCTTTTAACTTTCCTCGCCCTGGGGTTAAGGATGATACCGATTTGCCGGTTTTCACGGATCTTTTCCATGCTTCAAGTCATAGCACCCTTAAGAAGGGGGTCAACCTTTTTCAAAAAGAGTGCATATGAATATTATGTTAGGATAGTTATCGGTCAAATAAAGTAAGTTGCTTATCCTTTGTGAATCATCAAAAACTGTGCGACCACCATAAAGTGCAGCTGTTGGGGGTTCATTTCGAACAAATGCGGAAAATTCCGCCTTCGGGTTCCGAGTAATTTCAGTGGCCAGAACCGTCCGATAAAGTCTTTTCAGAACCTCTTTTCGTTTATCCCTCCCTAGTCGAAAATTTTTCATCGCCCTTCCAAAAATACGAATAATTCCATCCATTACATGTGTAACCACCGGCGCAGGATGGCTATCTTTACCTCCATATGCAAAGGAAAACCGTTAGTTACCGGTGGAACCGATAACTATCCAGATTTTTTTCACATTTCTTAATTTTGACGTGTACCATATAAAAAACAGTTAAGGAGAAATCAATGATTGAAACAACTGTTTGTTTGCTGAGGGAAAATCGCAGGATTATTGATCAGGCTGCTGCCCGGACAGGTTTAAATCTAAAACAGATAATTAGCCTTTTAATTCGGGAATCGGTACCCCTTGTTAGAAAATCCTATTCATTCTCCAGAATCAGATACCAACCAAGAAGAAAGGATTCGAACTGGATCAGGTTTCATTTGGATTTGAGCGAAAATGACTATGAGCTACTACTGGATGTCAGGAAAGTGTTAAAACAATCGGTTTCCCTGTTTCTGGCAGAGGCAATTGAATTATTATTGGAAAGACTTGTCCAGAAAATCATTAATCAAACAAAAGGTAATGATAACCATCCAGGGTCCTGCTATGCAATCATTAACGGTGAAACGAAACAAGGTGGGATGTATTGGAAAATAATCTGGGGAATGCCAGATTCCATCCCGTAATAATCTGAATCGTTTCTACCAGTCCCTGACCGGGATCCCCAGTAGCATTCGAAGATCAACCAGTTGCGCTATATGATAACTCGCATGACGCCCGATAATAAGCGCTTCCCTCATCAAGGTATGTCCTTCTGTATGAGGCAAAAGAGCCAAAAGGTCCACATCGGGTGACTTAATTGTTTCTCGAAATAATTCCATATCTTTATGATATCCTGAGATAGTTTTATTCCACAAATCCTCAGAAACAGGGACATGGGAATCCGGCCACAACCCTGAAGGATATAAAGGAGAAACATGATTTTGTGGATCATGGACATATTCAATAATATCATGCTGGCAAACCCACAAATGGTACATTAAATCCCAGGCACTGTGATGTACAGATTCGATTACTTTTCCACTTAATTCAAATGGAAAATCTCGTATTACCTGGTCAAATTCCACATGAGCCTGACTATTATCAAGATTAACAAGAAGATGCTCTCGAAGAGCCTGATCATATTCCATATTCTCATCCTTTGAGATAGATAGTTATCGGTCTAATTGTATCAATTTTCAGAATTCTGATCAAACTGAATCAGGCTATATCACATTTTACCTGTTGATCTTGAGAAAACCGAATGTTACATTGCCCTATTACAGGAGGAAGTCATGTCATACAAAGCTGCTATTACTCAATATTCGGAAAACAATGAAAGCATCAAGAAAGCGATAGAACTTTCAGGTGCTTTCAACTCCATAAAAGCCGGGGACAGGGTTTTTGTTAAACCTAATATTGTTCTATGGACCATGAAAGCAACTTTCCCTAAATGGGGAGTAATTACCACATCCAGGGTAATTGAAGAGATCGTTTCATATTTATCAGATCTGAAAGTTGGCTCGATAGTTATCGGTGAGGGCATCATCACATTTAAGGAAGGAGACCTGGAGACACCACGACATGCCTTTGAAAGTCTGGGATATAACAAGATACGTGAACGATTCGGAGTAGAGATACTAAACATCTTTGATCGCCCTTTTGACAGGGTTAAGGTAGATGAAAGGCTGAATCTCTGGGTAAGCAAAGATGCCCGGGAATCGGACGTGATTGTAGATGTTCCTGTCTTGAAAACACACGCCCAGGCAATGGTCAGCCTTTCCATGAAAAATTTAAAAGGACTCTTAAACATTGCCTCGCGGAAAAAATGCCATTCAGAAGACATGGACTATCCTCTGGATTACTGGATTTCAAGCCTTCCGGGAATTTTTCCACCTATCGTTTCTGTTATAGATGGTATCTACACTCTGGAAAAAGGCCCGGCCCTGGACGGCAAAGCCAGGAGATCGGAGATAGTTATCGCCTCAAATGATATCCTCACAGCAGACATGGTCGGCGCAAAGATTCTTGGACATGAACCTTCAATCGTACCACATATCGCACTGGCGGCAAAGAAAGCGGGCAGACCTGCCGACCTTTCTGACATTGAGATTATGGGAGAATCTATTGATTCATTATCCTCTTACCATGAGTACGACTTCCCCTATACAGATGATGAAAAGCTGCACCGAAAAATGGAGAAGATGGGAATCCAGGGTCTTACCTACAGAAAGTTTGACAGCACACTCTGTACCTACTGCTCAATCGTAAACGGCGCCATAATCACTGCCATAATGGCAGCATGGAAAGGTGAACCCTGGGATAACGTGGAAATACTGACAGGCAAAATCATGGAACCGGAACCCGGGAACAACAAAACGGTTTTACTGGGACAGTGCATGTGCAGTAAACACAAAGACAATCCTGTAATCAAGGAAACCATAGAGATACCCGGTTGTCCTCCTGACCCGGAAAAGGCGGCGGAAGCCCTGCTAAAAGCGGGGATCGATGTGAACCCCGCCATATTTCAGAACATTGAACCGGGCCTTGGCTTCATGATGCAAAAGTACAGAGACAAACCGGAATTCAAGGAAGAGTTTTTTACAGTAGAATAAGTTAAATCAGTCCTTACCTCTTTCAATAATTATAAGTGCCGGGTAATAAAGGAAAAAGGCGAAAATTAATCCGTGGATACTGCTCAGAATTGCGACGGAAAAACCCTTAAGAAAACTGGTACTATCCGGGGCCGAGGACATAAGGATAGCCAGACCGATAAGTGTCCCAGTAAAACCGGCTATCATGGTGACCTTATAGAGCATATCAAAACAGACCTTCGCTTCCCGACGTTTGTCTCCGGAAAGGGTTTCCTCGGGATTCCACATCACCTGAAGCCCGTTAACGAATGCTTTCCACTTCCTGCCGAAAAGCATTAGAAGCAGCCCCGGCAGTAAAACAATGGCAAAGGTAGGCGCGTCGAAAATGACGACAAACGAAGCACCTCCGATGTAGACAGCGGCAATAAGCAAGCCGTAAATCAGAATAAAAGCCAGAAAAAGCATAAACGATTACCTCTCCATATTTCTAATATATACGTATTTATCCCTTAGATTTATTTGCAATGAAAAAACTCTAACATCCCTGCCGCCGAAGGGGGCGGGGTTTGCTTACACGTAAAATCATCTTCAGGAAAGTATTATTACCCGCTGTACATGGTTTACGAGCATTTGAAAAAAAGCTTGAAATACTTCAACCGGATTATTTTCCTTCAGAGAAACTGGAGGCAGCCATGTCACGTTCACCTGAAGGCAGACCGTCAATATTTTTTCATCTATCCAATATTCTGGCCTTTTTCTTTATACCCGTCACAGTGGTCTTAGCCATTTTTCTCAATCTTTTATTATCACCCGATTTCTATACAAAAACTCTTTCCGAAGCAGACCTTATCGGCACCTACGTAGAGATAGCAACCCTGAAAACCAACCGGAAAATCGAACAGGAGATCGATGAGAAGGTAAACCTCGATGAAGTTCAACAGAGGTATGACCAGATAAAAGAAGAATATGAATCGATCCATCAGCGTCTCCAGGAAATGGGCAGGGAGTCCGAATTCCAGACAGCAAAGAGATCTCTTGAGGATACCAGGGACCTGAAGTGGTCCGAAATGCAAGACCTCTATACTGACAAGGAAGCGTTCCAGAAGTTTAAAAAGAATGAAATTCAGAGACTGGAAGATCTTCTGATGTCTATTCGAACGATCCGAAACGAACGGAAAGATGATATCGCTTCTTTGAAAGTGAGACTCAAAAAAAAGAAGGATGAACTGGATCAAGCCCGCAGGAGACTTGAAAGGAGCGAAAAGAGGGCGGAACGTATAGCGAAACAAGAGAGTTCTTCCCTGCTTGGATCCCTTCACTCTGACCTGAATATATTAACCCCGACCCTTAACCATATCCTAAGAGAAAAAGTCATCGCCAGCCAGATTCGCACTGAGCTCGAAAAGCTCTTTTCTTTCCTCACCACCTACGAACGACAGGTCCGCATTGGTTCCATCAAGGATGTCCGGATTCGGAAAGGATACACCATCCTTCACTCAAAGGAGATCAACCTTCCAGTAATTACCATCAACCTTAATGTCAGGAGCGATTCAGGAGAAAAGAAGCATCTCCTGGCGGATATGTTCGTGGAGAAGGTTCGATCCACAGAAGGTATCCAGAACAAAAACCTGCTGACAGCCGTCTTCCGTCTTTCAGAAACGGGACTGATCGAAGCCATAGGCCGAAACATCATGAAAAAGCAGGGGATAAGTATTCGTCATGGCAAGATCACAATAACCAGAAATCTCAAAGGGGAACCGGCCGAAAAACTGGTCATAGCCATGAGACTTTTTCAGTACGTACCTTATGCCCTGTACATTCCTCTGGGACTTTCCCTTCTGTATCTATTAATCCTTTTAATGAACCGGGCGCCCCTGAGACGAAGACTACAAGCCCTGGGAAGAATACTCCTCTACCCTTCTCTGTTCCTTCTCCTGGCCCTCTGGGGGATCTGGATCTTCCTGCATCTCGGCAGTGGTCTCTTTACCACCATGATTCCCGGAGAAGCCACCGGCCTCTTCACACTGGTCCTTGGCCGGGAGGCCCTTTTCCAGGCGGGAACGTCCCTTTCCCTGATTTTCGGTCCCGCCTTCCTTGCGGGCATGGTCCTCCTGCGTCTGCTTCCCGACAGCAAACAGGCTGACTGAAAGAAGTACGACAGGGCAGGATGGTCGATCCTTCCAATATCACGGATTTTGACAGGGATGAGTCCTCTCTCCAGGAGGTTCTTCTCTTCTGGATATGTGCGGCGAACAAGTCAGCCCTCTCCGCGTCCCGCGGTCTTGAACGGCTCCTGTCCCGTCTCGATCCTGAAAGGATCCATACTCCCTTCCAGGCCCTTCTTGATGCTGACCCGGATGAGATCCCCCTTCTCATGAAGGATTCGGGTATCGGCCAGTACAACCAGAAGGCCCGCGCCTTCCTTGCTCTGGCCCGTTCCGGCATTGATCTCTTCACCTGTACTGTTGACGACCTGGAGATCATCCCCGGCATAGGCATGAAGACTTCCCGATGTTTTCTCCTGCATGCCAGGAAGAATGTCAGGGTCGCCGGCCTGGACCGTCACATCCGCTCCTTTCTCAGGAGGATGGGCCATCCTGTCCCAAACGCCACCCTTACAAGGAAGCAGTACCTGGCCTATGAAAAGATATTCCTCGAAGAGGCGGACCGGAGAAAGATATCCCCGACGGAGCTGGACCTGAAGGTCTGGCTGGAGTTTACCCGCTCTTTTTCACAATCTCCGGGCACGCTTCGATAATCCGGTCCACCCGCTCGTTTACATCCGGGTCCTCCTCCAGAGAAGGCGCGTGATGGGACTTTACGCGGGCATCCAGGAGCAGGGGACCGTGACAGCCCCAGTGTTTGTTCTCCGTGAAACTCCTGACTCCGTAGATATCTGAAGCGGGGTTGGACCGGGTAAAGGTCACCCAGAGAAAGTTGCTGAAGTCCCCGGCGCAGAACCGGCTGTCATTTACAACAACGATCACAGGAAAATCGTCCATCTTTCGGACCTGTTCCAGGTGGAGCGTGAGGCGGTCCATCTCATCACCTTCCTTTTCAAAATCCGGTCCCCTGACAGCCATGATACCCGGCATAATCACTTCAGGATCGGAAAATCCCGCCGGCAGGGTAAGATGTTCCGGAACACGATCTTTCAGTTTCCTGACAGGCCTGCCAGCGGCCGCCAGGATAACTTTTGAACCCCGGTTAAGGCCGTCACCCGAGTAATCGAGGGTATCGATGGTGGTATTGGTATGAAAATGGATATCCCGCTCCAGCTGAATGCGCTCCAGGATATGGGTAAAGAATCCTTTCACATCCTTTGTCGTGAGAGTCCCGGCATCCTCCCTGGCGGCGATAAGGAGAAACTTGGCCAGGGATAGCTGGCCAGAACCGAGGATCCCGTTGGCTATAGTAAGAAGCTCGGCAGGCCGGGATCGTGCCATGTAGGGAACGTAATGATCCGATCCTATGGCAAGGAGCAGGGGATGGACGCCCGCCTCATCCACGGCGTGGACCTCATGCAGACCCGGGACCTCGGCCGGCACGGCAGGACCGGTAATATCATGGATAAAGGAACCGAATTCCGTGTCCTCCTGGGGAGGCCGTCCTACGACCGTGAAGGGCCAAACCGCGTCCTTACGGTGATAGACCGCTTCCACCTCCATGACCGGCATCTCATGAACAAGGCTGTAATATCCCAGGTGGTCCCCGAAGGGGCCCTCAGGTTTAACCGCGCCGGGACGTATCCATCCCGTTATGACAAAGTCCGCGTCGGCCGAAACGACAAATCCATCGTTAAGTGAATACCGGAAGCGCCTTCCGGCCAAAAGTCCGGCGAAGGCAACCTCGGGAACGTCTTTCGGAAGGGGCATGACCGCGGCCAGGGTCATGGCGGGAGACCCCCCGATGAAGATACTGACCCGCATCGGAAGTTTCCGCCTGAGATGCTCGTAATGATGATGCCCGATACCCCTGTGTATCTGGTAGTGCAGCCCCACCTCCGTGGGACCGTAGTCGTTGCCGTCCAGCTGGACCCTGTACATCCCCAGGTTCGATCCCAGGGGGCCTCTGCTCTCCGGACCTTCCGTGTAGACCTGGGGCAGAGTAATGTATCGCCCACCGTCCTTTTTCCAGGAGACAATACCGGGCAGCTTATCAAGAGTTGTTGTTCTCCACAGGGAAGGTGTGCGACGGGCCGAGACCCTTTTCGGAAGACCATGGTAAAGGACGGGCAGAAGGGAGAGAACCTTCAGTGGATTTTTTGACACAGAGGAAGGGTCCCCTTTGATCTCCATGACCCTTTTCACTCCATCGATCGTGTCCCGGAAAATGTACCGTATCCGTTCCGGTGTTCCGAAAAGGTTTGAGGCAGCCGGGAAGGGAGAGCCCTTTACCCGCTCAAAGAGAAGGGCCGGCCCTCCTGACCTGTAGGCCCTGCGCTGGATTTCTCCCATTTCCAGGAAAGGGTCTATCTCATCCTTTATTCGAATAAGATCGCCCTGTTTTTCAAGCCCCCGGACCAGCTCCATGGTTGATGCGTAGATCATAGCTTACGGGAACAGGGTAACGTCATTTTTTGCAAGGCTATTTTCACATGACTTTAAATAGAAGATTAATGTGTTGAACTTTCCCTGTCTTATGCCTAGATTGCAACGAGTCCTATACAGTCAAACCCGGGTTGCCTATAACATGATACCTAAGACCATGAAACAGTGTACCCTCCTCTTCATAATCCTTGCCGTGAGTCCCCTCTCCCTTGAGGCCCGGGACAGCGCTGAAAATAAAACAGCCATCAGCTTTGAACAGTATTGCCAGATTCTTAAAAATGAACTTCCTGAACTAAAGAAAAGCGAGATGGAAGAGTTGCTGGCCGAAAACAAGATCAACAGAGAAAAAAAGATCGAGGATTGGACCCTTGAATCGGAGACAAAGTATATTTTAGACAATACCTCCATGTCTCTTTCCGGCTCCGGGGACCTGGGGGTTGCCATCGATGGAGAGATAAACGCGCATTCCCGCGTGCACGGCCTTCAGGTCGATACCGGTGTTTCCCGGACTTTCGCCAGAACAGGTACACGATTAAAGACCGGTGTAAAATTCGGCATTCTGGATTCCAGCTATGATTATGACACGTCTCCTCCCGCCTCATTGAGCGGTCATTTTGATGAAACCCTTTACCAGCCGGTAATCTACGTGGGAGTGGCTCAACCTCTCCTCTATAATTCCTTCGGACTTCTCGACCGTTTCCCGGAAAAGGACGCGAAGTTTGAATCTGAAATTGAAAAGATCCGGCAGGAACAGTACAGAAAATCCATTCAGACCTACTACCGGAAACTCTATTTCGATTGGATCCTTTACCAGCGGATCATCGAAATACTGGAAGGCACCATTACAAACACGAGAAGGATCGTTGCTACTGTTCAGCGTCATTACCGTTCGGGAATGGCCGACCTGGATGACGTAAATAAATCTAACCTGGCACTCTACACCTACCTGGACCAGTTGAACACCCTGAAATCGACTTTTAAACAAATAAATGTTAACCTCTATCCCTACATTGACACGGAAAAATATATTCCAGATGAATCTACCTTTGAAAAGTACGTAGAAAAATCCATGGCCAGGGAATTCAGTCCCGTCCCCTTCGAAAAAACAGGCAACTGGCGAATATACCAGTATTCCATGCGGCGCCTTGACATGGCTGAGAAAGCCGGCAGAAATAAAACCCTGCCCCAGCTCAGCCTCATGGCCCAGGTATCTAAAAAGGGAATGGACCCCGAAGCCGGGGCCGCTTTTGGAAAGATTTTTACATCCAGCGAAAACGTGGGCCTGGAAGTCGGCCTGATGCTGACCTATCCGATCGGCAACCATGAAGGCAAGGCCGACTACAGGAAATCCAGAATACTTAAAAAACAGCTTAACCATGAGTACGAGATATCCCGGAGGAAGTATGAACAGGGACTTTCCAACATCGGCGAGATGGCTGAAAGTATCAAACGCAGCCTGCGGTACAAGAAGCTGAACCTTCAGGCCCTCGAAGCCAAACTAAGGACCGAATACAGAAAATACAACATGGCCCGCCTTAATCTCACTTACGTCCTGGACAGTGAAAACCGGATAGCCCAGGAGAAGATCGAAATCCTCCAGATCAGACGTAAGCTTATCGATCTTAATTTTGATTACCAGGACCTGGTCTACTGAGATGAATCGCATTCTACGCTTCTTCGCCGGCAACACACTCCTGGTCAACCTGATCATGATCTTTATCTTTTTTGCCGGTATCATGAGCAGCACAAACATCAACCGGGAGATGTACCCTTCGGTCGACATGGACAAAATGGTCATCTATGCAGTGTATCCAGGTGCCAGTTCCCGTGACGTAGAGATGAACGCTGTTATACCGATCGAAAAGGAGCTGAGAAAGATATCCGGTATCCGTTACTTCTCATCCTATTCCATCGAAAACCTGGGAACCATCGCTCTTTTCCTCGACTACGACCTCCAGAACAAGCAGGCTGTCAAGGACGAGGTATTCCGGAACATAACGACCTCAAATATTCCATCCATTTCCGAAGACGTCGAAACCCTCAAGATTCTGGACCTCAATCCCAAAATGATGGGTATCATGCACATTGCCGTTATGTCCCGTGGAGAATCAGAGCCTGACGAATACAGGCTAAACTATCAGTCCGATAAAATGGAAGAACTTCTCCTCAAGATTGAAGGGGTCAGTTCGGTTCGAAAATACGGATACCGGGAAAGAGAGGTCCATATCGATGTCGATCTTACTAAGATGGACAGCTACTACGTGTCACTGAATAACGTAGTAGACAGTATCCGCGCGAGAAACGTTCGCGCAACGGGCGGAACCCTGCAGTCCCTTCAGAACGAGCAGACCATTGTCACCATCGGTGAGTTTGAAGATCCCCTGGATGTCAGGGATGTTATAATACGTTCAAACTTCGAGGGAAAGAAGATCCGCATACAGGATATCGCCGACGTCTCCTACGGGTTTAAACAAACAACAAGTTTGACCCGTGTTAACAGCAAAAGGGCCATTATCCTTGAAATCGTGAAAAATGAAAACGCGGATATCATCACCACGGCGGAAAACGTCAGAACATTTATTGAAACCGATCCACTTATAGATTCCGAATTCCAGGCTGAAATCATTAACGATCAATCCGATTCCATATCCTCCATGCTCAATGCCGTTCTCGGGAACGCTGCTATAGGTTTCATACTGGTTGTTCTGGTACTCCTGTTTTTTCTGAATCTCCGTTCTTCCTTCTGGATAGCCGTGGCCATACCGATCAGTCTCATGATTACCCTCATCGGGATGAACCTCTATGGCATAACCCTTAACCTGGTTTCCATAGCCGCTGTTGTAACCATTCTCGGAATACTGGTGGATGACGGTATCGTTATCGGTGAAGCAATTTTCGTGGAACGGGAGCGGGGTCTTCCTCCCCTTGATGCCGCTGCAAATGGAGTAAGAAGAGTTATCGCTCCTGTGACAGTATCCATAACAACAACCATCGTGGCTTTTCTTCCAATGCTTGCCATCAAAGGGATGATGGGCAAGGTCATTTTCATCTTTCCCCTCGTCATCACCGTGGCCCTTCTTGCTTCTCTCTTTGAGGGCTATTTTCTCCTTCCAAATCATCTCATACACGGGTCCAAAAAGAATAAACAGGGCAAAGCCTTGAAGGTAACAGGAGGAGGATGGTTCTCCGTACTGGAAAAATGGTACAGCCGTTTCCTTGCAAGAGTTCTGAAATTCAGATATTTCATGGTTCTTCTGATAATTGCCGGTCTCGTGGGAACTCTGTTCATATCCAGGGAGACCATCCGTGGTTTTGTCCTCTTCTGGGACGATTCTTCCGACAGAATTTATATAAATCTTGAGGCGCCGGACGGGACAAGCCAGGAGTACATGGACACCCTCTCCCTTAAGGTGGAGAAAGACCTTAGGGAGGTCGTACCGGAGAATGAGATGGTATCCACACGGATTATCCTGGGGACACACGATGTTAGACCCGGTGATCTGAAAGGTGCCCATGAAAACTGGTCCCAGATAATCGTTGTCCTTGTTCCCAGGACCGAACGAGACCGGACAGCCGAAAGGATCATTCATAATCTCCGCAAAGAAATCAATATTGATACGTATCCAGCTTTCACCCGGATTCTCTACGAGAAGATGTCTTTGGGTCCGCCAACAGGGGAACCTGTCAACATAAAGATCATCGGCAAGGATATGACCCTGACCGGCAAAATCCAGAAGGATATCGAAGAATACCTTGAAACCCTTCCCGGTGTCTTTGACGTTACCAATGACCAGAAAGCGGGCAAGAAGGAGTTGAATATCTCCTTTGATTATGAACGTCTTGCTCAATTCAGCCTGAATGTCGCGACCGTGGCCCAGACGGTCCGAGTCGCCTATGAGGGGAGTGTTGCCACATCTATCGAGACCATTGAGGACACCCTCGATTTCCGCGTACAGGTTGACGAACGATACAAGAGAGACAGGAAATTTATCGAGAACCTTCTCATACCTAACCAGTTTGGACGTCTTATTCGTCTCGGTGAAGTGGCCAGGATTGAAAAGCAGACAGGTAAATCGGTCATCAACCACTATAACGGGGACCGTGTCATCACCATAACAGCAAACGTGGACGAGAAGCAGATCACATCGTCACAGGTAGCGGAGAAGGTACTGACCCGGTTCTCCCAGACCATACAAGCCCATCCGGAAGTATCCATTACCATGGGAGGAGAGGCCAAGGAGACCGAAGAGTCCCTGGGAGGTCTCGGCAGGGCTTTCTCCATTGCCATTGTTATGATTTATTTTATGCTTACGGTTCTTTTCCGGTCGGTCAGCCAGCCGCTCCTTATCATGATAACCATACCCTTCAGTATAATCGGGGCCCTCCTGGCCTTTACCCTGCACGGCATACCGCTGACCTTCATGGGCATTGTCGGTATCATCGGTCTTTCCGGGGTTGTGGTAAACGATAACGTGGTAATGATCGATTTTATCAACCGTGAGATACGGGATAACAGTGAATTCCCCATCAAGAGAATCATTGACGGTGCCCGCCAGCGGCTTCGTCCAGTTATTCTTACGACTTTGACCACGGTCCTTGGTCTTTTACCGACTGTCTACGGGATTGGAGGCACATCCAACGCCATCGTGCCCACGGTCATGGCTATGGCCTACGGACTTCTCTTTGCCACAGTGATAACTTTGCTCTTCACACCTTCGATCTATCTCATCCACATGGACATCCAGAGACTCATGGGGCGCAGATAATCCATTCCTTTCGAAGCAGGTTCCCGCTCCATTCTTCCCGGGAATTGTTGGATACCAGGTAGTATCCCACCAGGATCAAGGCAGGCCTTAAAACTGGAACCCTTTTATTCCCAGCTATCAAGACCCGTTGAAAAGACCGTTATCCCGATTCCCTGGTACCTTTCCTTAAGGGAGATGATACGCTTACTCATTTTTTTCTCCATGGTCTCGTCCATGGCTGAGATAATACAGTTATTGATTCCGGGCCAGATATGGCTCCCCAGCTGAGGTTCCCGGTCTCCCTCTCCCAGTACGTTCACAAACTTGCTGTAACCCGCGCCTTCTTCTCTCAGGATCTCTATGATTTCCTCATCCACAGGGTTGCTGTAGATGATAAAGACCAGTTTCATAGACGGTTTCTTTCCCTTCTTTCCGGAACTCATCAATATCCTCCCTTTGCACGGGCGAGCCGGGCCTGTATGCTCTCCTTGATCTGCTCCAGCAGGGAATAGACTACCGGAAGAAAGACCAGAGTAAAGATGAACGATGAGCTCAATCCCCCGATAACGGCACGCGCCAGGGGTGTGGTCAGCTCCGATCCTTCCCCCAGTCCTATGGCCATGGGCACCAGGCCGAAGATGGTCGTGAAGGTGGTCATCAGGATGGGTCGTAATCGCAGTTCACCGGCCGTGGAAAGGGCCTCATGGAGGCTTTTCCCCCGGGCTCGCAGAATGTTCGTGTAGTCCACGTAGACAATGGCGTTGTTAACCACAATGCCGGCAAGCATCAGCACCCCCATGAAGGATATAACATTAAAGGTCGTTCCCGTCAGGAACAGGAAAAAGGAAACACCGAAGATCATGGTCGGCATGGTCACCATGATGATAAAAGGCGCCCAGAGAGACTCGAACTGGGAAGCCATGATAATGTAGATCAGGACCACTGCCAGAAGAAGAGCGAGCGAAAGATCCCGGAAGGACTCGTTCATGTCCTCATAGGAGCCGGCCACCCGGGCATGGAAGTTCTTCGGTGGAACAATATTCCTGATGACCTTTTTCATGTCCAGGGCCACGCTCCTGAGGTCCCTCCCTTCCGCCTTGCAGTTTATGAAGACAACCCGCTCCTGTTTCTTACGTTCAATGGCCGTGGGTCCACTTATGGTTTTTATGTTAATAATGTTTCCCAGGGGAACGGCGTCCCCCGTGGGAGTCTGTATCTTCAGGGAAAGTATGTCCCGTATGGTCCTTCTGTCCTCTTCCCGCAGACGGACGACCACGTCATACTCTTCCCCTTCCTTTCTGTAGATAGTCGACTTCTTGCCTGCCACACTGTCCTTTACCATATTAGCCACGACAGTAGTATTAAGGCCCATCTTGGAGGCCTTGTCTCTGTTAATAATAATCTGTTTCTCAGGTAGTCCCTCCTCCCTCGATATTTCCAGATCGTAGACACCGGGGATCTTCTCGAGGGCCCGGTATATCTCCCGGGTATAGGAGGCCGCGTCCTCCAGGTCGTAGCCATAGATCTCCACCGTGATAAAAGATCCTCCCAGCCCGCCTCCTTCCCTGCCACCCCGGGAAAAGTTTATCTTCGCGCCGGGCACGTCCCGGAGAGCCAATCTCAGAATCTTTCTCAGCTCATTGTCGGATCGTTCCCGTTCGCTCTGACCCGTAAAGCGGATCTCAACCTTTCCCATATGGTCCTTTGTCTCACTGAAAACGGCGGAGATCCCGGTTCCCTGCCCGGCCCGGACATTGAGTCCCGCGTATTCATCCTTCTTTAAGACGTTCATGACCCGTTTCTCCACCATCTTCATGACTTCTTCCGTGCTCTCCAGGTTGGTCCCCACGGGAAGCTCCACATAGAAGGTAAGCCGGTTCTCATCCTGTTCCGGAATAAACTCCATTCCGGCAAAGGGAAGTAGTACAAGACCGATAACTATCGCCATACCTGTATAGGCTACCACCCGTTTACGATGTGACAGGGCCCATCGGATGACCCTTCCATAGTAGTATTCCAGTTCATGAAAGGCCTTATCCGTCCAGTCCAACAGGCGTCCCACCACCGGGATTCGGTCCCCGTAGGCAGGATGGAGCACCTTTATGACCCGGGAAGTCATCATAGGGACCAGGGTCAGGGCCACCAGAAGAGAAGCCAGGAGGGAGAAGGCGATGGTGAGGGCCATGTCCTTGAAAAGCTGCCCGGCCAGGCCCTCGGTAAAGAGGAAGGGAAGAAAGACCGAGATAGTGGTCAATGTTGACGCAGTGATGGCCATGGCCATTTCATCGGCGCCCAGTTTCGCCGCCTCCATGGGACGAGCCCCTCGTTCCCTGAATCGGAAAACGTTCTCCAAAATAACAATGGAATTGTCTATAAGCATCCCCACGCCCAGGGCCAACCCCCCCAGGGACATCATATTCAGGGAGAGATCAAAGATATACATACCGATAAAGGTTATAATAATGGAGAGGGGTATCGACAGGCCCAGTATCAAAGCCGCGCGCATGCTTCGAAGAAAAATGAAGACTACGAAAATGGCGATTACACCTCCCTGGATGGCGGTCCGGATCAGGTTATTGATCGATTTCTCTATGTACTCGGACTGGTTGAAAAAGACGTTCAGCCCGATCCCCGCGGGAAGGTTCTCCTGAATTCCATCCAGTCTCTTTACGGCCCTGCGGGCAACCTGGACCGTGTTCATGTCCGACTGCTTCCGCAGTATCATGATAACACCGTCATGACCGTTTAGCCGCACTATATTGTCCTTCTCTTCGGGTCCCATATAAACCCGCCCGATGTCACTCAGATAGACCGGGGTCCTGTTTTTAACTCCCACAACAACGTTTCGAATGTCATCCAGGGTCTGGAACTCTCCACGGGTACGGAGGGTGTACTTCATGATATCCGTCTTTACCTCTCCTCCGGCGGTATTCATGTTTTCAAGGAAAAGCACCTGCGTGATAGTATCAATGGATATCCCGTAGGCGTCCATGCGGTTACGGTCCAGCTCTACCTTGACCTCGTCCTCGTACCCTCCGATGACATCGGCCGTGGCCACGCCGTCCACCTGCTCAAACCGGCTCTTCAGGTGGTCTTCGGCATAGTTACGAATATCCTGAATACTCCTTTCACCCGTAACCGCTATTATCAGGATTGGCATCATGGAAACATCGAATTTGAGTACCATCGGTGTTCCAACTTCGTTGGGAAGGGCCTGCTTGATAAGATCAAGCTTCTCCCGTATGTCAGCCACACCGGCTCCCATGTCGGTTCCCCAGGCGAACTCAACGGTTACCAGAGAGACACCTTCGAATGATTGGGACGAGAGGGTCTCGATATTATTTATACCTGCCACGGCCTCCTCAAGGGGGCGGGTAACAGTGCTCTCCACCTCCTTGGGCCCCACGTCTTCATACTCGGTGATAATAATGGCTACCGGGTACTCTATATCCGGAAAGAGGTCGATAGCCATCTTGGAATAACTGACCCCTCCGATGACCGTAAGACCGATAAAGAGCATGGCCGCGAAAACGGCCCGGTTAACAGAAAGGTCACTCAGTCTCATCGCCCGGCTCCTTTCTCTCTTCTTTTTTCTCTTCCCGGTAAATGATCAGGACATCTCCTTCTGAAACGTTCTCCTTTCCCAGGTTTATGATCTGATCTCCTTCTTTGAGGCCTTCCCGTATTTCAATACTGTTCTCTACCCGAAGACCGGACTTAACATCTCTACGAACGGCTTTTTTATCCACTGCCAGGTAAACATACCACGTCCCTTCCCTGTCCTGCATAAGGGAATCCACGGGAATGACCACAACATCCTCCCTCACATCGGTGATGATGTAGACCGTGGCGAACATCCCGTGCCGCAGGGAGAGGTCCCTGTTTATTAAGTTAATATGTACCTTCTGGGTCCGGCTTACCGGGTCGACCACGGCGCTCTTCTTGGTCACCCGGCCGTTAAAGACCCGGTCCGGAAAGGCCTGAACATGAATCTCAGCTTCCATTCCCAGCTTGACCTGGTTGATCTGCTCTTCGATTATGTAGACGATCACCTCTACCTGGTCCATGCTCACAACCTGCCCCAGGGGTATGGTCTGGGTTACGGTCATCCCACGATCGACCAGTACGGACCCCACGTATCCAGTAATGGGCGACTCCACGATAGCCGGCATGTAGTGCATCCCCACGATGTCCCGGTTGATGGTCATGACTGTCTGACCCTTCACGACCCGGTCGCCTTCCTTGACCCGGATATTCCGTATCTTCCCTGGCACCTGGGCGAAGAGGTTCACCACTTCAGAACCTTTTACGTCACCGGTTAACCTGAGTTTTTTCCTGAGATCGGTTCTCTCCGCGGTCTGTACCCGCACAGGGACCTCGGAAATGGTTTCCTTCTGCTCTCCTCCGGTTACCCAGTGATGAATCCGTTCTCCAAAACGGTAAAGTATAAGCAGACTGAAGACAACGGCTATGGCTATTAGGATGTTTTTTCTTTTTCTCGTCATGGCATATTCCTGTAATATTTCCTATTCGATGGGGAAGTATTCCTTTCCCACGGCCCGATTCAACTCGGCCCGGGCCACGTGGTAATCATGGATGGCCTGGATGTATAGATTCTGGGCCGTCTTTAACTGGATGTTCGCCTCCAGCAGTTTCGTATTGTCTATGATACCGTTACGGAACTGGACGATGGCGGTCCCCAGGCTCGCCCGGGCCGTCTCAACGTTTCCTTTCTGAGCCTGGAGGGAAAGGGACGCCGATTTCAGCTTGAGGATGTTACTTTTCACCTCCAGGTGGATACTTCGGATAAGTTCCTCCATCTGGAGACGGCTCTGTTCCTGCCGGGACTTCGCCTGCTTAACCTGAGCGTGGCTCCTGTCCAGGGGTACCAGACTTCCCCATGAATAGGAGGCCCCCAGGGTAATGCTCCAGCTCTTGTTCCAGTCATCCGGGAAAAATGATCCCATCCCAAAGGGGATGTTCTCAGCCGGCATGGCTTTGGATGTCTTCCACTGGCCCTGAACAAAGATCGTGGGCCACACATAGACCGATCGGGCTGACCACTCTCCCTGTTTCTCCATCTCTTTCCGGACCCGGACCTGGATCAGTTCCGGCCGGTTCCTCAGGGCCTCGGCTACCAGTCTGCGGGTCACCTTCTCTTCTTCCTCTCCGGAGAGTTTCGTGAAAGCGAGTTCCTCCTCGGTCATATCCCGAAAGGTCTTCTCTATCCGGATCGGTTCTTCGATCTCCCTCCCAAGGTGCATGTTCATAACCGCACGGGCGGTCATCAGGTTATTCCGAACGTTTATGAGCTTCACCTTCTCATTGGCCAGAGCAACGCGGGCGTTCAGATAATCGAGACGGGAAACCATTCCCTTCCTGTATCCCACGGTCACCACCCGCAGGTTCTCGGCAAGGGCCCGGACCGACTCTTCCGAAAGGTCAATAGACTCCGCAGCCAGCATAATACTGAAATAGTTCTTAATGGTTTGAATAATCGTATCCGCCCTGACCCTGCGTGCCTCCAGGGTAGCCATGATATGGCCCTTGCGGGAAGAGATGAGACTGTGGTAGAAGGCGCCGGGGTTGACCTGCCACTGTCCGTTAATGAAGGTGATATCGTACTGGCCGTCGGTGTAGGCATTCATACCCTCGTCCGCGTCCTGGAAGGTGACGGAGATGTCGGAGGAGATGGATGGCCAGAGCATTCCCCATGTTTCCCGAACCTTGTATTTGCTCTCCCGGGCCTGTTCCAGGGCGATCAGGTACCCTGTATTCCTGTTCAAAGCTCCCTCCACCGCACCCTTCAGGGTCAGGGCCTCCTCACCGGAAGCAGAAAGTGGGACGGAAAGCATAATCAGGACAGCAATAAGACGGTACTTCATGTCTGCTCCTCTTCTTTATGAAGTATGAGTATAAAACTGTTTTTCCAATCATTAATCACGTTCGCGGCTTCCTCCAGAATCTCAGGTTCCACCGCGGGGATGCGAACCTTTTTACCCACAGGGGTAAGGGCCTTGAAGGTATATTCGATACAGAAACGGCTGAATTTCTCGAACCCCATTTCACTGTAGAGGGAATCGAACATCTCCGTTCCCCGGAAAACATCTCTGTTAGAACTGTAGTTAACGATAAGAGATATAATGCTCAGAACCACGAGGAGGGGACTGCTGGTTTCAAAATATCCCTGTTCCACTCCGGAACGGACAAGTTCCTCGAGCATTCCGAGGCGGGGAATGAAGTAGTCCCGCACGATCTGCTGTATACGTTCCCGTTCATCCGCCATTTCCCTGGCAATGATGCGGTTCACCTCCGTATCCGTTGTCAGATGATGCAGGAGGATAAGCATGTAAATAATCAGGTAAAGGGTTTCAGGAGGATCCATATCCCGGTCCAGGTCCCGGATAAAATCATAAATAACCGGAGCCTGGTCTACTCCCAGCAGTCGATAAAGAAGCTCCAGATATAGCCCCTCCTTGCTCTTGAAGTAATAATGGATCAGGGCCGAGTTCACACCGGCTTCTTTCGCGATAGAACCGGTACGGGCGCCCTCGTATCCCCTGCGGGCGAATTCCCGCTTGGCCGCAGCCAGTATTCTCTCCCTGGTTTTTTCAGACTGCTGAGTTGTTGAATTCATGATTGATCCTGTAGTTTAATTAACTGGTTAATTAAAATATATATCACCTTTGTCTCTGTCAAGAGATCAGTCAAAAAATATCAGTTACCCTTCGATGATGTCGTCGTTTTTCAGGTAGAAGTATTTCTTCTCGATACAGGTTTCGTTATTATCTATGCGAAGTATATCGGAATCCCTGCTGGAGGCGCGTTTTTTGACCCAGATCTAATTGCTGTCCGGGATATCCTCAACCTTTCCCTGCAAGACTTTCCGGTTTTTAAGAATGACCCGTTGAAGAAATCCACCACCGAAAGCGGGAGTGCCAGAAGAATGAAGATTATGCTTTCACGTCTATACCAATAAAAACACTTTCGGGAGAATGTAAAAAAAAATCGTGAAAAGAAATTGACGTATAAACGAGATATAGCTACATCTCAGGATATGAAAAAGACAATGCAGGCTTATGAACAACTCGGTTTCTGGATCAGGGCCCTGCTAATCTTTTTTGGCCTCACCTCTATCCTGTTTCTCGTTCTCGTTTTCAAGGGCATCCCCTATACTGGAAGCTTTTTCCTGAAGGCACTGCCCCTCCTGACCCTGGCATTTGTTGTTTCCCTCAAGAATACTTCCTTCCAGGGCCGCCTCGTTGTCCTGGCTCTTCTCTTTTACATGGGTGGGGACGTGGTCATGGAACTCGACAGCACTCGCTTCGCTCTCATGAGCATGGTTATGTTCCTTATCGCCAATATTTTTTATCTTCTGGCTTTCTCCTCCAGTTTCACCTTCAATAAAAAGCGGGGCCTTGTTCTTCTTCTTATATCAATATATGCTCTCGCCGTAACCCTCTTTTTCAGCAGCATTCGACCCGACATGCTGTTCCCTGTGATGCTCTATCACATAACCCTTACCCTTGTGGCCCTTTCAGCCTTTCTCATGCAGCCTATAAATGAACCGGTGGCCCTGGGTTCGATTCTTCTTCTTCTGGCAGGCACAACAGGCGTGGTAACTCATTACCTTTATCCTCTTGAGGGAATATCCCTTATATCCATCTCCGTCTATTTCCTGGGCCAATTCTTCATTGCTTCCGGATTTTTTCTGCACAGGGAAGTGCCCCTGAGGGGAGAAAACGGAGAAACCCAAAAAAGATATGCCTGAGTCTCCCCTTCGGCTCGGTATCAGCACATGACGGGATACTTCAAGTATCGGATCACTTCCGATGAACTCCAGGAACTGATCGAGGGCATAGAGGAATACCGAAGAGGGCTTACGCCACTGGTCGTTCCCGTGACACTGATTCGTCACCATGTTCGCAAATACGACGAACCTTACCTCAAGGGACAATACTACCTGGAGCCCCATCCCGCGGAGATCATGCTCCGCAACCACGTGTGATTCTCATTCTCAGCGCGCAAAGGAGGCCAGGTCGCGCCGACAGGTCCTTGTTTCCGTGCGTGAAAGATCAAAAAAAATAATGGAACGCCTTCCCTTCAGGGCTTCAGGTACGTTCATTTTAGCATCCTTTTAATGAGAGAAAGAGCACCCTGAGTGTAGGGTGGATACCGGAGCACCATATCGAACCTGTACCCTTTCCTCAGCACGCTCTTCATGTTGGAGAAGGCTTTAAAACTGTGTTCCCCGTGATAGCGTCCCTGGCCTGAGGCCCGAACTCCTCCAAAGGGAAGATGGGGATTGGCAACATGCATGAGGACATCATTGACGCATCCTCCCCCGTAACGGACCTCCCGGATCAGCTTCTCCTGTTCATCTTTATCGCTGGAAAAGATATAGGCTGCCAGAGGACGATTACCGTTATTGATCACCTTCACGGCGTCATCAACCTTTTTGATAGAAAGAACCGGGAGAAGAGGGCCGAAGATCTCCTCATTCATGATGGGGTCCGAGTATTTCACGTTTGTGAGTATGGTCGGCTCGATATACCGTTCTTTCCTGTTTTTTCTTCCACCAACAAAGATATCTCCACTCTCCAGAAGTCTCACAAGCCGATCGTACTGAGAAGAATTGATGATACGACTGTAGCTTTCACTGGTCCTCGGGTCTTCTCCGTAAAAGGCCCGAATCAGGGACTTCATCTTCTTCAGGAGTTCTTCCCGCACCGGTTCTTCCACCATCAGGTAATCGGGAGCGATACAGGTCTGCCCCGCATTCACGAACTTTCCCCATACGATCCGCCGGGCCGTAATATCCAGGTCCGCTGTCGCTGTCACGATGGCCGGGCTCTTTCCGCCCAGTTCCAGGGTGCAGGGAGTCAGGTGAGCACCGGCCGCCTGAGCCACCACTTTACCCGCTGCCGTGCTCCCGGTGAAGAAGATATAGTCAAAGTCCTCTTCCACCAGTTTGCGCCCCTGCTTGCGGGTACCGTCGAAGACCGCCACGTAGTCCTTCGTGAAGGTCTCGTCGATTATCTTCCCTATGATCTCAGCCGTATGTTTTGTATCCATGGCCGGCTTAAGCAGGGCCGTGTTTCCCGCGGCCAGAGCGCCGATAAGGGGTGACATCATAAGCTGAAAGGGATAATTCCAGGGCGCTATGATAAGGGTCGTTCCATAAGGTTCATGATGGATGTATGATTTAGAAGGAAAATGTAACAGGGGCGTCTTCACCTTCTTCGGCTTTGCCCATTTCTTCAGATGCTTCCGGATATAACGTATCTCATCCAGGATAACGCCCACCTCCGTGATATATCCTTCAAAGGGAGGTTTCATAAAATCTTTATGAAGGGCATCCGTTATTTCATGTTCGTATCTCTGTATGGCCCGGTACAGACGCCGCAGGGTGTTAAGCCTGAATTCCAGGTCAAGAGTTATTCCGCTTTCGAAGAAGGCCCGCTGGGCCTTGATTACTTTTTTAACATTCATCTTAACACATCTCCTTGGTCAGTCTCCAGTCAGTATTTATTCTTTAACTTTACTCACCATAAAAAAACTACTATCCCCGCCGATTTCCGGGGCGGAATTATTCTGCGCGTAAATGCAACTACAGGAATAATTGACGGTCTCCAGTATAGTTTCGAACCCTTTTTCAGGGTAACCGTTATCTCTGTTTCATCGGCCAAAAGGTCAATCTGTATCTGGCCGCCTTCTCCACAGCTTCCGAAGAGAATGGATCATCATGATACTCTCCCTTCATGAATCCCGGGGCCTGGTCACAGTAATAAGGACTACCCGGGATACCAGATGTGCCCGTGGGTATCATACTCAATGACCTGTCCCATTCTCCAGGCGTATAGATATGCCTCTGGGAAGGACCGTGCACCACCTCAAAGGGTTTGGCCTGTCTGTACATAAACTGCGGTATCGTATGGAAGCTTCCCGGCACCGGGTAGGGGCCGCTGTTCAGTTTAAAGATCGCGTCTACAACCCACATTCGACCCAGGGGATGCTTCAGTGTGATGCTGTGAACATCTCCCCATCTCCACTTCGCCGGGTTCCTTCCCATCTCCACACGCAGTACACCCACGGCGTCCCTGAAAGCGGACAGGACAACTTCTCTGAATCCTTCCTTTTTCTTTGTTTCGTTGAAGTCATACCAGGGGTTGTCCGGGTCTTTCAGTATCTGTCGAAAGGCCTGCTGGCTGATCATTTTACTGGAAAAAAACCGATTGAAGAGATCTTTTCCCATTTCGTCGTAGAAAATCCCCCGGGCCAGGGAAAGGTAGAATGAATCGAGTACCGCCGCGGCCCCGCTTTCAATATCCATGCGCCCGTCCCAGGCCATGAGGATATCAAGTGCTTTATTCTCCCGCCCGCTTAACTGGTCCCTGTTCTCATTCAGCACCCGGATGGCGGGTTCCATCTCACCGAGGAGATGGGTAAAGGTATCATTGTGGAACTTTTTCATCGTTTCCACGGTGATTTTCTCATGGGAATTCAGCAGCTCATTGATTCGTTCTATACGGTAGGATACAGCGAATCCCCACCGTGTAATCACGTGGGGAAACCTCTCGTCGACCGTCCGGTTGTTAGCCGACGCCACGAACCCTTCCGGGGGATTAAACCGCTTCGGTTTTTCGCTGAAGGGAACGAGACCCTTCCACTCATGTTCGCCTGTCCAGCCGGGATAAAGGCGGGACCCGTCATCCCCTTCCGGCCGAAGGGGGACCCCTCCCGTGTTGACAATACCGATATTGCCCTCCACGTCGGCATAGACAACATTCTGGCCAATGGCAACAAAGGTCTCCAGGGCCTCAAGGAATTCTTTCCAGTTCCGGGCACGGTTCAGCCTGTAAACCGTAAGCAGTTCATTACTCTTCTCGTTACCGATCCACCTCATTGAAACGGTTTTATCGCCCGTATCCTTCATGCCTGAGATCACGGGACCCCGGTGCGTAAAACGGATCGTTTTTTTAACCGGGTCCTTGCCCCGGATTTTTATGACTTCCTGCCTCTTTGTAAACTCGCGCCACTGTCCCCGGAAAAGGTACCTGTCCGGATCTTCAGGATGAATCTTCTCAACATAGAAATCTATATCATCGAGCATGACATTGGTCATGCCCCAGGCAATATCTTCATTATGGCCGCAGATAACCATGGGCTGACCCGGAAGGGCCACACCCGTGACATTCAGTTTTCCCGGGACATACTGATGGATCTGGTACCAGATGCCGGGCACGAAAAGCCCCAGGTGCATGTCATTAGCCAGTATCGGTTTCCCGTCCGCGGTCTTCTTGCCGGACACGGCCCAGTTATTGCTACCCTGGAGGACAACCAGTCCCAGGTTCTCCCGGACTTCCCTCTGCCGGGCGAAGATCCGATGAAGCTCTCTGAGGTCCACCCCGTAATCGGGAAAGACGGTGGTATCCTTCAGGAAGTCCGGCTCCAGCCGCCGGAACATCTCGTCTCCCACCTTCTCCCGGATAAGGTTCATGACAATTTCCGTGCTCCAGGCCGTGGAGAGATCCCAGGACATGTACCCGATCAGGCTGACCGAATCGATCAGTGTCCAGGGTTCCATCTCGTACCCCAGGAGCCGAAACTCGAAGGGAAGCTTATCGATGGACCGTAGGTAGATATTCACTCCATCCCGGAAGGCCTCAAGGTTTCCTCGCATCTCCGGGTCCATCTCCTTCACAATCTCACCGGCTTTTTCCCGAATACGGAGGCTTCGGAAGAGTACGTCCGGCTTAACCATGGGCTTCCCGATAATCTCGGAGAGTCTTCCGGCCGTTACCCTTCGAAGGAGATCCATCTGCCACAGCCGGTCCTGTGCCATGACATAACCTGTGGCCCGGTAGAGGTCCTCTTCAGTCGCGGCCGTTATGTGAGGTATGCCGTGATCATCCCGGATAACCGTCACCTCTCCCGTTAGGCCGGGAAGCTTTGCCTCCCCGTCAAGCGCTGGAAGGGCCGAAGCTCTCATGTCCCGGGTAACCCAAAAGAAGGTTCCCGCCGCTACCAGGATAAGAACAACAATAAGGAAAAAGACTCGGGATCGTTTCATGGTTCCTCCAGGATGGCTCCTATATCAATAATACTACCTTTTCACATTTAATACGTCAACGCGAAATATCTTCTGATAAAACAGACCTCTTTTTTTTTCATCCATGCGGTTTTTTACGTGTACCCTGTAAAAGACTAAAGGATAATCACCATGTCATACGCGATTCATTCGAAGGAAAAGGACCGCCTAAGGATCACTCTTTGTTCGCCTTCCCTGGATCTGGATACGGTCCCCCTTCTCCGCAGGCATTTAAACCGTTTAATCGGTGAAGCAGGATACCCGGACGTAATCCTGAATATTTCCCGGATTCAAAGGATCGACTCATCCGGCATCTGTTTGATGCTTTCCCTGGGCAAAGAGCTCCGTTCCAGAAAAAAGGATCTAATGATTGAGGGGGAAAAAGAGACTTTCATGAGTATCCTCTATTTCATGGAGGCTGAAAGATTTTTTACCTTCAGCGGTTTGTCCTGAAATATCTATTGCCTTTCTTTGGGGGTCATGCTACATATCACATATTGCGGAAAGACGAACAACATGAAACGAATCCTTCTTACCGGCTCCACGGGTGATGTGGGTGGAGAGACCCTTAAGGAACTCCTGCGCCACGAAGAAGCATTAAAAATTCGAGTTCTCCTTCGTCCCTCGAAAAAAAACATACGTTTTCATCATGACATCTCTCATTGCGTTGAGGTCATCTGGGGAGATATAACCAGCCGCGAAGACTGTCTGAAGGCCTGTCGGGACATTGACGCCTGCATTCACCTGGCGGGCGTAATCCCTCCCCTGGCCTGGGACAGGCCGGATCTCGCGGAGAAAATCAACGTCCAGGGCACCGGTAACCTTGTCCGTGCCCTTGAAGAGGTCTCCCCCTCTGCCAGGTTTGTCTTCACATCCTCCATTTCCGTGTACGGGGACCGGTTGTCTGATCCCGTAATCCTTTGCGGCGATTCACCAAATCCCAATCCCGGCGACCATTACGGAAAGAGTAAACTCGACGCTGAACGGATCGTACGAGACTCATCTCTCACCTGGGTCATTTTCCGACTGGCGTATATAACCACGCCGGTAAAACCCCTGAATCGGGAGAACATGCGCCTTCTCTTTCTTATGCCTCTGGACACTTCCGTGGAGATTCTGGAAAGCGACGACACGGCTCTGGCCCTGGTCCGCGTCCTTGAAAACGAAACTCTCTATGGAAGGGTTCATAATCTCGCGGGAGGAGATACCTGCCGCACTACCTTCAGGGAATACCTGGACCGATACCTCGGGCTCTACGGACTGGGGAAACGGTTTTTTCCTGACAATGCCTTTTCATCCGGAAAATTTTACTGCGGCTTCTACGGGGACACGAAAAAGGTTCAGAAAGAACTGATTTTCCAGAGACACACTCTGGATGACCACTTCCACAGGGTCCGGAAGAATATTCATCCCCTCATACCACCTCTTGCCTGTATCTTCCGTTTACCGGTCAGAGCCTGGCTCCTTCGCTACTCGGAACCTTTGAAAAGAAGAAGAGAATCCCCCCGATCACAGACAGAGTAAAATCATCAGGTATTTCAGCTTGACGAACAACAGTCATTCTCCTCTCCATGTGAACATGGAACCTGTTATTCCCGCATATCTTCCCTTTATTGCCGGGGTCACGCTTCTTTTCATTCTCTTCTGGATCGGTATCATCCAGCTCATCGCCAGGTCAAGCGGATGGAAAAAACTTGCCGACAGCTACCCCATGAGAAGAGGCGCCCTGATGGCAGGTAAACAATTCACCTGGCAATCCCTTCGTCTTGGAAATTTCAGCAGCTATTCTGCCGTTGCCACGGTTACGATCACCCATGAGGGAATCGGTCTCGAGCTTATGAAACTTTTTTCCATGGGTCATTCCCCTCTCTTTATTCCCTGGCACAGAACAGAAAAAACTGAATCAGGGACCGCCCCCTTTCCCTGGTTTTCATTCTGGATCGATGGAACCCGCATCGTTATCATGGGCAAATCCGCGACGGAAGCGGCCCGAATCGTTCCACATCACGAACATCACGAAATGGATGGTAATGACTCATGAGCGATATCTACAGATCATTGCAGGAGAAACTGGACACTCTCTCCAGCGGGTATCCCGCGACGGAATCGGGAGTTGAAATCCGTATCCTGAAAAAACTATTCAGCGAAGAGGACGCGCGAACCTGCATCCAGATGTCTCCCCTTCTTGAAGAACCTTCGGTAATAGCCGCCCGTCTGGATGAAGATCCGGAGATAACGTCCGAGCGCCTTCAAGACATGTCCCGTCGAGGACTTGTCTTCCGTCATCGGAAAGGAGACACTGCTCGCTACGGGGCTATACCCTTTGTTGTAGGTATCTTCGAATTTCAGCTCAAGCGGATGGACCAGGAATTCGCGGCCATGATGGATGAATATTTCGATGAGGCCTACGGTAAACGTCTCCAGGGGTACAGTACCCCTGTCATGCGCACCATCCCGGTCAACGAGAAGATCGTCCACAGATGGCCCGTGGCCCCCTACGAAGACGTTGTCACTATACTGAACGAACAAAAGACCATCGCCCTGGCCGACTGTGTCTGCCGGGTCCTGGCCCATAATAATGAGAGAGGATGTGACAGCCCCATTGATACCTGCCTGATCTTTGGGTCTCACGCCGATTACTACGTGGAGAACGGTTTGGGCCGGTACATAACGAACCAGGAGGCCCTGGAGGTAGCGGAGAAAAGCGAAAAAGCGGGACTTGTAATGCAGCCCTTTAACTCCCAGAAGGCGGGAGGGATGTGCTCCTGCTGCGGGGACTGCTGCGGAATCCTCCGATCCATTAAGATGCAACCCAGCCCGGCGAAAGCCGTTCAGAGCAACTACTTCGCCGTTGTGGACGAAGAACTCTGTACTCTCTGTTCCATCTGCCTGGACAGGTGCCAGATGGAGGCCATTACCCTGGAAGACGCTGCCGTGGTTGATCTGAACCGCTGCATCGGATGCGGACTCTGCGTAACCACCTGTGAACCTGAGGCCATTACGCTCCAGAAAAAATCTGAAGATGATCTTTACGTTCCCCCCGCCAGCGGGGCGGAGAACTATATACGTCTTGCCCAGGAACGGGGAAAGAATCCCCTGCCGAAATAATGCAGTAGTCAGACAAGCATGCGAGGGACTTTCAGGTTCCAGTCCCTGGAGAAGATACGGTACTCGTTCTCATAAGCGTCCAGTTCCGCGTTTATATAAAAATGCTCCGAATCGCATGTCAGAACCGTTCGCGTCCGCGTCCTTACCTTCCAGTCTCCCCTGCTGAAGCCCCGAATCCACAGTGTCTTACCCTCAACAGAATGGAAGTCTCCGTTCACAGAAGTATACCATTCCATGGACCGGGTTTCCATATCCAGGTCAATATCTTCAAGACGCACAACCCCGTCATCCCTGATGACCTCAAGGGTCGATCGGTCGCTGGCCAGGTCCCGGTAGACTTTCCAGTTATGTTCTCCTTCTTTAATCTGTCGTACCCTCAAGGGATACGCGGATTCCGGTTCACCTAAGGGACGCAGTCGTTCATCTTCTTCCCTGGGCCTTCGTTCCGGAAGAGTGAGGGAGCACCCCTCCAGGCGAAAGCTGAGGCGAACCGGTTCAGGTGGGGGCCAGGCCATGGGCCAGTATGATGTGGATAAAGAGAGACGGATCCTGTTCCCCCGTGGAAAGTTCTGGGCTATGCCGTTCATGATAATTTCCACATCGTAGACCTTTCCCGGCTCCAGTTCTTCCGGTTTTTCATGGCTGTTCCTGTGAGTGAGATTAAGGAGACCGAATGTGACCCGGGTAGCCTTTCCGTCCGGCGCCATATCAGAAAGACGGACAGCCACCATGGCAACGGGGCGGTCCGAAGAAAATCTGAGCCTTACTCGCGGAGTTCCCAGGATCTCAACATCTTCTTCCAGGGGGCGGGTATCGAAAACCAGGGCCCCTCCATCCTCTTCTCTCTGATCATAAGGAAGATCAGGCGTAGCGCTATAGGAACACCACTTACCACCGAATAATCCCAGTGTCAGGGGAGACTGCAGGGGCAGGATACCCTCTTCTCCTTCACATTCACCATTGCAGATCCTCCCTTCGGCCAGCGGACGGGAAATCTCTTCAATATTCGGGGAGGGCCAGTTCTCCTCGGATACCCAGCGTCCAGACCTGTAGCTGTAATTTGTATGTGGAGGTTCACTGGCCTGCATCCATACCCGAAGCGCGGGGTCTTCTTCCACGCCCCTCTCCTCCTTTTTCAACCAGTGGTCCCACCAGCGAAGGCATTCACCGAGAAAATCGATGGGAGGCCCCGGGACTCCCATGTGTGGATACCTGTGGCTCCACGGACCGATAAGCCCCTTTCCCGGGCCTCCCAGGTTCTTTACAAGCCGAAAGACGGCATTGGAATATCCGTCGGCCCACCCGCTCACGGCCAGGACCGGTACCTTCACCGCATCGTAGTTCTCGCAAATGGACGCATGCTTCCAGTAAGCGTCTCTGTGCTGATGAGTGAGCCAGTTTTCAATCCACAATCCGCATCCCTTCAGCCGGTCAATCCACATCTTCCTCCAATTCTCCCCCACTATCCCGGGATCGGGCGGCGTTGAGTTAAAGGCAAACATTGTCGAGGCCCATGAGAGGTTGTCTCCCAGCAGGCAGCCTCCCATATAATGAACATCATCAGCGTACCTGTCATCGGAAGAGCAAACGGTAATGACAGCCCCAAGTTCCGGCGGCTGCCTCTCCGCCAGCTGGAGTCCGTTAAATCCTCCCCAGGATATCCCGATCATACCGACGGAACCGTTGCACCATGGCTGTTGTCCGATCCAATGAAGAACGTCCTCGCCATCTTCCAGTTCCGCTTCCAGGTACTCGTCGGTCAGGAGCCCTTCAGAATCTCCGCTTCCTCGCATATCGACACGAACGGATGCGTAACCATGGCCGGCAAACCAGGGATGAGTCAGGGAGTCCCTGTAGGCGGTATTGTCCCGCTTTCTGTAAGGTATATACTCGAGAATGGCCGGCACCGGGCTCTTTTCCGCCTGGACAGGCAGCCATATACGGGCAGCAAGTTGGATTCCGTCCCGTAGCGGAATAAATACATTCTCTATCTCTTTTGTTTCATAGGGAAAATTTTCAATGATTCGCATGGGCAACTCACATCTCAGCGATTCTTTATTCAGTCGATTTCAAACGGGTATTGAAGAAAACTGTGATACCGGTCGAGCAGCTCGTCTCGGTCCCCGGCTCCCAGAAAGATATGAGCCAGATCATAACTGTAGCTGTCCTGCCGGTGAAGGTCCGATAGGCGTATCCCTTCCTTCACCTGCATGTCTACCCGGCTGTAAGGATTTCTCCGGTGATATTCCTCGATCTCCTTTTCCGACGGTGCCTTGCGGACGGTTCCATCCTGGAAATGTCGAAGGAAGAATTTTCCGGCCACCTCGTAGGGACCCTCCCTGCGAGGAAAATGGGGAACCTGACCCATGGCAAGCCTGATCATAATTTCGAAGTTTGAATCACCGTCTACCATTCGGTAAAGGTAGCTGTGTGACTGAGAAAGTCTGGGGTTAACCTCAAGGGTCCAGATATGATTGAAGGCCTCGTCATAGAAAAACTCTATGTTAAAGGGGCTGTCCCGGAAACCGGACTCGTCTATGATCCTTTTTGAGCTCTCGCTCACGTACTTCTTGACCTTGCGGGGCAGAGATGAAGGATACTCGTACCTGAAGAAGGACTTTCCGTTCGAGTAATTTATGGAGTCCACAACACCGTAGATGCGAATATCATTTCCATAGGTATAGCCGGATACCGTGCACTGGTCCCCGGAAATTAATTCCTCTGCGATGCAGTGATAACCGTCTATCCTGCTATACTCCCCGGGAAGGTCTGCTTTGTTCATCAGCCAGTTAAAAGGATCGGCATAACAGTCTATCTCTGCCCTTATTTTTGAAATGGCTTCATCGAACTCACGGTCGTTCTCTATTTTAAAGCCGAGGTACGATGCCGTGGCCTTAACAGGTTTCAGCCAGAATGGATACTCAAAGGTCATCTTCTCCCTGGGATTCTCGTCAAAGGGATTGACCACCTCAAAGGCAGGATACATGTCAATGGCCCGGCTCTGTACCAGACGACTCCAGTACTTATGCTCAAAGAGCAGAGCGCTCTTCAGGGAAGGACCTGGAAGATCCAGTTTATCCGTCAGGTAAGGCACAATTGAGGTAACGGGAAAATCCCAGAATCCTGTGATACCATCGATCTCCCCTTCAAAGTTATTGAGGATCTCCTCGCTCTTCTCCATTACATCCTGTATGGGAAGAGGGTTCTCCCCGAAAATCTCATCAAAGGTCAGGAGAGGATGAAAGTTGTACTGTTCTGAATTGGCCAGGGAGTTTAGTTCTTTCAGGTTAAAATCATCCAGACCGGGAATGAAGATGTTATATTTCCGTTTTTCACCCATATAGCATAAAAGACAGGGACCCTGTCCTTTCACCTCCCCCTGAAAAAGTATTAATACTTCATATCCAAGGTATCAAAATCACGAAGAGGTTTCAAACGGTAAGGGAAAATCAGAATTTTTGTCCGCGCCTCCCCCTGACCACCTTTTTCAGGTCCAGGGGAATGCCTTCCCAGGCGTGTTCCAGCACCATAAGGTTATCCTCAAAATCGCTCTCCTCGGGGTTATAGACACTTGCTCCGTCCCCCAGAGCGGTTCGAGCTATATCAGGCAGTTTCTCCCTGGGTACTATTTCCCTTCCTTCCCGATCTGTCAGTTCCTTCAGGCAGGTGGCGTGGCGCCCGCCGGTCAGTTCATGAAGACCCAGGTTTAGTTCTCTTATGGCCTCGATGGCACGGCGGGGCCTTTTTTTCTCCGGCGTGGCGGCGAAGTCCTCCGGACCGACAAGAGAGTAAAGCAATTCACCCGTATGGCGGGCGGTCTTATGTAGATTATACTCCAGGCCGTAGGGTAGAAAAATGGCCATGGCCTGCCCATGGGGAACGTGGCAAAGTGCACCCGTTGAATGTCCCAGGTTATGGACCATGCCCACCATGGAATTTGAAAATGACATACCTGCCAGGGTGGCACCGTTCGCCAGGGCAAGCCTGCCCTTCTCGTTCTTAGGGTTATTCATGACATCGATCAGGTTCTGGCTTAACAACTCGATTGCCTTCAGAGAGAGAGCGTCACTCAGGGGGTTCTTGGCAAGACATGTGTACGCCTCACAGGCGTGAGTCATGGCGTCCATGGCCGTGGCTGCAGTGATATGGGGCGGAAGGGTCATCGTCATTCTCGGGTCTAGAACGGCCAGGTCAGGCAACAAAAACTGGGACACAAAAGTCAGCTTGATATTCCGCTTTCTGTCCGCAATTACAGCCGCAGCAGTCATCTCTGAGCCGGTACCTGCCGTGGTGGGAACAGCAACCAGAGGTTGTAACCTTCTCCTGATGACGCCGGCCCCCGCGTAATCCATGAGATTTTCACCACCCAGAGAGACCAGGATATTGACTCCCTTGGCCGTATCCAGGACGGACCCTCCTCCGAGGGCGATAATGCTATCGCATTTCTTTTTCCTGTAAAGAGCCGCTATCTTCTGTACGACCAGGAGGTCAGAATCCATGGGGACCTGGTCAAAGATAGCAGAGGCGGTCTTACCGAGAGATTTTGTTACCGTCTTGACCAGACCGACCGCAGATACACCTTCGTCCGTGATAATTAGAGGTCTGGTTGTATTTCTCTTCTTCAGATAATCAGCCACCTGATCCAGGGACTTTTTACCTGAGAGGACACGGACACTGGCACAGAATTCATAGTATTTCGGCATTATCATGTTCACGTTCATACCCCTTATCCTATAGTGAAGACCCGCATGTAAACAAGGAGGCGGCTCTTCCATTTACCGAGTGGAGACTGTTTCTTCCACGCAGGATAACGTTTAACCGCCAGTTTGGCGATGATCTTAGGGAGAAGAAGGACCTCGATCCGGTCGAGAATTCTTACCACGGAGAGGGCGGCAGGAAGGTCACCGTCCGCCACGAACCGGTCCCGGGCAAATGCCACGGACGTCGATTCCTGGAAGGTAAAGACCAGGAAAGCCGTGTCCATGCTCTTGATGCCCAGCCTCAGTTTCGGCTTCACATCCCGGCCGCTTCCCATATACCTGAAGTCACCCTTTTTATCATACGCCATGACCATTGTCGGTCCGGCCGGCAAGACCCCAAGTGAGAAACTGAAACCTTCAGGCAGGTTCTCGATCTCCTTCCTGACAACGGTATCCACCTTCGCGGCAACCTGGATGGCCCGTCCCACAATCCATAACATGATCATAATATATATCTTCTTCAAGAGGGAACTGCCCGGTCGCAGTTCCGGATATCCCTTATTCGCATGCAGGGGTATATTTTTCATTTCGCACCTCCCGTGGCCCGATCCAGAAGTTCCCTGAGCTGTTTTTCTTCTTCCTTCGCAGGCCTCTCTTCCCGGCAGTATTCATCCAGGATCTCTTTCATTTTCGTAACCGGAACACCCGGTTCCACATCACCCAGGCAATCCTTTACCACATCAAGAGTGCGGTTAAAACGTTCAGGATCATCGGGAGATGCGACGGAACCAAAGCCTTTGCAGGCCATGAGGAGTTCGTCCCGCAGCCCCCCCTGCTTATCCATGACACTTTTTAACCAGGGAAGAAGGAGCCAGGCGGAGAGAGTTTCACTGTCCCGACCCGATGAACGGGCAATAATCCCGACAAGCCTGCTTACCGGACCCCGGGCGCTGTTCTCCCAGGCGACCCCGGCGTAAAGAGCCGCGTTAAAAAGTCTCAGGTCACCGTCCGATCCCTTCTTCCCGTGACACTGTTCGCAGACAAGTCTCAGTGAAGAGAATGCCCAGGCGTCCACCATCGGACTATGGGCCTCGCTTCGGGCCGCTTCCATGGATCGGACCAGAGTGGCATAGACCGTCCGTTTTCGTGACAAGTCGTCCAGGAATCGGCTTGCCCGGGGGTCAATGCAGACCAGGTCAGGCGAGCTTCCCCGCGCGTAGAAAAACCCTGTTTCAAAACGTACCATCCCTGTACCCGCTTCCGTGCAGGGTCCCACGGATGGAATGACAACGAGTGGGACAGTTTCACCCGGTTCGGCCTCTCCCCTCATACAGGCGGCAAGGTCGGTCTTTTCATCGGAAGCGAGCAGTCCGGCCGCTTTGGCTGTGGAGAGCACCGAATCCGAACCTATGGCTAAGATGGAATCACATCCCCTGGCGTGATACATCTCCACGACCCGCTCCACCTGGGCCACGGAGGGATACCCGGAAAGATCAGGTATCACCGCGCCTATGGTGGTTTCGCTCTCCCGGATGATGAACCGGCCCAGGGCGTCTACATCGAGCTTTTCCGATTCCCTGCCTGCCAGGAGAAGTGGGCGACTCACGTCCAGGGAAGCAAGCTCTCCAGGCAGGTGGCTGACCGCAGCTTTACCCGATATGACCTTCGGTGTGGTCAAGAACATATATTCCATGGCATTGATATGATTCTGCTTTTTCATGTCAGTTCAGGCTCCGGAATTCGATATTTTCTGAGAGTACGGCCCGTTGGCCTTCCCATCCTGTCAAAACCCCGGACCCGATAGTACCTGTTAAGCATCGGTTCAAGGGGTACCGTGTATCCCTTCTCATCGATAGTCCTCGGTTCATGGGTGAGCCGCTCAGGAAGGGTGTCATCCTGGCGATCAATGCCCTCCCGCACGTTCATGAACCGTTCAAGGACATGAATACGGGCACCGGCCTTCAGAAAAGCCAGTGTCGAAAGTCTCCTTCCAAGAATGGCCCCGTAGAGTTTAGGCCAGAGACTTATATCCATGAAATACATGGCTACACCCGCCATGGCCGTCATCAACACTCTTAGTACCGGTGTGGGACTCAGCTTCACCAGGGGAGGCTCCAGTTCAAAAGGGAAACCGGTAAACTGGCACATATGCAGTGAATTAACCGCGGCGAAGGTATCTTCCAGGAACTTTACCATGGAAGCCTTGCTGCTGCTGGTTTCCGGTTTGATCATGTCAAAGTACTGCTCAACCGTGAAGGCGGAAGTGGAGAGATGGCAGGCCCCCCGGTTTGCCACAGCGTAAGAGAGACCCTGCCCCCAGGCCCCCCTGGGATCATAGGCGGCCATTTCCAATCCTTTAACCTGCATGGCGAAATCAAAGCCCCCATATTTTTGTGCAAGCCAGCGGCTGCCCCTCCCCAGCTCGGCATCTTTCCCCTTGCACTTTGCCATATTGTTCAATGTTCGGGATATCCCATCCGGAGAACCGAAACGCAGGTCCGTTTCATAGAGACCCTTTTCTCCCGCTTCCATGACCCAGGCAAGAGTAACGGCAGCAGATATGGTATCCATCCCGGTAAGTGAGCAAATTTCGTTCCACTCTGAAATCATGTCCGGGTCAAAGATCTCCAGGTTTGGGCCGAAGAGTCCCGCAGTCTCGTATTCCGGGACCGGACGTTCCTTACCCTGAAAGATCCCCTTATGACCGCAGAGGATAGTGCAGGGCTTGCAGGTATGGAAACCTGTCATCCTCTCTGCTCCCAGGGTCTGTCCGTAAAGACGGCGGGCCTTGCCATGCGAACCGATGGTAAAATTCCGTACCGGAAGAATTCTCTTCTCATTGTTGACCTTCATGTTGGCATTGGTGCCGAACTTCCGGTAGAGATGGGAGGTCACTTCATTCCGGTTAATAAAAGTCGTGGCCTTTTTCCGGTACCTGTCGAAGCGTTTTTTATGAACCGGTTCTATCTTGACCAGGTCACCGGCAGCCACAATTCCCTTGAGGTTCTTTGACCCCATAACAGCACCGAGACCTCCCCGTCCCAGGAACCGATCACCGGAGCGGATATTGGCGAAACGGACAAGATTCTCTCCGGCCGGGCCGATAACAAGGGAACCTTTTCCATCTTTACTCAGTGCGTCCGTGGTCTTTTCCGTGTCCTCTCCCCAGAGCTTTTTGGCATCATGAAAATGGGCTTCCATGTCATCCAGGGACAGGTAAACCGGTTTAGCCGATTTGCCCCGGATGATGAGACCATCCCAGCCGGTAGTCTTAAGGGCCATGCCGAAAGGACCGCCGCAGGAGGATGTTGCTATTATTCCGGTAAGGGGTGAACGGGTGATTCCGACGAACCTGCCGGAGCATGGCGCCCCGGAGCCCATGAGCACTCCCGTCATAAAGACGAGGATATTCTCCGGGCCCAGGGTATCTATCCCCGGTTGAAACCTGTCATAGAGAAGTTTTAGCCCCAGTCCCTTGCCGCCGAGATAGAGCTTTCTGTCCCTTTTGTCTATTTCTACAACCCGGGATTTCCGGTTTGTCAGGTCAACTTCAAGAACTCGATTGCTTGTTCCGCTGATAGTGGTTTTCATGGATGCCTCCTGCCGGGAAAGGACCGTTTACAGTCTGCCCTATCATAGGATTCTTTATCCATAAGGTCAAGATAAATGAATTTCCTCTTCGCAATAAATTTGTGCTGGTTTTTCTCTCATCAAAAATTCTTTATCCTTTTCATGAAGAGGAAATCAGATTTTTTCGAGTAGGTCAGGGAATAACTGGAGTAAACAACGGCAGGAAAGAATATCCTCATCCTTCATGAACTGTACCGGGTCGTGGACGATCCCTGGAAAGACCCCGCGCCATGATCGAATGGAACCGGTCAAAACTGACGAACCTCTCACACCCCCGGGTCGCGTGAGAATATATCCTTTTTAAAACGAGGCGTTACCCGGCGTCCGTGGAAAGGGTATCACATCTCGGATATTCTGCATCCCGGTGACGAATTGAACCATCCTCTCAAAACCGAGACCAAATCCGGCATGGGGAACGCTTCCGAACCTTCGACTGTCCAGGTACCACTGGTAGTCTTCCGGTTCTATGCCCGACTCTTTCATCCTTCCGGTCAGAACATCGAGACGCTCTTCTCTCTGGCTTCCTCCGATGATCTCCCCCACCCCAGGAATCAACAGGTCCATGGCCCTGACCGTTTTTCCGTCATTATTAAGTTTCATATAGAAGGGTTTAATGGAAGCCGGATAATCAATAACAGCTGCCGGCCCCTGGACCCATTCCCCTGTCAGATACTTCTCATGTTCAGACTGGAGGTCCTCTCCCCAGAGCGGCTCAAATTCGAAGGAACGACCCGACCTCTGCAGGACCTCTATAGCCTCGGTGTAGGTCACCACTTTGAGTTCAGTGGAGAGGATTCCGGTAAGAGTATCAATCTTTCCAGGAGCTATACGTTCATCAAAAAATTCCATGTCCGGCCTGCCTTCACCCAGAACGGAACGAAAAAGATGTCGAAGGCATTCAATGGCAAGTTCTATGGCATCCTCCAGCTCCGCGAAGGCCATCTCCGGTTCTACCATCCAGAACTCGGACAGGTGACGGGAGGTATTCGAGTTTTCTGCCCGGAAAGTGGGACCGAAGGTATAGACATCACCCAGGGCAAGGGCCAGAAGTTCCGCCTCCAGCTGGCCGCTGACCGTAAGACCGGTTCTGGCACCAAAAAAGTCATCCGTAAGGTTTCCCATATCATCGGAGGTGACGACCCGGAACATCTCCCCGGCCCCCTCACAGTCGCTTGAAGTTATGATCGGTGTCTGTACATAGATGAATCCCCGCTCCTGAAAGAAATTGTGAACCTCCCGCGCAAGGATGTTCCGTATTCTGTTCACGGCCCCGAAGGTATTGGTCCTTGGCCTCAGGTGGGCCATATCCCGGAGAAACTCAAAGGAATGGCGTTTCTTCTGCAAAGGATAGGTCTCCGGGTCCGCGTCTCCAACTACCTGTATCTTTTCAACTTTCAGTTCAACCCTCTGTCCCTTTGCCGGAGAATCGACCAGCCTTCCGTCCATAACGCAACCGGCACCCACGGTAAGGCGACCCAGTTCCAGGCCTTCGATGCCGTGGCCCACCACAGCCTGCAGGTTCTCCAGGCATGACCCGTCATTAATTTCAATAAAACTTATTTCACGGGAATCCCTCCGGGTGCGGACCCAGCCCCGGGCCCGTACCTCTATTCCGCTTTTTGATGCCAGGATAGTCTGTATCCTCAAAATATCAGCTCCAGAGCATTACGAGACGTCTTCAAGAGGCTGGTTCATTTTATACAGGAGGCTCTCTGTTTCTAAATCACTGTATCGGTGCACGACTGAAAGAATTTCATCCAGCGAGCTGAAGAATGCCTCTACAACCTCAGGGTCGAAATTGACGCCATTCATTTCACGTATTATATCCAGGGACTTCTCGATGGGAAAGGCCTCTTTGTAGGGTCTCTTCGAGATCAGGGCATCGAATACGTCCGCTATGGAGGCTATCCGGGCGGCAAGGGGGATTTTTCGCCCCTTTATGCCGTGGGGATATCCGGTCCCATCCCATCTTTCGTGATGATTCAATGCTATGGTCTCACCCATGCGAAGCAGATTTGAATCGGAACCTTCCAGTATCCGTGCCCCTATGACCGTATGCTGCTTCATTATAGCCCATTCTTTTTCATCCAGTTTCCCCGGTTTCAGGAGGATCCTGTCCGGTATACCTATCTTTCCCACGTCGTGCATGGGCGCTGCCTGGAATATTGCCTCCACCACCTGGTCATTGAGTCCCAGCCTGCGGGCAACGACAGCGCAGTATTTACTCATACGGATAATGTGTGTTCCGGTGTCCTCGTCCTTGTACTCAGAGGCCTTTGTAAGCCTGTAGGTAGCCTCAAAGGTGGCCTCCTTGAGTTGCTCATAAGCACGCTTGAGCTGACCTGTTCTCCTGGCAACCTCTTCTTCCAGCTTCTTCTGGTAGTCCTTCATGTAGTCATTGTAGGCCTTTACCTTCACCAGGGAGGAGACCCGGGCCCGCAATTCGGTTATATTGACCGGTTTGGTAAGAAAGTCATCGGCACCGGCCTCCAGGGCCCGGACCCTGTCATCGATTTCATTCAGGGCCGTTACCATGACCACCGGAATGGTCTTTAGCTCTTCATCATTCTTGAGGTTTTTCGCCACCTCGAAACCGTCTATCTGCGGCATCATTACATCAAGAAGTATGACATCGGGGTCTATCTCCCTCACTCTTTTCAGGGCATCCTCCCCATGAGGGGAGAGAAAGACCTCGTATTTATGAGGAATCAGCATGGCTTCTATGAGCTTGAGATTCCTCTCCTCATCATCGACAACCAGTACACGGGGAGATCTACTCATAACCGGTACCCCCTGATCAGTTACTCTTTTTATTGGGAAGCTTCAATTTAATAATACTTCCCTTTTCTTCTCCGGTTCCGGAGGCTATCAGATCACCGCCCAGCAGCCGGGCAAGCTTTCTTGCTAAACTTAAACCGATACCTGTCTGTGACCATCGTTCTCCTGTTGAAGACTGGCCGAATACCTGGAAGATCGTTTCTTCTTTTCCTTCCGGTATAGCGTTTCCATCATCTTCAACGGATATAATAAAACCGTCATCTTTATCTTCCGCCAAAATCCGGCAGATTCCTCCATGCGGCACAAACTTCACGGCATTCATGATCATGATCATCAGTATTCTTTTTAGAAGTGCCGCATCAGTTCTTACCATATGGTTCTGTAATCCCGCATCAATATCAATGCTGAAAGCAAGTTTTTTCTCTTTCACGTATTGCGCAACCATCTTTTCAATGCTTCGCAACACGTCCGTAAGATAGAGGTCTTCGGCCAGTACGCTGATACGTCCGCTTTCATAGCGGGATATCTCAATAATATCATTTACCATACCAAGAAGATGATCGGCGCTTGATCGTATCTGTTCAAGGTATTTCTTCTGATCTTCGTTAAGCTTCCCAAAGGCGGCTTCCATCAGAACATCCGTAAATCCGATGATAGAGTTCATGGGTGTCCTCAGTTCGTGAGAAACGTTCGCGATAAACTCTGAACGGGCGCGGCCCGCCTCCTCCGCCACGGCAAGCGCTTTCTTCAGTTCAGTTGTGCTCTCCTCGACTCTTCGTTCAAGTTCCTGATTGAAGTCTTTGACCTTTTCGTAGAGCAGGGAATTCTCCACGGCCGCGGAAGCGTTCAGGCAGAGACTCTGAAGTATGTCCCTGTCATTCTCATCAAAGGGCGAGTTCTCCTCCCTTTCACTCAGGATGATGATCCCCTGGACGGAATGATCACGGTTAAGGGGCGCGGCAAGTAATCGATTAACTGGAGGATGATTCTCCGGCAGTCCTTTGAAAAAGGGTTGAGATTGAATGTCATTTATCATAACCGGCTCATTGGAAGAGATGACCTTCGCCAGGAGTCCCTCTCTGGCAGCGGGCAACCGGTTCAGGCGGGCAAGTTCCTCATCGGTAAATCCTGAATGATAAAAGGAGACAACCTCCCCATTTTCCACCCTGCCGAAAAGGGCGTAACGGCTCCCGATAATAGTCCGGGCCGCCTCCAGGGTCTCCCTGACGACCTCGTCAAACTCAAGGTTCCGGGATATTATCAGAGATGCGCTCATAAGAGCGCGGTTCATCTTCTCCGCACGGGTCTCCAGGCTTCTCGCTTCTCTTTTGTAAGTGATATCCGTGATATAACAACGAATCGTCCAGGATTCCCGCGACAGGTACATATTTATCTCGTAATCATTTCCATTTTGTGAAAATTCATCTATGAGAAACCTCAGGTTTCCTGGCTGAAAACGGGGAATAGCCTCCAGAATGGAAAGAATAATGGGATTGTCGGCATCACCCTCTTCAAGTTTCGGAAACTGGATCCTTGCCGCCTGATTAGAGTAAGAAAGCCTCCCTCTCATATCAAACTCCAGTACCGGCGTGGGATTCATCTCCGGAAATGAGGCTAACCTCCGTTTAAACTCTTCTGAGTTTTCTTCCCAAAAATATAGAAGCCGTATCTCATTATCCAGATCCCGAGGCTGTATAAAAAGCTTACTCTCATTCTTCTGGATTTCAATCAGTCCGGTCAGATTTTGAAGATCATAATCCTCAAGCTCCGCCAGTGGCTTCGCGGTCATTTCAGAATACTCCCGTCCCAAAAGTCGTTCAGCCTCCTGGTTGCAGTCGATGACCATACCTTTACGGTCCACCACAATTATGGCAGAAGGAGAGAGTCTGAAAAGCTTACGGTAGAGACCATCTTCACTCATCTCTCCGGTTTTACGGTCTGTTGTTTTTTTACGCCTCAAGGAATTACGCTCTTATATTGTTTATTACCATAAAGTTCTTTCTGTTCAGGGTTCACAGGACTTTCAAAGACGCAATAACAAATTTTTGCTGTTCAGGATGTTATTAACATTTCATAATAATAAATAAACATCATTCAAATCTTTGTTCAGGCGGCAAACCTTCTCGAAAGAGCCGGGATATTATTATGATCAAGCAGAAAAAAAATTATTAATCGCCACAACCGCTGGAAAAATCAGTATCTAATTTTTTATGTCACATGTTTTTCTTCTTCTGCCAGACTTCCGGAGACGCATTTTCTGGAGGCGTAAATTAATTGAGTAAATTAATGAACTGTTTCAGAAAAATTGTTAATATTGTGGATAAAATTGTGGATAACAGCGCCTGAAGAGACATAAAAAGTAGAATATTATCTTTTTTAGCGTTTTAGACCATGTTTTTGTGTAATGCAGTGGCTGTTTAAGAAATACATTCTTATACTATTGTAAAAATATTGACGAATCAACGCCCCTGGTACGATATCAGATATATAGGAGATTCAACGAACTCACAGGAGAACGTTACCCATGAGCGGTTTTATGAAAGACACAAGGATACGTTTCAGGATATGGTTTTCTGAGACCCTGTTCCAGGCCAGAAAAGCCCTTAGCCGTTACTGGAATCTCTTTCTGGAAAAAGGACATGAAAAGATGACTGTTATGCTTATCCCGCATAACGAGAAGAAGATATTCAATTTCCAAATCTCCAAGTTCATTATGTCCTTTTTTTTCCTGCTTTTCATGATTATTCTAGTCACATCATCCTACACGATGATGAAAAACCGGGCCATTAAAAAAGAAGAGCAACGACTTCTCTCAACCTATGAAGACATACGGTCTCACCTCCTTCGCTTCGAAAAGATGACCAATTCCATCTCCGATGAGATAAACGATCTTAAACCTAAAATTGAAGAACTTTATATGATTACGGCCGGGACAGATAATCCTGCCTCCCTCTGGGCCTTGAAGGAGTATGACCAGCGTATAAAGGAAGAATCGACTAAATACAAGAACGTCATGCCGGGAGAAGTATTTACCCTGATGAAACTACAGAGGGATATTGTCTGTACGACCAGCACCATACAAACCGTAAAGAGTTTCATCGATATCCGAAGTAAAGTCGTTAAAGACACTCCATCCATCGTACCCAATCATGGTCATATAACCTCTCTCTTCGGATGGAGACGATCTCCTTTCGGTCATGGGAGAGATTTTCATACAGGTATCGATGTCGCCGCGGCCAGCGGTACCGTTATCAGGGCCACGGCGCCGGGGGTGGTCTCCTCGGCCAACTGGGGCGGCGGCTATGGGAACATGATACGGATAAAACATAAATACGGGTATGAAACCGTTTATGGACATCTCCGGGGCATGACCGTTCAATCTGGCCAATACATTAAGAAGGGCCAGATTATCGGTTATGTGGGACAGACCGGTAATGCCACGGGAAACCACTGCCATTATGAGATCCGTTTGGGGGGAATGCCGATTAATCCCTATCCCTACATGAGCCGCGTCTGGTAGCCAGGCGGATTTCCCGGTAAATACTTCTTGCGGATAAAGGGCCCCGATCGTTGAATTCTTTGACATGATACGGGGCGCTTCCATCTGGTACTGGTTCTCCCTGCTGACGCCGGCTGTGCTTCTCGCGTCCGCACTTGCCTTCGCGTCCATGACTGAAAACACTACCTCACCTCTACCACCCGTTCATGTAAAAGAGGACTCTCCCCCTCCCGAGGTTCCGGAAACCACGGAGCCTTATTTTGAGATTCCCCCATTCCGGTACAACCAGGGTGACTGGGAAAAGCATATTATCGTCCCCCCCAGACCCCGTGAAGATGAGGAGACAGGGACGCGCTCCTACACATCCCTCTACCGGAACGATGACGTGGAAGTAATAAGTTACGGTTCCGTGAAGATGGGCCTCGTATATGGAGGGTCGGTCTACACGAAAGATAAATGGAAAAAGTCCGATACCGACAAGCCGGTCTCCCGCATAATCTCTCCGGGACTTCTTCCCCACCAGGAGATGCAGGTCCACGTGGAGGGACGGATAGGCCCTCGGGTGACCGTCTACATCGATCACGACAGCCAGCGGCAGGAGAACACCTACCGCATGCAGTACCGGGCCCTGACCGATGATGAACTTATCCAGGAGATAAACGCCGGCGAGATCGACATAAAGTTCAACAACTCGAAATACGCGGTCTACGACAACACAAGCGCCCGGGGCCTGGGAATCGACATGACCCTGAAAAAGGACCGTTTCTCCCTGCGCACTTTCGGAAGCGTCCTTCAGGGAGAGAACGAGACCGAGGTTTTCCGCGGCAACGCTGCCCCGGGGAGCCAGAGCATCCAGGAATACAAATACGTCCATAGGAAACACTACCAGGTGGAGCCCTATCGGAGATACGAGAGTTCACTTCCGGTAACTATTCCCACATCCAACGCCTTGCACTCAACGGACCCCGCGGTCCAGAACAATGTAAATATCAACCCGTCCGGTTTCAAAATATACCGGGATGACCAGAACCCGGACAACAACCAGAGAAGCATACAGCTTTCCCTGGATGGCGGATACTACGACCTCATGGTAAACGGCCGGGATTATACCATCAATTATACCTCGGGCCTTATAACCTTTACCCGGCCCCTCGATATAAAGGACAGGGTCTTCGTGGTCTACAATGACCCATCCTCCGATGACCCCTCTGCCATCGCCGCGCCGGCAGAATTTCCGGACAACGATTATCTGGTCTTTATTAAATACGGTCCCGAGATGGAGGAGGACACCGACAGAGACGGCACGCTGGACCGAACCATCGTCCCGGACGGGGTAATAAACTATGACGCCTACGAGGTACGTTCCTTTTACCAGCTTTCAAACCAGGACCTGAATGAGCGGGACTTCCGCCTTGCCATCACCCGTCAGGGGGAAATTATTGACGACGCGGACTCTTCCACCCTCGGCCCCTATAATGTCGATTACCGGGCAGGGCTCATCCGCTTCAACCTGAGAGAACCTTTTCGCCAGCTCCTCTCATCCCAGGGTATTTCCGTCATCTACACGGAAAACCAGCCGGCATCAGTGACCGACTATTCCCGGTATGAGCTGAAGGCCGACTACCTGAAAAAAGCCCGAAGCTTCAAACTGGCACACGAGAACATCATCGAGGATACGGTCTTCGTGAACATTGACGGTATCCGCCTGGATAAATCCCGATATACCGTGGACCATTCCTCCGGTTTTCTTATATTCACGGACCCGAACCATCCCCATATCACCTCGGATACCGAGATCGAGGTCCGATACCAGTATCTCCCCTTCGGAGCCCGGAGCAGCTCCTTTGTGGGCGGCGCTCGAAGCGATTACCGTCTTACAAAAGATATAACACTGGGAGGTTCGGTCCTTTTCCATAACGAAGGGGGGACCGGTACGATACCTGACCTGGGTAATGAACCCTCCCGAACCCTGCTGGTGGAGGCAGACGCCCGGCTTCACATTCCGGAACGCCGTATGAGTAATCTCATCCAGAGGCTTGCGAAAAACGAAACCCTGGACGCCCCCGTGGAGCTGGAACTTTACGGTGAATACGACCGAAGTTACCGCCAGGTCAACACCTTCGGCAAGGCTCTGGTTGACAACATGGAATCGAACGACCTGGCCGTGGGAATATCCCTCTCCGAGAAAGACTGGATTCTTTCCTCCCTGCCTTCTGGAACCAGGGGTGTATTGAACTACAGGTACTACCGAAAACCGGGTAGTCCGGAGGAGCTTAAGACCCTGAGCTACACTCCCACGGACATTCCCTACGCCACCAAACCGGGTCCCTATAACGTGGCCCATGGACACCTTCCGTCAGACCTCAGAACCGAGTCCCAGCAGCGCTCCCTGACATTAGATTACGATTTTACCGCAGGTGACACAGTAAGCGTGGTTACCCGGCGACTTTCCTCCACTCCGGTTGACCTCTCCGGCCTTCAATACATTGAGATATCCTACCGTATGACCGGTGGTGGAAGCGCAGATATCAGCTTTGATCTTGGGAGGGTAAACGAGGATAGTGACGGGGACGGGATCCTTGACACCGAGGACACCAACGGTAACGGGATCCTTGACGTGGTACCCGGCACCGGCATCGACGAAGACACAGGTTACGATTTCGGAGGTGTAACCACGATCGGTTCCGGACCGGGACTTAGCGACCAGACCTCGGGAAACGGGGTACTGAACAGCGAAGACCTGAACGGGAACGGCACCCTGGATCCCGCGGGCCAGATTGTTAACCTTCCACTTTCTGGCACAGAGACTCTTACGGACACGGGTGGAGCATGGAAGACACTGCGAATTTATCTCGATCCCGATGATCCCGGTTATCCCACAGACCCGTCATTCCTCAAGGCGGTAGAAGCTGTACGAATCAACCTCAAGCAAAACAGCGGTAATACGGGTGTCCTCTACATCGACGACATCAGAATGGTGGCCTCTCGCTGGCATGGTGTGGAGAAAGACGCTGGAGGAGACACTTTCCGGATATCGATCGTAAACAGCCTTTCAGACGCCGCCTATTCGGCCAGCGCCTTTCACCAGGCCCAGGCCCAGCTTTATCGCTCCCTCTACGGGGAGAAAGACAGCCAGGAGATGGCCATTGAGTCCGAGTCCGCCCTTCAGGTGGAATACAACCTTTCCGCCTCCCAGAGCGGTTCTGTTACACGCTTTTTTTCCCAGCCGGTGGACATGCGCTTCTATAAAACTCTCGTCTTCTGGCTTTACAACGCCTCGGGCACCTCGCCTCCCGCGGACGCCGGGGTCCGGGTGCGGATCGGTTCTTCCGACACGGATTACATGGAGTTCACCACCATCCTGCCGGAGCCTGATATCTGGCGGGAGTACTCATGCAAACTGACCGGTTCATCCTCCGGAGATATCGAACCTGTGGTTACCGGTCGGCCTGACCTGAAGAGGGTCCGCTACATAAAGGTTACGATCGATCCGGGGGCAGGAGGGGATACCCGAACCCTGTGGTTCAACGAGTTTTACCTCACGGAGCCGGAAAGCCAGGTGGGGGACGCTCACTGGGTGGAGGCCCGGCTGGAAATTAAAAAGCCCCTGTTTAAGACAAAAAACGGAACACCGGTTCTTTCTGATATCCATATCCGTTACGTGAAAAAAGGGAACAGCCGTCACTTTGACAGCATCGGTAAAGAGACTAATGAGTTGGCCGAAGACCGGCATGAACTCCAGACATCCATGAACATCCTCCCCTCATGGACGGCGTTTTTTACCTTCTCCCAGAATAACTCGAACACGGAAAGTCTTAACGAAGAAGTCCCGGACGAACAGAGGGGAGAGGTCATGGACAGATCCATCTACGTGGAGACCCGATACCAGTCGAAGTATAATGGCGTACCGAGCGTTCTCCTCAGTTACAGGCACGACAACCGGAACCAGGACCTGACAGAGACAGTAAACACGAACCAGGTAAATCATTCCATCAGCACCCTTGTCCATGAACCTATCATACGACTAACAGAGCGAATTAAAAATTTTCTCTGGGGAACACTTGCCGCCACGGCCTCCATGAACCTTATTTTCAAAGAGGAAAAAGAGAACAGGCCCGGCCCGGATCTTTCCCTCGACCGGAAGGAGCAGAGGCAGTCCAACGATTATCGTATAGACCTGGAATACCGGAACAGATTCTTTTACTTGAAACCGGCCTTCAAGGCATCAACCGAGGAGGTGGTCAATCTCAAGGGAGAGAGTGACACGGAAAACACGGAGATAGAAGGGCCTGTAAATGGAGGTTTTCACGCTCCCTTCGATTACAGTAACACCTACAAACTGGTGAACAGGACCACCTTCGGGAGCTTTTCTCTTGGAATGACCGATTTCTGGTATTTAGCTCCCCGCTATGAGCTTGACATAAACTATAATGAAAACGATTTTCGGGATCACACCTTCGGTTCAGGAGACTTCGAGCGCCTTAAGGACGCCCAGAGCCTTGTATCCACCAGACTCTCCCTCCCCCTTCACCTGAACAAGCTCAGTAAACTCCGCTTTTTGAAAACTCTTTCCCTTAACTACCAGCGTTCTCTTTACCTGAACGAAACGGACATACCCTACGAAGGAGAGGGCGTTCCTGGCCTGGATGAGACCTACGGCATTTCCCGGGCCATGAACGGCCTGGCCAATCCGGGACTTAACATCTTCCAGTTTTTTCCAGGATACTTTTTCGGGGGAAGGCAGAACTTTGGTCACGGCCGGGACCTTACCAGGCGGACCCTTAATTCTTTGAATCCCCATTCATCCTATGACAACGACCTGAAGCTCATCGACACGTTCTCTTTTAACTGGAACATGGACTTTGACAGCATCAGCTATACTTCCAATGCCCGGCTCAGCCAGACAGCCCAGCGACAGAATGTACAGGGCATACCGACCCAGGTCGTCACAGCGGGGTTTTCCCTCGGCCTCAACTTCAACCTTATGAAGCTCATTGATCACGGATTTTTCCGTGACGAACTCAAGAGAAATAAAAACCATTCCTTTTCCATTGACGTGGGATATAGCTTCGACGCCAACCTTATGATAACTTCAAACATCGAAAGTTTTTCTCACACCCCACGTATCGGGTTTACGGTTAAGTGGGGGAGGTCATATTTTGGTTTTCGAACCGGTTTTGATATCCGGCACCAGCATGACAGGGAGTTCATCTCCTGGAACGATTCCGAACGGGACCATAGAGATGACATCTACATTGAAAACATGCCGGAGAAACTCACGTTCCGGGAACTCGATTTCGGGTGGACCATGAATCTTACCTGGGAGACCGACGTTAAATGGCTTTATAACCTGTTTTCAAAGGCCTATAAGCTGGTGGCTCCTCCCATCTTTACGGCAAGCTATGATCTCGCCCTGAACCGGTACGATTACACCTCCACCCTGTCACCTGAGCCCTATGATTCTCATCTCTTCACACTTAAGCTTTCTATGGACATCCATAAAAACATACAGGGAAGCCTGCACAGCCGCCTTGCGGTTGAACAGTACCGTCACCGGGACACCGATAAACTTACAGGTGAGGTTTTCTCCTACGAGCTGGGATTTAATTTTTCCCTGATATTCTAAGAGAACATATCTCGGATCAGACGTGTGAAATTTCTATATAAGCCCTTCAGGTCACTGATATAGACTCCATCCCTTCTCCTCCGTATCGCTTCCATGGTGGTCTTTTTCAGCACTTCCCAGAGGAGTTCCCGATCGGGACAGTTCATGAAATAGTCAAGTTCTATCTGGAAGGCTCCCTTGAACTTTCTCCCTCCTCCGTTTGAGGTAATATCTTTAATAAGTTCATTCAGGTCCGTGTTCTCCTTCCTGGTTCTGAAAGACGCATCCAGAGTCATTCTGCACTTAGATTCATCCACGATGGCCGCGTAAACAACCACGGTGTCTACCTGCTCCCTCTTAAGAAGATAATCTGCCACAATCGCTATGGTATCCCGCTTACTGTGTTCCAGGTAACCGATTCCAGAGATGACCCATTCCCGATAGATTTCCTGGTTTTGGATGGCCAGGTCTATGGCTGAAAGAATCTCGCGGTTGAGGAGAGATCCTCTGACAAGATCGAAAATCTCGTTGTTTATCCGGGGAGTGAGAAAACGTATGGCCTCGTAATCCTTTCTTCCCGCGTGCTCATACTTGTCCGTGTCGGTATGTATCCCGTAGAGAAGCGCCGTGTAAAGGGGCTCGATCTCCTCCTCGGGCAGAATGGGTGACAGGTCCCGGATAATAAGTGTGATCATGGTCGAGGTAGAACCTGCAGTTGTATCGATCAATCTGTATTCTGAGGGGACGTCCTCGTTAATTTTCTCGTGGTGGTCTATATGGGCCACGCAGGAAAGGGTATCATTAAGCTCCTCAATTCGTGCAGACTGGTGGTCTACCAATATATAACCATCGTAGGATTCCAGTTTTTCAAGTTTTTTGGGAAATCGAATGGGAAGCTTCAGCTTCTCAAGAAACTGGAGATTTCTCTCCAGGGATATCTCCGTCATGGATACGACATCCCCGTTAACGCCCAGCCAGTGGCATAGAAGCTTCATGGCATAGGAAGAAGCCAGAGCGTCAGGATCGGGAGAACCTTTCACATATATAAGAAGGTTTTTATGCCTGGAGAGTGTCTCTTTCAGATCTTCAGGATGATATTCCACACAACCTCATTGCTAAATCTTAAAAATTATGACGCTGACGTCCTCAAGTTGTTCCTGATCACCTGTAAATTCCATATAGTCCCGGTACAGGAGCCTGGACAGAACCGCTGGCGTCTCGTTTCTGTTTGATCGAATAAACCTCTGCAATCGGTTACTGTCATAGTTCTCTCCCCGGCTGTTCATGGAGGATTCCAAGCCGCTGGAGAATATAATTCCGATACTTCCACTGGATGGATTTATGGTAACAGAATGATAACTCTGATCAGGCGAAACACCCAGGGGAACACCTTTCGAATCATGGGAACGGAAAGAGTCATTTGCCGCATCATAAATAATCAGAGGATTTGTCGCGGCCGAAGATAGACGTATCTCTCCGGCTGCGGTAATGATAACTGCCATTGCAGGAGCATGCCGGTCTGAGAACCTTGAAGTCGAAAGGACCCAGTTCATAATGCTGAGCATACGTTCCGGCGTTGAGTATCCACGAGACCTCAGGTGAAAGGCGGAATAGAGTTCGAGACCGATAACGGCGGATTCAACTCCGGCATACCCGGTCTCAGCAAGAAATATTGCACAGCTGTTGTTCTCCACACGAATAGAGTCGAAGTAGTCTCCTCCCTGATCGGAATTATTAAAAAAGAGAGAGGAGACACGGACAGGCCCCACCTGTTCCAACCGTTCCGGTATGATCTTCTTTTTGATATCCCCTACCACCAGTCTGTCGTGGTGGTATATCTGCTTGAGACGAACATCTTCCAGTACCAGGCCGCTGGCAAGTAATCTCTGGAATTGAAGCCGGTAGATATCCAGGGCGGTCAGGAAGGTTTTTGAGTACAAACGATTACGGGGAAGCCGACCAAGAAAAAGCATACCCGCAAGCTCTTTCCCCTTTCTCTCTATTCCGAAATGATGTTCCCCGTAGATATAGAAGGGCATTGCAAGTTCCAGGCCGTTCCTGTCGAAAAAAGCGATCACCCTGTCCATAATATTCTGAAAGCTTATATCCGTGTAGAGAATAGATCGATCAAGAATACCCTGGGAAAGATTCACACTGTTAACAATATCATCATTAACGCCCATTTCTGCGTCGGAAATATCTTCAACCTCGCCATGTTCAAGAACAAACTTCTCTTTTTCAGAATCATAAAGATACAAAAGCGCATTACTGATTGAAAAGGTTTTAATGAATTTATCGATCGCATCATTGTAAAACTTGTCCCATTGTACGCCTCTTTCATCAGAAATGGTTATCTCTGAGATGGTCTGGAAGAAACGGTCAAACATCTCCCCCATCTTCTGATATTCCATCTCGAAAAGCCGGTCAATAGGTTCCTTGGCAAAACGAAAAAAGAAGAAAAGATACAGGAAGATAAACAGACCGGAAAGGGCGGTCGGTATCTGCTGGCCCAGAAGCATATCCCTCCTGATATGCAGGAAGAAATAAACAGGCACGGCAAGAAGCAGAAAAATGATTATCCACTTAAAAACCCGGATATTGAAACGCTTGAAATCAACAACACGTATATCAAATACCGCATAATTGAGTACAATTAAAATTGAAATACCGGGTACTGTGATACCGATATTCTGGAACTGTGTTATCTCAAAAACACCGGGCAGAAAGAATGTCATAAAGATCAGCGCAGCAACCGCGGCCATGAGTCCGTAGGAGACATATTGAAGCTCCTTGCTCAATACCCTCGACTTAAGGGCAAATTTTGACTTGTAGATCAGAATAAAGAGAGCCCCGAGCAGATAGAACACCGTCATGAGAAGATAAGCCGGAAAGAGTTCCCCCACCTGAAAATCAAGATAACCCTTGAATTCCGCGAAATAGATAACCAGGTTCGTCCATGCCGTCACGGTCGAAAGAGTGAGACTCGGTATACTTACGCCCGCTATAATACCAAGTCTGGGTTTGAGTTCTTCATAGGGATACATGAAAATGAGAAGAAAGAACAGGAGCGAAAGAAAATGGATCAGGGAAAAATAGAACCTGGCAACAAGGGTCGGTGACAAAAGTCTGAGGTCCAATAGTAGGTTTAACTGCATAAAAAACAGGACAGAAGAGAGGAAAGAGATGATCACGAAAAGCCAGTTAATAACAAACTGTCTCCTCTTGAAAACATTAAAGGCAGAAAGCAGAAAAGCTACGATAACCGCGGCGCCGGCTATGACAATCTCAGTCTGAAGCACGTCCTATTCCTGCTCTTCTCTCAATACAAAGGTAAAAACAGCAATACCCAGGATAAACACCACTCCGAAGGTTATCATAAGGTATGTAACAATCTCCTGCATAGGCTTCTTGAAAAAATCTTCTTCAAAGGCCGTTGCCACAATAATAAATTCTCCTTTGCGAACATAATCGAAGGCCGAGATCTTGAATGTCTTGGTTTGCGGTGAAAGGAAACGATGAAGTCCCTTTCTTTTAGAAACGATGTACTGTATGTGCGGTTTTTCAATCCAGTTCTTCTTTCCAATCCTCTGATGCACAAGCAGGTTCCCCCTGGGGTCGACAACAAAGAGGAACCCGTCGTCACCGATAACTATCTTGTCAAAAGCACTCTCCAGGTTCCGTAGTACCAGTGGTCGTTCCATACCAGTATCAAAAAGCTCATCAGTGTAGATTTTACAGATACTTACCATGGTTTCCAGGTCCCGATATACGGTCTGTGTTATGTTTTTTTTGTAGATATAATAGAAAAGAGTCCCCGCCAGGGCCAGAGTAAAGGTAATTATGGGAATTAGTATGAAAACGACTTTTCGTGATGAGCGGGTAATTTCACGGGTTGACTTGTCAGTCATGTGTAGAGCTCCATCGTATTATTATCAATATTTTAGATCGTATCCATAGTAGCCTCTGGAACTTTTTTTTCAAGCAGTTTTACCGGCCAAACGCTTACTGATCAAAGAGACCGGCGAAGCATCGAGATTCATATCATAGAAAAGAAATGGTATACCCGCCCTTTCTGCCGCTTCCTCGTCTGTGGGAGCGTCTCCCACGAATATTGCCTTCTCAGGGCTGATTCCGAAATATTCGCAGCACATATGAAGCATGGCAGGGTCCGGTTTAGGTGGCGCTTCCATCGTGGAGACGCTGAAGGTAATATATCTGTCCAGCTTGAAGGAAGAAATTATGGTTTTCAGCGAATTGCCCCGATTTGAAGCCAGGGCGAAAAAAGGAGCATCCTGAAAATCGGAGAAAAATCGATCAAAATCAAAAAGTGGTTCTATGAGGGGCACAAAGGGTTCATAGGGACGACTTCGACAGAATTCTGTCAAATCACGGGCCTTCTCACCTGAACCGATGACCAGCTCCGCCAATTGAGACACCGAGAGGTATCGTACCTGATCCTCAAGTTCAGGAGAAACCGGGGGAAGACTGGAAAGATCAAGGCATTGATTAAAGAATGCCAGATTAGCTCTATGTGAATCGAACAGGACTCCGTCGCAGTCCAGTATACATAGTTCCGGCGCATGATTCTCCATGGGACAAGATTTTCCCGGCTTCATTATTCTTCAACCTCTTTTTGGCAACCCGATTAATAATTGATTGACACACAGCATGGCCGATAATACTTTTGGTCACCCAATATGCATGGCAGGTATCATGTCTGTTGAAGCTGCCCGAGCCAAGGTGAATCTCCACCTTGAAGTGCTCTACCGCCGCGATGACGGGTTCCATGAAATTGTTACCCTGATGACTCAGGCGGAAATGCATGATCTTTTACAACTCGAAAATACCGTAAAAAAGGTCTCTCCCTCCGTTAGACTCGTAAATCGCGGGGGTGCCTGTTCCGAACTCATCGATTCTCTGCCTCAGGAAGACAATCTGGTTGTCAAAGCTGCGCTTCTCTATCTTGAGAGAGCACAGATCGATGAAGAAGTTACCCTGGGTATAACCAAGTCCATTCCCGCGGGAGGTGGTCTGGGCGGCGGCAGTTCAGACGCGGCCGCTACGTTGCGTCTCCTGAACCGCCATTACGGGAAATATACTCCTGAGGAGTTGATAAATATTGCGGCCACCATCGGTTCCGATGTTCCCTTTTGCCTCAGAGGGGACACCCTGTTTGCCACCGGCCGGGGAGAAAAACTTCATATGACTTCTTATAGACCGACAGGAAAGCTTCTGCTCCTATTCCCGGGTATCCAGATTCATACCGGAGAGGCTTACCGGTCACTCAAGGCGCCCGGTGAAAAGGAATACCGCGGACCGAATACCGCCGAGCGTGTCTCTATACTGCGAAACCGACTGGAACAGGGTATTGACAGGCAATCGATGGCCTCTCTTTTCCAAAACGATTTCGAGAGTGCGCTGTTTAAAAAATACCCGATCCTTGCGGAAGTCCGGGACGAACTGGAAAACTCCGGAGCTCTACTGGCACGGATGACAGGTTCCGGCTCAACGATATTCGGTATTTTCGAAGATGAACGTATCGCCCGTAGTGTAAAAATGAATTTACAATCGCGGGTTCAGCGGATAGTATTTACGGAGTTTGCTGTTTGATAAGTCGTGGACACTTCATGTGGATACCTTTCCCTTGAAGTTCACATATAGATTGAGGTGTGGCCAAGTGGTAAGGCACCGGGTTTTGGTCTCGGCATTCCCAGGTTCGAATCCTGGCACCTCAGATACGCTCAAAACCGGTTGGAGCAACAACCGGTTTTATCAATTTTGGTTAAACCGGTAACTCGACATAATGATTTCATCAAAAGGTCCATCAGCAGCCATTGTCCTTGCCGCAGGGAAAGGTGTCCGAATGGAGTCGGACTTGCCCAAGGTCCTGCATACTCTCAGAGGCAAACCGATGATTCAGCATGTGGTCGACAACCTGAAAAAAGCCGGTATCGAAGAGATCGTAGCGGTCGTGGGATATCGGGGAGAGGAAGTCCTCGATGTCCTGGACGATTCCGTTGAAACGGTCTGGCAGAGAGAACAGCTGGGGACAGGTCACGCTGTTATGCAGTGTAAAGAGTATTTCAGGGATTTCGAGGGTAACCTTATCATTGCCTGTGGAGATGTCCCCCTTATCCGACCGGAAATCTTTCTGGATCTTATGAATGCGCTGGATGAGAGGACCAGGGCTTCAGTTCTGACCATGGAGCCAGAAAACCCTTCAGGCTACGGTCGTATCGTAACCGGCCCCGGGGGGGAGTTTCTCAGAATCGTTGAAGAGAAAGACGCCAGTAACGAAGAGAAAAATATTATTGAAGTAAACACCGGTACCTATTCTTTTAACGCTCCCCTCCTTTTTGAAGGGCTCGGCACCGTAACCACCGACAATGCCCAGGGGGAATATTATCTTCCCGATGTACTGAACCATGTTTTACGGGCAGGATACCGGATTGGCACGATAAAACTTAAGAACGCTCTGGAAGGCTCCGGGGTCAACAGCAGGGTGGAACTTAAAAAACTTGAAGAAATCATGATTACCATCTAACGATAATGCTTTTACAGGATTCAAAAATGAGTGGAAGTACTTTAAAATTATTTTCCGGTTCATCAAACCCGGAACTCGCTAAGGAGATAGCCGATTACCTCGGGATTTCCCTGGCCCGGATTCAGTTGAATCGCTTCAGTGACGGAGAGACATCGGTCCGTATCGAGGAAAATGTCCGAGGAGATGACGTTTTCATTGTCCAATCCACGTCAAGCCCTTCCAATGATCACATCATGGAGCTCCTGCTTATGGTTGACGCTGCCTTCCGGGCCTCAGCCAGTCGTATAACGACGGTCATCCCCTACTTCGGATACGCCCGTCAGGACAGAAAAGTCGAACCCCGTGTGCCCATTTCGGCGAAGGTAGTCGCCAATGTTATTCAAGCCACGGGAACCGACAGGGTTTTAACCATGGATCTCCACGCCGATCAGATTCAGGGTTTCTTTGATATACCTGTGGATAATCTCTTTGCCTCACCCATAGTCATTGATTATCTTAAAACTCTGAACCTTAAGGAAGTGGTTGTCGTCTCCCCCGATTCAGGAGGAGCTGACAGGGCCCGGTTTCTGGCCAAGAACATCAACGCGGGACTCGCCATTATCGACAAGAGACGCCCCGAAGCAAACGTTGCCGAGGTATCTCATGTTATCGGTGATGTTGACGGAAAAAATTGTATCCTGATAGACGACATGGTCGATACCGGCGGTTCCATTGCCAAGGCTGCCGAAGCCCTGAGAGACCATGGAGCTGAGGATGTTTACTGCACCTTCACCCATCCTGTACTATCGGGTGAAGCGCCCAGGAAGCTCTACAGCGCCGGTTTTGAGGAGATAATCACAACCAATACAATTTCGGTCAATACGGAGAAGAAAGTACCCAGCATGAAGATACTCTCCATAGCCCCTCTCTTTGGAGAAGCAATACGGAGAATTCATAACGGTGAATCAGTAAGTTCATTATTCCTGAAAATACTATAACCTTTACGAGGTATCGAACAATGGGAGCAAAAGCAGTAGCCGCAGAAAGAAGAGTACGGACGGGCAAAAACGAAAACCGCAGACTTCGGAATGAAGGATACATTCCGGCTGTGGTTTATTCCCATGGAGAAACGGATATACTACAAATCCGGACAAAAGATTTCCAGAAACTCTTCTCAGGCCAAATTTCTGAGAGTATAATATTCAATATCGACCTGGCCGATGAAAAGAATACAAACCTTTCGGCCTTCGTCAAGGATTACCAGATAGACCCGGTAACCGGCTCCATTATTCATCTCGATCTCTTCAAAATTACCGCAGGGGAGAAAATACAGACAGTTGTACCTATTGAACTGGAAGGTACGGCACCCGGCATTAAGATGGGCGGTCATCTTGAATTCACGGAAAAAGAGATAAATATTGAGTGCCTTCCCAAAAATCTTCCGGAGACCATCTTTATTGATATCTCGGGTCTGGAACTGGGTGATTCAATTCATGCGGGTGATATCGATCTGGGAGAAGGGGTGGAACTCTTATCCTATCCTGAAACGGTTATTGTCGCTGTTCATGAAGCCAGGACCGAGGAGGAACCGACCGAAGAAGAGGAAGAAGAAGCCGCTTCACTGGAAGAAGAATCAGAAACTACAGAGGAGGAGGAACAGTATTAAAGGCTGTTCTTCCACCCGTGGGAGTTATTGCTGTTGAAACTGATAGTTGGATTCGGCAATCCCGGAGAAAAGTTCGCAAATAACCGGCAGAACATTGGCTTCAAGGTTATTGATATCCTTGCCAATAACTATAATATCGATGTTCGAATAAAGAAGAAAAAATCTCTCATAGGCCGGGGCGAAATGGCGGGTTCAGAGATTGTTCTTCTGAAACCACAAACCTTCGTGAACCTTATAGGTGAATCGGTCCTGTATATTGCGTCTTTTCTCCGGATAAATGTCTCGGACATAATATGCATTGTCGAGGATTCAGAGCTCGAGCTGGGAGAGATGCGGGTGGACTATGTCTATTCTTCCCTTAATCATCCCGGTATTCTTTCCATGGAGAAGGCGCTCAAATCTGATCGATTTGCAAAGATACGTGTGGGGATCGGGAAGCCCCCGAAAAAAATGAAAATGGACAAATATCTCCTTCAAGACTTTACGGATGACGAAAACCTTATCCTTATTGACGTTCTCAATAAGACTGAAGAGGTAGCGAAAAAACTGATCACGAATCCAATCGAAGAGGTCCAGGAGATGTATAACCCGGAAGGAGCACCTAAGATCAGGAAGCGAAACGTCAGGGCCGTGCATATCGACCACCGAAAGCAGGATTAAGACTCTTTCAATACTCCAATTTTCCTTGACGTAATCCCTTCTTAATACTACAATAAAGGCACTGTATTTATTCTCACGGGTGTGCAATTCGTCACCTGATAACTAGGGAGACCGTGATGAAAAAGGGAGTCTTTACACTTCTGTTAATTGTGCTGATGGTTATACCTGAAGCGCTTTTCAGCCAGTCCAGCCAGACATACAATTCAAACTATCAGCCTCTTCCCCTGGTCAAGCGGCTGAGTTATGAAAATTTCAGAAACATCAAACTTCTTCACGCAGCTGTAATGAATTTCGGCGAAGGTCAGAGCCAGATCGAAAAGCTTGTAGACCAGTACTCCGAGGCGAGCGCCCTCTATTTCCAGAACAGGATCGAAGAAGCAGCTGCAAAATTTTCAGAGAACGAAAGGGAAATCCTGAAAACAGCTCAGAATCTGGCCCGGAAATACCGCCAGAACACAGAGACCCTTTTCCAGAAAGGCATCAAAATGAACGTTAAGAATGAGCTTCAACGCTCCCTGAAGGGTGATAAAGAGAATCCCTATTCGAGTAAATTTCTGAACAATGCGAAATTTGCTGTCCACAAGGCAAATGATTACTACGACCGATTCATAAACGCTCAAACCGCCTCGCCCAGACCTCTTATAACAGCCATTTATTACTACAGGCAGGCCAAGAAAAATGTCTTTAAAATGATTCGAAACACGGAATTCAGTGAAGACAAGAGTAAAAACAAAGAGATTATTGAAAGCCATCTCCAGGGATACGAGAAGGACATGAAAGACAATGACAACAAGGTGCACAAATCTCGCGAGAAAGAGAACTGATCGCAAATTCGTTAATATTCGATTAGATGATTGAGACAGAGGTCTTCACCTCTGTCTCCTTGTCTCCTGTCCCGCTTTCAACACACGGAAGGCTCGAACGCGTATGTCGGGATTTGAATGCATCAACAGGTCAATCAGGCGGTTTCTGACCTTTTCATCCAGTTCATATCCCCGCATGGCATCAAGAAGAACCTTCAGGTACGTATAGTCCCTTTCTTCTATTCCCAGAAACGTATCCCTTAAGACATCGTACAGTTTTTCATCTTTTATCGAAAGATTCCTCAGAACCGTTATCTGAACACTTTTCGAAGGATCATTCAGGGCCTTAATAATGCTCGGTATGACCTTATACTGTCTCGTAAGGTCATCCACTTTAAGGATACCGAGTATGGAAGCCTCACGCACCAGCCATTCAGAATGATCCAGATATTGTTTAAATACCGGTATGTTTTTCGCGTCCTTATAGGATGTAAGGGCCTTCAGTGCATACCAGATACTATTGCTGTTATTCGAGTTCTCAAGCACTTCCAGAATCTTTTTCCTGGCCGGTTCTCCCCCCAGGGCAGCCAGGCCTTTAAGGGATGCGATTACGACTTCTGAATGGGTATCTTCAACTCCTTTAAAAAGGACTTCCCGGGCCAGGGAGCGGTCACCCTTGATCGCATGTTCACGGGCCGATTCAGCCGCTGCCACTCGTTCTTCCCAGTTTGAAGACCTGATTTTTTCGGTAAGCTCTGAGGATTTTATCAGATCTCCGGACGAGCCTTCCCGAAACTGTCCTTTCCCACAACCCAGGATAAAAGCGCAAATCAGCACTAAAAGTATTAGGCAGACAGGAACATTTTTTTCCTTTACGGTACTCATCTGAGACTTCATTATCCTTATAAAATTACAGACTCTGCCGGTAAAAGGGAATGTCAAGACGAATACTTCTGGCCGGAGGGACCGGTTTCATCGGAAGACACATGGTCTCTTCTCCCATAATGGATGACTATGAATTTATTATTCTTAGCCGTGACGCCAGCCGTTGCCAGACCTTCCTTTCAAAAAATATAACTAATCGATGTACCTGTCTCCAATGGGACGGTGAAACCGTCGGCGATTGGAGAAAGTACCTGGAAGGTTCCTATGCCTGTATCAATCTGAGCGGAGAACACGTTGGCAATAAAAGATGGACCAGCACCAGGAAAAAGCGTATCATTGACAGCCGGGTCCACTCAACCCGGACACTTGCCCGGGCAATCGAGGAGACCATCCACCCTCCCCGCCATTTTATTCAGGCTTCGGCTGTAGGATACTATGGCGTTCACCCGGATGATACCACCTTCACGGAACAGGATCCGGGCGGGAAGGGGTTTCTCGCTCATGTGGTACGGCTCTGGGAGGAATCCACGGAAGCGCTTACACGTTCAGGAATCATACTTTCCATCCTTCGAATTGGGGTGGTTCTCGGAATCGAGGACGGTATCGTACCCAGGTTTCTTCCTCTTTTTCAAAAAAACCTGGGAGTCTACATGGGAAGCGGGAAGCAGGTCATTTCCTGGATACATATTGAAGATACTATCCGGGCCATCCGCTTCATTCTGGAGAGGGAAAAGGGAGGTGTTTTTAACCTTTCAGCGCCCCATCCTGTGACCGCCATGACCTTCAGCCGCCTTATGGGGGAGACCCTGGGAAGAACCCGACTTCTCAGGATACCCTCAACCCTGATACAAGTTCTTTACGGTCGGATGGGAGAAGAAGTTCTGTTAAAAGGCCAGAAGGCCCTTCCCGAAGCACTTTTATCATACGGCTTTAGATTCCGGCATCCCTCATTCAAGGATGCCATTCATACCATTATTCCCGGTGGACAGGATAGCCTTTATCAGTGATCCCTGGCATTAATATCATATATTTTCCGGAATTTCCGTGTCCTTAACATGTAATACCGGGTTTCATCGTAAGGTACCTTTTCGACAAAGAGGTCGTCTCCGATATCTTTTCCGTATTCTTCCAGCCACTTTTTCGCGTTCCCCGGACCGGCGTTGTACCCGGCCATCATTCGAACAAGATTACCGTTCAGATACCTGCTCAGCCAGTCAAGATAATGAGCTCCAAACTTTACCGAAGTGCACGGTCTTTTAAGATCATAACTTTTTATGCCCATCTGTCGGGCCAGGCCCCTGGCCGTGGCAGGCATGAGCTGCATGAGACCCACGGCTCCCGCCGGAGAAAGAGCGTCGTGGTGAAAAAGAGATTCAGCCCTCATTACCGCGTAGAGGATTGACGGTTTAATCTTTCTCTCCCTGACCGTTTCCCGGACACACCAGCTGAAAGCCCTTGGATAGAAGGAGTTAACCAGACGAGATGACATAAAAAAAACATTCTCCTTCATCTCATCCGCTTCAAGGGTCCGTATCAGATACAGGGCCATTCGATGATAATGACCGTATTTGACAGCCAAAGCCGCCAGGGGACGATAAAGCCTCGCCTTATCCATCTTGTCAGAATTCATAATGAACGTAATTCGCCTGCCGATCAGATCGTCATCTCCCGAAGCGAAATACCTTTCAAACAGGCGATAGATCTTTTTTTCTTCCCCGGAAAGACCATCCTCGAAAAGAGCCCTGTCAAGATTTCGGAAATATTCAAAACCGGTAAAACGACGATCATCCTGCACGTTTACCCCGGAATTAAATTGACCCTGTCTGTAGATCTTCAGAATATAATTGTGTATCTCCCTGTCACCGGGGTAGAAGTCCCCCTCTTTGCCTTTCAGGGATGCCCGTCCCGAAGATAGGTAAAGCCACGTATACGAAGAATTCGGAAAACCGGCCACCAACCTGTAGGCGTATTTCTTCTCCAGAGGACGGTATCTCCAGTGCCAGTAGAGACACCTGTCACTCTCCTCTCCTTCGGGATAATGTTTAAAATATTCTTCTGTAAGACGGATAACTCTCTCCTCTTTGCCATTCCTGATATCATCCCGTATCAGAAGCCAGAGGGACTCCGCAGCTTCCTTTGTATCCCTGTATGTATCTATAACATCCCGCAAACGTTCCCTGTAGTTGTCTCTCTTTCTCTCCTCGGACCAGAGAGCGTACCGGTAGAGGCTCTCCAGAGTCGGTCTACCGCTACCCCGGATTTGTTCCCTGTAAATAACGGCTGCCCGGCTTTCTCGTCCCCTTTTCCAATGCTCATCCGCCATGGCAAGATTAAGTGATTCCCGGTTTCTCATTTTTTTTGTCTTTCCGATAATCCCGGTTGCTTCACCGTACCAGCGGCCGGCCGTCAGGACTCGAACGTAAAGCTCCACGGTCACGTCGCACCGTTGTCCTTCCCCGTAAAGAGCGGAAAGGATATCCCGGGCCTGGCTGAATTTACCCGCATGAAAGGAAGCCCTGGCAAGGAGAAGCCTTCGTCCGGGAGGAAGGTCTTCCCTGTTCCCGGCAAGTTGCCTGAGAGCGATAGACGCCTCCCATGAAGATGAATCATCCTCGAGGATGGTCCAGAACTGGTCCTCCCCTTCTCTCTTTTTTCCCACAGCCTTAAGGGCTGAACCGAGACGAAGTCGAAGAAGATTATGTCGGGGAGACTGCTCCCCTGAAGAGACAAGTTCACTCAGAGTGCGAATGGCCTCTTCTTTCCGGTCCCGTCTCATAAGGGATTTTGCCCGGATCATGCGTATTGCTCCGTAGAGGTAGGGATCATCGTTATCCATCATATCGGAGAGTTCCACCACGGCTTCATCTTCACCATAGCGGTAATAAAGCTGCGATATCGCAAGAAGGGCGTCATCGTAATAGGGAGAATGCCGGTTCCATGAACGGAGATATCGCAATACGGGATCAGGAAAATGTTTCAGGGACTTCTCCTCCGGGTTCACAAAGGCTGAACGGGCAAAGTGAAGAAGGGCCTGACGGTTTTTGTTTTCACCGGCAAAGGCACGTCCGAGCCTGTATTCTCCGGCCGGTGTTCTCTCAGCACCGGAACTCAGTTTTTCGATGATACGGGTGTTTTTTTCATAAAACCCGAGGCGAGCAAGCTCCGGTCCCCCCCCCGGTTCAGCCGAACAGGCGGTAATGAAAACCATAAAAAAAGGAAACAGGAATCTCATGTCAGTCTTCCTTAGAATATTCAGCGTATTCCGGCAGTTCTTCAAGATTCGGTTTATTCCATATCCTGTCATAAAAGGAAAGCTCTTCCGGTGTTCTGTAGTAATTATCGAAGTGAATTCTCAGGTAATAGTCCTTCTCTTCCGGGAAAGCCTCCTCGAGTCTTTTTTTCAGGCTCTCGAAGGAGGCAACAAGGGGACGAATTTTTTCATCTTCCTTTCTGCGTATTTCCAGACGAGCAAGGAGTGCGTACCTTCTGGCATGCTTGGCCTTTTTTATGGCACGAACATACTTATATAACCGGAGAGAATAGAGTTTTTCACGGTAGTGGTCCGCCATACCCATAAAGATCCGGGCTTCCTCCGCGTCCCTGTATCCCAGACGGAGATAACTCCGGCTTCTGAAATCGTCCTGGATAATCACCCGGGGGGCGGCTTCATTTAAAAGCTTCTGGCTCATGACATATTCCCGCTGGATGGTCTTTCTGTAGACATCGACGAGAAGTTCCTGGCTTTTCCGTACTTCCTTGAAGGATTCATGAAACATGAACTTCATATAGAGAAGACGAGCAAGAAAATCTCTCTGCACCGCTTCCCGAAAAACCTTTTTTATCTCATCTGAGCCGTAATTTGTAACAGAGGACGAAATGAAATAAAAAAAATATGCGTTGTCCTTAAGGCCCTTCTCAGAAAACCGCTGCTCACCGGCATTCATGCTCGATTTTGTTTTCTGGCCATAGAGGGGAAACCCGGCCAATAGTAGCAGAACAAGCAAGGAAAAGGTCCATCGAATCATCATAAGTCGAAAATCATTCCTTCCCGGGCCAGGGTTATCTTCATAACGGAATCGCCGTTATTATTCCTGTGTTCCAGGGCCATCTCATGGTTTTCCTTAAGGTTGAGATCGGAATAGGCGGGTTCGTGATGTGTCATGACCAGGTGTTTCGTTTTCCAGCGTAATCCGCAGTTAACAGCCATAGTATACCCGGTATGGCCCCAGTCGATTTTTACGAAGGCCTCATCCAGTGTGTACTGAGCGTCAAGGACCAGTACGTCAGCATTTCTGAAAAAATCAGTATCATCGCCGATTTTCTCAAGAATCTCTCCCGTGAATTCCGCGTCCGTGGCAAAGATAAAGACCTTTCCATTCTGGGTAAATTTATAGGCAAAACTGCCGCCCGGGTGCTTAAGGGGATAGAACTCCACGGTCAGATCTTCTTCTATCTGCAGAGCAGGCCTGTTTTTGACATCCAAAGTGGTGTAGGTCTTTGTGGAGGGAGTTCCGGAGAAAGTGGCCGGGAAATAGGGGGCCCTCATCTGATTCTCCAGGTATTCTTCCTGAAGACGATAGGGGGAGTAAAAGTTTAAAATATTACCGCTGATATAAATAGGCTTAAAGAAGGGGAGTCCCTGGATATGGTCCCAATGATAATGGGTCATAAAAATTGTTAGTTCTCCCTCCCCCTTGCCCAGGGGACCGTTCAAAAGTTTGTCTCCCAGGGGCCGTATACCGGTGCCGCAGTCTATGATATACTGCTTTCCTGAATCTGACAGCAGACTGACACAGGTTGTGTTACCACCGTAAATATACCTTGTTTCTTCAGGAAGCTCCTCCATGAAACGCTCAATATCGTCACGATCTTTAAGGCCTACCTGAATACTTCGCTCAAGGATTGAGTGGATTTTTTGATGGTATTCATCGTTTGTCAGTGGAGATGGGCAGGAGCCTCGCACTCCCCAGAGTTGAACCTGCATCTGGCCGTACTCCCGGCATTATCATTGTATGATCTATGGGAGATCTTTACCTACAGCATTAGTCATCATAAAAGTTCTGCCTGTCAATCACTATACTAATATGTTCAAAGGTAAAATTCTTGACTCTTAACCAAAAAACATCGATGAATAGAATAAAGTATTACATGCTATTACCCTCACAGGAATAAATATGAACCCTGATAAGCGGAAAGCAATAAGCAGAAAGATAGAAAACAACGAACCGGTCACCATAAGCTTCAAGTTCGCCAGCCATGAGCTTTTAATGATCATAAACAGCATCATCGCAAGATATCTATCGAAGATGGATCATATTTTTCTCCTCAACTCTCTTGTTACCATCCTCAGGGAGATCCTGGTCAACGCACTTAAGGCTAATGCGAAGAGGGTCTATTTTATCAAAAAAAAATATGATATACACGACCCGGAAAGCTATAAAAGGGGGATGGCCCGTTTCAAGGAAGAGGTCATCGGTGATTTCGATATCATCGAGCAGGATCTCAAAAACAGCGATTTTCAGGTCAAACTGAGCTTTAATCCAGACGATAAACGACTGGTCATCCACGTCACAAATAACGCGGTCATCCATCCCACGGAACTGGAACGTGTACAGTACCGCATTGAGAAAGCAAAGCAATACAACGATTTCTCCGAGGCCTACGCTGAAGTCGACGACGACACGGAAGGAGCCGGACTCGGTATTGTTCTTACCATCCTCTTCCTGAAAAATATGGGAGTTAACCCTGATGATTTCAAAATTGAGACCGACGGCAAGGTTACCCGAACCAGCCTGGTCATCCCGAGAGAACTGCGTTCAACGGAGATTACGACAGATATTAAAAGTCGAATTGTTCAGGAGATCGAAGGGCTCCCCACCTTTCCGGAGCATGTTACCAAACTGATTGAGATGTGCACCAATCCTGACACATCCATTGAGGCCATCAGTGAACAGATCATGCTCGATCCGGCCATAACGGCCGATGTCATTAAACTATCCAACTCAGCAGGATTTATCACCGGAAAAAGGATCGAGAGTGTCCCCTCCGCGGTCATGACCATCGGACTAAAGAACGTGAAAGCGATCCTCATGGCATCCAACGCCCGGAAAATCATGAACGAACGGTACACCCACTACGAGCAGATATGGGAACACTGCAACAAGGTCGCGGCCTACGCACGCTTTCTGGCGGCCTTCACCCAAAAGAACTCCGTACAGGAGAACGCCTTCATGGCCGGACTTCTCCATGACCTGGGGAAGATCATCCTTCTTTCCACGGATCTGGAACTGGTTAAGTCGATCTCTGATATCGTCCGGGACCGCAAGCTGATGACCTCAGCAGTCATGGAAGAGATATCGATAGGTATAAGCCATTCAGAGATCGGCGGCATGGTCGCCCTGAAGTGGCAGTTCCCTGAATACCTCATTGACGCCATAAGCTGTCATCACGCCCCCCATAGCGGAAACACCGCCCATCATGACCTGGTTTTTGTGGTCTACCTGGCAAATCTCTACGTGGGGATTGAGGATCGTAAATACAGCTACTATTACGCCGATGAACTGGTCCTGGACCACCTGGGAATTCACAGCCAGGAGGATTTCGATGCCCTGCACCAGAAACTGAAGGACAAATACGAACACATTAAAAAGAACCTTTAAAAACGAATCCCGGCGTTGCCGGGATTCGTTTATGCAGAAAAGATGCTATTCTTAAACCTGCCGGGAACACGTTCATGCGGAAAAGATGTTATTCTGAGCTCCGACTCTGTCGGAACGAAAAATCTCATTAGAATACAATTTTTGATGAGATCCCGAGCCCTCCCTTCGGACGGCTCGGGATGATTGTCTTCCAGAGTCCGCAGACCGAAATCTCGACTGCGTCGGGACTACAGACCTGAACTCCTGAAGATACTGGAAGGGACATCCGCATTGTACCGGACTGACTTGATGGCCAGGATGGTATGTCCCAGGGTCTTTCCGGAACTGTCCTTACGGTACATCACAGCCTTGTAGGGAGTGATGATTCCCTGCGTCTTTTTGATATCAAAGTTCATGAGCCGCTTATAGAGATAGCCCTTGTAATAGATATCCGCCATGAGCACGAAATACTGGAATTCTCCTTCCTTGATGACGTAGAATATGGCCTTATCATAGATGCTTTTTCCCGGTTTAGGCAAAGCTTCGATGCGCCAGGTAACGGTATTGTTAACCGTGGCCTCTCCCAGGATCTTGTACTCATAGTCATCAATATTCCTCGACCGGAGATCTTCGTAGAAGATATGGGAATTCTCGAAGGGATTCTTCCGGTCGCTTGATGCGATCTGCTTCACCTTTCCGTTACGCAATTTTACCCACTGGAGGTCATCTCCGTCTCCCTTCGTGTGCGTCAGAACCTTCATGGAGTAGGGGTCCGTTATCTCCAGCAGTATCTTTTCATTCTCTCCTTCTTTTACACCCCGGATGCGCAGTTCCCGGTGGGTAACCTCGCCAGCCTTGTGTATCTCCATAACGCTGGTGTTAACCAGGGTATTCGGTTCCGGCAGGTCTTCACTCTTCTCCATTATGGCACGGCCTGAATCCTGGGCAACGGCCGGTAAAAGGGCCAGGGTGACAAGCAGTGCCAGAGCAGTTATTCTTTGTTTCATTGTACCTCTCCTTTTATTACATCTCATCAAGGTTAAAGAGCCTGTTCAGGCTTATATATCTCCAGATCCCATCCTCCCTGAACTTCGAGGGAATGCGGACACCGGTAAGCTTTATCATGGAGGGCAGTATGAGAAGTGCCCCGATTGTTGTTGCCACCATGGTGATGGCTACGAGCATGCCGAAGTAGATAATCGGTTTGAAATTTGAAAAAACAAAGACCAGGAAACCGAAAATCAAAGCCAGGGAGGTGTAGATAATGGCCCTACCTGAGACCTTCAGGGTTTCGGAGATGGACCTGTCCATGGAAAGCCCCCGGACCTGAAATTTCCGGTAACTGTTCAGAAAATGGACCGTGTCATCGATACCGATACCTATGGTAATGGAGGCGATAATGGCCGTGGCCACGTCCAGACGAAGGCCGAACCATCCCATGACTCCGAAATTAAAGAGTACGGCAAAACATATAGGTATCATGGCCAGGAAAGAGACGGTTATCCTCTGGAAAAGAAGAAAGACAACCAGGACAACGACAATAAGACTGAAGATGAGACTCATCATCTGACCTACCACCACATGATGGGCCAGAGCCACGATGATTTTCGGTTCACCGCTTATCCGGTAGCTCCAGGACTCGGGCAGGGTTTTATCAAGATGCGCTTCGATCCGATTAACGGTATAGGCCAGTTTTTTTGAACCGAGAAGCTCCCCTTCTTTCTCCCACATTCGGGCAAAGATATTGGCTGTCTCAAAATGACGGTTCACGTAAGATTCAAAATCATCGATTCGGCCGTCATCGTTCTCATCCTCACCGGAATAGATGTCGATGTAACTCTGGACGTCGATCTTCTTCTCCGGGACACGGTAGTATTCCTCCTTATCATTGTGCATGGCCATGTTCATTGTCTTGATAAAATCAGTCAGGGCGTCCGTCCGGCCGATATTCAGGTCTATGTTCTCTTCCGCGACAAGCCATTCCCTGAAATCCTCCACGAATTTCAGAAACTCGGGGTCCTTAACTCCGTTCTTTTCGTTTGTACTGATCAGGATGTTCAACCCGTAGGCCCCGCCAAATTTGCGGCCGATCTCCCGGGAATCAGTCAGGATAGGGTCATCGTCCTTAAAGTATGAAAAGAGGGAGGTCTCAACGGTCATCTGGAAGGCCCCGGCCAGGGCGAGAACCACGATTATTACTGTCGCTATGAGGACCTTCCTGTAATGACCCGTTATAAGCCGGTCAAGACCATCCGTAAGAAACCTGACCAGCTTCACAGTCGAAAGTGTTGTGCCTTTCTTCTTTTCATGGCCCGCGCTTTTAAGAAGAGAAAGCCCGGCCGGAAGAAGGGAGATCGATATAAAAACCGCAAACAAGATACCCACGGCGGAGAATACACCCCATATCTTGATGGCCGCCACCTGGTTGGTGATGAGCATGAAAAACCCGATAAACGTAGTCAATCCTGCCAGAAGGACCGTAGTGGATATATGAAGCATGATGGAGAGAAGAGCGGAGCGGTGGTCCTTCTTCTTCATCTCATCGATATCTATGTAATACTGGTTTAATATGTGAATGGAATAAGAACTTCCCACGGCTATCATGAGGGGCGGCAGGGCAACCCCTATGACGCTCAGCTTATAGCCCAGGTGACCCATAAGTCCCAGGACCCAGAGATCGGCCAGGGAAAGCGTGATAAAAGGCAGGACCATGCCCCTCAATGACCGGAAGTTAAGAAAGAAGATGATGACAACCACCAGCAGTACCAGTGGCGTAAAGGTTATGAGATCATTCCTCATGTAATCGTTGATCTTCTTGTAGAAGATGGGGATGCCCTGGAGGGCTATATCCATGTCACCGTAGCTCTCCGCGATCTCTCGAACAGCCAGGGCTATGGGATCCTCCTTCGCGTCATCATAGATACGGATTACCACGCTGAAATCGGTGATCTTACCTGTCTCAGGGTTCTTTACGTATATGCCGTTCTCAAAGGAGGGATTATGGGTCAGTCTCTTTCGGAATTTTTCGATCTCCTCTTCCGTGTGAGGTATGATCCGGTTGCCCCCCAGGTCCCGCGGAATAAGATGATAGGACCTGAGTATGTCGTTCTCCCCCTTCAGGTCCCTGACCGTTAGTGGTGAGATGATCTCATCGATGATCCGTTTCGACTTGGTTTCAGCCGCCATGCGGGCGCCTTCAAGAAGCTCCTCCTTTTCATCGCCGGAAAGACCACTCCGGCCATCAGAAATCTTCGCGAACTTTCTTTCAAGGAGACGGATAAAGACCGGATCATCGAGAAAAGCCTCTTTCAATTCCCGGAGGGTAGATACCGTGGGTAAAACCTTCTCCAGTTCCTTCAATCTCTCCTTTTCACGGCTCTCGTTGTAGATTCGGTACTCTTCCAGGTCCCGGTGGAGCCGGTCGACCTTCCGGAGAAACTCCGGGTCCAGGGCGTTATCGGTCTGGATATCCATGATGATGAAGTTCCCGTTGTTCCCGTAGGTGTTCTTTACTTTCTCGTTCAGCAGGTACTCAGGGTCCTCCTTCGGCATCATCACATCCAGAGAGGAATCGAAATCGAGTTTCGGCAAACCGGAACCCAGGACAAGGGATATGGCCAGCATGACGAGGATGACAGGCAGAGGATGGCGTATGACAAAATCGAGGTATCGTTTCATAGTATCTCTCTTTATCCGTTATACTTGTTGATCTATAAATTCTACGTTCTGGTCCAGCACGTTGGTCTCAGCCGGCTGTATGGTCCAGAATTTCGGTCTTTTAAGAAAAAAAAGATAGGTTTCCCAGTATGTGGCCACTTCGTCTCCGGTATTGATCGTACCGCTTCCGTCTGTGTCATGAATCACATACAGGCATACATTCATATTTTCCGGGTCAACGATGTTCTCATGAAGGATATCGAGCAACTGTATGGTAATGGAAGGCGCAGTATCATCATAAAGCTGCTCTTTCATGCCGGCCACATAGTTTAGATCTGAAATTTCGCGTGTTCCGCTCGCCAGACCCTGCTCTTCAACAACAACGATAAATAACCGGTCACCATTCTGGACCTCCCCCCCTCCGGGAAGATTCGGGTCCAGTACGAATTCAAGGTATCGGGTAAAGTCCCTCACCGTGCGGATGAGCTGAAACTCCCAGTCACCGGAGGTGTCAGCCACGGTCTCTCCGGCCTGGAGTACCAAGGAGAAGGCCGGGTCACTTCCGTCGTTCTTCAGGTAAAGACCCACGTAATCCCCGATATCCGGCATCGGCATCTCCCCAGAGTACCCCGGAAAGGCGAAGGCGAAGAGGAAGACCTCATCTCCGGCATAGGCCCAGGAATCGGTCAGGTCGAGGGTATAGTCCCCATCCGGCTCGGTCATGCTCATGGCCAGTATGTGGTCCAGGGGTGCGTCCATGAGGTCCTGATAGTTATCGGTATCCGAGGCTATGACAAAGACACTCGACCCGGCCGGTGCGTTGGAGATTTCCACGGAGCCGGTCACTGTATAGGCCCCGTCGGGCGGCGCCTCGCAGGAGACCAGAATAAGAATGGAAACCAGGAGCGCGAATACCATCCTGCTAATACTCATAGCGTACCCCCACCGTGGCCACGTCATGCTGGTCATAGTAGCCGAGAAAACTCTCCGGCTCACTCATGATAAATACGTAGGATGCCCATATCTTCATATTGAATTTGAACCTGTAGCTTACCTCCGGCTGGATAAGAAAACTCCCGTTGGAGACGTCCACGATACCGGTAATCGACGTCTTGAGACGGTCCTCTACGAAACTGAAATCGAGACGGGTGGTTATGAGATCCGTGATAAGAGGTTTCATCAGGGCCCGGTTAAAATTAACGCTCTGGGTCCACTCCAGTGTGATGATGGATTCTCCCTTATACTTCGATATCCAGCTGCTGAGGGGCATGAACCAGTTCACACCGGCCGAGTAGGCCAGGTAATGGTTCGGCTTCATTTCAAAGGGTAGCTCCGGTATACCGGAATCGATATCCTGGTCCACCACGCCCCATTTCCAGGGAGAGTAGACAGCCTCCAGTTGGAAGACGAATTTCTGTACACTTTTCGAGCCGGCGAAACCTATCATCACGGTCGGTTTGTAGGTCGGTTCCACGGCAATAGCCACCGGTTCATTGGGACGGGCCACGGTCCCCGCCGGACGGACCAGGGGATCGACAGCCGGCCCATAATAAAGGCTGGCGTTCAGGTCGAATCCGCCAACGTTCACGTAATACCGGAGGCCCGTGGCGATGTTCTTAAGTTTCACCGGAAGGGCCCCGTCCCCCCGCACCTCCACCGGAAAAACACCCTCGGAGTACTGGATCTCCCAGAAGCTTCCCCTCTCGGGAAGGAGGGCCGGGACGTGAACCGGGGCCACCACCAATTCCAGGGTGTGTTTCCCTATCATGAACATGAAGGAGACAGAGGGCGTTCCTATAGTAAGCTCCCCGTCATCCTTCATCAGAAATTCCCGGAGGTCGTAGGGATTAAAATAGTTCGTGGGATTAAAGACGTCAGCCGTGCCCCAGCCGTGTACCTGGTTGCCGACACGCAGGCGAAAAAACGTATACTCATAGTTGAAGTAGAACTGGCGAAACCGTAACTCGCTTGAAGGCGTGGAGAGCCTCAGATTACGGCCCAGCTCGAAATCCTGGGAGTAACGGGAAGGGGCCCTGTTCTCCTGCAGCAGGTTCACGTATATGTTGTTCTCCAGGAAAAAGAACAAGGTCGGAGTACCGTATCGCATCTCCAGCCGGTTGCGCACTTCCCGTTTCCGCCAGATATCTTCCGGGTCCTGTTCCTTTCTCGTGCTGAAGAAGTTCTCGAACTCCACAAAACCCCGGATCTCGAATTTCCAGTCTGATTTCCTCCTTTTCTTAACCTTTTCATCCTTCCCCTCGTCAGTTCTTATGGTGGGGGTCGGTTCGTCGATAGTCATCGACGGGGATGATTTCTCTTTACCGGTATCAGGTTCTTCTATATTAATAACCTCCTGGGAATACAGATGTACACCGCCCAGGCAGATTAAGATAAGGGCTAAACTCATGGGATAGAGCCCTGTACGCGGATACCTCTGTCTCATGCCAGGATTCCTCTCAGGAAGTAATCGGATATTGTTTGTGAGAGTTCCTCATCAGAATAATTCGAGATATCGGCCGCTGGAACGGTTTTACTTATGACAAGAAAAGACATGACAGCTACAACAAAGCCCTTGATACCCAATTCGTAATCCAGGGGACGGAGGACAGGCCCCACCAGGTTCTGGTTTTCAACCTTTTCTTCAAATGTCTTTCGACCCAGTTTGATAATATCCCCGATAATACGGTTCGTGTTAAAACCGTTGAATTCGATAAAATCTATGAAAATCAGGCGATAGAGGTCCATGTTCTCATCCACCACCTGTTTGAGTTTCAGAATGACCTGATCCAGATTAGACGGGAACCCGGCCTGAAGTATCTCCGGCAGGTCCTTAAGAGACGTGAGAATGCGTGCCGGTTCAAGAAGCTGGTGAAATATCTCCTCCTTGCTGTTGAAATGATTGTAAAGATTACCGAGTGAGACGCCTGCCTTTTCCGCGATCTTTCTCATACTGCTGCCGGAAAAACCCTTCTCCGAAAAGAGGAGTCGGGCAGCTTCAAGGATTTTCTCTCTACGATCTTGTGTGCGAGCATTCATGACATCCACCTGAACGAACGTTCGTTTTTATAATAACCATTAATACAAAGATATTGGCCGCCTGTCAAGGGGTGAACGTTAAAAATTTCGAATATCTTCCACGGAACCTTCTTCCCTGCGGACAACCTTCAGGCGAAAGACCCAGTGGGGAGGCTTTCCGATACCATGGGTTATATGATACGAAAGATTTTTCGAAACCTCAGAGAGAGATGGATTCAGGTCTTCAGGGACCTCCGTGGAGCGGAGAGAGATCAGAAGAGGCCTGAGGATAAACCCGTATGATTCACCCTTACGGGCCACGACCCGGGCCGGTACGTAAAAAGAGTCATTCCTCCGGGAAAAGAAATCCCACTCCTTACGGCTGCGACAGACATGCCAGATAGAGACCTCTCCGTCAGAGAGAAGGACCCTGCCATTCGCCTGTACCCTTGAACTTTTTGTCCGGTAGGATGAGATGATTTGATCAATATTGCTTTCCGGCGCTTCTGAACGAAGAAACCGGACCCCTGTCACCCTCTGATACAGGGAGGATATCTCCCCGGGCCTGATTCTCTCTTTTCCCGTGAGATCGACCTCCTCAAGTCCGGAACGTGCCGGCCTGTACCGGCCCTCCCCTTTCAGCAGTCCCTTCTTCCAGGCGGGATATTTTTCAGGGGTTTCAAATAATCTTCCCTCCTGGAGATAAAGGTGACGGGGTCGGCCCTGGATATCATAGGCAACCTGGTGCCAGGTGGCATAACGGACGGAACCTCCCGTGGAGAGGGCCAGACGGTCAAGGGGTCCGCTACCGGCCTTTCCCTTGAGATAGATAAGATCAAGCTCTGCCCCTTCCCTCCGTATGCGGGAACTGAAGTGAGAATAGGTCAACTGAGAAGGTGAATTATCCATTACCATGATATACTGTTTTTCAGAGTCCCGACGTAGACGAAGAGATCCTGTAGCGTACTTCAGTCCGGAATCGACGATCTCCGTGGAAAGGTTCCCTGCCGGAACAATTCCCTCAAACCATTTCCGTATTTCAACGGGACTTTCTTCTGCAAGAACGGTACGCGTGGAGCTCCATCTGGAAGAGAGGGGAACGCAATATATTCTGAATGAAACTCCATCGCGCGTAAGCCTGCCGGCATATCCGGTGATTCCCTGTTGAAGGGTTTCCCATACCGGACGAATAGAATTTGTGGCTTCAAGAAGAAAAACCGTATCGCTCTTTGCTCCATTGCCCTCAAATGTCCGGTCAGAAAGGTTCAGAAAGACCCGTTTTACCTCTCGGTTGGCCAGGTCGATCAATTCCTCAGATTCCAGCTCAAATCTGTCGATCACCTGGCGGTCCCTGAGTGAATACCGAAGAGATTTTACCACGTATCTCTTGCCGGTATATTTCAGGGTTCCGAGAATGATATAATCAATGCCCGTATTCTTTCCCATAAGGGAGAGGTCACCGGCTGTTATGGACTGCTGGGGATCTTTGCCGATCCGTTTCAGTGAATGGGCCATGTCCAGGGGAGATACCATCTCTATCCCTTTTATGATACGGGCTGCCAGATGGACATACCTGGCGTACGTCATGCTCAGATCCCTGCTGAAGGTGTCTCTTGGAGCCTCGATCTTGTAAGGAAGCAAACCAGTATCCGCCCCTTCGATTGGCAGGGCCATCATTATAAACACAAAAACAACCAGAAGTCGATTCATGCCTTGCCTCCTGATATCACTATATCATATCGTCACATCATGTATCATCGTTTTTTTCTTTTTTTTATTCCCTTCCCCTGTAGACTGACTCCATGAAACATCAACGAATCGGAATTGCTCTGGGTGGAGGAGGAGCCCGGGGCCTGGCTCATATAGCTTTTCTCGAAACCCTTGATTCCATGGATGTCCGTCCTGACGTCATTACCGGCACCAGTATGGGGGCCGTCATCGGCAGCTTCTACGCGGCCGGAATCCCGGCCCGGGAAATCCGGGAAAAACTCAGGCTTATCCGCCTTCGGGAACTTCGGAGTTACATGGACCTGAGGCCCCTCAGTTCCAAGGCGTTGATGAGGGGAAAGGGCTTTGAGGATTTCATGCATCGCTATCTCCCGGTAAAAAGTTTTGAAAAGCTTCAGATACCCCTCCTTGTCATGGCAACGGATTTCTGGAAAAGGGAAGAGGTTGTCCTCTCCCGGGGCGATATTGTGCGTGCAGTTCGCGCCAGCGTTACCCTGCCGGCACTCATGGAACCGGTAATCATGAACGACCGGGTCCTGATCGATGGGGGCGCCGTAAATCCCGTTCCCTGGAAGATAATCCGGGACAGGTGTGACATCCTGATCGCCATTGATGTTTCCGGCAAGATGACCCCGCCGGAAAAGGATAATCTTCTCCCTAACATGTTCGAGAGCCTCTTTAACACCTTTCAGATTATGCAATCCAGCATTATCAGGAACATGATGGACCATTCTTCCATCGATATCTATTGCAAACCGGAACTTTCAGACATCCGAATGCTCGAATTCCACAGATATGAAGAGATCTTTCGAAAATCAGCTCCTGAATGCAACCGAATGCAGGAGGAGCTTTCAAAAATACTGCGCCTGGACACCTCTCTTATAAAGCGTCTAAGAACACAAAAAAAATCCTAAAAATTTTTTATTTATCCCTTTTAACGCAATCTCAGGTATACTATATACAATAAGAATCATCAGTATTACACCCGTTATTATCCGGGTCAGGAGAGGAGTTGTCCTATGATACGATTAAAACTAAAAGCTATTTTTTCACATGCGGCCGTAACACTGGCTGTCTTTACGCTGCTTGTGTCCGGCTGTTCCGACAGCGGTAAAACCACAGCAGATTCAGCCGGTGAAGCAGTCGAACACCTTAAAGGGGTCATAACCTTTCAAATAGGTGATGTGCAGGTTCAACGTCCCGATCAGGATTTTTCTCCACTGTCCATCACTGATAAGGTAACCAAAGGTGACGTTATACGCACCGGAGCCAATTCCCAGGTGACTATCCAGATATCTGACATGGCGGTTGTCAAGATTCTGGCTAACTCCCTGGTGGAAGTTCAGGCCCTTTTCGGCAAAGACAATGGGGCCATCTATGCCAAAGATGGAAAAGTCCTTACCAAGATGAACAAGCTCGCAAAGGGGAAGTCTTTCGATGTCAAAACACCGACGGCGGTCGCTTCTGTGCGCGGCACGGAGTTCATGGCATCGGTAGAGAACGGCAACTCCACGGTTGCTGTCAAGGAAGGCAAGGTCGCCGTCCGTATGAGAAAGGAACAGCCTGCGGACGCGGTTTCTGCTGACAAACTTGCAGACGATATGGCTATCGATCCCGCAGCCGATGAGTTTATCGGTGAAGAAATCATCCTCGAAAAGGGCAAGGCAGCCGAGGTATCAGAAGAGGATGTCGTAAATGCTGAAGAGCAGATCAAAAAGACAGAAAAGCTTAAGGAAGAAGGCAAGGAAGTTCCCGAAGAAGAGAAATCTGAGATCAAGATACGGGAAATGGCCAAATCCGAAGAGCTTACGATCGAGAAGGTTTCCATCGTAGCCGTGGTTCCCGAGCCTGAAAAGAAGACAAAGGAAGAGCTTGTGGAAATCCAGAAGCCGGTTGTTGAGAAAGAGAAAAAGATCGACAACACCATAAAGGCTGAGGAAAAGAAAGAAGATGTACAGAAGCTCATCCAGAAGGAGAACCGGACAGAGAAGGAGATCAAGCAGGTCTTCCAGCGAATCGATGAGATTTCCCTTTATAATGGACGCGTTGTCCGGGGAGCCATCATAAACCGTGGAAGAACCTATTCTGTTCTGACCACCAACGGAACAATCAAAGTTCCTGAAAGTCAGATCAAGAGTGTTCGGGTTATCCGTTAAGCATTGAAGAGTCTCGTAGAGTAGATCCTTATGAGTATACATTGAAAGAGGGTGTCCTAAAAGGGCACCCTCTTTTTACGTAAACTCACCGCCGAAAGATCCGTTTTTTTTTACATAATAGAACCTTCAGGAATAATTGCTGAAATCAATTATCGATGTTATCTGTCAGGGAGAATTGACTCCCCATCCCCGAGTGAATTCCGCTTACGAAAGTAATCCTCTCCCATGCCGGGAGCAATATAACATCCCCCACCTATGGTTATGGCCGAAGGAATTACAGCATCGCTCCCCAGCAGGGTAAGGCTTTCGTTCAGGCTCCGGGGAAAATCAGAGCTTTTAATCGTCAGTTCCCGGCTGCCCACCGTGGCTCCTCTCCCAATATTCTCCATGCGTTCCATATCTTCCTCATCCGGAACTATGATTCTGCCGGGTTCATCCACGATCGTCCGGAATACCCGGGAATCCTCCCCCACCCGCACAAAGGGCAGGAGGATTGAGTCTTTGACCAGCGCGTTTTCTTCCACAACCACACCAGGATAAATAATGGAATTCTCAACCACTCCATTTATATGACAGTAATCGGACATAAAAGAGCGGACGATCCTTGCGTCTTTTCCTATAGTCGCGTAGCCGGTAGATTTAATCTTGCTCTGAATAATCCTTTCGTTATAAAGAAGCCCGAATATCCTTGTATTCCAGATGATTTCCCGGTTTAGACGATAATATTCCACAACGGTCTTAATGGGCCAGTACATGGTTGTAAAAGTCGATTTCCCTATTCCTTCGTTAACCATGTGGTTAATAACCATCTCAAAAACATTGGGCGCGTCAGTACCCGCGTCCCGGGCCTTTGTTAGGGCGGAGAGGAGTTTCTTTCGACGAACCACAAGAAGCCGGTTACCCATCCCTCCCCCTTCTTCGGACTGCATCTGGAACAGCATGGCCTGGGAACGTTTCTTCTTGAACTTAGTCAGTATTTTCGTAAAATCGATGATGGAGGGATTATCTCCGTTATAAACAATAAAGATTGAGGCCTCCGTCTCCCGGATCATATCATGGCAGAAGCTGAGATCCTGTTTTTCCTGGATGCGGACATCGATTCCGGAATTCCCTTCTTCTTCAGAATTGTATTGTGCCACGTATTCCTCAAGACCGTCATGGAACTGGCTGTAGATTATGGTATGACCGATATCCCCAGCCTGGGAATTCCGGATGGAAAAATCGACGATCCTGAACTTTCCTCCGATAGGGACCATATATCGCGACCTGCTTTCCGTCAGGGAAAGCAGTAAATCACCCTGTGATGAGGGGTAGGATATCACCGCCGTCTCTTTCATTAATTCTCCTGCTATCGCAGTTCAAGTCCGGAACGGGCATTAAGGCAGGAACGACAAACCAGTTCATCATCCACAATGGTAAGACGATTCTCCATGGCCCTCTCCCCGCATTGTTTACAGATGCCGGAAGATCGGATACGGGCCTTGGGAGGCATGACCTCCCTGGGTTCAGTCATCCAGAGCAGTTCCTCTTCAGGCATTTCCAGTATCTGCCGTACCGATTCATCCCGTACCCTGACACGATCTTGTTTTTCTTCTTCACTCAGGCTGTTCCGCGCGTTAAGACGGACAAAGTCCTGCATGGCATCAAGTTTAAACGCGTCAATAAAAACGCGAAAACTCTCTTCCGTCTGTCGGGAAAAAAAGGTAAACCCGAATTTTCCATAATCCCTGAAGATGAGATTCCCTTTTCCGAAAGTGCACCCAGTCATGTACTGTACGGCGTCTACGGCGCAGGAGTCATTTTCTACAACCGCTACAAGCTCCTGTTGTGTGGATCTCCCCGACTTCAGACGTTCCATAGCCATGACTGCTACTCTGTATCCCATGGCAAGACCCGGACAGCTGTGACCATGGAAAGATACTACTTCGTCGAAACCTGGAATCATCGTGGACCTCCGATAAATGATTGAGGCTCAAGCATTATGATTCCCTTATACCCTTTCAATCACTTTTTCAAAGTAGTTATAAAGGCAATTTGTGTTGACAAAAGCATATTGCAGGCCTACCGATCAGTTAGTGATATGATTCAGGAGTGAACTATGGCTGAGATGCAGAGGGAACACTGGGGTTCTAAGATTGGATTCGTTCTTGCCGCTGCCGGATCTGCTGTGGGACTGGGAAATATCTGGAAATTTCCATACGTTACCGGAGATAACGGCGGAGCAGCTTTTGTACTGATTTACCTGATTTGTATTATGTTCCTGGGGCTGCCCATCATGATTGCCGAGCTGGTAATCGGCCGGCATACGCGCAAAGACCCGGTTGGGGCCTTCAAGGCAATGGCAAAGGGGACTCACTGGGAGCTTGTCGGTTATATAGGTGTCCTTTCGGGCTTCTTTATCCTCTCTTTTTACAGCGTGGTGGGAGGATGGACACTCGGGTACCTGGTAAAAAGCCTGACCGGGGCAATAGCAACCATAAAGACAATCGATAATTCCCTGAACATGTTCGGATCTTTCGTTGCCAACCCCATGTCTCAGATCGGGTACCACATGCTCTTTATGGTCGCCTGTGTTGTCATCGTCATACGGGGAATCGCCAATGGCATTGAACGGTGGAGCAAGTTTCTGATGCCATTTCTTTTTCTTCTGCTTATAGTTCTGATTATCAAGGGAATCTCCATGAAGGGAGGTATCAAAGGAGTTCTCTTTCTCATGCAACCAGATTTTGGAAAGATATCCTTTAATTCATTCATGACCGCCCTGGGCCACGCTTTCTTTACCCTTTCCCTGGGCATGGGAGCCATGATCACCTACGGCAGCTACCTTTCTCAGAAAGATAAAATTCTCAGCTCTGCCCTCTATATCGTTATCCTTGACACGATCCTGGCGATACTGGCCGGTCTGGCCATTTTTCCCGCAGTTTTCGCCATGAATATTGAACCATCCCAGGGGGCCGGACTTATATTCAATATAATACCGGCCGTCTTCGGAAAGATTGAATACGGGAGCATCTTTTCCTTTATATTCTTCCTTCTGTTATTCATCGCGGCCCTGACCTCAGCCATGTCCCTCCTCGAGGTGGTGACAACCTTTATCATCGACGAACATGGATGGTCCCGGAGAAACGCCGTCGTCCTTATGTCCGGAATCATCTTCCTCCTGGGCATCCCATCCGCCCTCTCCTTCAATGTTATGGCCGATATTAAAATTTTCTTCGGCATGAATTTCTTCGATTTCATGGACACCCTGACAGCTAACTACATGCTCCCTATTGGGGGCTTCCTCATTGCCGTATTCCTGGGATGGCAATACGGTTTCGATAAAACCGAGCATGAGTTGGAAACCGACACGAAGAGCGAGTTTATCAAGATTGCCTGGGCCTTTACTCTTAAGTACATTTCACCCACCATCCTCCTGGTTTTCTTTATCTATTACCTGGCAAACAATCCTGACCTGGAGTGGAGTCTCCATTCCTTACCCAGGATGGTTCTGATTATATTCCTTATCTATTACCTTGTAATAGCAGCCACCACGCGTGACAGATCACGGAGTCGTAATGGTTCGGGTTCGTAACCTGAAAAAATTTTTCCAGGGCAGAAGGACTTCCTTCTTTTCTCCTCCACCTGTGGTCAGGGCCGTGGATGAGATTTCCTTCGAGATACCCGAAGGAAAGACCCTCGGACTGGTTGGAGAAAGCGGAAGCGGAAAGACAACCGCAGCCCGTTCGCTTCTTCGTCTTATCGAATCGGACGAAGGAGAGATCGTTATAAATGACCGCAATATCCGTTCCATGAACCGTTCCACCCTCCGTAAATTTCGAAGGAACATGCAGATCGTGTTCCAGGACCCCTTCGGTTCCCTCAATCCCAGGATGAACGTGGCCTCCCTCATATCTGAGCCTCTCCGCGTTTACAGAAATGGAAATAAAAAGGAAATAGATCACAGATTGCGTGAGCTTCTTGAGATTGTCGGACTAAAAGAAGAACATGGCCGCAGGTATATTCACGAATTCAGCGGAGGGCAGAGGCAACGTATCGGCATCGCCCGGGCCATAGCTCTTAATCCAAAAGTTGTTGTTCTCGACGAGCCGGTATCCGCCCTGGACGTATCCATTCAGGGTCAGATATTAAATCTTCTTCGTGATCTCCAGGAACGGTTCTCCCTAACGTATCTCTTCGTGGCCCACGACCTGGCTGTTGTCGAGAACATGAGCGACGAGATAGCCGTGATGTATCTGGGGCGCATCGTGGAGCAATGCCCCGCTGGTGAGCTATACCGTAACCCTCTTCATCCCTACAGTCACAGCCTCATTTCAGCCATCCCGGAACCGGAACCGAAAAAAGGAGGCTTTTCCGGTCTCAAGGGAGAGATCCCCTCCCCTGAAAATCCGCCGACAGGATGTCATTTCCATCCCAGATGTCCTCATGCGATGGAAATTTGCAGATCAGAGTATCCTGCCGCCATAAATACCGGAGGTCACAGGGTCCGGTGTCACCTTTACTGAGACATACCATCCTTCTTTTTTTTCTTCTGCCACAGATGTTTCCGCTGCACGGTGAGACCCTGGAGGAGCTTAAAAACCAGTTCTATCTTGACAGGCACACACCGGAAGAAGAGGACCCGGCTGGCAGTATTGAGATTAAAAACGAGGTCATCTACCTCAGAGGAGAGGGAACAGCGGCCATTCTGAACAATCGGGCCGCGGACCTGATCCTCCAGGGGGGAGAAGAAGAAGCGATCAAACTTCTTAAAAAGGGTCTTGAAAAAGACGGACTTTTTCTCCCCTTCCAGTACAACCTGGGAGTGGCCTATATCTATGCCAGAAAATTCAAAAGGGCCATGCTTCATCTACAGAAGGCCCGGGCCGTCGCTCCCTACTATTCCCAACCCTGGCTTCAGATCGGGTATGTCTATCAGCTTCAGGGAAACAAGTTTGAATCAATCGATGCCTACCGGAAGGCGCTGAAGCTGAACCCCTCGAACCTTACTCCCTATATCCGGATTGGAGATCTTTACTTCAACAGGGACCAGCTCGACCAGGCCTTCAGGTACTATAACGCTGCCCTGGAGAAGGACTCCCGATATCCGGATGGGCTTATCGGCAAGGGAAAGATTTACTATCGGAAGGAAGAGTACGTAAGGGCCCTGGTCATGTTTAAATCCGTAGAGACGGACCGTCCCTATGATAAATCGATGCATTTTTATTATGGAGAGACTGCCTTCAAGATGCGGGATTATAAAACGGCACGGGACCAGTACAGGGAATTACTGAAATACCAGAACGATAAGTTTTTCTTAACCACTTCCCCCTCCCTGGTCAGGCATAAACTTAACCTGTCGGAGAAGTTCATTTCTCCCTGATCACAATTTAACGCTCAGGCTTACGTAGAAATTGTTATCACCCTCCTCGTTACCGACAGGTGGATCGGAATCATACCTGCGCTTATAACCGATATTGATATACAGCCCGGAATCCGGAATGGTATTAAATTTTGTTACCCGGATCTGAAAATAGGTGTCAACATCGTAGCGGTAATCGGTGAAATCGAGCATATTCGGAATATAGAACATCACATAGTTAAAAGAAAGTATCTTCAGGGGCAGCATCTTAACCCTGTAACGGAATGAAAGCCTGGGATCGATCAGTCCTCTGTTGTTTTCCTGGAGTTCGTACTGAAAGACAGGGGCGCCCGAGATATCCATTTTCCAAAACCAGTTCTTGAAGAGGACAAACTTGATGCCGGCACCTATGTTATTTCGGAAGATTATGCCCCCCACAAAATCATATTCGAAACGACTGAAAAAGAAAAATTCCCATCGTCTTACCAGATAGTAGTCATACATTACGCTTCCCAGGAAATTGTTCTCGGTTATTTCTCCCGAAGTTTCCCCGTAATGGATATTGGTACTGACATTGAATTCCGTTTTTCCGCTGTTATACTCCAGGGAGGCTTTACTGTCCACGTCCTGCGTATCGGTGTTGCCCATCTTCAGGCCGTAACCGGCGCTGAGCTCAAAGAACCATTTTTTTTCATCCTCATCCTTAATCTTCAATGGTTCCACGCTCCAGATTGAAGGTTTTTTCTTCCTGTCAGTCTTTCCCTTATCCTGAGCCAAAAGCATACCGGGTACAATCATAATGCATATGATATACACAATACAGAATCGTTTCATGGGATGTTCCTATTTGATGATGATTCGGGATATATCTACTTTAAAGAAATCGTAGGTGTTTGCAAGCATTTTGCGAACGTTTTGCAGCAGTTCCCTGTCCGTGGAGCGCCTCTGCACGTAACGTTCTATCTCATCAAGGTTCTTCTTTAGATTGTCTCCTATGGTCTCCAGCTCCCTGCTCATGGCTACGGATGATCCCTGGCTCTTCTTGAGCTTCATCCTCTTCAGCTCTTCTTCTATCTGCTGCTGTATCTGTTTTTTCTTCTCATCTTCGTCTTTCATGGACTCCAGGATACTCTCCGATATCTTCATGAAATTAACTGACTCGATAAGTTCGGCATGGCCGAGAAAACATCCTGAGCTGGATATTATGAAATCAGGAATTATTCGTATGAGAAACTCGCCCTTGATCTTCTCAAGGGTGTTTTCCCCTATAATAACCTTATTGGCAAATGATAGTTCCGTAAGACTTTGCAGTCTAAAATCGGGATACTCAATCAATTCCTCGTTCAAGTAATCGACCCGGTCCGTGATGACCTGTATGGTAACGTAAAGATGGTGTTCCGGGCGGCGATACCTGTTATACTCATGGAAATTGTTTCTGATTTTCAGAGCCATCCGCGCGGCAACAGATGGATCCGTAAAGAAACTGAGAACCCGTTCCGGTGTCATTCGGGTAATTGTCCCCCCGCTGGATTCGATCTCGTTGTATATCATCTTCTTGAATATTAGATTATGCTGTATCAGGTCAGCCGTGGTCTCCTTCTCCCCGAGCTGCTCCACTGTAAGCAGTTCAATATTAAGAAGGGTCATCTCTCCGCTCTTCAGGTTTTCCAGCTGAATATCCCTGGGAAGCTTCTCCTCCTCTTCTATCTCCATTCTTTCCGGAGCCTCATACTTTCGGAAAAGATTAACAACGAATCCATCGATCTCCTTGAGTTCTTCTGATGGAAGTTTTCCCACGAGGGGAATGATATCACGCATAATACCGTACTCTTCCCGGAGAAGGGAAACAAGGAAAAAGGCGAACTCCACGGAACGGAGATCCCCAAGGATAGTCAATATGTCCCGCTGGATCGACTTATTCTTGATAACAAGCATTTCCCGAATAGCCCGGATGGCATCCGTGTCTCCAAGCCGGGCGAGAAAAAGACAGGAATAAATACGTACTCGAATGCCCGGATCCTTTAAATATTCATTGAGCATCCTCATTACCTGTCTCCGGTTGTACCCGGTACCGTACGTCAGGATCATGCCGATAGAGCGGATTATTTCCTCTTTAAGGTCTTTGCCCCGGGAAGAGCGAAAAAGCCGATCCAGGAACTCAAGATCATCCACGTAAGCGCAGTGTCCCAGGCCGAGAACCGCATTTCGCAGTATCTGCGTAGTTTCATTGTTTTCTATTATGGTTTTGCAGATCTGCCTTCCGGTGACGTTAGTCCGCATGTCCCGTTCCAGCAGAATCTCCATCGCCCGGCTCACCGGATAACTCGTTTCAGCCGCGTTCTTCTGAAGAAATTCGAAAAGAATATTCAAAGACCTTTGCTCGTTGAAGAGAGCAATATTATCCAGGGCCTTGCTCTGATCATCGGGCGTCCCGGTCATAAGCGCCACTTCAACCTCTCCCAGCATGTAGGAGTAATTAAGGGCGGAAAGAGTCCTTTCCGTTGCCGAGAAGAGTGCGCGGTCCGGGTACTTCTTCAGGTAGTTGTAGATATTTACCAGGGTACTCGCCCCTTCCTCGATCTGCAGAACACTGATTATCTCGCAAAGCCGAACAATCCTGTTTCTCAGATACCGCTTCTCAAAGTTAATATTCTCTATTCGGGATGCGGAATTCTCCCTCGATTTTTTATCCGAATCGATCAATACATCGAGCATAACAGCAAGTGCGTCCTTTTCATTCTCCTCTACCCTGTGTATCCACTTAGACATATCCATCACGATGTGCTGAATCAGTCCCGGGTCTTCATTTCTGAGGAAATTCGTCATTTTCTTTTTAAGTTCCGGGTTAAACCTCTCGAGAACAAACCTCCTCATCTGCTGGAAGCTTTCCGGGTAATCCTTTTCAATAACATCCGTAATCATAAAATCCTTTCGATAGGTTTCAAAATATGATTCCAGGGTAACCACAATATAGCTGTAGAGTTTATCCTGCAGAATGTGAAATTGCCGGTTCTTCCTGGGATGAGAAAAATATCGATTAAATGTCTGGACTATCAGGAGGTTGTCTTCATCGGTTTCCGTTGTCAGTGAAATAAGGCTTCTGAACAGCTTGTCAGGATCCCTGACGCGGTCAATATTGGAATGGATCGCGAAAAGAACCATGCGAATAAGTTCAGGGTCTGTCGATGTAAGCGCTTTCATCGCATAGATCAGATACTCACGGTGATTTGATATCATCATAACACTGATATAGACAATTTTTACACGATTAGAATATCCATCAAACTGGTGGGCCATTTTCCCCAGTAGAACCCGTATATCGAGAACAATCTTGTCTTCGCTTTCTGAATCAAAAGTGAAAAGTTCTTCCTCTTCACCATGCCGGGAAGCCGCCTTATGCTCCAGGGAATAAAGACAGAGATTATAGAGGGTCTTGTAGACCTCGTATACGGACTGTTCATCACCTTCCCTGAGTAATTTCTCAAAATGAGATATAACCTGGAATGCGGAAAGAGAGGAAATGGCAAGCTGACTGATTCGCCTGTCCACTTCATCAGTATTGATAATTTCTGAAAGAAATTCAAAAGCCTCTTCATCCCCCTGTACCAGCGAACCGAGTACCCGAAAAGCCTTGGCCAGGGGAAGAAACATCCTCTCCGGCTCATGAAGGTACCGGCGGATAAAATCAGCTATATCCTTCCATCTCTCTTCATCCCCGTTTACCTCTATGTGATGAAGAATTCTAATCATTTCATTGATGGATATGTCGTGATCAAGGAGAGGGACAAGTATTGCACTGACTTCCCTGTCCATGAATTCAGAAAGGATCGATACAGCGTTTCTCCTGAGATGTGGGCCTTTATTCAGTTCATCAGAAAGGATATCCCTCCCGGTTTCGCTTTTCAGCAACGACAGCAGATGATGAAAGGCAATCCGTTCATAGGGTGTCAGCTTGAAGTTCCTGCTGATTTCAAGTTTTATGGTCTGTAAAAAATTCTTGGTTTCCGCCATATTCTTCTCCGGTTACTGGTTCTTTTTACAACCGGGGCGTCAGACACGCAACAAAAATCCATGTACCTCCGCAGGATGACTTTAATATCATTGACACCTCTGTTGCGCCCTTTTACTACATAATATGCCAGCTTATTAAGGAGATATGAACATTGAACTTCGTTCCTGTTATTATGGCCGGTGGAGGAGGAACCCGGCTCTGGCCGATGAGCAGGAAGGACAGACCGAAACCCTTCCTCGATCTCACAGGAGATGGAAGTCTCTATCAGCAGACCCTGAAGAGGCTTCTGACTCTCGATCCTTCTGAAATCGTTATCGTGGCATCTAACGACCACCGCGAGATTATCCATTCCCAGAGTGAATTCCTGGATATACCCTTCACCATCCTGGGAGAACCATGTGGCCGAAACACGGCGGCGGCCGTTATCTACGCGGCCACGTACCTTTCAGAGAAAAGACCCGATTCTATCATGATTGTTCTCCCCGCGGACCATTACATCCCGGACAAGGTATCTTTCAGGGATGACATTCTCCTGGCAGCCGAGGAGGCGGAAAAGGGAACCCTTGTCACACTGGGAGTTCCGCCCGATCGACCTGAAACCGGCTATGGCTACATCCAGGCCCCCGGTCACGGGAAGGTCAGAAAGGTCTTACGTTTTGTGGAAAAACCGGACCTGCCCCGGGCGGAAGAGTACCTGGCCTCAGGAGATTACTTCTGGAACAGCGGAATCTTTCTCTGGAGGGAGGATATTATCCGCAGGGCCTTTGAAAAATATTTACCGGATCACACCCAGGCTTTCCACAGTCTTTTACATCATAATGAGGAGAGTACTTCCTGGCACGAGAGTGAAGCTGTCTCTACAATCTATGAAAAGATTGAATCCGTTTCCATCGATATCGGAATACTGGAAAAGAGTCAAAATATAACCATGATTACATCCGACTTTACCTGGAGAGACCTCGGAAGCTGGAACTCTCTTGACGATCTTTTGCAGGCAGATAAGACAGGAAACCGTGTATCGGGAGAAAAAGACGTAATCTTCATGAAAAGCAGCAACTGCTCGGTATTCTCAGAGTCGATGCGGGTCGCTGTTATAGGCCTGGATAATGTCATTATTGTTCAGTCCGGTGACAGCATTCTTGTCACGGAACGAGGAGCTTCCCAGGAAGTGAGGGAAATTGCCAGACTCATGGATGACCTCTCCTGAAGGGTACGTTCCCCGGGGAAAGGAATGCGATGAATCAGGATACAGATAAAAAGCGATTAAGAGGCTTTACCCTGTTCGCACGCATAGCCCGGACGTCCATCCTGGCTTTTCTATCTGTTGTTTCCCTTTTGCTCATTCTTTCAGGCATTCTCCTGCTGGGACTCTGGATTTTCCTTACACCTGAACGCGCAACCGTTCTTCTGGAGACTTCTTTGAAGGGGATACTTGCCGAGGGAGCCATTCAGGCGCGGATTACGGATGTGGAGCTTCTACGCGGCGTAACGGTGAAAGATATACGAATTCATGGTGATCCCTCATTTGAAAAAGACCCTTTCCTTTCCATCGATTCCCTGGAGGTGACCTGGGACCTTCCCGCTCTCACGGGCGCTCACATCCGTGTTCCTGAAATCATTATCACCAAACCTATCCTCTACCTGACGCAGGGCAAGGACGGCATTTGGAACGTGGAACGTCTTTTCGCCTCTGAAAAAGCTGTCCCGGAGGAACCGTCGGAACCGATGGATAAGATCGACCTTCCTCTTACCATAGACCTGTTGTTGAACCTTTCGATCCGCGATCTGAGAGTCATCCTGAAAACAGGTGATACCCGGCTTTCCCTCAAAGGGGTCGACCTGGAGGCCGGGTTTACAATGGAACCCACTGACCGGATTCCCATGGATTTCTCCATCCTGGACGCTCTTTCCCGGGCTCGTATAGAGCTTAACCCGGACGGCCGGGTCGATTTCAGTCTCAGGGGAGATGGAATCTCCATCGACTCACCCCTTTCCCTGATGTTTCTCGCTGATATGGAAAAGAGAAAAGGTGGTCCCGGTTTTACAAGTCACCTCCTTTTCAGCTCCCCATCTACATCCATACGCTTTCCAGGAAAGAAGCTTCCCCCTCTCGATTTTCGAGTGGCCCACGATCTTTTCTATGAACCTGCCGATGACATCCTGCAATTGAAAGAGTTCTCGGTATCCTTCCGTAAACGGACATGGCTTAAACTCAACGGTTCCGTGAAAAGCCTGAGAGACCGCGGTATGATGAATATCCGTGGAGAGGGTACAGGTATCCTCCTGGATGATCTCTATCCCTATTACCGGGCCCTGACCGGAGACCGGAATACCCGCTTTGGAGGAAATATATCTTTTTCTGAAATCTTTCTGGGAGGCTCCTACCGGTCACCGGACATGGTCCTGAGTACGGGTCCCGACCGGCTCTCAGTGCGCCAGCCGGGAAGGGACCTTAGATTTCAGGCCGGAAAAAGCTCACTCACTCTTCGCGAGGGGGGTAAAGGATACCGTATCGAATCCTCTCTGGAGATACCGAACCTGACCTATACCATTGGCGGAAGCCCCTCCAAAAGGAACTCCTTCAGGATGAACCTCAAGGCAACAACTCTCCAGGACTTCTCATCCATGAACCTGGAAAACCTGACGGTCAAATGGTATGATCCTTATTCTGGAGATCCTGCCCTTTTTCTATCCATGGAGGGGAATGCCCGTCTCCGTGGCGGAATATCCGGAGAGTTACAGATAACCACCGCGAAGTTCGCCAGGGAACCGATGCTTGCCATGGCCCCGAAACGGTTTCACCGTCCTCTGAAAAGGTTGCCCCTCAGGGAACCGGTTACCCTGAATGCAACGGCAAGGTACGGGGAAAAAGGTCCACTGATGACAGGAAGGGTAATTCTACGGGCCCGGTTGCCGGAATATGAGCTGGATGACCTCAGACTTGCGGGACAGGCCGATCTTGACCGTTCCACAGGCCGTATCGTTTTGAAAGAGGCCCGTCTTTACAGCGACCGATGGAACCTGAACACGATTCTTTCAGGCTCCCTCCGAAGGACCGAAGAGGGTATCCGCGATGCGGACATCTCCCTCCTTATGACAATGAAACAGGAGACCAACCGTCTCCTCTACGATGACTGGAACTATAAAGGGAGTATCCGCATTGAAAGCCGCCTGAAGGGAGATCCGGAAAACGCACAGCTGAAGGGGAGCCTCGATATTAATAACCTGTTCCTTTCCAGCGAGAAGGAATTAATTGATATCCGGGGACTTTCCTGTGACATACCCTGGAACATACTGGTGCCTCCTCCGACCGTAACCGTCCCTCTTTTCACCACATCAAAAGATGAACTTATCCGGGGAAAATCCACTGAAGGAAAATCGAATTTCACTCTGACATCTGCATCCGCTTCTCACCCCGCCCGTTCTTCTCTTCTCACCTATGTAAAAGATGCCAGGGCAAATATAACTATCGATGAAAACATTCTTCGGATATTGAACTTCAAAGGTAACGTACTCCGTGGAACTCTTTATGGCAGGGACATTTCCATTAATCTCTCGGACCTTTCTCCGGGAAAAATCGAGTTCGGCATGGACGTAAATCTTAACGAAGCGGATATAAGTATTCTGGACAAACCTGTACGGGGCAGAGAAAAAGACGCCCGCCTTTCTCTTAACGCCCGTTTCAGGGGAAAGGGAATCGATCTGGAGAAGGAACTAACAGCCACGGGATACGTTAATATATACCAGATAGGCGAACGGTTCGCGAACCGTCTGATGCGGGGACTTTCAACGGAGAAGGGAAAATCTAAACTTGGAAACCTGGGACAGTTCGCGGTGGATAACACCATGAAAATTAACAGTTTTAATTTTACCCTGGACAAGGGCCTTGTTTATACCACGGTCATGCTCGACAAGAGACTTCTTGGTCTCTTCGTCGGCGTTAAAAACGACAGGATTGAATTTGAACGCATCCCCCTTCAGGAATACCTCCGGAAGGTCGCACGAGGTAAATGACATGGAACGATTTCTAATCATATGCTCAATAATCTTTACCGTGGGACTTTTCGCCACGGGCTGTAAAACGACTCCCAGTTGTCTTACGGTTGTTCCGCCCGATATTCACCTCACCGGGGAGAGGACAGCAATCGAGAAACAGATTGTTGGCGAATACTCGGAGCTGGAAAAGAACACCTGGGTCGTGTCTTCGGTTAAAACGTCCATTCACAGGACTGAACCGGTTCAGTCCGCAGCGAGTGCCGATCCGGAAATACTGAAAGCCATGAGGGTGCGCGATTACCAAAGGGAGCTGATCAGAACCTACAAGGACAGGGGAATCCTGGGTGAAAGTTATACCGGATATATCATCCAACACAAAAAACCGGAAGATGCCACACCGGCCGAACGTGAACGAATACAATCCCTCATTCAAAATGAGAACAGTGCGAGGAAGATCATCTTTTCTCACGCCCTTAGTCAGGCCCTCGAACGAGAACCGACCTCCGAAGAGCTGAAAGAATACAGTCAGCTCTTCGGCCAGGAACAGCTTACGAGGGCGTCGGAGGGTGACTGGTTCTACACGGAAGAAGGCCGGTGGCTGCAGAAAGACAGGGAGCTTCGATGAAACGCCCTTTTCACATAGTATTCCTTATTCTTTTAGTATCTGCCTTCTTCTCCTGCGAAACCGGTAACCGTCGGGAGACTCAATTCAACTATACATCTATTTTGGACCGGGCCTACCGTTACGGACCTGGAGATATTGTCCCGGTCACCATAGGCGGTCAGTTTGAAACAGACGCTTCCCTTTCTCCCGACGGACGGTATCTCCTTTATGCATCCAATCTTGAAGGAGGCAATTATGATATCTACCTCCGGGATATGAAGGGTATTGTCTCCACGCGGATCACCCGACATCCGGCCAGGGACCGACAGCCGGCCCTGAGTCCAGATGGGAAGGATTTCCTTTACGTTTCCGACAGAAACGATCCCGAGGGGGATATTTTTCTCTGTCCCATCAAAACCGACCGGCTGATCAAATATGAACGGTCCCTTATCCGCACCTACACAAACCCGGAGGAGGATACGGAAAACCTGACATCTATTAGAAATAAAGATACCGGTAGCTTCCGATCTGTCCGGGACTCATCACCTGTCTGGTCACCGGACGGCAAAGAGATAGTCTTCTCCTCTAATCGTGACGGCAGAGATAATATATGGATCATGGATAACCGGGGACGGAACATGGTTAAGCTGACCCAAGAGGGAGGACAACGGCCAAATTTCAGCCCTGACGGCAGTAAGATTATCTTCGTCAGAGAAGATGATAATAACCGGGAAGATATTCATATCCTCGACAGGGATACAGGCGAGAGTCGTCCCATCCTGCAGGAGAGAGCCATAGAGACAGAGCCCGTTTTCGCAGGTTCATCCCGGGAAATTGTCTACACGAGAATCGACCGGGACACCAACGGGGATGGTAAAATTGATTACAGTGACAACTCCCGGTTGCGTTATCTTAATATCCATACCGGTCAGGAATACGACCTTACCACCGTTTCCGAGTCATCCTTCTCTCCCCGCTGGTCGCCCGCCTATTCCAGTGGTTATTACCGGGGAGTCATTCTTTATACCCGCCAGAGGGGAGACACCCTGGACCTGGCGGTTATACCAGACACGGGAATAATTCCGAGAAAAGGTTCCGCGAAGGAACAGTACGATCTCGCTCTCCGTCACTTTACCTACCAGGACAGAGAACTGTATCTTCTTGCCCTGCAACGTGTAAGTGACTTCTTCGATGAAAGGAAAAGCCTCACCAATAATCTCTTTATCAGCAGGGCGTTGCTTGAAAGCATACGTATCAATCTCCTTTACGCGGAGACAGATTCCGCCAGACTATATCTTTCCCGACTCAATGAATCAGGTAAAAGAGATCCCTATTCCAGGGCCCTCTACCTCTATGGCAGATCCCTGATTTCCGGAAAGAGTGACCTCGCTCCCTTAATGGAGACTATCCGTGATCTTGAAAAGGGGGATAACCCATTTTATGTTCCCTGGCTCATGGAAGACCTGGCCCTTGCCCTTGCGAAAGAGGGTAAGAAAGAAAAAGCTCTGGAGATCCACAGAGAAATTTTGCAGAAATTTCCCGGGTTTGCAGAGAAGGAAAGAATAGAGAGCACGCTCGCACTCCTGGAAAGTGAAAAGAAGACTGTTTCTCTTACAGATACAATAATCGGGGAGCTAAAGGAAGGCACCCCCCGTGTGCTACGCAGACTCTACGAAAACATGGAGAGCATGCAGTCGGAAGAAGCACTGTCAACACTGTCTGATATTGAACAGGGATACCCCGATGACCACCTGCTCCTTTCCCTGGTTCATCATCTTCGTGGAAAGATATACCTGGATCAGCGCAGGTATTCCCAGGCGGAGGAAAGCCTGCGTCTCTCCCTGGAAAAAGGCGGTGAGAAGAACTATATACGCTACCGCAATCATATCCTCCTCGGCAACATCTCCCGGGAGCGCGGTGATTCATTCAAAACCGAAAAGTCTTACCTTAAGGCCCTGGAGATATACCGGACAGAATGGAAAGACCCGTTCTTTGAAGATATCTCTCTCTGGTGCATTAACCATTACGAGGAATACGGGGAACGGGCAGAGATTACCGGAGACTATTCCGACGCCCTTACTATTTACTCAAGATACCGTCACCTTATTTCCCTGATTCACGGGAGAAGTGGTTTTGAAGACCTGTACGCTCACAATGGACCCCGCGCCCATGTTTTCTATATCGATACCTACCTCACCCTGAAGGGGGAGAAGTCCATTTACGGGTTGGAAAAAAAATACCGAAAGGGCTTGAATCGTGCCCGTCTGACATTCGACCAGGCCCATTTATACGGCCTTGCCTACCTCCTGGCCAGGAAGGCAACTTACCTGGAAAAACTGAATGAAGTGGAAGAGAAGGGAGAACCAGTCGGCCTGATCGGTATGTCGATGGCCTTTCAGGATTCCTTAGACCAGCTTGAATGGTCTCTCTTTATCGATGAGTCCTTTATTGAGCCCTACCTGCTGAAAAGCTGGATTTATCAGTATATCGATCTTATGCGCAAACCGAAAGACAACCGCGTCAACCGTGTACTGGGCAGGTATTTCCCGGAACGTCTTGTAGAACGGAACATTAATATGCTCGAAAAGGCTCTGGTTCAGAACAACGAAGGTGGCAACCCGGAACAGGAAGGAAACATTCACCTTACTCTGGCTAATAATTACTTCATCCTGACCAATTATCCCAGGGCGCGGCATCATTATAACGAAACACGTGTCTACAAAAAACGCTTTTCGAATCGGCTGGAGGAAGCCCTCTTCTCATTTCATTACGCATATTCCCTCTGGCAGACAGGCGACAATCAGAAAGCGAAGATCGAATTCCAACGGGCCCGGAACAGCTACGACGCCATGGAAAGCGGAAGAGAAGCGGGAGTATATGCACACCAGAAGTTGATCCTTATGAAATATTTCGCCCTCCTGGCCCGGGAAGAGGGAGATTACCAGGAAGCCCTTTCCTGGTATACACGCATTCTTGAGCTTTCCGCCCGGCAAGGCATATCTGTGGATAAAATCCGTTACAGACAGGAAACGGCCTGGGCCTTTGCAAAAATGGGTAACACCTCTAAAGCTTTGGAAATCCTGAAGGAGACCGAACGGCGGCTCCGCTCCCGGGACAATGACCCCAGGGACTACAGGATGAAATTTTACTTCTTCGGAGTGGGCCCCATACCTCTTATAAACCTGGGTCCCGATACGGCTGTTATCGGAGATAACCGGATCGTATATCCCCTGGATACACGGCAGAAGCTTCTCCTTAATCTTTCCTTTCAGGAAGAGATATACCGGTCTATTGGAGACAGGGAAGGAGCACTTCGAGTACTGAATATAAAGAGAAAATATCTGAAGAAGGGGAACGATGTACTGGATCGTGAGGCCTATGTGGCAACCCTTAACAGGCTCGGTATCCTCTCCATGAGAAACGAGCAATATTCTTCCGCCGAGCGATATTTCCAGGACGCATGGAAAACAGCCCGCAGGTCCGATTACGGCTCTTCCAGGGGGATGCTCCTCTCTATCCGAAACCTGGCCGACCTTTACGCTTTCCTTACGGAAAATCGGCCGGATGTTCTTGGAGACCCGGCAGGACAAATTGAGAAGACTATCGATCACCTTGTTAACTTCCGTGAAAGCTACGAAAAAAGACTCTACAGGAATGAACTGAAAGAACTCACGGATAGAAGGGAGTCCGCGGGGAGGGAGGTCAGCGAGGAGGAGAAGACAGAATTACGAAGGGAAATTTCCCGACAGGCGACAAGTGACCTTCTTCGCCTGGACGCCACCATGGCGAACCTTCTCTACTATTACTCGGAGCTTCGTTTCCATGATGAGTCAGGAGTCCGGGGAAGAGGGTTTTCCGCAGCGGATAAAATCATATCATACCATAGTACCATCTATGATGGATACAAGTGGGCGCTTTCCATCTATACCACTATCCTTGACGATAAGAGTGAACTCGATCCCGATTTAACAGTTCGTCTTCTTTTAAACGCTTCAACCTGCTACGAGAGGATAGGGGATTACTCCTCCGCCTACACCCACCTGATCGACGCAGTAGAACTTTCAGACAGGTATCTGCTTGTTAAACTTCAGCTCATAAGCCATCATCACATGGGCCGTTTTCTCGACCAGCATGGAAAAAAGGTAGAAGGATTCGAAGCATCCCGACTGGCAAGAAACCATTTCGAGATGGCCCGTAACCATTTCAGGACCTATTCAACTCTTTTCGCTGACACGACTCAGCAGGTGGAAAAGCTTTACCTGGATTACAGAAACTACATGCTGGGGAAAAAACAATATCGTGAAGCCCTTTCCCTTCACTTTGAATATATGCAGGCCCTCAGACGACTCCTGGTAACAGGCTCTAAGCCTTACTTCCATGACAGGGACGACACCCGGCGCTTCCAGGATTTAATAGTTGAAACCAGAAGGCTCACATCCCTGCAGAAAGAGCTCTCCTCCCATCTTATTGGCGGTAACACGGTACGCAATCCTGAAACAACAAAACTCCTCAGAAACAGAGATAAAACGGCCGAACGCATAAAAGAGATGATCTCCCTCTGGAACTCACGAGGCACCCAGCTCGGAAAACTCCTCGCCATAGATTCATCACGTGAGCCTGTAAAGGGTCCTCTCGCCCTGATCCTGTCATTCAATGACTCGCTCATGCTCTTCTTTCGAAAGGGAGGCCAATTCGGCCTGACCGACATTCCATCTGAAGGCTTCATCCCCGAAGAGCTTTTTTCGGATGATGATTTTGCCATCATTCTTACTGAAGAGTTTCTCTCCCTGATCAAAGATGGCCTCAGACCTCCGTCCCGGGCAATTGTCCTGGCTGGACCGGAGCCACCTCCCGCATTAGATGAAGGGCCTCCCGAAGAGATTCAGGTCTTCGGATCGTTTTTAAACATAAGCGGTTACGAGACGATCCGGGGGAATATGACCGAAGAGGCGTCATACAGGGTCTTCCCCTGTGTCATAGACCTGGACGATACACCGGTTCTGCAGACCAGCTGGTTCTTCTCCCGGCCCCGGCTGAGACCGACACTGCTTCTTCTCAGACAGGGTAAGAGAACCTTCCATGAAGAACTGCTGCTGCATAGCGCCGCGAACTATGCCGGAGTCCGTAAGATTCTGGTATCCTGGGACATGACATCGATATCGGCTGATAAGTATATCAACTATGCCCTTACCGGTACGGATCCTCCTGAAGGCAGGTTCTATCAGACATCCCGCGGGACCTTTGATAATGACCGGGACGCCTCCATGGCTCTCAAACGTTACAGGGACTGGCTCGCAAACGGAAATATAGGGGAAGCCATGACCTCCCTCAACCGCTGGTATCAAATCACGGGAGAAGAAGGAAGAAGGCGATACATCTTCGAGGGAGGACGGCTTCTCTATCTGCAGGGTCATATTAAACAATCAGAAGAAGAGTTTTCAAAGCTTATGGAGAGGGGGGAGGATACGTTTTTGCAACCCGCTTCCGCAGCCTGGCTCATACACCTCGCCCTCGTTCGGGGAGACCTTAACAATTTCATGAAAAGGCTTGAAGATTACAGCGAATTGATTGGAGAAACCGCCGTATGGAAACAATATTCCTCCCTGGAGGCGTCCCTTTCTTCAGGAACAATACCTGAACTTCAAAAAGGGAAAACAATAAATGATTTCAGTATGGGCAGAGCCTGCCTGATAAGCGCGGAACTCCTTACTCTTCAGCATGAAGACTATTCTTCCCTGAGCGAATGTCTCTCAGATAAAAAAACCATCTATTCAAATAGAGAAAAAGAGATTATTCACACTCTGAAAAACGGTAAAGGGGTTCTCCCCATCAATCCTGAGAGCGGAACCAACCCGGAACGGTATGATATCGATGACCTGCCGGAAGTCAGGAGATGGGAATCGTGGCGAGACCGCCTGGCCTGGTACAGGAAAGCGATGGAAGAGAAATATCGGGGAACTCCTGAAGCGGAACAGATTCTGGAGATCTGGGCTAACGATTGCGATTCACTTGAACTCTCTTACCTTCGAAAAAAAGTCCTTCTGAGACGTATCTACAATCAGCTCTCTATGGAGGAGCCTCGTTCCGCCCGCACCTATCTGAGGCGGGGAGAAAACATCCCTTCCCGAAGGTACAATCTTAACCGTAATTACAATCTGGCGGCCATCGAAGTCGACCTGGCTATGGGTGATCCGGATAACGCTGAAGAGAAAATTGAATCTCTCCTCTTTGAACCGGTTACCCCCGACCTCGCCTTCACCCTCTATCTACTCAGGGCTGAAAGCATGCTTCTGCGCCTCGGAAAGGAGAAAATGCCGTCACCAGAATCGAGTGAGATTCTCAACAGGGCCATTCATCAGATACACAGGAAAATTGACGGCGAGATATTCCTTCTCCAGTCATTTAGCAGAATGGACATTCTCCTTCGTCTTCATGAAAGATATATCACCTGGCTAATGAAAAGCGGCTACCACGACCAGGCCCTCTATGTTCTTGAACTTCTTATCCAGATGCAGGCTATCCATGATTCCGGCTTCGAAGTAACAGGAGAGAAAATTGCGATAGACGGAGAAGAACCTTTACAGTCGATAAAAGAGAATCCTTCCCTTCTGCTCTCCAGACTTATACCTTCTCTTCCCCTGGACAGCATCCATGCATCCATGCCGGAGAACACCGTGATCTTTTCCCTCACAGAGACGGATAACAATATCTTCATCTGGCTTTTGGCACACGACATGAAACGATGGCTTATTATTAACGAGACTTCAGAGAAGCTTCAGACAATACGGGAAGAGTACAGACAGAGTTTAAAAAACCTGACACCGTCTTTCTCTATCTCAAGAAAACTGCATGACCTGTTATCACCGGCGGCACCGGACCTTGAACGGTACAAAAATATCCTGATTCATACCGGTCAGAACATGTCAGATATTCCCATTGCCATCATGGGTACGGAAAGCCTCCTTGTTGAGAAACACCGCATCTATTACGTGCCCTCCTTGGCCGCCCTGGGTTCCCCGTACCACAGGGCGATTCCCCGGGTTGCCATCTACGGTGAACCGGCGGGCATGGAGGCAGAGGTCGACCTGCAGGCCCTTAGATCATCGGGAATTCAAGAAGTTCGTGAAAACCGGGACGGGAGAATCAGCTTTTTCCCCGGCACTTTATATTACAAAAAGAGTGAGCGCGCTCTTTTTACCGGGAAAGGTATCCCCTATTCTGCATCCATAGGTTCCTCCGGCGCAGCCTATGTACCTTACGTTCCGGAGATGCTTTCTCCCGGGAGCCTGGGCCTGGTTACAGCTTCCACGGGAACCCCGGCCCTTATTGTAGCGGAGAGTTTTGTTTCCGGGGCCAACCGTCATCTTTTCACTCATCGGTTACACGCCCGTTTGGCCGATGGAGAATCACTGAACCGGGCCTTCCGGCAGGCTCTGAATGAAGTAAGGACAAGCCGGCGGTTTACCCATCCCGCCTATTGGGAAGGAATCCGGCTTTACATTCATTCACTGGATGTTCTTGAAAAATCCCGGTTGAAGGAAAAATGATTCTGCTGCAAACTGATACTGGACCAATGTTTTTATATAATCGCGCCGCTGACCGGAATCCCGGAGGAGACAGGCTTAGCTTACATACGCCGGGTTTTCCGGTCAAGTGTCTTGTTCCGACGCGCGCAGTGCGGAAGGACAAGACTCTTGACGAAGACAGCGGCGCATTCCGGCGACGCAAAGTGTCGTCAGAACAATTAAAGTTAATGAATAAGTACTGATGTAAGAATAAAATATTCTATCCAGGAAAAGGGGGTGCCCTTATGGACACCCCCTCTACTTACCGGAGCCGGAAAATTTTTCCCGGCCGATATTATGTATACATCCCACTTATTCTCGAATAATCTTTCTATCCAGGGAGCTGTCGATTTTTTCCGCATGTTCCACCAGGTCACTGGCCTTCGGGGACTGGCGGAACCGGAGAACATTGAGCATGAATATCTCCAAACGATTAATGGTACTGGGAGGAAGAATCTCTCCGTCTATTTCCACTGATAACATGGGATACCGGTGCTCCCGGGCCCAGGGATTGACGATCCCCTCGATGACCCTTCCGATAAGGCAGGCGAAGGGAGAAATATTGATGATCCCTGAATAGTCCTTCAACATGGCGGTTGAAGCCACTCCGCTGCTTATGGATATCTCAGATTCCAGCTCGCTGGTGACAAAGGTGTCGTAAGCATTCTTTAAAATCTCCTCCATGTTGTGCGGCTTTGAGGGAAGGAGCTTCGTCGGTTTCAGCGCCCTCTCCACCTTATGCTCCACGTTCTTCTTCCAGATAGCTTCGATCCTCCAGGCAAGGAGCTCCCGAAATTCCGGTGTGAAGGTACGCTTCCACCAGGGATAAAGTTTCAGCCGTTTTTGCAGTTCATGTTTTCTGACATAGTCGGTGTAATAGATCCATTCCGTTACGTCGGAGACTTTGCCAATAATCCCCTTACGGGAGAGTATGCGTACCAGCTCGTCCACGGCAAAATCATCCCTTCGAACATATATCTCACCCACGATGAGGACCTTCGGTGTATCTTCCAGCTTCTGCTTGAGGGGTATCTTGGCTATCTCTTTCGCGATCCGTTTCAGGGTAGGAATAACCTTTGCCACGTCCTCTTCGGCTATGGATACCAGGTTCTGCCACAACTCGTCGTACTTGGCAATAGCCGCATGGGGATCAACCGCCAGGGTCCTGAGGGAGGTTTCCACATCCTTCATCATATCGCTCACTATGATGCTCCACCAGGCTTTCTGGGAGAAGGTGGGTCCCAGCTCGTTGTAGGAGTTATCAGAATCCAGAGTAACAACCACCACGTTATGGAGCTCCATGTCCCGGAAGAGGTTCTCGTAGAAAATATAGTACTGACCGGTACGGCAGGGTCCCGTTGTTGTTGGCACGAAGAGGAGATATATCTCGTTTCGGTCGTATTTGTCCGACATAAAGTACTTCAGGGCCGCTCCCAGAACCAGCTGGGCCGGAAGACACTCTTTACCCGACATATAGTTCCTCGCGATCTGGAGAGTATAAGAATCGGGGACAGGAAGTGCCTCGGTATTGATTTCAATTCCCCTGAGTGAAGCGGCTAAAAGCTCTGTCCCGATACGCCCCATATTGGATAAAAGCATCTTAACGTTCTCGTTACCGAAGATGTCAATCCGCTCTTGGTTATTCATGTCGTATACATGTAGAGGATCCACACCATTATTAATAAACCTGAGACCGTTATCGTATCTCTCCTTCTGATCATCCTGAAACTTCGTGCGGTATCCTTCAATGATGTCCAGAAAGGCCTCGACCCGCGTATCAATACCAGCGTCTGCGGAATGGGAATCCAGCTCAAGAATAAGGAAGGGTTTGGTTCCCATGAGCCACTTGACGTAATGAAGCATAAAGGAGTCGGGAGCGCAACTGAAGTTGCTTATCCAGGTAATGAAAATGTTGTCTTCTTTGCGCAGGAAGGCGCTGGCTTTCATGTCCTGCTGGCCGTAGTACCAGTACATGTTGTCAAAAATGCCTTCACCCTCGTAAGGCAGCATGTCAAAGGGGATGACGCTGAATCCCCGGCTGGTGAATTTCAGGGGTATTCCCATATTGGCATCCCTGGTGTAGGCGTTGTAGGGCCGCCCCAGCACCGCGATAACCGGCTGGTCCATGGCCCGTGCCCGTTCCAGGGCCTCTTTTCCCATCTTCTTGTAACGTTCAAAAAACTCCTGCTGTTTGGCGTAACCGGCCTTAAATGCCTTCTTGATTTCAGAGTCTCCGAAACCGAGCTGGCGGCCCATCTCCAGAAAACCCTCCAGGGCCTTTTCCAGCCCGTACTTGAAACTAATAACAGGAGTCAGAAATTTTTCCTGGTTCACGTCCGAGAAGGCTTTCGTTATATAGTAGGGCAGGCTCTGGGTAATGGGACAGAAGTTGGCGTGTACGTCATCCTGATAACTGGGCATATCCCGAAAATGCGGAACGAATATGTAATCCACTCCCTCGTCGATGGATGACTGCACGGCCCCGTGAGCTATCTCGGCCGGGAAACAATAAGCGCTTTCAGCCCGGGCAACGCCGCTGTGCTCCACGGTCTTTGACAGTCTTGCTTCAACACCCAGTGTATGAAAGAACCATGAATAGAGGGGCCAGAGTGTGTAGATGGAGAAGGCATTCGGTATCCCGATTACAAAATCCTTTTTTCTTTCAAGGGCAGAAGGATCGGGTGCCATTTCCCGGAACATCAAGTCGTTCCTTTTGTTGATGTAGTTGAAAACCTGGGACTCGTCCACCTTTTTGGTTTTGCGTGAATTGGCGTACTTGTTGCACCGTCCTCCGAACATATACTTGTGTTCATTCACGTTCAGGACCCGAATGGGGCAGTAATTATCACAGGCCCGGCATGTAAACTCTCGCTCATAAATGATCTCTGTGTTGAGGATCTGGTCGATGTCAAAAGAGCCCTTCTCCACAAAACCGTCATTGAATTTCTGACGAGCAAGTATACCAACACCGAAGCATCCCAGAAGTTCAGGATCAGGCGGTATGATGATATTCTTATCCATGAGCATAGCGAACGCCAGAGGCACAGCTCTGTTCTTGGCGACTCCTCCCTGGAGGACGATATTCTGACCGATAGAACGGTTTCCCACGACCCGGTTCAGATAATTATTTACGATAGAACAGATAATACCCGCCGTGATGTTCTCCCGGGAGGCGCCGTACTGAATCGCCTTCCGAATATCTGAATTGATAAAGGCGGAACAGGTCTCGCCAAACTTAAGGGGTGCGTCGGCCTGGACAGCCACGTCGCCAATTTTTGTCACGTCCGTGATATTAAGATCCCCTGAAGCCGATTCCTCAAGGAAGGATCCGGTCCCGGCTGAACAGGCTTCGTTCATGGCGTAATCGATGGGCACCTTGTTTTTAAGAAACACGTACTTGGCGTCCTGGCCGCCGATCTCGAAGATAGTGTCTATCTCTTCGCGAAAGTAGGTGGTACCCACGGAATGGGCAATGATTTCGTTAAAGACGGCCCCAGTTTCAAGGAAGACACCCAATATCTCGCGGGATGACCCGGTAGTGGCCGCGATGGAGATGTTTACCTTTTCACCCCCGATCTGGTCCTGAAGCTGTTTCTTCACCTCGAAGAGACACCTCTTCAGAGCCTGGACCGGATCGCCATGAGTGCGGCCGTAATGAGAAGCGACAATTTCATCGGTCTCCATATCGATAAGGGCGACCTTGGTGGTGGTGGATCCGCCATCCACACCCAGTATATACTCGGCGCCGGGCCTGGCTTTTCCTCTTTTAGACTCAAGGTACTGGACCCTTCCTTCGGCATTGGCCAGGCTCGGAAGTGAACTGAATCCGATATCGTGTTCCCTGAAAAGACGGTTTACAGGAGGCAGTTGACTCCCGGTCTTTCTGGCAAGGAGAGCCGCGCCGTAAGCCTCGAAGTAGGGTGCCTCTTCCGGCACTATGAAGTCGATTTCCGGAAGCTTCTCTTTAAGAAAACGGAGTATGTACCGGTTCTTAGTGATTCCTCCCGTCAGTAGTACCCGCCCCTCTGTTATTCTGGCCCGCTTGAGAAAATCGGTGACTTTGGTCGCCATAACATCGGAAAGAGAGAGAACGATGTCTGCCTTGGTGGCTTCTCCCTTGTTAAGCTTGTGTGTACAGTCACTCTTCATGAAAACAGAGCACCGGGTAGAGAGTTTCGTCACCTCCGAATTTTCTGGAAGATCGGTTATATCATCCAGGGTCATATCCATGCGGCCAAGCTGCTGTTTAAAAAATTCTCCCGTGCCGGCCGCACACTTGTTACCAGCAAAATTCGTTATGATCTTTCCGTCCCGATCGATGGTGTAGACGACAAAGTCCTCTCCTCCAAGGGAAACGACTGCATCAACAGAGATGTTGCTGGCACTCAGAGCCTCTTCGATACAGACCGATTCAAGAACATTGTTAATATTTAAAAGATACCTGCCCTCGGTTCCAGTCGCCAGTGTGGACACTTCCCTGGGCAGATCATATTCATTCAGGATTTTCCTGAGTGTCTCCAGAAAACTTCCATCATGGGCCACAACCTTCTTCCATATAATATCAGATTCATCCACCAGAACGAGCTTAACACTGGATGATCCTATGTTAATTCCAAGACTCTCCATGAAAATTCCTCCGGGTTACTACAGTGGGGAGATACAGGGGCAATCAGATTGCCACCTGGCATTTTGTCTATACCTTTTTTGAAGCCCGGAATAGCATCGTGAAATCCATTACTGTTCCGGGAAAATTCCTTCGGTATTTCCTGCGAATAAACAATACCACAAGATATCTTCCGTTTCAAGAACAATATATACTCGACTCTAAACATTCCAGAGAACCGAATCCCGGTCACTATTCTGAGCATGTTTTACATCTTTATTGCGTAATTAATTTTCACCTGCGGATAAAATGGTTTTTTTATTATTGAATAATAATAAAAAAATGATAAAAAGTATGGGAGTGGTATTGAACCAGGTTACAGTAAAATGAGTAAAAAAGAGACGTCTGAACAAAAAAGAATAATTATCGTGGAAGACGACAGGAGCACGGCTCTTGTTCTGAAAAAATCCGTGGAGGGAATGGGTTATTCCGTCGTTGGGACCGCGGATACCGGCTCCGGGGCCGTAGAGATGGCTGATCAGCATAAACCGGATATCGTACTCATGGACATCACGCTGCAAGGTGACATGGATGGCATTGCCTCTGCCAGCGACATTAACGACACCCAGAACATCCCGGTCATTTATATCACCTCCTCCACCGATTCAGATACCATCGAGCGGGCCAAGACTTCCAATCCATATGGATATATTATTAAGCCAATCGATCGTCGTGAACTTAAGGCGGCCATCGAGATGGCCCTACTCCGACATGAGATGGAATGGAAAATACGGGACAATGAGCAGAAATATTCCACGATTCTAAGCAGTATAGCTGACGCCGTCATCGTGACCGATGAACAGGAAAAAATATCCTTCATGAATCCGGCGGCTGAGAAACTTACCGGCTGGAAAGCTGATGATGTCATGGAAAAAAATATCTTCCAGGTATTGCAGATCCAGTCCGAGGAGATGCTGCCTGCGCGGTACGAAGATGATCCGGGCGGAAGTTTCGAAGAGATCCGGAAACTGAGCCGGTTTCAGGTTCTACACCGCGACAATAATAAGATACCGGTTGATCTTCGCTCCGCTCCTCTGAGCACAGCGGGTAACCAGCTAAAAGGCAAGGTTATCATTCTCAGGGACAACTCGGAACAGCTTAAATCAGAACTGAACCTGAGGGAAAGTTTTCGGCAGCTCCGTCAGGCCATGAGCGGAGCCATCCAGGCCATGTCCCAGACAGTTGAGACGAGAGACCCCTACACCGCCGGTCACCAGCGGCGCGTCGCCGACCTTGCCCGGCGCATAGCTCAGGAGATGGGCCTTCCCCACGAAAAGATCGAAGGTATACGCATGGCAGGAGTCATCCACGACCTGGGCAAGATATCCGTGCCGGCCGAGATCCTGAGTAAACCGGGAAGTCTGACGGACGTGGAGTTCAGCCTTATCAAAATCCATCCTGAAATCGGGTACGAGATACTTCGACAAATCGATTTCCCATGGCCCGTGGCCGATATCGTTTATCAGCATCATGAACATCTGGACGGTTCCGGTTATCCCAGAGGCCTCAGTAGAGATGACATCATCCAGGAGGCAAGGATACTGACCGTGGCCGACGTGGTGGAGGCCATGGCTTCCCACCGACCTTACCGGGCGGCCCTGGGTATCGAGCTTGCCCTGAATGAGATAACGTCACACAGGGGCACCTTCTTTGAACCCGATGCCGTGGATGCCTGCGTCCACCTCTTCCGGGAAAAGCAGTACAGGATGGATTACAACTGAGCTTCAGGTAACCTGAATCCAGGAATCGAACCTGAGTGAGAGGATGAGGCCCCGGAGGAAGATCAAAACGATTTCCTCTCCATTAGTTTTTGCTACCGCAACAAAACGATTGAGCCTTCAAAGAAAGCCCGCCGAGGCCGGGTGTGAAGAGATTTCTCCGTCAAAGATCATAGAAGAAAATCTTCGTATCGTGACCCTCGTTATCCACGGCATCTTCCATGAACCTCCAGCCCAGGGTGATATAGAAGCGTTCAAGGCGTTCAAGCTCCCGGCTGTCGAGAAAAAGAAATATTCGTTCAAGACCCAGGTCCCGGGCACGGCTGACCAGCTCTTCAACCAGCATCCGGCCAATACCCTCTCCCCGGAACTCATTGACCACCAGGAGAGACGCGAGCCAGGGATTAAGGTCTTTACGTGTCCAGAGATCGTTCTCCTTGAGAGAAACCATGCCTGCGGGAAGACTTCCTTGGAGGGCCACCAGGGTCATGGGTACCCGGTCCACCCGGGCCCTGGCCCGGTATGAACGAAGGTTTGCCTCGAAGGGGATGTCCCTTTCCAGGTACCATTCCATGTACGACCACCATGCGCAGATGGGCGCGTATACGGGTCTATCTTTCAAGGGGATGATGGTGACAGGTTCCACGTAGCCTCCGTAAATGGTTTGACGTTTCACTTTTTCACGGCAATAATACAGAATCAATCATATAAATGACCATGAAAAAACAGATACTAACAGGACTTCTCCTCTTTCTTGTTCTCTCCTCTACGGGTGCCGGTCCACCATCATCTCTGGAAAGAGAAGAGGACCTTCGAAAAGCCTACCTGCAGGGTAATTATCCGGCCGTCATGGAGATCCTGGAAGAGATGGTCAGGAGTTCGCCCCTGGATACGGTTACACTGACCCATCTCCACGACATGGAGCCCCTGGCAGGAATATTCGGAGCTGAACGGATCGATGCTCTGTTCAACCTTCTGATCAGAGCAGCCAGGAAGGCGGAAGACCGGAGTCGTCTACACTGGATTCTCGATCATTATGAACCCTTTCGGCTCCGATTTTTCCATGAGAAAAGTTCCGGTCAACCGATCAGAGAGAGCTTCGCCTTCTGGAGGGTAAAGGGACCCTTTTTCCGATACGGCTCAGGCGACATCGACCACCCTTTTTCACCGGAATTGACAGAACCGGACACCAGGGCAGATTCCTGGATGATTCTTCGTCCCGGTCATGACGGATACATCCATCTTAACCGGTTTCTTTACCCCTCCTCGGGAGTAGCATACCTGTCACGCGTAATTACCCTGGATGGCGAGGCGAATATCCGTATTTATTCACCCTGCCGGTACCGCGTATTCCTGAACGGGGAAACTATTCTGGATAATACCGGCCATGGCAGGATGGGCCTGCGTATCCTGAATTTTAAGGGGAGCGGGTCGGCGCAACTGATGATAAAAATCGAAGCCCGCGACCTCTGGAAGATAAAATGCCTCGCCACCGACGCCGACGGGAAGCTTATCAGGATGAAGGGTTCCAGGGAGATAATGGGAAAAATCTCTGCGGAGGAGATTTCCCCCTTTATTTTTGACGAAATCCGCAATGCGAACCTGCCCTCCCACTGGAAGGGGCGACTGGAAAGCGAAACACTCATGGCTTTGGGAAGCTTCTCTTCCATCGGGCCCCTCATGGAAGAGAAGAACCGATCTCCCCTTACGGACCTGCAGCTCGCGGATCACCTTTTTATTCACCGCGAAAACCTGGGAGAACTCTGGAGTGGAGATCTGGGACGCAGACTCATTGCGGGCCTTGCAAAATGGTATCCTGCCAACCCCCACACCGGCCACCTTCAGGCTCTGGAATCACTGGAAGAGGGGGAAGTGATCCGTGGCCTGAAAGAAGGGATGGCCGTACTGGACAAACAACCTGGCTACTACCCCCTCTACCACGACCTGGTTGACCTCTGTCTGGAGAACAATCTTGACCTTCCTCTGGAAAAAATAAAGAAAATGCTGGAAAAGACCTTTCCGCGGTCCCTTCTCATTAATAAGCTCCGTTATAAAAAGCTCCTCAGCGATCATGATCCTGCCTGGCTCCGTGAAGGCCTCAACCTGCTGGAAAAAGACTTCTCCCGGGAAGAACTCGTAGCGATTCTGAAGGCTCTCCTTCAAAAAGGTCGACTGGATGAAGCGCGAAATCTTCTTGACCAATACGCTCACCGGGAACTTCCCGATGAACAGGTCGTAAATATCTACCTGCATTCAAAGATGCACGACCACGCCCGGAAATATCTGTTCAAGGAACTCGCCCGAAGAAATCTCCCCTCCCTCTATTACCTCATGGGCGTCCTCTCCCTCGAAACAGGAGAGGATCCGGTAATGTACTGGAAAAAGATGGTATCCATAAATCCTTCCCTGCAAAACATGAAGGACTATATCAATTATCTCTCCAGTAACCGATTAAAGGCGGACATGAAAGGTCTTCTGCCGAAAGAGATAAATCTCAATCGCGAGCTCTTCCAGCGGGTCATGGGAGAAGACCCTGTCGAAGTACTTACAAGGGACCTGGTTATTATTCTGAACAGGGACGGAAGCAGCCGGCTTTATCGGAGGGAACTAATATATGTAAAGAACGAGGAGGGGATTAATCGTTACGGTGAATACAGACTTCCAGGAGGAGAGGACCGTGATGTGCTTCATGCCGAAATCCTCCTGCGGGACGGGACTGTCCGCGAATCCTTCCCGGGAAGCGGCGCGGGTCATAACAGGATCCTCCATCTTTCAGGCCTGGTTCCCGGTTCCATTATTCACGTAGCCTGCATCGTCAATAATCCCCTATCCTTTCCAACAGATTCTCTCCTTTTCGCCGAGGGCCCCACGCGGATTCAAAACTTTTACGAATCAGTCACAAATGCCTCTGTCCGTATACTGGCCCCGGAGGGTTTTCCTCTACGTGTATGGCACTCCTCTTCCCTGATCAGAAAAAACTCTTTTAATGAGGGAAGAGAGATGGTCCACCTTCAGGCACGGAACCTCCCCGCTCTGGACAAAGAACCCCATGGAGGCGCACCAGAGAACCGACTCCCATGGTTCGCTTTTTCCACACTGGAGGACGAATCAGATCTGGGGGCCTGGTACAGAGGCCTTTCCCCTGATACACCGATCTACCTACCGGCGGAGACCGGAACTTCTCAAGATAAAGTAAAGATGATATACGAAGCGGTCTCCCGCAATTACCGGCTGAGGGAATCGGATCTTTATGATCCGGTTAATCTTAATAACTGCCTCCACACCCGCAACTGTTCCATCCGGGAGAAGGCGCTTCTCTGCAGGGAACTTCTTAAAAGGGAGGGAATATCATCCCAGCCGGTTCTGGCCGGAGAGAGAAATTTTCCACTCTCAGACCCGCTCCTTCCAAGGACCTACAACTCACTCTTTCTTCGCGTAACCCCTGGTAAAGGTAAATCTATCTGGCTGGACTTTACCCGGTCCGACCTCAGGAGTGGTGAGATTTCCTTCCCCTATCGGAAGGCACCTGCTCTTATCCTCGGTAAAGGGCCACCCTGGGAAACAAAACTTCCCGACGGTAAAGGCGACCTCTGGAAAAGCCTGAGTCATGTCCAAATAGGAAAAGCAGAAAACGTAAGCTTTACGACGGAACTACGCCTGTCAGGTGAATACGCCTCCGATCGCGAAAAACTGGAATCGATGAAAGACCGGGTGATTCCTGTCCAGAAAATGACGCGGACCATCTTTCCTTCGGCCCTTCTCCGGAATCTTTCCCTTACCACGAAAGGGGAACCGTATCCCCTGATTATTCGCATGGAAGGGATACTCCCAGGGTACCTTCAAGTAGTTCATGATGAGCTTATACTGCAACCTTTTCCGGAAGCGAGTCCGACAACGGCCCTGGCGGAAAGGGAGAACCGTAACGGGGACCTTTATCTGACACAACCCAGAAACAGGGAAGATATGATACATATCCATCTTCCGAAGATATATGAAAACAGCAGCCTTGAACATGAAGCTGAAGAAAGAAAGAGTTTCGGGCGTTTCCAGGTCAAATGCGAGAAGGAGAAGGGAAGCCTGCTGCTCACCTGCAGCCGGCTTGTTCGCATACACAAAATGAAGATACCGGTGGAAGAGTATCCAGAATTTTACACCTTCAGCAACAGGCTCAGGAGGGCGGAAAGCGCATTTATCCGGTTGCAGGTCAGGAAGTAATTATTTTTGAAAGATTTTCCGTATTTTGGAAAACAATCCCTTATCCGGTTCTTCACCAAAATCTTTTTTTACCCGGAATTCTTCTCCATATTTCTCCTCATAATACTTTATACGTGAATCCATGTCCTTCTTTTTCGGAGGCGCGGTTTGCTCCCTGGCTTCGCCTTTTCTGCCCGATTCACTCTTCTGGTCCGGTCGCCTGCGGGAACTATTATTACTCTGTCCTTTCCTGGAAGTTCCTGAAGCCGGGGCTTTTTTTTCAGCGTACTGCTTTTTCTCTCCGGCCGTAACCTCAACAGGTTTCCGTTTATTTTCATGGGCTCCCTGTTGCTCTCCGGAAGGCATTCTCTCCGTCCTCTCCTTCCTCTCCTTCCTGGAGGAACTTCTTCCCTCCTGCGGACGACGTGATTTACCGCCGGTAGTTGAACCACTCCTCCTCCGGGGAGCGGATCTTCCATGGCGGTCTCCTTCCCGTCCGGACCTGCGGCCGGAACTTTTGTCTGCCACCAGATAATCGTCATCAAACCATCCCACCGGAATTTTCATGTCAATGAATCGCTCCACATCCGGCAGGTTGTAAACCAGCCTTTCATCCACAAGGGTTATTGCCTTCCCTGTCTTACCGGCCCGGGCCGTTCTCCCGATCCTGTGAACATAATTTTCAATATGCTCAGGAAGATCATAATTAACGACCATCTCCAGGTCATCGACATGGAGCCCCCGGGCAGCCACGTCGGTGGCTATAAGAAAGGGAGTGCTGCCATTCTTCACGTTTTCGATGATCTTAAGTCTCTTCATCTGGGGAAGGTCACCAATTATAAATTCACAGTGATATCCGTTCATTTTCAGACGCCGGGCTACTTCTTCCGCCTTTCTTTTGGTATTGGTGAATATGATAGCATTAGTCGGCGCCTCGTTCTTCAGAAGACCGAGGAGAAACTTCATCTTCTCTTCCCTGCTCACATGGTAGATAATCTGATCGATGTTATCCACATAAATCTGATCCGGATTAAGAAGAATTTTCTCCGGGTTGTTCATGTCCTGAGACGCAAGTTCACGGACCCGTTCACTCAGGGTGGCGCTGAAGAGCATGGTCTGGCGCTCCTGGAGGGGCGGAAGCTTTCTAACAATTCTTTTAATGTCAGGCAAGAAACCCATGTCAAAGAGTCGGTCCGCTTCATCAATGACCAGGATACCGACATCATTGATTTTCAGTTTCTTCTGAGTTATAAAATCAATCAGCCGTCCAGGAGTCCCTATAACAATATCGACTCCCTTTACCAGTAGATCCTCCTGCTTTCCGTATCCCACTCCGCCATAAAAGGTCCCTATAGTTAAATCAAATCCCTTTGAAAGGGTTTTAGCGTCCTTCTCAATTTGAAGTGCGAGTTCCCGGGTTGGCGCCAGAATCAGCGCCTTTCGGTTTTTTTCACATTTTAAAAGATTATTGAGAATGGTGACGATAAAAGCTGCGGTTTTCCCGGAACCGGTCTGGGACTGCACAAGGACATCCTTACCTTTAAGGGCATGGATAAATGTCTCTTCCTGAACAGGCATGCATTCTTCAAAACCGGCATTCTCCACCCCCACCATGATGCGGGGATCGAGGTCAATTTCACTAAATTTCATAGTACTATCCTTAATAATATGTAAAGGCCAGGGGCCATCTTTTTCAATATACCCTTTCCAGGTCATAGTGCTAAGTCGGCATGTAAAAACACAAGTAAAAAGTATTGAGTGTATTATCAGTTGAAAGCAACTATTTTACTTGATTAACTGAAGCCACTGAGTTACTGAGTCCAGTATGGCTGAATCAGGAGTCTTAATTATATGAAACTAACAAATGAAGCCAGAGTCGGTCTGATGACCACTGTCAGTTTTACGGTTTTGATAATTATCGTTGCCATTCTAGCCCGTGTTAATATCAACAAGACCGGTTATGAACTGAAAATCTACTATGGCTTTCTCAATGACCTGCGGGTTGGCGCCCCTGTTAAAATCGCGGGCGGCATCCGTATAGGTCAAGTAAGAGACATCAGCCAATCCGGCGAGAAAAGCGTTGTCACCGTCTGGATCGACAACAAGTACAGGCTTATCAAGACATCCCGTTTTGCTATATTCACTTCCGGAATGATCGGGGAAAAATACATTAACGTCTTTGTCCCTCCTGCCACGGAGGTAGAGGAGTTTCTTCATGACGGGGACAAGGTCTATGGTATTGATCCGGCCAGTTTCGACCAGATGATGCTTACCTTCCAATCCTTTATGCAGGATGAAAGCGGAGGTGAAATGCTGGCCGAGATATTCCAAAATTCCAAGCACTTTGTTGAAAATCTGAACAATATCGCTGACGAGAACCGCCAGGACGTCCGCATGAGTATTATGGGTGTCAAGAAGATGGTAACCCTGTTGAACACCCAGATCGCCGTTCTTATGACACAGCTTAACCGTACCTCCACGAACGTTGCCGATCTGACGGAACAGAACAAGGAAGAGATTAACATAACCCTTAAAAATCTCTCCCAGATTTCCAGTAACCTGAATAAGATCGTTTTCCGTCTCGAACAGGGGAGAGGTACAATGGGCAAACTTCTGGTTGAAGAGGACATCTACAACAACCTGAAAGACGCTTCAATCTACGCCAAGGACCTCTTCAAAATACTGAAAAAGAACCCATCCAAACTCTTCTTTAAACAAGAAGAGCGGTAATGGCCAAACAGAAAACCCTCTACATCTGCACCTCATGCGGCAGCGATTATCCGAAATGGTCGGGACAGTGTCCGTCGTGCGGCCAATGGAATACGTTACTCCAGGAAACCAGAAAACCTTCATCCACCGGAAGCACGCCCCGGGCGGAGAAAAAGCCCCTTTCCGAAATATCCGGTTCGGAACATAAAAGGGTACGTACCGGTATAAGCGAATTTGACCTCATCTGCGGAGGAGGGATTGTTCCCGGTTCCGTTCTTCTGATCGGTGGTGAACCCGGAATCGGAAAATCGACCATAGCGCTCCAGGTTATTGACCGTCTTGGAGGCCTTTACGTATCGGGGGAGGAATCCCCCGCCCAGATCCGTTCCCGGGCGGAACGACTGGGACTCTCCATGAAGGATATTGACATCACGGTTTCCACATCCCTGGACTCTCTCCTTGCCCTCATGGAGAAGGATACACCATCCTACCTCGTGATCGATTCCATCCAGACCCTCACATCGGGTGATATCCCATCCTCGGCCGGTTCCGTTTCCCAGATACGAGATTGCGCTTCACGTCTGTCCGATTTCGCCAAAGCAAGAGGGTTGACCGTCTTCCTCGTGGGCCATATCACCAAGGAAGGTACAATCGCCGGCCCCAAGGTACTGGAACATCTGGTGGACACGGTTTTATACTTCGAGGGGGACTTTAACCGCGATTATCGAATTCTACGGGCCTTCAAGAACCGGTACGGTTCGGTAAATGAAATCGGCCTTTTTCGCATGACCGGCCAGGGCCTGGAGGAGGTGGAAGAGAGATCCAGTCTGTTTCTTAATCCTTACGACGGAGACTCCCCGGGCCATGCCGTCTCCTCGGTCATAGAGGGGAGCCGCTCTCTACTCGTTGAGGTCCAGAGCCTTGTAAATTTCACCTCTTTCCCGAATCCCAGGCGCATGTCGGACGGGATTGACCTGAACCGGGTCATAATCCTCGCCGCTGTTCTGGAAAAACACGCCGGCGTAAAACTCTCTTCCTTTGATATCTTTATCAACATCGCCGGCGGCCTGCAAATCCATGAAACAGCAGCTGACCTGGCTGTTGCCGTCGCCATTACTTCCAGTCTTAAGAACCTTCCGGTCCCTGAGGGGACAGGTCTCCTGGGTGAGATATCCCTTTCCGGTGAGGTACGGCCCGTGAGCCAAGTGAACCGCAGGCTTCAGGAGTTCCGTCACGCCGGTTTTAAAAGGGTCATCATCTCCGAGGGCGATCTTCAAACAGCGAAAAGTTCTGCCTTTCAGGGTGAGCTTTCAGCGGTCAGGACCATAGGTCAGACTTTGGACCTTCTCTTCTAAGAAAAAACCTGTCGTCAGTACTGATCCCGCTCTTCATGCCTGGTCATACTTTTGTTATTCGAAGTGCGGATCGGTTTGCTATTCTGGCTTCAGAACACATACTTCTATTCGCAGACAACAGGAGCAATTATTTACAATTGAAATAAGATTCCTTTATAATTTCTTAATATCCCGCCACTAGTAATCTGCTATATATCTGGATTTGTTTTTTTCACATCTGGATACATACTATTTTAAATTTACGGAGGACTTTACAGATGAGATTATTCACATCTGCAAAAGCAATGCGGAATCTGACCCTTATAAGCATTGTTTCAATTGCATTAGCGTTCATATCCTGTGGCGGCATGAAAGACGCGAGTAGTGAAAAACTTTCGGGCACCATAGAAATTGCAGGGAGCAGCACGGTTTACCCTGTAACCTCTGCGATTGCCGAAGAATTTTCCAAACTTCACCCCGATGTAACGATTCCGGTTCGTTCAACCGGTTCCGGCGGCGGGTTCAAGAACTTCTTTATTCCCGGAAAAACCGACATTAATAACTCAAGTCGGAAAATCAAAGATGGAGAAGTTTCAGCCGTTCAAGAAAAAGGGGATGATGTTCTTGAATTTCGGGTAGCAACAGATGCCATTTCAATCGTGGTAAACCCGGACAATCCGGTATCAGATGTCACTGTTGAACAACTCAAGAAGATCTGGCAGCCTGAAAACCCCGCCCAGAAGTGGAGCGATGTAGATCCCCAATGGCCCGATGCTAAACTCGAACTTTACGGTCCAACCGCTGCATCAGGTACCTTCGATTATTTTACCAAAAAAATCGTTGGCAAAGAAAAGTCTTCACGTTCTGATTACCAAAAGACCGAGCAGGACAACACTATCGTAAATGCCATTCAGAATTCCAAACATGCCATGGGATATTTTGGTATGGCATATTACCTGGAAAACGAAGACAAACTCAAGGCGCTTAAAGTTAATGGTGTTGGCCCATCGATGGCAACTGCTCTTGACGGAAGCTATAAGCCTCTTTCTCGACCTCTGTTCATCTATGTTAAGAAGAGTGCCCTGAAAAAACCTACTGTTCGAGAATACGTTCGTTTTTACATTAAACAAACGGGCTCTGATCTTATTAAAGATGTTGGTTATGTTCCTGTAACTAAGGAAATCTACGAAGCCAATGTTGAGAAGCTTGAAAAAGCAATCAAAGAAGTCACTAACTAATTTAACTCTTAAACCTAACCGGACAGATACCTGTATCTGTCCGGTTAAATCATTTTCACTGATGGATAACGACAATGGGAAGCTCTCACCATAACAGCGATCATAACAACACAGAAACATTAACCTCCAAAAAGAGGAGTATTCTGAAAGAAAAATTAATTGAGCTGTTTCTGGCCAGTAATTCCATGTTATCAATCATTACAACTATTGGAATAGTCATGGTTCTTCTGTTCGATTCCTGGCTCTTTTTCTCTGAAGTATCCATATTCGATTTTTTTACCGGTACACATTGGGCACCTCATATTGAACCGGTTTCATTTGGCGTATTACCTATCATTTCAGGCACATTAGTTTTTACACTCGTTACCGCATTAATTGCCATACCTATCGGTCTGTTAAGCGCGGTATTTCTCAGTGAATACGCTTCAAACACCATAAAAGCCATTCTTAAGCCTGCGCTTGAAATTCTTGCCGGTATTCCTACGGTAGTATACGGATACTTTGCTCTTATTTACATTACACCTATTCTGAAAAATATATTTCCCCAGATAAAGACATTTAATATTCTTAGCGCGGCTATAGTAGTAGCAATTATGATAATACCCACGATTGCAAGTATCAGTGAGGATGCCATGCGTGCAGTACCCGGTGCCCTTCGAGAGGCAGGTTACGCCCTGGGCGCAGTCAAATATCAGGTATCAACGCAAATTGTCATTCCGTCGGCATTATCTGGAATTATTGCATCGTTTATTCTCGGTATCTCCAGAGTCATCGGAGAAACTATGGCGGTAACCATTGCAGCGGGAAATTTTGCCCGTATGATAAACCCTTTTGATCTTGAAAGTGCCCTACTGCAACCAGTACAAACCATGACTGCGGCCATGGTTGAAACAGGTATCAGTGACGTTTCGGGAGACTCTGTCTCATATAAAAGCCTGTTTGCCATCGGCTTAACACTTTTTTTTATTACTATGATTCTTAATCTTATCAGTATTGTGGTCAGACAAAAATTTCAGGAAAAATATGATTAACAGCATGAAAGATACATTACGAAGAAACATTGTCAAAATTACCGACCAATCATTTACCGTAACAACCGTTATAGCGACCCTGATCGGTATTGTTTCTGTATTTGGCCTTATCGGTTTTGTTGTGTATGATTCTATCGGCTGGCTCGATTGGCAGTTTCTTACCAATAGCCCATCCCGGTTTCCTGAGCAAGCAGGAATTTATCCATTAATAATAGGTTCATTTTACCTTATCATTCTTGTGGCATTGTTAGCCTTACCTGTAGGAGTTGCTACGGCTGTTCATTTGGAAGAGTACCTGAAAACCAATCCCTTGAAGAAGATCATCGAGATAAATATCTCAAATCTTGCAGGTGTTCCCTCCATCGTTTATGGACTTTTAGGTCTTGGTATTTTTGTCTCCTGGTTTAATATGGGTCCAGGAATATTACTGGTAGGGGCCTTTACCATGACCCTTAGAATACTTCCCGTAGTAATTGTATCATCACAGGAAGCAGTAAAGGCTGTTCCTGATTCTCTAAGAGAAGCTTCTTACGCGCTGGGTGCCACCAAATGGCAGATGATTAAAACTGTTATTCTTCCAGAAGCAATTCCTGGAATTATGACTGGCATGATTATTTCCATGGCAACCGCCATCGGCGAAACAGCGCCATTGATAATGATAGGAGTTGCAACAGCAATCTTTTCCCCGCCCAGCAGTATTTTTGATCCCTTCGGCGCATTACCTCTCCAAATTTTTGCATGGTCTGATTTTCCAAAACATGAGTTTCAGCATGGTGTAAACCCAGCGGCTATTGTCGTTCTGCTCATAGCCCTGTTTCTGCTTATGCTTACAGCAGTAATCATTAGAAATAAATTCACCAGAGCTAAATGATTAAAGGAGTGGCAGGCTTTTACTAAAACTCTTTTGATATCCGTAATACAAACCAGACTCCCTTCTATCAATTCACTGCGGGATAGAATCGGATTCTTTTTTATATGTTTCAATCTGACGTTTGAATCTAAACATTTTCTCCTCTACTCCATTCAGGGCCTGATATCACTTCCAGAAGGCCAAAAGTGGCAAATTTAACAACCCTGTAATATAACCTCCTGTAATGTGATTGCCTGAAGCTTTTCATCAGTCATATTTGTGACAGTTTGATAAACATGGCGTGTAAACGCTGTCAGGAGGTTAATATGAAAAAGATAACAGGTATTCTGGTCGCGGTCCTTCTCCTTGTCTCGGCCTCGGCTTTCGCCCAGGAGAAGAAGTCCATAGGGCTCACACTGGGTATGGATTATTACAGCACCTACCTCTTCAGGGGGATGGAGTGGATGAACGGTGAGGGAGCTTTCGCTCCTTACATAAGCTACGACATCCTCGGAAGCGGATTAGCAATCAGCGTGGCCGCGGAACTTACTCAGAACCAGACAGACGCTGAAGCCGTAGACGGCCAGGGCATAGATTTCGGTCTGGACTACTCCTACACCTTCGCTGACCTGGTGACCCTGAGTGCCGGAGCATGGTACTGGCTCTATCCCGAAAAGGTTAAGGATTTCAGCTTTCTGACCCTTTCGGCAAGCGTAGGCTTCGAGGTTCCCCTGAACCCGACTATCAGCTACACCCACGATTTCTATTTCGGGATCGAGGAGTACACAGATTTCTACCTGACCGCATCCATTGGTCACGAATTTGAGCTTGCTAAAGGGGCGTTCCTGGGTATGGGACTTTCCTATGGAATGTACCATATCGGGTCGGCCGATGAGTTCCGGTACCTGAACGACATCACGGCTTCCATTTCCCTGGGCTTCAATGTGGCCGGTGTGGACATATCAGGAAGCCTGAACGGCATGTACGTTCCGGATGAAAACGCGATCTTTAAAACCTACGCCACAGTGGGTGCTTCCTATACGTTCTGACTCATAGAGCTGGAACCATTTATACGGGCGTCCTTCGGGGCGCCCGTTTTTCTATTCAAGACCGGCGGCCTTACTCAGTTCCCTTTCTTCATTCTCTGTCACTTCAAAGGAAATTCGCTCCTGCTCGGTAAAGTAGAAAACCGGTCCCGGATAACGTGCCAGGTACTCCCCGTGAATTCGAAGCAACGTATCCATTCGTTCTCTCTTGAGCTCCTGTTCCAGGAAATTTATCTTTTGATACCACGCGGAAAAGAACCATGGATCGATTATGGCTATAGTATAGGGATACCAGTGGCTGATCTCTTCGATCAGGAAGGACTTTTCTTCCCCTGTCAAAAATCTGTGAGCCGGACAGAAGTACTCCTCGCAGATCTTCGTGCCGTAAAGAGATCTCATTCTGCCCTCTTCCCCCTTCAGGGAAGGGTGAAGAAGACACCCTGGCCGTCCGGGAGCGACAAAACCCTGGAAAGGACATACATGGGTACCCGCGTCCCGGACCTTATCCGGCCGGTAAAGGTCCCTGTCCACGTTCCGCTCCCGGCGATCTTTTCCTTCTTCCAGGAATCTCATAAGATCCTCTTCTCCGATATCCATACGATTAAAGAGACCGCAGCAGGCGCAGCAGGATTTTTCTCCCCCCGGTTGACACAGGCTAATAATGAACGCTCCTCCATTTTCATCTCAAGATCATGGCTATTCTACAATCCCGAGGTATAGTTTAAAGCCTTTTCCTGATTCAGGTGACATTCTTGACATCAATTGATATAAACCGTATCTTCTATAATAACAGTAAATATACTTCAAGGAGTATGCATGAAAAAAAACATTCTGATTACTGGCGCGGCCTCAGGAATCGGCCGCGCAACGGCCATATACTTTGCCAGAGAGGGATGGTTTACCGGTCTTTATGATCTGGATGAAGAAGGACTCAGGAAAACAGCAGAGATGATAGGTCAGGATTTCTGCATCTACCGAAAACTGGACGTATCAGATGCGGGAGATTTTCACAGCGCCATGAAGCATTTCAACGATCATATCAACGGACAACCGGATGTTATATTTAATAATGCGGGGGTACTCTTTATGGGTCCGCACATGGACATCCCTGAAGATAAACAGCATCTCACACTTGATGTCAATCTGAGGGGTGTAGTGAACGGAATCAACGCCGCAATACCCTACATGCTGGATAAACCAGGCTCCAGGATTATAAACATGTCCTCGGCATCCGCCATCTACGGTTCTGCCCAGCTCTCCGTCTATTCAGCCACAAAATTCGGTGTCAGAGGAATTACTGAGGCCCTGAATCTTGAGCTGGAAGAGAGGGGGATCTGGGTTTGCGATATCATGGCGCCCTATGTTGCCACCCCCATGCTGGAGAAAGATCAGAAGGCCTACAGTGTGGAAAAAGTCGGTGTTAAGGTTAAACCTGAAGATGTTGCTGAAGTTGTCTGGAAAGCGGCGCACAAAAAGAAGCTGCACTGGTTCACAAAGGGTACGGGATTACTCGTATTTCTTGAACGGTTTCTGCCTTCCGGCATAAAACGAAAGGTCTTCAAGTCATTGCTTATGCCGGGCTGATATGTTCAGAATATCATCATCGCAATAACAGTGATCCCTTCGTTCCGCATTACGCGGACAATGGAACTGTCCCATTTTTTGACTTTTTCATTCTCTGAATGAAGGTGGAAGGTGATTCTTCTATCCATGTCCGATTCGGTTATGCTATCCGTAAACTCCCGGTCGAGCCTGATCAGGGCCCCGTCCCGGGACATATTTTTCACCGTACCGGAAACCATTCCCTTATCCAGGATGATATCCACCCGCAGTGATACATCCTCCCTGGAATGTTGTCTTCTCTCCTCTTCCACCATCCTGCACCTCCAAAGCCCATGAAGAATTGCGGCAATAGTATTCTCCTGGTATGAAAATGTTATGGGAAAACTATTCAGATTTTGTAAAAAATGTATGATGCCAGGCTTCTTCCCACAGCCTACGGAATCGGCGGCGACCTGCCGGACCTGAGACCCATGGTGGTAACCATGGCATGGGGCCTGGTTTTCGCAACCCTGGTGACCCTGGGTCTGATACCCCTACTCTATTCACTGGTCACTCTGCCGCCGCGTCCCTGGAAGAAGAGACAACCTTGATGATACATCACTCCTGGCTCAGGACTTCATCCAGCTCCCGGACATCCAGCTTTTTCATGATAAAGCGGATGTTCTCCTTAACCTTACCGGGAAACCGGTCAAAGCTCCCGTGACGTTTAAGATGGTTCCTGGTATAATGCCGCAACCTGTTCAGGGCCTGTATCCTCTCCTGATCGTGTCCTGCTTTTGAAGAATGGAGGGCCCCTTCATTGAAATCTTTCAAGTGTCTCATGAATTCACCTCCTTATGTTTATTTCACGGGGAACATACCGGGACTCTGTAAGGCTGTAATAAATCTCATGTAAATTCCCGTAAAATGGCCTCCCCATCCATAAAAATCACAGTTTCTTAACAGATTCAGCTAACAGGCTCTCGGCAATAATTCTTTCTTGCAACTCCATGGCCGGGAAGATATTATCACGCAAGGAGAAATGATATGATACGAAACCTGATACTGGTTCTCATGGCAGGCGCCCTTATCCTGTCCTGTTCAAAGAATGGAGAACAGAAAACTTCCATGACCCTTACAGCGGAAGACGGGGTAACCCTCTCAGCTGAACTTCACCGGCCGAAGAGTTCCCCTCCCTGGCCGGGTGTTATCCTTGTCCACCAGGGAAGCTCTGACCGAAGTGAATGGGACTTCATCATCCCCGATCTCCTTGGAAAAGGATACTGCCTCCTGACCTTTGATCTCAGGGAACATGGAGAATCCACCAAAACAGGTAATATCCGGGACCTCTTTACAAATCCGAAGAGGGCGCCCCTGGACCTGAAGGCGGCCTACGTGGCCCTCCGGTCAACGAAAGGGGTGGACAAAGACCGGATCGCTCTCTTCGGATCATCTATCGGGGGAAACCTGGCCCTTGTGGCCTCAGAGAGATTCAAACTGCCGGCCGTTATTTCCCTTTCACCCAAGACAGAAGCGGTTCAGGCCCTGGCCGGAAAAGATACAATCGTTCCCCACAACGCCCTGATTATCGCCTCGGCCGGCGACCAGGAAGGGAAGAGGGCAGGATGGGCCCGGGAACTCTACGAAATGACTTCAGGCAAACGAAAAGTAATCATCGTGGAAGGCTCCACGGCTCACGGCGTATCGATCTTCAAGGACAAACCGGATCTAAAGAGACAGTGTTTGGAGTGGTTAGAGAAGGGGTTGAGGTAGGTGCAATGTGGAAAAATTTTACCTGTCTGGTGTTAAATCAAAATAAGTATATAACCCGTTACGGAAATGACTCGTAGTTTTTTACTGCTTTTCAGAAACAATTCAGCAGTAGTAACTGCGGAATAATCACAATAACAGGGAACAACTAAACCCTGAAAAATTTTACCTTTTCTTTAAGTTCTTCAGCCATGCCGGCAATCTCCTCGGTATTGCCGGAAATCTCTTCTACGCCTGAGGCTGTCTCCTGGGTCAATTGTGAAATCTGGTTCACTGATTTAGTTATTTCATTTATGGCAACATTCTGCTCAGAGATGGAACTCTGAACATCAGAGGATAACTGTTTCATGATTGCCACTTCGCTCTTAAGCTCCTCCTGAACCACGAGGTCCTGCCCTGCCATGTCTCCAACCTCTTCTACCAGCGTTCCAAAGACATTTACCAGTTGAATGATGACTCCAAAGCTATCCATAACCTTTCTAACCACCTGGGCTGTTGATTCCATCGCTTCGCTTGAACGGCTGACCATGTCAGTAATACCTTTGGCATTATCGCTGGTTTGATCCGCCAGTTTTGAAATTTCATCTGCCACCACTGCGAATCCACGACCATGTTCACCTGCCCTGGCAGCCTCAATAGACGCGTTGAGGGCAAGAAGATTTACCTGTTCAGATATATCAAGTATTACATCCGTAGAGGCTGAAGTCAGATTGGAAATCTCTTTTAACCTGCCCATGGAATCAGTGATATTTTTCATCAGATCCCTGGAACTGGCGATAAGCCCGTCCAGTTCACTCTTGGTGCTCATTGCTTCTCCCATTTTTTCCCCGGCCCCGGTAACAATAGCATAAGACTGGTTAAGTTTACCAATAACGGTTTCAATGGTACCTGCCAGGTCCTGCACTACCAGAAAAGTATTTTCTGACATGGCAGAAATCTCCTCCACCGTCGACGTTACTTCCTCGGCGGAAGCCGCCTGGCTTTGGGCTGCATTTGTAAAAGTCATAACCGTTGAACTCATCTCTTCAGTGGCGGTTGCCAATGACTCTGAAGAATGTCCCATGGTTTTGGCCGCACCCCTGACATTAACAATAAAATGGTTAAAATTCTCACCCATAATATCGATCTCATCTCCCCGGCCATCGGAAAATTTCACCGGATACTGAACCGTCAGGTCACCTCTGGAACCCCGGGTGAAAATATCAAGAAAACCATTGAGGGGTCGTGACACAAAACGGTTAATCGCGAAGGCAACAAATATTACTGAGATAATGACAAGAATAGCGGAAACCGCGATAATGACGCGATTCAGCTTCCAGAAAGGGGCCTCTATTTCATCCATGGCGACAGTGGTGTTGAGGGACCAAAAGAGGTCCTGTATGGTGATTGGAGCATAACTGACCATTTCTTTAACACCTGTTGAGCCGTTCTTGATGCTGATACCTGTTTTACCCGACAGCCCAAGCGCAATATACGCGTCATTCTTAGGCTCTCCAATTTTTCCGCTTTTTACCGCACGGTTGCTTCGCAAAGACCGTTCACCATTAATTTCACCTACGAGATAGGATTCACCGGTTTCCCCAAGGCCCGTACGATGGTTAACGATAGAGTCAACCTTGTCTGTTGGAATCTGAAAAGCTACATAACCAAAGTGAGTATCTGTGGCATCATCCATGATCCGTGCCATCATAAACGCTTCATATTCACCGTTGGACGGAGCATAGGGTTTATAATCGGCAATGGCAATCTCCTGTAACGGGTTCTCCTTCATTATATGATAAGCCATTCCCAGAGACGATGTTTTTAGCTCCGATTCAGGGATGTTCATACCCAGATCTGATTGCCGGGCCACGGTATAGACAATGTCACCATCGGTATTGATAAGAAAAAGGTCATACCAGCCATTCACCTTCATAATACTTTTCATACGGTTGTCATACTGGGAGGCAGTTTCTTCCCACCGGTTACTTCTTACTGTTTTGGCCTGTTCATTAAAGGTCTTTTTAAGGTCTACCAGGGCCTGACGTACGAGTGGGTCCTGACGGAGCACGCGCATCTGCCCCATCAATACCGTATTAAAATAATATTCCAGTTGTTCTTTTTTCAGTGAAGAAACTGCTAATAACCTTTGTTTTGCGTCATCATTCAGGGCGTCTCGTATAATGATGAGGGCAAAGGCCATAAGGCTTATATTACTGATAACAAGAATGGAAACAGCCATGGCTGTTAATCGGGCCTTAATGGAAAGTCGTTTTTGGCTCCCCCAAAAACTCATACATTCCTCTCATAAAAAGAGCGTTATTGCGCTATAATAATTTACATAATCAACATTAACATTTCACCGCCATGAGGGACTTATACCTTCTGAATGAACCCCGTGGAAGAACAAATAAAGACTATTCTATCCCTTTCAGGTAGCGTAATATTGAATATCTGATACCAGTACTATCTCTTCTTGTCATTCCTTTTTCTCTCTTGAAAGAAGACTTTTTACTACAAAGACCCTTGCATAATCACTCTGATCAGAATATCATAGCTGTATGAATCAATGGGGGTTAGAATGTTTATTGCTCTGGCCGCGATTTAGTCCAGACTATGTCGGGACTTTCCCGGGATTACAGGAATAAAAAGTATCAAAAAGTCAGTTCTTAATCATCGCAACAATAGCAAAGCAAAAAGGATGCTGCCCGGAACGGATTCCGTAATGTCCAGCGCGGACAGGAGGTCAAAATTGCGCTGGACCGAGCTCCGAGTGGCCGCCGTTCAGGATGAACCCCGGCCACGAAAGGTAGACCTTACATGCCAGGTCTTTCAGGACAGAACAAGTTATAGTACAGCAACGAAAACAGGACAGCTGGTAACATTCAGAAGAAGTAGATATTCATTCAAAGAAAAAGTAAAAAAGTTCGTTAAAAGCAAAAGAGACTGAGGCCAGGAAGGCCGAAGGAAACGAGGGGATATAGGCATGATGCCGCACATCCCCGTTGGAATTAATTCATGAATGCAATGACAGCCCTCCGTACCCATTCTGGGCACAGGCAGGGGCGCGCGTACCCTCTCACCCTCCGGGTGCAGGTGGGCATAGGGGGTGCAGGGGATGTTCGCGCCAACACCCCCACAATGTAATATTTTGGAGAGAATGTGCCAGAGGAAAAAGAAAAATCAAGAAATATTCTTCCTGGTTAAATTCAACAGCCCTCCTTCGAAAAGAATCTCCCTCTGGCGGCTGCTGACTGCGATTCCCATCTCCAGTTCATTGTTTCCTGCCCCGACCGTGACACTCTCTCTATTTTTAACGGCGTCCCTTAGACCCTTAATATGAAAACTCATGCCTGCTTCCAGGCTATCGTAGTCCTTTTCATTCAGAAAGACAAGAGGCACGATGCCAAAGTTAACCAGATTTGTTGAGTGTATTCTCTCAAAGGACTTTGCCATGACCACCCGGACGCCCAGGTGCATGGGACAGATGGCGGCGTGCTCACGGCTCGATCCCTGACCGTAGCTGTGTCCGCCCACGATGGCCGTGTAGTTCCCCTTCTCCTTCTCATCAAGGGTCCGGCCGGAGAAGGAAGGGTCCACTCCCTCGAATACGAACTCCGCGTATTTCGGGATGTTGGACCTGTACTTCAGCCTCTGCCCGGCAGGCATGATATGGTCCGTTGTTATCTTGTCTCCCACCTTAAGGCCGATAACCCCGGAGAGGGTGTCTTTCAGAGGTTCCGTTACCGGAGGCTCGCCGATATTCGGTCCCCGGACCACTTCCCCTTTGCCGTCCGGTTCGATGATCATGGAATCGTCGATGAGAAAGGAACCGGGAAGTCCGATGTAAGGAAACTCAACGTTCTTCTCTTCAAGGGGATCGGCCAGTACCCCCTTCAGGGCCGTAAGGGCCGCTGTTTCCGGGCTTACCAGGTAGATACCGGCGTCCGGGGTACCGGATCGTCCCTCAAAGTTACGGTTATTGGTGCGCACCGATACCCCGCCCGATACCGGGGCCTGCCCTGCTCCGATGCAGAAACCGCAGGCCGATTCCATGATACGGGCTCCGCTAGCGATAATGTCCGCCAGGCCCCCGTCCCTGGAGATCATCGCCATAACCTGGCGTGAACCGGGGGCCACGATAAAGCTCAGGTCGGGATGGACCTTCTTACCCTTCACCAGGGAGGCCACCGTCATAAGGTCCTTGTAGGATGAGTTCGTGCAGCTCCCCACAGCCACCTGGTCCACCTTCATGCCGGACAGGTCCCGTACCTTCTTGATGTTATCCGGAGAATGGGGGCAGGCCACCAGGGGCTCCAGTTCCGAGAGGTTAATCTCAAATTCCCTGTCGTACTCCGCGTCTTCATCGGGAAGGATCTCTCTCCAGTCTTTTCCCCGTCCCTGTGCCTCCATGAATTCACGGGTCATATCATCACTGGGAAAAATGGATGTGGTAACGCCCAGTTCAGCCCCCATGTTCGTTATGGTAGCCCGTTCCGGTACGGTCAGTGTGCCAACTCCTGGACCCGAGTATTCAATCACGGTCCCTACGTTTCCCTTTGTTGTCAGTATCTCCAGCACCTTCAGGATAACGTCCTTGGCCGCTACACCTGATCGCAGGCTCCCGTTAAGGCGGACATTAACAACCCGGGGAGCGGTCAGGTAAAAGGGTCCCCCTCCCATAGCAACAGCCACGTCCAGGCCACCCGCACCTATGGCTATCATACCTATTCCGCCTCCCGTGGGGGTATGGCTGTCGGAACCGAGAAGGGTCTTTCCCGGTATGCCGAAACGTTCCAGGTGTACCTGATGGCAGATACCGTTACCCGCTTTGGAATGATGAATACCGTATTTACGGTTCATAGTCTGAAGATACAGATGGTCATCCGCGTTTTCGAAACCCATCTGGAGGGTGTTATGGTCAACATATGAAACTGAGAGCTCGGTCTGAGCACGGTCTGTTCCCAGTGCCTCGAACTGCAGGTAGGCCATGGTGCCCGTGGCATCCTGTGTAAGGGTCTGGTCAATTTTTATACCGATCTCCTCTCCCGGTTCCAGGTTTCCGGTTACAAGGTGATCGGCCAATATCTTGCGGGTCACGGATTGTGCCATCTCTTCCCCCTCTCCTGATATTCTATCATTTCCCGGTGAGGCCCGAAGTGAGGCAAGCAGTTTTTAATCTTAATACGATCTGAAGCAGGTTTCAATTAATTCATTTTCTGAATATGCTAAAGTAACGGGAATCGCTGTCCGATAATGGGATCATGAACATCTCCGGCGGCATATCATCTATTGGTCTCACAGGTGAAATGGAAAAAGTTCGAGACCTTTATCTCTGGCCTAATTATCCCAATTCACCCATCCAACCCGCACAGGGTGTGGTTCGCCGCACAGACACGAACATCCTGTACCGAAAAGCGACTCCTGAAGTAATGGAAGATGCAATATCGAACCACCGCCTGAGTCAGCGGCAGGAGTCTTCAGTCAAACAGCTCCATTCTTCTTCTGTCTACCCTCCCGGGACCCTTTTCGAAGCCCGGGTATAATACCATCCTCCTGCCGGAGGGTGTAACATTTTCCGTGATCATAGAATTTTAAGTTTTCCTCGCCATCCAGGATTGTCTTACTGGTTAGCTACCCTAAAGATATTTTCAACCTTATCATGCTTCTTAGCAGAGCGGGATTTCATGGCCTCTACCTTTGATCGAGTCCGGTAGAAGGGTTGTACCGATTCGTTAACGCTTACCAGCATCTTCTCCATGATTTCTTCCATTTCTCCGGATAGCTCGTCCAGGTAACGTTCCCTTTTCAGCACATCCTGGTAGGTGGCGTAATGATGCTGTATTTCGCTTTTCAGTTTCTTTATCTCGCGATCCCGTTTCCTGAGCTCTCTGCTTCTTTCATCCTTCAATTCATTGACGGTTCGTGTCTGATCCTCATGCATCTCTCGTTTCAGTTCACGAATCTTCTTCTCATATTCCCGGGAAACCTGTTTTCTCTCGTGAGCACGTTCTTTCTTAATGAGCTGTGAGATATGGCTCTTGCGTATGAACATAAACGACCTCTTTGTTTAATTATTAACGGAACAATGAAAATTACGGAGTTCCTGCGTCAAGTATATTATACAATATGCAAAAATATTTTTGTACAGTCAAACCTTTGGATTTCAATCTATTCCCTGCTGCTGGAAATCTTCCCGGGCGAACCTAAAAAAATCCCGCTCTTAAGGAGCGGGATTTTATATGAATGGTATTCCCTATTAGATCGTCACGCTTTTTCTGTCTCTTTACCTATCCCCCAAGAAGCTGGAGAATAGTACGGGATTGCATGTTAGCCTGTGCCAGCATTGAAGTAGCGCTCTGCACAAGGACCTGATTTTTGGTCAAATCGACCATCTGCTCAGCCATATCGGCATCCCGGATACGACTCTCGGAAGCCTGTATATTTTCATAGGCAGTCATCAGACCTTTTGCAGCGTACTCCATTCGGTTGAAATAAGCCCCCAGGTCCGCACGCTGTTTAGAGATAGTGTGCAGGGCTTCATCAATCACCCCAATAGACCTGTTAGAGCCCTCGGCCGTGCTGAGATCGGCTATAAACTTGCCCGTATTTTCCTTCAGGTTCAGTCCCTGGGCGGTCATTGTCCCGATATACACCCGCTCACGCTGGTGCATATTTGCTCCCATGTGGAACCACATGGAGGCCTTCGGGTTCGTCCTGGAGAAATCACCCAAAAGGAGCTTAAACTTGTTGAATTCAGCCTGGGAAGCTATCCTGTCGATCTCGTCCACAAGGGCTGAAACCTCAACCTGAATCAGCTGACGATCTTCAGGTGTATAGATCCCGTTGGATGACTGAACCGCCAGGACACGTATCCTCTGAAGAATCGAGGCTGTCTGATCGAGATATCCCTCGGTAGTCTGCACCAGGGACATTCCATCCTCTGTGTTTCGTTCTGCCTGACGAAGACCCTGTATCTGAGTCCTCATCTTCTCTGAGACAGCGAGACCGGAGGCGTCATCACCCGCCTTATTGATTCGAAGGCCGGATGAAAGCTTCTCCATCGAGCTTTGCACATCCCAGTGTTTGAATTTCAACACGTTGTTCGCGTTGATTGCACTCATGTTGTGATTAATTATCATAGGTACACTCCTTTGTCTTTGTTCCTGATCTCCTTATCAGGAATGTAATACCACTGATCCAGGGAATACCCGGCTGCATTGCTGCAACCACAGGTCCCGGAGAAAGAGAACCGTGCTAACAGCAATGGAATCGCGGATAGTTGCACAAAGGAGATTACATGAGCGCAGTTTTCAAAGAACAGTTAAAACATCTCCGCCGGCCTTACGGCCGGCGGCTGATGTTCCAATATTACCGCAGCAATTGAAGGATTGTCTGTGGTTTCATATTTGCCTGAGCCAGCATGGAAGTTGCGCTCTGGACCAGCACCTGGTTCTTGGTCAGCTGGACCATCTGCTCTGCCATGTCGGCGTCCCGAATACGACTCTCGGAGGCCTGGATGTTCTCATAAGCGTTCATGAGACCCTTGGCCGCGTACTCAAGCCGATTGTAGTAGGCACCGAGGTCAGCGCGCTGCTTGGAAATCTGGTGCAGAGCCTCATCCATGATACCTATGGAACGGTTGGCAGACTCAGCGGTTGAAAGAGTAATGGGTTTACCGATGATGTCCTTGAGGCCGAGTGCCTTGGCGGTCATCGTCTGGATGTAGACCCGCTCACGCTGATGCATATTCGCGCCCATATGAAACCACATGGAAGCGGAGCGGCTTGCGCGTGAGAAATCTCCCTGGAGCAGGTTCATCTTGTTGAACTCCGCCTGGGATGCGATTCGATCAACCTCATCAACCAGTGCTGAAACTTCGACCTGGATCAGCTGGCGGTCTTCCGGAGTATAGATGCCGTTAGAAGACTGGACGGCAAGAACCCGGATCCTCTGAATGATTCCGTTGATCTGGCTCAGGTATCCTTCAGTGGTCTGCACCAAAGACATACCATCTTCAGTATTACGTTCGGCCTGACGAAGGCCCTTGACCTGTGTCCGCATTTTCTCAGATACGGCCAACCCTGAAGCATCGTCACCGGAACGATTAATACGGAGACCAGAAGAGAGCTTCTCCATATTCTTGTTAACGTCCCAGTGTTGAAATTTTAATACCCGGTTGGTATTAATAGCGGACATGTTGTGATTAATAATCATCAGATTCCTCCTTGAATCTTTTAGGCTTTACCGGCCTCCTTGCCGGTTACTTCCGGGAATCTACCGGGGGGTTGACTCCCTTACGATTCATAAGTCGGTCCCGCTCCATAGATAATTTATCCGGGCCATAAGCGAATATAGGTGATTATAAGCAATTATATGCGTTTATGTTAATATATGGGATTGTTTTATCATAATAAGGATTTTTTGCAGATTTTCCCCTGTTCTTATTATCGTCAGAGGCAATCGAAATCCCTTAATATTATTATGTCTCATTGACAGGCATATGTTCGGTTTTTTGGGGAATCTCTGATATTTTCATCCAATGGTTTGCTCTATTACTCTGAATCACCGCTTTATAAATCTATTCATTTTTTATGTTGATCCCTGAATCGCCAGGGAATAGAGTGTGCCATCTGAAAAATTATTGTTTTCAGTACGATACTATATTGTATAGAGTAATTAACTGATATCTGATTGGACCCCATGAGACAATATAAAGAGATCCACTATTCCCAGTTGCAAAAGCGGCGATTCCTCTATCTGAACACTTTCATCGGCACCCTGTTAACCGGAGCTGTCTTATCCCTTCTTGCCATTAAAACGCAATATTACTTTTTCTATATGCCTGTAGACAGATACGTTGCCGTTGTTACGCTACTTTCTCTTTTCACTGGGAACCTTGCGGGAAGGCTCATCTTTACTTTTCTTCCTTCAAAGGTTTCCTATATCGTAACGGAGACAATATTTGTCCTAATTACAGTTTTGATACTTTTCAGAAAGATCATATTCCCGGCGGAAAATGACCCCCTGATCGAAATCTACGGCCTGGCATTCTGGCTGCCTCTCCTGATATTCGCGGTCCTCCCCTTTCTGAGTGGAATACGTATTCATTATTTTCTGAAAATCGCTTCAGGCGATTTTCTTGATGAATTCAAGGCATTTATACCCCTGGGAACCTTAACCTTAATCGGTCTGCTCATTGGTCTTATTACTCCTTTGATAATTAATGATCCCGGCCTCACTTCTCGCTATCTTCCACTGCTCCTCGTCCTGATGTTGCCCGGAATATTTCTCATCCATTACCGATACAAACCGGTACCCTTTATGACAGAGAGTGAAGATACGGAACTATCACAATCAGAGAAATCCGATCTTTCGGAACATACCCGGTATATTTTTCTAAATATCGCTTACATTCTTATTTATAGCTACCTTCTCCATCTCGCATTCACTCGCTTTTATGGAATCCGCAAAGAGTCGATAATTCTGTTCCTTGGCATCATACTGGCCGGCATAGCAATGGGGTACGCCGCCGGAAAATTCGTTAAAAGGATGAACTGGCATATCTACGGGAGCATCTTTTTCCCACCCCTGGTTACCTATACAATCATCCTTCTTTACCAGATAAAGGGGGCAGGTTCTTTTACTCCTGCCGCGCTTCTCTTCATACCCTCAGGTCTATTTTTCGGATTTACCCTGAACCACTCCATACATCTTGTCATGGAACGGTTTACCCACAATGAGAGGTTCAATATACTCGATATCTGTGTTATGATCCTGCCACCGCTCGTCCTGTCCGCTCTTGCATTAGTTCAATTCACGGACCTCTGGTATTTTATTATCCTTTACTCAACTATCGGTGTTAATCTTCTTCTGCCGGTGTTTCACATTACCACCTTAAAGAAACATTATATTAAAAAGCTCATCCTTTTCGTGTATACAATTGCACTGATTCCCCTTTTCATTTTTAATCATATATACCTTGAGGTGCCTATAAAAGGTGAGGCCTTTATCACATATGCAGATAACTACGTTGCCGTAGCTGAAACGAATTATAATAATCTCTTTATCAGGGACAATGAACGTGTTTATTACAACGGCTATATCATTTTTCACCTCAGTAATACCATCATAAAGAACCTGAAAAGAGCCGTTGCCCCCGTGGCCCTTTACTGCGACCCTGCTTCCGAAGATATCCTCTTTATAGACGGAAACCAGAGATTTTTCAGAAATCCTCTCTACAGCTATTTTGATATTACAACAGTCCTGGACCCCCTGCAGGATTACAACGTCGATTACAGGACCCTTCCCATTTCAGGACAGAAACTCTACGTGGCTGACAACGAATCGGTCCTGTCCTTTCTCAGCCATAATCGGGACAGTTACAGGGCGATCGTTTCTGTTCCAAATATCGTGGATCTGTCAGTCAACCCCTATCGTGTTTCAAAAGAATATTTCCGCCTGGTTAAGAAAAACCTCGATGCGGACGGCATTCATGCTCAGATCATTAACCTCCACGACGCCTCATCCGCATTTATTACTCAGATGCTGGATTCTCTTGAAAGTCTTTTCTCTTATCATCAAATATATTTTTTTTCCAATATTCTCCTGGTTGTATCCACAGACCAGGAAGATAATCTTGTCCTGAGTTCCGAAAAAGTCGATCGTCTCCACAAAATGATAAATCGGCCTCTTTATAAGACCCTGTACTATAATGAATACCATGTGCTATCCTACTCCATTTCCGGTGATCTGAAAAGCATTCGCGACCTCTTCCCGCAAATGGAGCCTCCTGGCATTTTTGTTCGAGAACAGTATATCAATACCGGACGCTATATCTCCCCAGCCTGGCTCGATTTCATCGAAACGACAGACGCCGTCCTTAATTCTCTTCCGGAAGATGATCCTGTTTTCAGTACAAACTTTCGCCGGGAATTTAAAAGCCAGGAAGACGTGCTCCGACTTTTACAGGTATCTGACTATTCTGAAGCTCACGACCGATACAAACTGGAGAAGAAGAATATTGAACGACTCAGAGACCTTGCCCAATACAGAGTGGACCTGAGGGACTATATCCGAATGATCTTCGATTACAAGATCAGGTATTATTTCGAAGCTGCCAGGGATTTCGAACAGCAGAAAAAATGGGAGAGAGCCAGGATACTTTATCAATCCATCCTCAGCATGAACCCCGGAAATTTTGATGCCCACTACCGCCTGGGTATCATCTCTATTACACTCCAGGACCTTGATCAGGCGTTTATCCATCTCAGCCGGGCCCAGGAGCTCCAGCCCTCCAACGGAAAGGTCCTTTACCAGCTCGGCGTACTGAATTTCTCCACGGGCAGGTACGACAAGGCGATCACATATCTTGAAAGCGCCCTGGAAAAACGGGAAGCGACCCTTCCGCTCTATCTATACCTGGGATTCTCCTACGGGAGGGAGAATAATCTAAAAAAAGCAGAAGAATACCTCCGTAAAGCTGTCATCCTGGATCCCAATGACAAAGCCATCGCCGAGCAGCTCCAGAAGGTACGGGAAGCCATCGAAGCGGGTAAAAACCGATGGAAAATGCCGGAACAGAAAAACGAGATGGAGGCCGAAGAGAACATGGACATTCCCCTGCCCATCAATAAATCAGCCTATGACATTCGTCTGAAAGATAACGAAGAGGCCACGGAGACGGACAATGAAAAATAATTTTATGAAATGTGATCCTTTTTATACACTGGCATCCCGAAAAACCGTATTTTTTTCCCTTGCGGCAACGGCCATTCTTGGCCTAATTCTTGCCAGGATTGACACTGCCATGGCCGGAGAAGGCGGTTCCGGTGTGGTTTACCTCCAATTTGCCTTCACCCGTAGCAACTTCGAGATGGTCCTCGCCTCCTGGGGAAAAAAGGGTATTGATCTCTTCCTTAAAACATTATGGATAGACTTCCTCTATCCACTTGCTTATGCTCTCCTCTTCGCCTCGGCTCAGGCTTTACTGCTTTTTAGAAAACGTGGCAAAGATTATAGTCCCGCATCATGGGATTATTTCTGGCTGCTTGTTCCCGCGGTGGCCGCCCTCTTTGATTACCTTGAAAATATCTTTCATTACCTGATCCTGACCTTTCATCTATTCTCCGGTTACTGGATTCAGATCGCTTCAGGTTTCGCCCTTTGCAAATGGACCCTTCTGGCCATTACACTGATGCGAATACTCCAGATCGCTTTTACACGACGAAAGTGAAACCCCTTTTATGGCTTGACACCTGGTCTTCTCTTTTTTCAATACCTTCATCTTTTCAAGGAGCCATTAAACATGTCTGAAGAAGAAACAAAAGAAGAAACAAAAGAAGAAGCAAAAGAAGTAAAACTGGAGGAGACCGGAGTTAATGAGGCTTCTCGTAAAAAGGTAAACCGGCTTTCACGAGAGGAACTCGATAAAAAGATTTCCTCTCTCAACGAGAAGGGCCTGAATGGTTCCCGGTATTACCGGCACTTGCAGGCACGCAAACAGGAACTGGAAGCCCGGGGTTAATCTTTAACAAGGAACAGGTATTCATATTTGTAACAGTCTTCAACGAACTGCCGTTTCATCTCCTGTTCAGGATCTGTCGTGTTTCCAGCGAAAAGGGACGAAAGGGGATCTCTTCTAAGGGGTATCAGGTCCGAGTAGATTCCCCTTTCCGTTTTATAGCCGAACCTTCCGGCTAGATGTTCCAGATCGGAAAAGCGGACGGGGTACTCTACGTGTCCATGGAGAATCACCGGTCGACAGGTTGGATCGATGATCGGGCTCTCCATAGCCCCATTGATTAATACCGGATCCCTTTCAGCGCTCTGCTCACTGATCCATATCCGTGGTACCCCGGCCTCACACACAGTTTCTACAAGCATCAGGGCCCCCAGGTTCAGAAAAAATCCTTTTTCTTCCGAATCAATATCCAGCAAACGGGAAAATCTCGTTATGTTCGCCCGTATAGCCTCATCTGATGTTTCTTCCCCATCCTTGTTGCAGACTGTCACAAGATCGCTGATCACTTCATTACACAGAAAGAGACTGACGTTCTCCAGCATCTCCGGGGAAAGATTCCCGGCGCCACCTTCCAGGAACTTGACATTTTCCTCTCCAAGAATCGATCTCTGATGATTGAGCATCACCGGCGAGATGTCCATCATTCTCAGTCCAGTGTCAGGAAATACCCGTTTAAGATCCCTGGCGAGAGTGCCGTATCCTCCCCCCAACTCAAAGAAATGCCCTCCATTTGCCACACCCCTTTCACGGAGAAAGCGAGCAAGGAAATACCCGAAAGTTGCAGATTCAGCCAAAAGATTCCGGCAGGGTGAACTACCCTCTTCCAGCATCATAGACACCGTAACCTCCCATCCGAGAGTCTCATGTTCTGACTTATAATAGGAAGAGGGGTCGTTTACGTACATACGCCTTTCATCCACTACCGTTAAAACAGAATCCAGAGAAGAGTAAATATAATCAGGAAGAGCAGAGTCCCCACGGCAACAAGACGAATAATGACCATAAACCTGTCCCGGTCTGTTAAAAGTGGAAGATTCTGCGTGTCATATTTGAGATTCAGAAATGAGTTAACGATCCGGCCAGGCAGTTTTCGCAAAGTCCGGCTGTCAGGTATAATCTTCTTCAAGGGGGAGGGCTTTTTCTTACCCTCCAAATCGAATCTCCCATCCCGGTAAAGAGCGGGATCATCCGGATCTGCCCTGAAACTATTTCCACACCTGCAGGTTACCTGTATTATTCCTTCATCGATGGGGAATCTGACGCGGGTTCCACATCGGGGGCAAGGTTTTATCAGGTGCATAGGATAATTACAGAAGCTCCCTCACCTGATTGAGGCTCTCCGGTATCCGACCATAGAATTCCTGTATGTCCTGGTCTGTAAGACCGGTCTTTTCCAGCGCAAAGGGACTGACCTGATGATAGAGACCATCGCTTCCCACTCCGATACCGGCCATCAGAGTGATTACATTAGCGATATGGACAATAGATACTTCCACCTGATGCTCCGCCGGAGCGTTCTCCGGCTCCTGGTAATAACGGACAATAGAACGCAGGACCTGGGGAAATTTCCATTTCTCCAGAATCTTCTCTCCCACCTGCTGGTGATTAAATCCCATAATTTCTTCTTCAGCCTGCAGAAATGTGATTCCCTTCTCCTCCACGGCCTTCATGATATCATCGAAAGTGCTCTGAACGAAAAGGGCCAACACGACCTTGCCCACATTATGGATGATTCCTCCGGTAAAAACAACGTCTGAAATGTCCTTACGTTTGATATGGAGGGCGATTTTTTTTGCCATGTTAGCAACCACCACCCCCTGTTTCCACATGTCCCCCTTAGCAAGATCATAGCCTATAACAAACTTGTCCAGTACCGGCTTTGTTGCCACCAGCATGACGATATCCTTTATCTCTTTCAAACCAAGAGTAACGATGGCCCGGTCCAGGGAAGTTATCTCCTTGCCCATACTATAGTATGCCGAGTTACATAGCTTCAGGATGTTCGTGGTCATGGCCTGGTCTTTTGAAATCTCTTCGGCAATTGCCTTGAAGGAGACATCCGGATCGTTGACCATATTAATAATCTTTGTAGCCACATCCGGAATGGATGGAAGCTGCTGGAGATTGTTGACTATAGATTCTATTCTCTGCTTAATATGTTCTTGCATTGAACTCTCCGGCCGGTTATTAGACCTTGTAGTATATTTTTTCTTTCCCCGAAGCCTTTACCTTGAGTCGGCCGTCTTCAAGAAAGAAATCGATTACTCTTCCCGCGTTGCCCCCTGTATCCTCCTCCAGCAGAGGTATCCGGTGCTTCTCGAGAATTTCCTTTGTCACACTTACGTTTTTTTCTCCTATCTGACCAAGACCGGCGCTCGCCTCAAATTTAAACATGGATCCGCCCCCGACAATCTTGGCCGACATGTTTTCTCTCTTGCAACCTTCCTTGAGCATCCTTTCTACCAGGAGGGGAATAGCCGAATCTGCGTACTTTTCCGGATTCTTGCCGCCGGACGTGTCGGAGGGGAGAAGGATATGGGCCAGCCCGCCTATCTTCTTTATTCTGTCATAGATACAGATCCCGACACAACTGCCCAGGATGGTTCGTAGAACGGTTGGGGATGATGCCTGCTTAACCTGGGCAACTCCAACATTGATTAGCGACTTTTCCATATCTATTCTCTATACCGTATTAAGTATCTTAAGAGCAACGAAAAAAATATTGGACACTCTTCCAGGATCTTCTGTATCATGCAGATGATCCTGGATAACAATATCTGTAGACTCAGAATTTGTCAAGATGAAAGGATTATTACCTCTGAATATGGGGATATACTGAATTGAGAACTATCATTCGGGGACTCTCCCTTTTTGTCCTGCTCGCAATGTTTTCCTGTACCGGCAATAAATATCTGGGAACCCTTGAAGTGGGTTCCTCAATAAACAGTGAAGGCACCATAACAGATCACAGACTTGTCTTTACGTTTGATCCCTACAACAGAGGCGGAACCCTGCAGGACCTCTGCAACTACCTCTATTTCAAGGGGGATACCTTATGCTTTTCCTTCAGAGTAAACCGGGAATACGAAAGGGATAATCTAAAAGTATGGTTTATTGATCCATCCGACAATTCCCGTTTTGTTCCCGAACGGATCGACTATCATAATGGCCGGGTATCCGGCTTCTCCCTGGTTGGGACACTTCTGGAACAGTTCCTTGGCCGTGAACTCCATCAGCCTGTGCCTCCTGGCCACCTCTGCTGCAGGGAGATACCTTTTCGACTTAAGGTTGAGCTTATTACAGGTGATGGACTTATGGAACTTGAACGGGAAGAGGTTTTCCGAATTCAATACAGGTAGTTACTTCTCCTTCTTGCCTCCGATACATCTTTCCCTGTATCCCCGGGCTGAAGTAAGGATGGTGTTGATTCCCTGCTGAAGTCTCCCCCGGTTGCAGATATGTTTTTCTGTTTCTCCTCGAACCAGGAGGCGTCCATCCGCCAGAGGTTTCATCCATAAAGACAGTGGTGAATACCATTCCTTTCCATCAGCATAATAGAGGCCATCACTGTTTATATAGATATAACCCTCCGGATAGAGTATCAGGTCCCTCAGGTCGTCAAATGTTCGCACAACACGGCTATCTCCATCCGGAAACGATACTTCGGTCAGTTTCCAGTCACCTGACGTCCCTTTCACACAGACAAGTGATGAATCCTTCAGCCTCATGATGGAGCTTGCAAGTATCTGACCGGAGAGGACCGGTTTTTCCTCTTTCAAATCCACCACGGCGCATCTGTAGCTTCCCGCTATACCCGCCGTCAGGGCCAGGTAGTCACCCTTCGCTGCCAGAACCACGATAAAGGATTTCGAGTACGTCGGTTTGACATCAACTTCGTTCAAAAGCGAGAAGCCTTCCTCTCTCTCACTTTTTCTGTAAAGGCCCGTACCTGCGTAAAGATAGATGACTCCTCCATGGCTTATGGCAGAAATCGGCTTTTCCCCTTCAGGGAGTTCCGGGACAGAAAGAGCTTCTCCTGTTTCACTGGAATAGGCCCTTAATTTCTCTGTCGTTGTGATAAGGGTGCGCTGTTTTCCCGTATGGGCATATCGCACATTTTCAATTTTTAGATCATCCGGATCAAGAGTAACCCTTCGTTCCCCAATCAGTGTCCAGGATGATCCATTATCCGATGGTTCAATAAGAACGTCTCCATGAACATACCGGGATTTTTCCGAAACAGTTTCATCGCAAGAAGCTTGAAGCATCTGTCGCAGCAGAAATGAACAGGGGTCGCCTTCTTGTTCCTTATGATCCCCTTCGCTAAATCGTTTAATACTTTGTTGAAATTTTTCCTGCGGCGTTCGGGTGCAGGATACCGCTGTGAGAAGACACAAAATGACTGCTGTCAGTCGGACTATCATTTTCATTGGTGTTTTACCGTTTCTCCGGTTTAATCTGAGCTTTTCGAATCTTGGAAATGTATTTTTCTGTCATTTTGCTGACAAACTCGGAACCGTAGAGTTCAATTCCCCGATTGGCCGCGCTCGATTTCGCGCGAAGGCTGAATTTTGATGTGGTGATAAAAATCCCGCTCTTGCATTTCTCCCTGCTCACCATCTTGCTGAAATTGATAATCTCCCCTTCCGTAATTTCCCGTGTTGTCCTGGAAAAGTAAAAAAGTACAGGAGGATCGTTAATCCTCTTCGTATTGTATGCCTTATAGAGATACTCATTCTGGTTCTGGTATTCCCTTGATATGATGTTATAATTCAAAGATGCGATCATTTCCATAATCGCCGGTTGAATATCTTCTATACTGTGGGTGAACAGATAAGAGAAGTTTTCATCCTCGATTATATTCCGGTAAGAGTCGAGTTTCATACGGGTGCTTCTGAAATTTTGGTTGTCCTGTATAATCTTTTCCCAGTGATGCATTGCTTCCTTGATCATGTTCCTGTATTCATAACACTCCGCAAGAAGATATCTATAGGCATGGGACTCCTCATCCCTGTCTTTCAGAAGCTTAATGCCATCCTCCATTATGTCTATAGCCTTATCATAATCCTCCTTTTCGTAATATATCTCACCCATACGATAAAGGCTATTGAGCATATAGTCTCTGTTTTTTGAGGCTTTCTCCAGGAAAGAGAGAGCATTATCATAATCTTTCTTCATCTTGAAAATATTGCCAAGATAATACTGGGCTTCAGAGCGGTCACCCTCAATGTCAAGTGAACGGGTAAGGTAACTCTCAGCGTTTTCGTAGTCCGATACCATGTATGAAGCAACGCCATATTTCTGAAAGAGGTCCTTCATGCCCGGTTGCTGATTCAGGACCCTTCCGAAGTGTTCATAGGCCCCCTTGTAGTTCTTTTGCCGGTAATAAGCCTGTCCAATACGCTGGTTAGCGTTCACGTCTTCCGGATTGTAATTAAGAATAATTCGGTACGATTCTATCTCTTTCTGCCAGTTCTTCGTTTTATTATACAGGTCAGCCAGCAGGTAATGTATATCCAGTTCCCGGACGTACTTATTGAAATCGTTTATCCCGAGAATAGTATTAAGTTCCGATATGGCCATAAGGTACTGGTTCTGGCGCATAAGAAGCTGGGCTCGCATGAACCTTGCCTGCACATTCTCTCTATCCTTTTCCAGAAGTGTTCGAACCAGTTCACTTGCCCTGGCGTACTCTTCCTGTTCCATCAGCTCTTCGGCCTTATGGAGTATCCGAGTTGTTTTGAATACACGGATATAGGCGAACACCGCGATACCGATCAGTAGAACAAATGCAAAAATAATGTACTGCATGTAATGATCCGTTTTTAGTAATTACTTAATAATTGTTTTAAAATAAACCATGCATGGTTGAGGTACGTCAAGAATATTACTCCATAATAGTCAATAAGCTGGCAATTCATTATTGACAAAAACCTCTAACATTTTTGTCTCATATCATCAGGTTTATAAGGAGACGACCCATGCCAACCATCGGAATCATTACCGGAAGCGACTCGGACATCCCCCGAATAGAAAAGTGCTTCACAATCCTTGAAGAATTCGAAGTTGAGTTTGAATGCATTGTTTCTTCGGCTCACAGAACACCGGAACAGACAGCCCGTTGGGTTTCCTCCGCACGGGACCGTGGAATGAAGGCGATAATCGCAGCCGCAGGTGGCGCAGCCCATCTTCCGGGTGTTGTAGCGGCTCATACAACCCTTCCGGTCATCGGTATTCCCATAGAAACAAATATGTCTGGAGGACTCGATTCACTCCTTTCCATCGTGCAGATGCCATCCGGTATGCCTGTTGGAGCGATGGCCGCCGGTAAATCAGGGGGAGCCAACGCCGCTTTATACGCCCTTTCCATCCTTTCCATCAGCGATCCATCCATTGAGGAAAAACTGGCAGCCTACCGGACAAAATGGAAGGAGACTATCGGGGAGAAAAATGATCGTCTTAAGAAGGAGGGGTACCGGGCCTTCATTCAACGAGAGGAGAATTAATGTGATCGACCATGAAGTCCATATTCCCGATGAACGTGTCATTATTCTCGATTTCGGGTCCCAGTACACCCAGCTTATCGCCCGGCGTATTCGGGAGCTGAATGTTTACGCAGAGATTCTACCTTTTCATACACCACTGGATGAGATACGTGGAGAATCCCCTTCGGCCCTGATCCTTTCCGGCGGGCCGTCATCAATCTACGAAAAGAACGCCCCCGGGGTTGATCAGGGAGTCTTTAACCTGGGAATACCGGTTCTCGGTATCTGTTACGGTCTCTACCTGATAGTGGACGCCTTCAATGGAACTATCGAAGGGGCCCATTCCAGAGAATATGGCCGGGCAATGATTAACTGCCGCAACAGGGAGAATCTATTACAAAGAATGGATGAGAGGGAGCAGGTATGGATGAGCCACGGTGACAAGGTTGTCACTTTACCTGAAGGTTTTTCTGTAACGGCTTCATCAGACAACGCCGAGATCGCGGTTATCGAAAACCGGGAAGCCCGTGTTTTCGGAGTACAGTTTCACCCTGAGGTGTCACATACTCTCAGAGGAATGGACGTTCTCCGCACGTTCCTCTTTGATATCTGCGGACTCCACGGAACCTGGACAATGGAATCCTTTATAGATTCAGCTGTTGCAGCCATTCAGGAACAGGTAGGCGAAGGAACTGTGCTTCTGGGTCTTTCCGGAGGCGTCGATTCATCAGTTACTGCTCTTCTCATTAATCGTGCAATAGGTGACCGACTCTACTGTGTATTTGTTGACAACGGTGTTCTTCGCAATCACGAAGCGGAACGTGTGGTTGAACGTTACCGTTCCAGGTATAAACTCAACCTTATCCACGTCGACGCCTCCGAACGTTTTTTAAAAAAACTTCGTGGTATTTCCGATCCTGAGAAGAAACGTAAAATCATAGGCCGTGAATTTGTCGCTGTATTTATGCAGGAGGCTAAAAAGCTCGGTAAGTTTGATTTCCTTGCCCAGGGAACTCTCTACCCTGACGTTATTGAATCTGTTTCCACAAAGGGACCTTCGGATACTATTAAGAGCCATCATAACCGAGTGCCGGAGATTCTGAAACTTATTAAATCAGGTAAAGTAATAGAACCGCTCAAGGAACTCTTTAAGGATGAAGTCCGTGAACTCGGCAAGGTCCTCGGCATGCCCGACGAGCTTATACAAAGACACCCTTTTCCCGGACCGGGCCTGGCAATCCGTATCATTGGAGAGATATCCGATGAGCGTCTTCGAATGTTGAGAGAAGCGGATGAAATTGTTATTGAGGAGGTCCGGCGAGCAGGACTCTATGAGGAGCTCTGGCAGATTTTTGCTGTTTTTCTTCCTGTCCGTTCCGTTGGCGTCATGGGAGATAACCGGACCTATGAAAATGTCATCGCCATCCGGGGCGTAACTTCTGTCGATGCCATGACGGCTGACTGGGCCTATCTGCCCAGAGAACTGCTGGGACTCATGTCTAACCGGATCATCAATGAGGTAAAGGGTATTAACCGTGTCGTCTATGACATTTCATCAAAACCGCCCGGTACAATTGAATGGGAATGATCAGTTAGACAGAAAGTTCTTGAGATCGGGCTGACTGGCGAGGCGTTCAGCGCATCGCAACATATATTCATCCAGAAGATCATCCAGCGTAGAAAGATCGAGACATCCCATATCACTCAGGATTTTTCCTATGGGGCGGTAACGACTCGCCTTCTGTATCTCCAATCCTCTTTGAAGCTGATCTATATCTATCCAGCCCTTCTCTATCAGAAACTCACCGAAATACATAATCACCCTGTCCAGAAAACCGATTAAAGTATTATGTCACATAATATCATCTGTCAAGAAAAACTTAGTCGGCTATTCCATGTTCTTCCAGAAGTTTTTCCGCCTTTTTCTGGTCTCGTCTAATCTGTCGTATGAGGGCCTCCGATGAAGGAAAGGAAAATTCGTTCCGGAGCCTGTGATAAAAATCAATCTGGATATCCACATCGTATAGCTGACCGGAAAAATCCAGGATATGTATCTCAACGGTTTTTTGCTCTGAACCGAAGGTGGGTCGAGAACCGATATTGCAGATCCCTCCCTTAACCGTGAAATTATCAAGAAGAACCCGGACAACATAGACTCCATCCCGCGGTATAATCTTATTTTCTTCGTGAACCTGGAGATTGGCCGTTGGAAAACCGAGGTCCCGCCCCCTTCCTTCTCCACGGACGATATGCCCCCTCAGAGTGTATTCCCGTCCCAGGAGTTCGGCCACGATCTCCATGTTGCCCCTCGCCAGTTCGTCCCGTATCCAGGTAGATGATACGGGACGACCATCAATAAAAAGTTCTTCAACAGTCTCCACATCGATTTTATACGTGTCTGAAAGACTACGGACAAAATCACCGGTTCCCTGACGGTCCTTTCCGAAAGCGTTATCGTATCCCAGTACAAGTCCCCTGGCATCCAGTCGTTTAACAAGAATATCCCGAAGAAATTCTCCGGCAGGCATGTCGGACATCTCCCTGGTAAATGTCAGTTCAATGATATTGTCAATACCGCTGTGATAGATGGCATTAAGTTTCTCTTCCCGAGCAGTCAATAAACGGACCCTCTCTTTTCCGTTAAGGACTTCCCTGGGATGATTGGCAAAGGTTATCACAAGAGGTTCACCATCCTTACGTCTGGCCATGTTCTGTACCCCTTCAAAGACCTTCTGGTGCCCACGGTGGACACCATCAAATGTCCCGATTGTTATACAGGGGTTTAAAAAGGTATTTTTGTTTTCCGGTATCTCGTTAAAAATCTTCATTTGCCTGTCCCAGGGCTTTCTGCATCATCAGAGCATCCAGGATAACAAGCGCGGCCATGGATTCCACCACAGGTATGATTCGGGGAAGAATACAGGGATCATGTCTCCCTTCTATCTCTACGTTTACCGGAGCTTCATTAGTAGTAACTGTCTTCTGCTGCCGGGCCACGGAAGGTGTGGGTTTAACAGCCAGTCTCATCACAATGTCTTCTCCGGTGGAGATACCTCCCAGAACCCCGCCAGCGTTGTTTTCCAGAAATCCTTCAGGCGTCATTTCATCATTGTTTTGACTTCCCGTCAAGCGGGCTGCCAGAAATCCCGAACCAAATTCAACACCCTTAACAGCGCCGATAGAGATCATTGCCAGAGATAGCCGGGCATCCAGTTTCATAAATACCGGGTCTCCCAGTCCTGGAGGTACTCCCCGTATTATACATTTTACCACACCCCCCACCGAGTCATTCCGGGAACGGGCCTCCTGGACAGCCTGTATCATCCTTTCAGCGGCTTCCGGGTCCGCAGCTCGTACATCGTTTTTCTCTATAGCTGAAAGATCTTCCTTTTCTCCACGGATTCCCGCGATCTCTTCGGAAAAGGCGAAGAACGTGATCCCTTTATTTTGACACATATTCTTTGCTACAGCTCCTGAGGCAACCCTGCTGACTGTTTCCCTTCCGGAACTTCGGCCGCCACCCCTGTGATCCCGGACACCAAATTTTTTCCAGATGGTATAATCAGCGTGACCCGGCCTGAAAAGGTCTTTCAACTCCTCGTATTTTGATGAATCCTGATCATGGTTATAAATAATCATACAAAGGGGAGTTCCCGTCGTCTTTCCATCCATAATTCCGGAGAGTATTTCTATCCTGTCTTTCTCGTCACGACGTGTCGTTACACTGCTCTGACCCGGTCTCCTTCTGTCCAGTTCATGCTGGATCAGATCTTCATCTATAGCCATACCGGATTTCAGTCCATCCAGGACAACTCCCAGCGCCCTTCCGTGGCTTTCACCGAAGGTCGTTATTCGTACCAGCTCTCCAAAGGTATTGGGTCTTTTCGACCTCCTTATCACGGCAGCATCGATCATCTCCCTGAGATCTTCAGCCGTCTCTTCGGGACTCAGGTCTGTCACGTCAACTTCGCCTTCACTATATCGTTCAGCCACATCATATAGTGTCCGGTTACGTTCCCTGTAGAGATTAAAACCCTCTTTACCCTGAAGAAAAACAGGTAGCCCATTTGCTTTCATTCGTTTCCATAGAACTTCATCGTTACCTTTCAGAAGAAAAAGGAGAGATCCATCCAGGAGAAGCCTGCGTGCCTGTGGTCTATAGAGAGTCCCCCCTCCCGTTGCAACGCACAGCCAATCCTTTCTGTTCAAATCTTCACAGACTCTTTCTTCAAGTCCACGAAACCAATCTTCTCCATACACGTTGTATATTTCACGGAAGCTCAGGCTTTCACCCTTTTCCTCTGTGTGCAGTTTTTCGATCAGATGGTCTGTATCCACTGCGGGGATTCCGAGAAGATCACTCAGAAACCGGGTTGCTGTGGATTTTCCTGAACCTTTCGGTCCTGTAATGATTATTTTCACAGTATCCTCACGATTTTATGTAGGGGTTTTCTCTAATGATTTATCAGGTTTCGCCCTATATTACGTAAAGTACTTTACTTTTTTTCAATCAACAGCTAAAGTTGCCATAGCTGTCGTATTCGTAAATAATGAAATATGTATTAAATAAATTGTCGCATCTTTGACTTTGTCATTGACATTTTCCTATAATTAACCATTTTAGATGCATAATAAATAATAAGTTCTTTATATAGGTAATCAACCATGTTCACACAAGATGAAAAGCAGATTTTTAAAATTCATTCAGATTTTTGCAGTGCCCTGGCTAACGAGAAACGGCTTCAGATTCTCTGGCTCCTCAAAAGCAGAGAGTACTCTGTGGGAGAACTGGCCACAGAGTTGGAAATATCAACGCCGAACACTTCCCAGCACCTCAGGGTTCTTCGTAATCAGGGGGCCGTATTGGAGAGAAAAGAGGGGCAACAGGTATACTACCGGATAGCCAATACGAAATTTATTGAAGGCTGCATGATTATTAGAGAAGGTATACTCGAATCCCAGATGACCAGGAACCAGCTTCTCAAGGCCCAGTAAGATAATGCTTCTTAGTATGACTGAAAAATATACCTCTGAATATCCCGGCAATTGACAAGTTTCTGATAAACGGCACAGTCCCTGCAGGATGGGAGGGGCTGGAGACATCGTTCTTCCGTGGCCCAGCATGGTCGTGTCCTTTCTTCAAAGGCGTGGCATCTTTTTTCTTTACTGGCCCCGCATTCTCTGAGTTTCCAGCAGGGGACCAGTGCCAGTATCCTCCGAATACCTTCAAAATTTAGACCATCTTCCTGTATCATCTTGCGTATGCACTTTACCTTCTCAATCTCAAGATCAGCATAAAGTCTTCTTCCTGTTTCGGTTTTATAAGCAACTATAAGTCCTTCTGCTCCATACAATCTAAGGGTATGAACAGAGATACCGAGCTTACGTGCGGCAATGCCTATGGTATAGATCGGTTCAAGAAATTTTTCATCAATCACATATTCCTTAGCTTCACTGCATTCAAGTGTACCCTGTTGAGCTCTTTTCATCCTGGCAACCCTGTATTCGACATTTAAATTTTTTCAAGAATTTCTAATAAAACCACAAGTCATAATAGTACATCAACAATCTATCTAATCACTTTTGCGTGGTTTATTATTTCTATATATTTCAGTCTAGATAGTTTCAGCTATATGGTCAAGAATTTTTCTTGCCCTGAGTCCTGTAATAAAGCAGACAGGTACAGACCAGCAGGAGTATTACTATGACGAAACCCGCTATTGTTGCTTTTGTCGGACATTCCGGATCAGGTAAAACCACTCTCATTGAAAAGGTCATCAATAGCCTGAAAATTGAAGGCATCCGGGTAGGGACAATAAAGCACACCCATCACGATATCGAGCTTGACCAGCCTGGTAAAGACTCCTACCGACACAGGGTGGCCGGGGCAGAAAGGGTTGCTATTTTGGGACCGGAAAACATCGGGATCATTATGGATAACCCCGATACACAGGACCCCGTTCTCATTGCAGGCATGTTCTTCTCATCCATGGATATTGTTATCATTGAAGGCTTCAAGGAATATCAAATACCGCGTATCGAGGTACTCTCTGACCCGGAAAAAGAACCACTCTTTTCTCGTGCTGATTATGAGATGGAAGCTTTATGCACAGACCTTCCCCTTCCAGACATTGAGATTCCCCGCTTTTCCCGTAACGATGCAGTGAAAGTTACAGCGTGGATTCGCGATCGATTCTCAATTTGATAATACCTAATAAAAGGTGAGACAGAAATGTCTCACCTTTTATTATCAAGCAATGATACCTTAATCTACAGGGTCAGGCCTCTTCCATCTGGGTATCCTTTACTTCATTATACCATTTGATATGCTCGAGCTTAGCGGCGGATTCCGGCATATATCCGGTAACCATGCCGGGTAGAGCGCCGTAAACGAAGGTGAAGTATATATGTCCCGCAGTCAGGGCCATCCCGGCAGCCATGCCCAAGTCATGGAGCATAAGTACGATTGAATAGAAAAGAGGATCAAATGCTCCTCCCTTCCCGATCCAAAGGATGATACCTGTTCCTATCAGGAGGAACCAGAGTAGAATAATGATTGCATGGTGAAATTTCTCCCCTGCGTTCATCCTTCCTGAGGGTGGCATCTCTTTCGCCTTGCCAAAGAGATACTTTATTACATTTTTTGGCATCACCCACTGGATATCGTCTTTGTCATATGTAAATGACTCCTTCACCAGGGCCTTTAATCCTTCTCTGTCGGTGAAGAAATAAATAAAAGGTGTCAAAATGAATATCACGGCCGCTATGCGGTGAATAATGCGTGTCACCCCTCCCCGGGTTATATAGTGCAACTGGGGTATCATGATCATAATACCTGTCAGGGCAAGCACAAGAAAGCTTCCGGCAAAGAGCCAGTGACATACTATCTGGGCCTTTGAAAAACGCCGTATCTGTCTATCCCCTTCTATTTTCATCGGATCCTCCTAATGATTTCATCCATGCATATAACAGAAACAGGGCACACTATTCATGCCCTCCATAGAGTTCTTCCATTTCCTTTTCATGATTTTTTCTGGCAAACCTGTACATACCACCAACCGCAACTGCCGCTCCCGCAACACCGACAAGACTCAGAGGCTGAATGGCCATCTGCCAGGCCTTTATTCCAAAGACACCGGCGTGTTGCTCAGGTTTCATTGCGAGTCCAAAGGTCTCCGGTTTATCCTGGAGAACCATGACAAGGTGCAGACCGTTAAGCTGTTCCTTGCCATAGAGGTTTGCGTTCGGATAGAGTTCTTTTATCTGCTCGACCCGTTTCTCTCCCTTCTTAACCATGGCCGACCAGTCACCGAATTCGAGAGCCTTCGTGGGGCAAACTTCAACGCAGGAGGGCTCCAGCTTGTTCTTGATTCGTTCGTTGCATCCGACACACTTGGTTACAAATCCGTCATGCAGCCAGACGGAATCATAAGGACAGGCCGTAACACAATAACCACAGCCTGAACACTTCTCGAATTCAACCTGTGTCATACCCGTTTGCGGGTCCTTACTGAGACAACCGGTACTGCAGGCTGTCACGCAGGGAGCATCCTGGCAATGATTACAGGAATACCGGCAGATCGAATACTGGGCATTGGGATATTCACCGGTTTCCTTTGACCTGAACAGTAGGTAATCCTGATCATAATCGAGTTCATACTCGCTTCTGCATGCTCCCCGGCAGGCGAGACACTCAACACAAAGACTCGCATCAAAATATATGGCTTTATGTGACATTATCACTTGCTCCTTATCTCAGAGATTATCCCGGGTTACCCCAACCTCAGGATCTGACTATCTTCACGAAATTGTTTCTGAATCCCGTACCTCCCATGATAGAGTCCATACTCAGGTGGGTATTCAGCCGATTATCGTTAATACCAATATTGTAACTCGCCTCAAGACGCTTATCCTCGCGGCCAAAACCGTGAACCATGTAAACACAGTCCTTCCGGATACGACCGGTTACCTTAACCTTAATGGTTCCTGATTTCACGTTGTCCTGGTTTACCAGTGAAACATACTCACCCTGTTTCAGACCCAGACCGTTCGCCACTTCCGTGTTGACCCAGAGCTCATTCTCGGAAAAGAGTTTAAGAAGTCTCCTGTTGTTGACTGTGCGGGTAAAGCTGTGAACGGGCGACCGTCCGTTTATAAGTCGGAAGAATCCTTTTTCAGGTTCGGGATGCTTCTTAAATACTGGCATGGGATCATACCCGTGTTTTGCCAACTGCTTGCTGTAGAACTCTACTTTCCCAGATGGAGTTTCGAACTTCAGCTTAGCCGGTTTCTCATACATCTTGATGGGATTCATCGCATAGACACCCTTGGACTTGAGGTACGTCAAAGGAAGTCCGACTTCGGAAAGGCGTGTTTTAATGTAATCCTCCATGTCTTTCCAGGGGAAGTATTTCTCAAATTCCTTCTCCCTCCCCATCTCTACAAGCACCTTGTCCATTTTTTCGGACAGTTTTTTTGCGATCCACCAGCCCGGCTTGCTGTCGTACATAGGATCGACAACCGGCTGTCTGATGGCCACGAAGGGAGTCCGAAAAGCGCCGGCATGCAGATCATCGTATCTCTCCAGGTAGGTACATTCCGGAAGAACGACATCCGCGTAACCGGTTACCTCGGCCGGCATGACATCGACCACGACGGAGAATTCGAGTTTCTTCATTACGTCGTAGATATACTCGGTGTTACCCATGGTCATCGGCAGGTTACTGGCGTAAACGAACCATGAGTGTATATACGGCTCATTCTTACGGGGAATCGAGGCGTCAACAACGGCCTGTGTGCGGAGGTGATGTGTCACCGCGTTATACTTCTCCGTGTCGGAGTTATGCAGCATCTTCTGATCAGGAAAGGCAGGCAGTTTATAAGGAGGAATGGTTACCCCGGCTGTCTTATGGAATCCGCCTTTCTGATACCAGTTGCCAAGAAGCCCGTTCAGGATGGCTATCATCCTTGAACGCTGGGCGTCATCTCCATACCAGGTTACGTGTCGTCCCGGATGAATCAGGGCCGCAGGGGCAGCTTTTGCCAGTTCACGCGCCGTTTTTCTGATATCTTCAGCGTCAAGGTCCGTCTCTTTCGCGGCCCATTCCGGCGTGTACTTCTGGACGTGTTTTTTGAAAGCCTCGAACCCTTCCACGTTTTTCGCTACAAATTCTTTCTGGTAAATGCCCTCGTTTATCATGACGTGAGCCCAGGCCAGAAGCAGGGCCATGTCCGTGGCCGGCTTTATGGGTAACCAGTATTTCGACTTGGTGGCGATAATCGATTTCCTGGGGTCAACGGTAATAAAGACCGCTCCCCTGCTGTTACCTATGGAAAGATCCTGCACCTGCGAGTTATGCATGTTCTCTCCCAGGTGTGAACCGATGAAGGCCACGCATTTTGCGTTCTGGAGATCAATCTTCTCCGGTGAACCGGGCGTATCACCAAAGGTAAGGATAAACCCGTCGTCCCTGGGACCGCGGCACTGATCATAGGATGGATGAGCGTTATGGCCGCAACCGTACGCTTTCACCAGGTTATTAAAGAAGGTGGCGCCAAAACCGTGGGAGAAATAACCCAGTTGCTCGGGTCCGTATTTATCTCGAAGTTCAATAAGTCTTTTTGCGGTATACTCTAGCGCCTCGTCCCAGGAGACAGGCTTCCACATATCCTTCCCGTTCTTTTTCACACGGATAAGGGGCTTTTTCAACCTGTCGGGATCTTCTAGCTGCCCATGACCACCCACGCCTCTGGGGCAGAGCATTCCATTCGAAATGGGATGGTTTGGATTCCCGGTTATCTTATAGATCTTTCCATTTTTCTTATGGGCAAGGATCCCGCATTTCCAAAAACAGACTTCGCAGAATGAGGGTACAATGACATCTCCCTTATCATTCGCATGCGCCTCCTCAGGATTCAGATGCTGAATACCGGTATAAGCGGCAGCACCTCCAATGATGGTGGCTCCTGAGATTTTAAGAAAATCTCTTCTAGTAGTCTTGTTATTCATATAAGCAACCTTTTCTTTGAGGTTTTTTATCGCTGCACAGGCAGAAAACAAGCGCCCGGACAGGGGACTTGTTCATATACTACGCTAATAATATAAGCAACTAAATACAATTTTTTTCTCCTTTCTTTTTGTCAACAAAAAATGGAGCACCAATACTTTTTCTTTCGATTCAGTAATAGCATCAGGGTAGCCCGGATTTTAACGAGGCAGATTATTCCTTCTTACCGGATAATTCCGGACGGCAGAAGGATACCTCCTCCCGGTAATCACAACCGGAGCAGCCGATTGTCGCTGAAATCTTAACACATTTTACGTCATCTCTGCTTGAGAAATTCTCAATGGTTTTTTTCCCGCACAGGGGACAATTCTTCCATGAAACCAGCACAATTACAGCTTTTTCGCCCTTCTCTCCTGTATCAATTCTATGTCTTGACTCCTCTATGATTCCAAGACCGAGCGCATTAAACTCCCGAATATAGCGGCGGAAAAAACGGAGCGAATCGCGGCCGGCCGTTACGGCCCTCCGCCGCCCTTCAGCCGTACGCATTATATCTACGGCGGAACGGGCGTACGTCATCTCCCGACTTAAATTTCGCGTTATTACCTCAGAGGGCGGATCCCCCCTGAGTGCAGCCCTCTGGAAAACAATCCCCACACCATGAACACCCATCTTATCTAGAAAATCCGCGTCGTGGATACAATCGGCCAGGACGTTATTTTCTTCTCCTTCCCTGTAGAGAGCATCCAGGGCCCCGGCAACCTTCTCCCTGAGAGATGTATTCACTTTATGGTTTTCCATGATTCTGAGGGCCACGTTTCGGGAGATTTCCTCCTCCGGCGTATCATCGGAATGATAGGTCCCCCGGTAAAATTTACCGGCATCATGGAACAGAGCCGCAAGGGCGACAGCCGCAAGGTCCGTCTTTTCCTTTCGCGCTATCTTCAGGGCAAGGGAAGCGACACGAAGAGTATGCTCCCAGAGAAACCCGATCCTGCCCCCTTTTGAATCTTCAAATTCCTTTTCAATAGCCGTAATATGATCAAAGACATCATGGTAAAGTCCGGAAGAAATCTCTTCCGTTATTCGGGCAACAGGGTTTCGAGTCAGAAGGTATTTCATGAGTTAATGATGCTATAGATGTCTTCACTGCTAATGATATTCTGGTACACCGGACAATACCTGCAGGAGGGAAGGGAATGAAGACATTTCTCTTCCGTGGACCAGCAGGGACGGGTTTTTTCCCTGCAGGCGTTACATTGATTTCTGTCCTTCCGCCCACAATCCCGGATTTTCCAGCAGGGCACCAGGGCGATCAACCTTCTGATGCCTTCGAAGATGTGACCCTCTTCCTTGATCATCCTGCGTATATTTCGGGTTTTGTCCAGTTCAAGATCAGAATAGAGGCGACGTCCTGTCTCGGTCTTGAAAGGTATTATCAGGCCCTCCGTTTCGTAGAGTCTGAGGGTGTGGGGTGAGATACCGAGCTTTTTCGCAGCCAGGCCGGATGTATAAACAGGCTCATCATACGTCCTGCTGGATAAAGTCTCCGTGTTTCGGTTTTCAAAGGTCATACGTGAATCTTCCTGAATGTTACTCTGTATAGTCTCCAGTCATAAAAAGCAAGAGTATCTGCTATGCTTTGCATAAAACGCTCTTTGTCAAGCTAATTGCCCACCGCCGGCAATCCACCGGGCCCGTTCCAGGTCTTCCCTGGTTGTTATCTTGAAATTACCCGCCTCTCCTTCGACTCGGCAAACCCTGTGCCCGGCCATCAGGGCCAGGGTGACATCATCGGATACCTCGATTCCTTTTTCAGATCCTTCCCGGTGGGCCTCCCGGATAAGATCGTACCGGAAAACCTGAGGGGTCTGTGCCAGAACAAGGGAAGATCGATCCGGGACCTCCCGGATAAAACCCTCATCATCAATGATGGCAACCGTATCCGTCACCGGCAGATAGGGAGCGGCTGCCCCGCACTTTCCGGCCTCCACCGCGCATCTCCTTACCAGTTCCGGTGTCACAAAAGGCCGGGCAGCGTCATGGATGCATGCCAATCCCTTCCGGTCCCCTGCCAGGGCGTCTATTCCCTTCCAGGAAGACTCCCTGCGCGTGTTTCCTCCCGGGACCAGGGAGAGGGGACGGCCGCCCGTATCCAAACCTTTAAGAACATCTCCCATTTTCTCGAGCCAGTCTTCGGCCATGACTACGACAATTTTCTCCACCTCCTCCAGGGACAGAAAGCAGTCCAGGGACCATCTGATTAACTCCTTTCCTCCAAGGTCGAGAATCTGCTTGGGTAAACCGACTCCCATTCTCTCGCCCGTTCCTCCGGCCAGTATAACGGCATAAAGTGTTGACATTCTCACTTCCTCCGAAATGCTTCGGGTCATTAATTGAAGCACAGCGCGCCTGAGGATCAATCTGTTTTTATGAAATTCATCGAAGCCCGGAAACTTGCCAAAACATTTCGCCCTCCCCTTCTCTTCCGTGACCTCACCTTCAAGGTCAATCAGGGCGAATCCCTCGCCGTGACAGGACCCAATGGAAGCGGAAAGTCCACCCTCCTTATGATCCTTGCCGGCTTTGTCAATCCCGACAGGGGAACCATAATTCGCCACGGAGGAGTAGAGCCATTGAGCCGGGACGAGTTTCTGCGCTCCTGCGGCTTCTCCGGACCCGGGCACGCTCCCTATGGCAACCTTACGGGAAGGGAGAACATCATCTACGTGACAGGAAGGGAATATCAGGAAGAAGGGGAGAGGCTCTGCCGGGAGCTGGGTCTTTCATCCTGCCTGGACCGGGAGGTTCGAAACTATTCCTCAGGCATGGTTCAGAGGCTCCGGTATGTCCTGGCCCTGGCAAAAAAGCCGTCCTTTCTACTGCTGGATGAACCGACTGCCAGCCTTGACCGGGAAGGGAAAGAGTTTCTTATCCACGACCTTCACTCAAGGTTGCCATCTCTTGTGCTGGTTCTCGCCACCAACGACGAAGAGGAAGCGGGTCTCTGTGGTTCCCGCATTGAACTCCATGAAACAACTGCCTGATTCCATCAAACGGGAACTGACTCTTGAATTCCGGCATCCCAGGAGCCTGGGCATAGCCGCCGCCTTCTCCCTGGTCATGACACTCTCCGTCAGCCTGGCTGCCGGGGGCGTACCCCTTCCATCCATGACACTTGCCCTCCTCCTGTGGCTCATCCTCTTCTTCTGCGCCATGAACGGCCTGATGCATATCTTCAGCCGGGAAATCGACGAGGGTACGGACCTCTTTTTGAAAAGCCACCAGCCGGCGGGCGTTATCTTCCTTTCCAAGCTCCTCGTTAACCTGCTCATTTATTTAATCCTGACCCTTGTTACCCTTTTTTCCTTTTTCTTTTTCCTGAACGTTCGGGTAAATCCGGTTGAGGCCTTCCCTTTTTTTCTGGCAGGATGGCTCTCTCTGGGCCTGATCACCTCCGTGATGTCGGCCCTGGTGGCCCGGGCCAGAGGGCGGGGAGGACTCATAAGCGTCATATCCTTTCCGGTCATGCTACCGGTCCTCTGGATCCTGATTCAAAGGACAACGGACCTCTTCGGAGGGAGGCCGGCCATGGACAGGACCCTTCTTTTTTTACTTGCTTTCTCCTTTCTGGTCACCATGGTGACATACTTGTTGTTTCCCCTTTTCTGGCTTGATGAATGATAATTTTTAGATCAGTCTATGTTCTTATGCCTCTCACCGTTATTCTGGCCTTCCTCTGGGCCCCCAGAGCGGCCATCCTGGGCGAAACAAGCCGTATCCTCTATTTTCACGTTCCCCTGGCGTGGGTATCGGTTTTGGCATTTCTCGTGGCAGGTGCCTATTCCCTTCTCCACCTCTTCTGGAGAAAAAACAGCATGCTGGACGAAAAGGCGGCTAACTCCGCCGGCCTGGGTATTCTTTTCACTATCCTTGCCATTATAAGCGGCTCTGTGTGGGCCCGTATGGCCTGGGGAAGTTTCTGGAACTGGGACCCGCGGCAGACTTCCATTATTATCCTGCTTCTGTTATACATCGCCTTTTTCAGTCTGCGCGGATCCCTTACAAATCCCGTAACAAGGGGAAACATTACGGCCTCTTACCTGATCATAGCCATGATCACGGTCCCATTTTTCACGTTCATCATCCCCAGGCTCTATCCTTCCCTTCATCCCGATCCGGTCGTGAACCTGGAAGGCAGGATTAACCTGGAAAGCAAAATGCGAGTCACCCTACTTGCCGCAACCCTTTCTTTCACGGTATTATATGGATACCTGCTGCGAATAAAAAACCGGGTGACAGAGATTCAGAAACGTAAAGATGAGAGGGAGCTTCTATGAAACATGCCATACTCATTCTGTCTTTACTTCCGGCCCTTCTGGCCGCGGAACAGGAAGGAGCCGCAAGCGATATTTCACTCTACGTGGTAACGGCCGTGGTTCTCATAACCTGGGCCGGTATTGCCCTCTACCTTTATCACCTTGACCGCAAAACCGAGCGAATTCGACAAAATTTGGAACAAGGATGAAAAAAAAATATATCCTGATCTTTATCGCTACCCTGGGCCTTATAATCGTGGCCATCCTCTCTCTTTCGGATGATCTGGTAACACCCTACGTCCCCTTCTCTGAGGCCATGGAACGGGAAGGCGAGTTTGTCCAGGTGATCGGAACCCTTAAAGAGGGTCAACCTGCGCGGCACGAAGAAGGGCATTTCACCTTCCACATGAAAGATAAAGAGGGCAGGGAACTTCAGGTACAACATGAAGGGGTTAAGCCCCTCAATTTCGAACACGCGGAACAGGTTGTTGTTCTTGGAAGATATGATTCCGTGAACCGGCTCTTCAAGGCTGAAAAACTACTGGTTAAATGCCCTTCCAAATACACGAAAGAAGGAGACGCTTCACCATGACTCACATCAATTACGGACAGATCATACTGGTACTCTCCCTCTTTTCATCTCTGCTCTCCCTTATTTTCTTTATCGCATCATCCTTTGGGAATGGACAGGAAAACCGCCAGCGCGTGGCGGAAGGAGCGAGTCTGGCTACCACGGGACTGGTCATAACAGCCTCTGCCATACTCATGACAAGCTTCATCTCCCTCGATTTCAGGTTTCTCTACGTATTTAACCATATCTCCACTGACCTGCCCATCTTGTACCGGGTCTCCTCCTTCTGGGCAGGTAACGAAGGGAGCTTTCTTCTCTGGCTTCTCTTCCTCTCTTTTGTTTCAATCGTAGTTCTTCGCCGAAAGGATGAGTACAACCAGACCGTCATGTCTCTCCTCATGTTCATGCAGTTCTTCATCATCATCGTTCTGCTCATTACCAGCCCCTTTGAATTTATCTGGAATGCCTATCCTCAGGAACTTAAACCGGGCCAGGTCCCGGGTGATGGAGCAGGCATGAATCCCCTTCTCATGGATCCCTGGATGGTGGCCCATCCTCCCGTCCTTTTTGTCGGATACGCCTCCGCCGCAGTCCCCTTTGCCTATGCCCTGGCGGCTCTTGTTAAAAGGGACCGGGGCAAATGGATCGAACGGACCTACGGATGGGTCCTTTTTACCATGCTAAGCCTGGGGATCGGAATATTCATGGGCGGATACTGGGCTTATAAGGTCCTGGGATGGGGCGGATACTGGGGATGGGACCCAGTGGAAAATTCTTCTCTCATACCCTGGCTTGTGGTAGTGGCCCTGTTTCATTCCATGCTTCTCTTTCGCCGCAGGAGAATGCTTCACAGGACATCCCTGATTCTTGCAATCCTCTACGCCCTGCTGGTTTTTTACAGCACCTTTCTGACACGGAGCGGTATCCTCTCAGATTTTTCCGTCCATTCCTTCGGCAAATCGAATCTGACCCTTATACTCTTACTCTTCATCGCCTTCCTGGCCCTTGTCTCCCTGGTCCTCTTTGTTCTCAGGGCCCCGGAAGCTGAAAAGGGACCGGAGCTGTCATTGACTTCCTGGGAACAGCTGACCCTCTTTGGCATCATTACCCTGCTGATCTACGCGGCCCTTATACTCATCGGAACGTCCATGCCCATCATTTCGGGACTTTTCACGGAACATCCTTCGCCGGTTACAACAAGTTTCTATAACCGACTCTCCATTCCTTTCGGGATCATTATCCTTCTCATGATGATGGCGGCCACTATGGCTATCGGCGGCCTGAAATCAAAATTGCTTACCGTCAGGACCCTGATCTTCATCCTGATGGCCTTTGCCCTGGGAATCCTTTTCAACCTCGGCTCCTCCGACCAGTGGGTGGCTTATCTCTTCACCATAACAGCGTTGTTTCTTCTTTTCCAGAACATCTACGAGATGGGACCGGGCCACGGAAGGTCCAACCGGGCATCCCGTATCGCGCACCTGGGAGTTGCTGTCATGGTAATCGGTATCATCGCATCCAACTTCCATGCTAAGTCGATCCAGAAATGGTTCCAGATGAATAAACCGATCAAAATCGAGGACATGACCCTTACCTTCCTCGGTTTTGAAGGGGAGGAGAAAAGCGGGGTCAATTTCAGACTTGAACGAAAGGGAAAGGAACGGACCTTTTCGATGGACTATTATATGGACCCGAAGACCAGCTCCCTTTACCGGGAGCCCTATATCCTGTCCGATGTTTCCGGTGACATATACATCACTCCTGAACAGTTCCGATCGGGAGAGGAAGGTTACAGCACGGCAGTGCTTTCCATGAACCAGACCGTGCTCCTGGCCGGCAACAGGGTCACCCTGAAAGGGTTTGATACCAGCGGCATGCAGTCCGGTACCCCCACCATTATTGCCGAAGTGGAGATAAACGGAAAGCTCTACCGTCCCGGCATCACGATCCGGGGTCGCCTGAAACTTCCAGTTGAAGAGACACTTAAAGGCACAGAGAGGAAAATCATCGTAAAAGAGATCGACCCCGGGGGTAAACGTATTCTACTCTATATTGAACCGGAAGCAGGCAAGGAACAGCCGCCTGACATGCTGATCGTGGACATCTCCTGGAAACCCCTTATCTGGGTCGTATGGCTCGGTACGCTCCTCATTTCACTGGGAGGGGCATGGGCCCTGGCCAGGAGATTCAGAAAGGCCGGGTAAAGGGATCATTATACCCGTCTTTTGCGCCAGAGTTCCCAGTTGACCTGAACTTCTCCCTTTTTCCAACGGATAACGCCCCTGCCGGATAGCCTGTTCAGCAGGCGGGAGAGGGTCTCCGGTGTGGTGCCTATATACCGGGCCACCTCTCTCTTCTGGAGATCCATGGAGATCTGTTCATTCATCCCGTACTGGGACTGGAGAAACCGGAAGAGCCGTTCTTCCACATTACATCCTCCGACCATGACAAGTTTCTCCGTTAAAGCCCTCATACGAGACATTACAATACTCATAAAAGCTTCCCTGAACCTGTTATCTGAAAGGAATCCCTGCATCATCGATTTTTGCAGGGCCAGGACAGTCGTATCTTTGTCAGCAATGGCCGTAACGGGATAGTGATCGAAAAAATACAGTACGTTCTCTGCGACAGGCCCTGGCGAAAGCGGACGTGTACGTTCCTGAATACGTAAACCTTGAACTGATGAAATACCTGGATCACAGGGGCAAGACCCATCCTGACAAAAATGTGTTCCGCAGGGACCAGGAATTCCGGGACCCCTATGGCAACCAGGAAGACTTTTTACCCCGAAAGTTCATGGGACTTTAAACAATATAAAAGGATTTTTCAATCGAGTAGGAGGCGGGTGATTATTTCACCCGCCGTCCTCTCACACCACCGTAC